>NZ_JBQTHN010000152.1:0-73646 GCF_052389815.1 Bradyrhizobium sp. | reverse complement strand
TTCGCTTCCCGACTTATCCCAGCCGGCCCGCGGCGTGGGCGAGCAGGGTGTAGACGAGGCCCGTCTCCGAGGTGAGGTGGGCACGCAGCGCCTGCGGGCCGCGCTCGTCGCGGGCGACTTCGTCCAGGAGCCGCTCGAACTCGGCGATGTAGCGGTCGACCGTTTGCTTGAAGCCGCGGTCGGCGCGGTATTTGCGCGCGACCTCGTCGAACGCCTTCTGGCCGGCCGGCGTGTACAGGCGCTTGGAGAACGCCTTGCTCTCGCCGCGCTGGTAGCGGTCCCACATCTCGGCGGCGAGGTTGCGGTCCATCAGCCGGCCGATGTCGAGCGACAGCGACTCCAGCGGATTGGCCGGGCCCTGCGAACGGCCGCGCTGCGGCTGCTGCTGGCCGCCGCCGTCGGTGCGGCTGAGGAGGCCGGAGAGCCAGCCGTCACCGCCTTCGGTGTTGGCGGGCGACACCGGCGGAGCCTCGGTGCGCCGCGCCGTCTGCTGCACGCCGAGATCCGGCGGGGGCAGGGTGGAGGCGCTGCCGCGTCCGCCACCGCCGCCGACGGCGGCCATGGCGGGCTCTTCCTGGCGCACGCTGGCGCGGCCTTGCGCGACCACGTCGAGGCCGCGGCCGTGATGGGCGACGATGCGGTTGAGCTCGGCGAGCGCCTCGATCTGGTCGACGATCACCTTGCGCATCTGCGCGGTGCTCTCGGCGGCCTCCTGCGGCATTTCCAGCACGCCGCGGCGCAGCTCGTTGCGGGTCGCCTCGAGCTCGTTGTGCATCTCGGCGGCCATCTGCTTCATCGCCTGTACCATCGCCGAGAACTTCTCCGTCGACTCCTTGAACATGGAGTCGGTCTCGTGCGCGCTCTGCTGGTAGAGCTCGCTCATGGCATCGAGCGTATGCTGGCGCTCGTTCTCGGCGGCGGCACGCACCGCCTCGAACTGCCGGCTGATCGCGGCAGAGCCTGCGCCGGCGGTCTCCGCCACCACGCGGGCGATGTCGCGGGCGCGCTCTTCGGCGGCGGCAAGCGATTCATCGAGCAGGCTGGTGAAGCGCGACAGCCGCTGGTCGAGGTCGGCGGTGCGAAGATCGATGGTGGTGACCAGCGATTCCAGCGTCGACTTGCGCTCGGCGACCGAGCTTGAGGTCGAGCGATTGGCCTGCTCGACGACGGCGGCAGCCTCGACGAGTGCCTTGCCGTGGGTATCGAACTGGCTCGATAGCGCGTTGAGGTCGAACAGCGCCTTGGCGGTCTTGTCGTTGAACACCGAGAGCTGGTCTTCCAGCGTCTGGGTCGCAACGCCGTTGCGGCTGGTGACGTCGTTCATCGCGGAGACGAAGTCGGCGACGCGGGTGACCAGCGCTCGCTCCAGCGAGTTGAGGTTGTCCTGGGCGCCGGTGAGCACTTCCTGCAAGAGGATGTTGCCCTCGCGAAGGCGCTCGAACAGCGCCACGGTGTCGGTGCGCAGGATCTTGCTGGTCTCCTGCATCTCGGTGACGGCGGCAATGGAGACCTGGCGCGACTGGTCGATCGCCGCGCGCGAGGCCTGCTCCAGCTCCTTCAGCGACTTGCCGACGGCGCCGGTGGCGAGCTCGCCGGCCGAGACGATCGCGCGCGACACGTCCGAGCCGTGCGCGCCCATCGACTGGGCGAAGGCCTGGCCGCGGGTCTCGATCGCCTTCAGCGAGTCGGCGGTGACGCGGTCGATCTCGGTCGACAGCTGGTTGGTCCTGGCGGTGAGCGCTTCGACCAGCGCGCCGCGGCGGCCGTCGATCATCTGCGACAGGCGGTCGGACGTCTGCGTCACATAGGTGACGATCTCGTCGGTCTTGCCGGTCATGGTCGAGCCGAAGCCCGAGGAGGCGGCGAGCACCGAACGCTCGACGTCTGCGGAGGTCGACTTGATCTTGGCGGAGACCTCGTTGGAGGCGGCGACCAGCGCGTTCTGCGCATTGCTGGCACTGGCCTGGATCGCGGTCTGCGCAGCGTTGGCAGCGCCCTGGATGGTGTCGGTGGTGTTGGCGGTGACGGCTGCCAGCGCCCGCTCGACGTCGGCCGAGATCGATTTGATCTGGCTGGCGGCATCGCCGGTGCCTGTCACCAGCGAACGCTCGATGTCGGTCGAGATGGCGCGGATCTGGCTAGCTGCTTCCGCCGAGGTCGAGGCGAACGAACTCTGCGCCTCGCGCGCGCTGTTCAGGATGGCGGCCGCAGTGTCGGCGCCGACGGCGGTGAGGGTGCGCTCGATGTCGGTGGCTAGCGACTTGACATGCTGAGCCGCTTCCGAGGACGCGTTGATCAGCGTGTTCTGGGCCTCGCGCGCGCCCGTCGTGACCGAATCCGCGGTGGCGGCGCCGGCCATCGAAAGCGTGCGCTGCACGTCGGCAGCCAGCGTCTTGACCTGCTCGGCGGCGGTCGCGGAGGCGTTGACGAGCGTGCTCTGCGCCTCGCGGGCGCCGGTCGTGATGGATTCGGCAGTAGCGGTGCCGGCCATCGACAGCGAGCGCTGCACGTCGGCGGAGAGCGACTTGACCTGCTCGACCGCGGTGGTGGAGGCCGTGACCAGGGTGTTCTGCGCCTCGCGGGCGCCGGCGGTGATGGCCTCCGCGGTGGAGGTGCCGGCGATCGACAGCGTGCGCTGAACGTCGGCGGACAGCGCCTTGACCTGGTTGGCCGCGTCGGTCGACGCGCTCACCAGCGTGCTCTGCGCCTCGCGGGCGCCCGACAGCACGGAAGCGGCAGTGGCGCTGCCGGCGGCCGACAGCGTGCGCTCGACGTCGGCGGCGAGCGACTTGATCTGGCCGGCGGCATCCGAGGAGGAGGAGACCAGCGTGGTCTGCGCCTCGCGGGCGGAGGTCAGGATGGAGGTCGCGGCCGCGGTGCCGACAGCGGTGAGCGCCGCCTCCACTTCCGAGGAGGTCAGCTTGAGCTGGGCGCCGACGTCGGAGGAGACGCCGAGCAGCGCCTGCTGCGCGGTGCGCGCTCCGGTCTGGATGGTCTCGCTGGTGTTGACCACGAGGTTGGTCAGCGAGCGCTCGGCGTCCTCGACATGCGACTTGATGCCGGAGGAGAGCATCTCGGCGCGCGACATCAGATCCTCGCTGGCCTGGCGGCCGGAGCTTTCGATGCGCCCGGCGACCGCCTCGACGCGCGAGCCGAGCAGGTCTTCGAACTGCGCGACGCGGGTATCGATGTCCGACGCGATCAGGCCGACGCGGGTCTCGATGCCCTGGTGGATTTCCTGGAAGCGCGCCGAGATGGTGTCGGTGAGGTGCGAGCTGCGGCCGTCGATGGTGTCGGTGACCGCCGCGATGCGCTGGTCGACCGCCTGCACCGCCTGCTGCGCGCCTTCGGTGAGCGAGGTGGTGAGGTGGGAAAGCCGCGAGTCGATCGAGTGGATGGTCTGCGCGGCGCCGTCGGTCAGCGTGGTGGCGAGCGAGGCGAGGCGTGTATCGATGGTCTCGGTCACCGACCTGGCGCGGGTGTCGAAATTCACTTCGAGCGACTTCAGGCGGCCGTCGATGGTCTCGTCGAATGACTTGATCTTGTCGTCGAGCGAGGTGTCGAGATTGGCGACGCGCGTGCCCAGCGTAGTTTCGAACTGCAGCAGGCGATGGTCGAGCGAAGCGGTGATCTCGCCGCCGTTGGAGGTGAGGCGGGTGTCGAAATTGTCGACGTAGCTCTTCAGGTTCTCGGAGATTTCCGCCGTTCGCTGCCCCAGCCGCTCGACGATGTCGCCGCCGAAGGTCTTCACCGTGCGGTCGAACTCGGAGATGTGGCGGGTGATCAGCGCGCCGAGCGTGCCGCTGTCGCGGGCGAACTTCTCGGCGAGCTCGGCGCCCTGGTTCTTCACGAGGTCGTCGAACGCGCTCATCTGTAGCGACAGCGAGTCGTGCGCGGTCTCGGTCTGGCTCACCACCTTGGCGACCAGCGAGTTGACGGTGACGTCGAGCGCGTCGCTCGCCTTGTCGCCGGAGGTGAGGATGCGGGTGGCGAGCTTGTTGCCGGCCTCGTCGATCTTGTTGACGAGGTCGCCGGAGCGCAGCTCGAGCTCGAGCAGCAGCGAGTCGGAGGAGTTCTTCAGGGAGTCGTGGACCTGCTCGGTGCGGTCGGAGATGCCGTCGACGATGGTCGCGGAACGGCTCTCGAATTCCGCGGTGATGCGGTCGATGCGTTCGTTCAGCATCTCGTGGACGCGGTCGGCGAGGTCGACGAACTCGTCGTGGACGTGGCCGGTCTTGAAGTTGAGGCTGGTGGTCAGCCGCTCGGAGGCGTCGAGCACGGCGCGCGTGGTCTCGGACGAGGCCTCCTCGAGGCGGTCGAGCAGGTCGCCGCCGCGCTCGCCGAGCGCGAGGATCATGTTGTCGCCGGCATGGGAGAGAGCGCTGGTGATGTGGGCGCCGCGCTCTTCCAGCGCGCCGGTGATGCTCTTGGCGACCTCGTCGACGCGCGAGGCGATGGCGTCGGAGATCAGCGCGATGTCGTGGCGCAGATCGATCTGCACGCCGGAAATGGCGCTGCGCACCTGCTCGGCCTGGCCGACCAGATTGTCGCGCTGGTGTGCGATGTCCTGCAGCAGCGCACGGATGCGCACTTCGTTGTCGGAATAGGCGCGCTCCAGCGCCGCCACCTCGTTGGCGACGAGCGTCTCGAGCTCGCCGGCGCGCGCAATCGCGCGCTCGATGCCGTCGCCCATGGCGGCGACCTCGCGGCGGATCGCCTGGCCGACGGTGACCATGGAGTCGCTGGCGGCGCCTTCCGGCTCGGAGAAGCGGATGGCGACCTGCGCCATCGCCTGCGCGATCATGCGCATTTCCTGGCCGCGCCAGGCGAGGCTGGCGAGGAAATAGATCAGCAGCACGGGTGCGAAGAACAGCGCGGCAAGGCCGCCGAGCACCAGCACGCCGCCGCTCTGGCCGATCGCGGCCTGCAGCGAGCTGAGGAAGCTGACCGTGAGCAGCGCGCAACCGGCGAGCCAGATGGCGGCGAAAATCGTCGCAAGCGTGTAGACGCTGCGGGCAGGGCGGCCCTTCTGCAGCGATTGCAGCAATTGGCCGATGGTCTCGCGGTCGTCATTGGCGGCGCGGCGCGGCGCGCGCGGCTCCTCGATCGTATCGAACACCGGACGGTCGGAAGCGATGCTGGTGCGGGCTTCGAAAACAGGCTCGGGATAGGCGGGCGCGGTGGCGGTCATCACCGGCGGCGCCATGTCGACGGGCGCGGCGCTGCGGTTCGGATCCGGATTCGGCTCGCTGATGTTGAGGGCCTCCTGAATGGCAGAAAGCGCAACTTCTGTCGGGTCTTTCGCCTTTTTCGGATTGTTCGCCATGGTCAGCCTGAGCCCTCTTACTATACGCCTCCGGTGCGCCTGCAATCGTCCCCTCGCGAGGCGCCGGGCCGGAAAACATGCCCGTTGAGCGATGCAAAGTCGCGCAACTGCGCGCACTTTTCCGCTTCATCCGCCGAACATCCTATTGGTTGAGCGGTGCGAATGAAATGGCCGCGATTAAGACAATCTTAATCATCGTTAACAGGTTTGCGCCGTAAGATATTAATAGTCCTCAGAATTCTTGCGGGAACCCGGCGAATGGGGCTTCGAGCCGGCCAAAACAAGGCAGATTTGCGGCAAGTCCACCAAACGTTCCGTTAACCAATTTCATGGTTGGCTGGCGAGCGCGCCCGCAGCCAAGGCTTAGGCTGCGGCGAGAATTGGGTTCTGCCATGTCGCTTCATCTCGAACGGATCGAATGGATGTCCTCGCCGCCGCTCGTACCCGATGACGGGCCGATCGACTTTGCGCATCTTTCCCGCATGACGCTGGGCGACCCGGCGCTCGAATGCGAGGTGCTGACGATGTTCGTGGCGCAATCGGCCCGGATGCTGGATCAGCTCGCGAGCTTGCCGCCGGAGGCGGGAAACATTGCGCATACGCTGAAGGGTTCGGCGCGGGCGATCGGCGCCTTTGCGGTGGCGGAAGCCGCTGCCCGGCTCGAGGCGGCGGTGGGGAAAGCCGGCAGCGCCGCGGTCGCGCTGGAACGGCTCAGGGATGCCGTGGCGGAAGCCAAGGGCGCCATCGACGTGTTCCTCCGCCGCAGCCGATAGACGCAATATCCCACCGAAAACGCACCGTCTGTCCCGCCGCCAAGCGCTGGTATTGGAGGGGTTGACCCGTTATAGGACTGCCGGGACTCCTTCCATCCGCAGTTTCCGTCAGCGCGAGAGATCATGGCCAAGATCCACTATGTCGACCACACCGGTGAAACCCGGACCGTTGAAGTTGAGAACGGCGCGACCGTGATGGAAGGCGCGATCCGCAATGCCATTCCGGGCATCGAGGCCGAGTGCGGCGGCGCCTGCGCCTGCGCGACCTGCCATGTCTATGTCGACGAACCCTGGCGCGAGAAGACCGGCTCGCCCTCGCCGATGGAAGAGGACATGCTGGATTTCGGCTTCGACGTGCGGCCGAACTCGCGGCTGTCCTGCCAGATCAAGGTCACCGACGAACTCGACGGGCTCGTCGTCTCCACGCCGGAGCGGCAGGCCTGAGGCGTCCTTTCCGGTCACCCCCAACCAGCTCTTAAGCTTATTTTGCAGCTTATTTCGCGTCAGCCTTTCCGGCGCGCTCGCTATCGGCCTGCACCGTTCCTATGTTCAGGGGACGGCATTCCCTGCCTTGGCTTGAGAAGGGTGGGCGTCATGAGCGATCGCGAGCTCGAGGCCCGTTTCGGTGCGAGAAATTATGCGCCGCTTCCGGTCACGATCGTGCGCGGTGAAGGCGTCTATCTGTGGGACGATCGCGGGCGGCGCTACCTCGACATGATGGGCGCCTATTCCGCCGTCAGCTTCGGCCATTGCCATCCGCGGCTGGTGGAGGCGCTGACGGCCCAGGCGCGGCGTCTCGACACCATTTCCCGGGCTTATTTCAGCGACCGGCTCGGGCCGTTTCTGGCGCGTGCCTGCGAGCTTACCGGCATGGACGTCGCACTGCCCATGAACAGCGGTGCCGAGGCGGTGGAGACTGCGCTGAAGGCCGCTCGCAAATGGGCCTACAAGGTCAAGGGCGTGCCGGCCGACCGCGCCGAGATCATTGCCGCCGAGGGCAACTTCCACGGCCGCACCATTGCGATCACCGGCTTTTCCTCGGTTGCACAGTATCGCGACGGCTTCGGGCCGTTTGCTCCGGGCTTCAAGCTGGTCCGCTACGGCGACGCAGCGGCCCTTGCGGCCGCCATCACGCCGAACACCGCAGCCTTTCTGGTTGAGCCGGTGCAAGGCGAGGGCGGCATCGTCGTGCCGCCGCAAGGTTATCTTGCCGAGGTGGCGCGGATCTGTCGCGCCAACCATGTGCTGCTGCTCGCCGACGAGGTGCAGTGCGGCCTCGGCCGCACCGGAAAGCTGCTCGCCTGCGAGCACGATGGCGTTGCTCCTGACGGCCTGATGCTCGGCAAGGCGCTCGGTGGCGGACTGCTGCCGGTCTCGCTGTTCCTGGCGCGGCGCGAGGTGATGGATGTGTTCAAACCCGGCGACCACGGCAGCACGTTCGGCGGCAATCCGATTGCAGCCGCGGTTGGCCTCGCCGCGCTCGATACGCTGATGGAGGAGGGTCTGGTCGAGCGCGCCGCGCGGCTCGGGGCGCACCTGCTGCGGCGGTTGCGCGCGATCGACAGCCCGCTGATCGCAGAGGTGCGTGGCCTTGGCCTGTTCGCGGGAGTCGAGCTGCATGCGCAAATGGCAAGCGCTTCGGCTGTGGCTCGCCGCCTGATCGAGGCGGGCGTTCTCACCAAGGACACCCACCGCAACACCATCCGCCTGGCACCGCCGCTGATCATCGACGAAGACCAGATCGATTGGGCGGTCGGCCGGCTGGCGGCGACCCTGGACCGGGTGGCTTCGGAGGACCCTCCGGTCGAAGCGCCTGCATCGGCCTAGTTGCGACGGTGATGGTTGATCAGCGCGCGGCGTCTGCAGTCGCCGTCAGCGCATCGTCGACGGCGTAGATCGCGCAGTCCGGCGCGTATTTGCTGCAAGCCTCCAGCGCCTTCTGCCGCGCTTCGTCCGCCGAGCGCAGTCCGGACCGCGAGGCCCACGACCCCCGCGGCGACACGGCAAACGCCTTGTGCGGTCCGGCAGAGAGATAGCTGGCGAATCCGGTACGACCCTTTTCGCCGAGGCGCGGAGGAGGCGGAAGCACGGCCGCGGCCGGCGGCGGCAGCAGATCGCGGCGGCCGAGATCCTGCGCGCGCAGGAATTCATCGACCATCGCCGTCCAGATCGGGATGCCCCTCGAAAACAGCGTATGGCCGTCCTCGCCGAAGGCGGCGGCATTGACGAATTTGCTGCTTCCGCCGGCGCCGGTGAATGCGGCATGCATCCTGCGCGCAAGAGCGGGTCCGAAAAACCTGTCGTTCTGCGCATAAATCCACAGCATGGGAATGCGCGATGTCCTGCCCAGCGCCGCGAACGCTCCGACCAGCGCGTCCGCGTTACAGACCTCGTTGTCGGTACGTGAACCCCGACCTCCCGCAAAGCTGATGGCAGCGGCGAGCCCCTGCGGCGGATCGGCAGTCAACGCGACGCTGGCAAAGCCGCCGGCCGAGACGCCGACCGCAATAAAGCCGTCGGTCGTGACGTCGGTCCGGTTCTTCATCGCTTGGACTGTGGCACGCAAATCGTTTGCGGACGCCTTGGCGGTCCGCAGATAGTCCGGGTCTGCGCAGGGGCCGCTGCTCTCGGCGTATTCGCCGCCGGAAGTGGCGTAACCCCGACGCATCACAATCAACGCCGCAAAGCCGCGGCGAGCGAATTCGATGCCCTGCCGATACAGGGCATTGGCGGACATGGTGGCGCGGGCGGCTCCGTCGCGCGGCGAGCCGTGGCTGATCAGCGCCAGCGGATAGGGTCCGCTGCCGGCGGGGCGGATCAATAGCGCCTCGAGGCCGCGCGGGCCGGCGGTTGGCATTGCAATGCGCAGTTCTTCGCGGATGTAGTCCTGAGCGGCGGCGGGCCGCAGGGCGGCGAGGACGATAGCGAGGGCCAGCCACGCCGCGTATCTCATTGCCCGTCGTATCCCCGCGTGAGCCAGCGCTTGAAGTTTGCCTTGATCTCGTCAGTCAGCGGCACCGGCTTGCGCGTCGCCTGATCGACGAGCACGTTGACCGCGCGCGCCGAGGCGACGCACTTGCCTTGCGAAAATACCACCTGGTCGAAGCTCACGGAGGTACGTCCGATCTTGGCGACGCCCAATCCCAGTTCGATCGTTCCGGGCCAGTGTAACTCGGCGCGGAAGTTGATGTCGAGCCGCACCATGACCCAGCCAACACCGTCGGGCTGCAACCCGTTGGCGCTGTCCTTCATCAGCGTGACCCGGCTGGTCTCGAAATAGCTGGCATAGCTCGCGTTGTTGACGTGCTGGTTGATGTCGAGGTCGGCAAAGCGGACGTTGTCCGACAGGCGGTAGGGAAAATCCTGCAGGCGGGGCTCCGCCTCGGCGCGGATGGGGGCGTTCACGGGCTCAAGTTCTCCCAAAGTCTCAAATCCCATACACCCCAGTTATTGAGCCGCCGCAAGGGGTTGCATTGCAGGGCTCATATTATCGCTTTCCTGTTCCGCCGGCCTTGGCTAGGAAGGCAGCGGCCCCATTTTCCGCCCAGGCTCTATCAGGCGGTCCAACCGAAAAGTAGCGACATGAGCGAAGTGATCAAAAGCGAAGTGATCAAAACCGATGTGCTGATTATTGGCGCCGGTCCCTGCGGACTGTTCGCCGTGTTCGAACTGGGCCTTCTGGACATGAAGACGCATCTGGTCGACATCCTCGACAAGATCGGCGGCCAGTGCGCCGAGCTCTATCCGGAAAAGCCGATCTACGACATTCCCGGCATTCCCTTCGTCACGGGCCAGGGCCTTACCGACCAGCTCTTGGAGCAGATCAAGCCGTTCCATCCGACCTTCCACCTCAACGAGATGGTGGAGACGATCGAGAAGATCGGCGAACCCTTGTTCCGGGTGAAGACCGATGCCGGCAAGGAGTTCGAGGCCAAGGTGGTGGTGATCTCCGCGGGCGGCGGCTCGTTCCAGCCGAAGCGGCCGCCGGTGCCGGGCATCGAGGCCTATGAGGGCAGCTCGGTGTTCTATGCCGTGCGCAAGATGGAGCAGTTCCGCGACAAGAGCGTGCTGATCGTCGGCGGCGGCGATTCCGCGCTCGACTGGACGCTCAACCTGCACCCCGTAGCCAGGCGGATCACGCTATTGCACCGTCGCGACGATTTCCGCGCCGCGCCGCACAGCGTCGAGCAGATGCGCAAGCTCGTGGCCGACGGCCAGATGGACCTGAAGATCGGCCAGGTCACGGGCCTCGAAGGCGCGAACGGCCAACTCGCCGGCGCGCATGTGAAAGGCAACGACAACGCGATGAGCAGGGTCGATTGCGATACCATGCTGCCGTTCTTCGGGCTGACCATGAAGCTCGGCCCGGTGGCAAACTGGGGCGTCGCGCTCGACAACAACCTGATCCCGGTCGACACCGCGGCGTTCGAGACCAACATCCCCGGTGTCTTCGCCATCGGCGACATCAACACCTATCCGGGCAAGCTGAAGCTGATCCTCTCCGGCTTCCACGAGGGCGCGCTGATGGCGCAGAAGGCGCACCGCTACGTCTATCCGGACAAGCGGCTGGTGTTCCAGTACACGACATCGTCATCGAGCCTGCAGAAGAAGCTCGGAGTCAACTGAATCGAGCAGGAATGTGGCTGCAGGCGCGCGGGAACGCGCCTCGCGGCCTGCCATCGCTCACTGGAACCAATCGCGAAATGGCCGTAGTCTGCGGCCATTGAATTTGTTGATTGATCAAGGTGATGACGATGCGGAATGCCCGATCCCTGCTGCTTTCGATCGCGACGTGTCTTGCGTTGACGCTGGCAGCCAGCGCGGCGCTGGCGCAAGCGGCAGGCGCGCCGGCGCGCGCTGCGGAGCCATCGGCGGCCGGGCTGTGGCAGAAGATCGAGAACGGCAAGCCTGCCGGCTGGTTCCTGGTGATCGAGCGCAACGGCATGTTCGAAGGCATCATTGCCAGGATGTTCGCCAAGCCGGGCGATCCGCCCAATCCGGTCTGCTCGAAATGCACCGACGACCGCAAGGACATGCCCTGGCTCGGCATCCCCTTCATCCGCGACATGAAGCGCAACGGGCTTGTTTACGAAAACGGCAACGTGCTCGATCCGCGCGACGGCAGTGTCTACAAGGCCAAGATGACGGTCAGTCCCGACGGGCAGACGCTGACCATGCGCGGCTTCGTCGGCATCTCGCTGTTCGGCATGGACGAGGTCTGGAATCGTATGCCGGACAAGGAAATGGCGCAGCTCGATCCCGAGATCATCCAGAAATATCTGCCGCCGGCGCAGGCGGCCGCGCTGATGAAGCAGGCGCCCAAGAAGGGCCAGGCGCCCGGCGGCGCGATGGCGCCGCCCCGTCCGCCCGGAGGCGCGATGGCACCGGCCCGTCCGCCCGGCGGGGCGATGGCGCCACAGCGCTGACGCCGGGCGCTTACTTTCCCCAGTCGCCGCTATCTGTCGGGCGTGCCCGCCATCGACGACGCGCGCGCATCTAGCCTAGCGCACCTCGATCGGCGCCATCGGCTGCGAGGTCACCTCGCCGACGCCGGCATCGAGCTGCAGCACGGCGGCTGCAGCCGGCACGGCGGCGTCGGCCATCACGGCATGGCCTTCCGCGCTCGGATGCACCGCGCCGCCATAGACCGCCGACAGCACGCCCCAGGTGGCGTCGTGGATGTCGGTGGGCTGCATGTTGGACGGCAGGCCCTGCGGGTAGGTCATCGCGGCAAAGTAGCTGTCGTTGGCGTCGCGGACCCAGCGGGCGCGCGGCAGGTAGGCGCGATACTCGCTCGGGCTGCGGCCGCACACCATCGGCTGGCTGGCGGCAACCACGATGTCGGAACTGAAGCTCTCGCCGTTGCCGGCAAAGCACGCGCGGTCGAATTCCGGATCGGTCTGCGCGCGGGCGCAGAAACCGTGGCCGGCGAAGGCGGCCTGATGGGCATCCACGAACGTCATGCGGTCGGCCTGCGGGTTGCGGCAGATGATGCCGTCCTGGCACAGCGCGATCGATTTCAGCTGCGGCAGGAACTCGTTCTGGACGAATGCCGAAACGGTGGCGAGCCGCCGCGGCTCGGCGTTGAAGGAGGGATGGATCTCGAAACCGGCGCGGCCGCCGGGGCAGGGGCCGCCGCTCTCGGTGAGGGTCGGATTGGCATAGGAGGTGTAGACGACACGCGAGAGGTCGCCGACCAGCGGACGCAAGGCCTCGCGCAGCTTGGCAAAGCCTCGCGGCAGATCCTGCACCAGCACGCTGCGGGCATCGTCCACCGTCGCCATCACGCCGCCGCGGCGGAACAGCACGCGCTCGGTCGGATAGTCGACGATGACGTCGGCAACCAGGCCGGAGAAATAGATGTCGTTGGCGCCGATCGACAGCAGCACGAGATCGAGCCGGCGCTCGGGCTGGCGGCGCTGGGCAGCTGCGAGCGCCTCGCGCAATTCGGCGAGCTGGCCGTTCACGGTGCCCTTGCACGCGGCGTTCGATTTCGACGGCGGACAGTCGCGGGCGCGCTGCGAGCCGAACAGGCCGTCGGCGATGGTGGCGCCGGTGCACGCCAGCGGCAGATAGGTCACCGCGATGTGCGGATATTGCACGGCCAGCTGCAGCGCCGCGCGGGTCTGGTAGCTGTAGAGCGAACGGTGGCAGGCCGCGTTGAACCAGTAGGCGCTCTGGCGCTGCCATACCTGCAGCAAGTCCGGCGCCTCGCAGGCGCGGCCGCCTTTGTAGCCGGCGCGGCTCGGCCGGTAGTATTGCGAGGTCGCGGCGGAGAGATAATAGCGGAAGCAGAAGCCTTCGTCGGAGAGCGCGATCGGCCGGTCCGGATTGCCCTCGCCGGAGGCGATGCTGTCGCCGAGGCCGGCGATGAGGATGTCGCGCACCGCGATTTCGGTGGCGACGCGCTGGGTGCCCTCGGCGCTGGCGACGTCGGCGCTGACGACCGTGGTGCGGCCGTAACGCACGCGCATGTTGACCGGTTCGGCGCAATCGAAGGTCGACGTGGTCGGCCCGTCGCCGTCGTCGACGGTCCAGGCGCAGGTGGCGCCGACCGGCACCTGGCCGGCGAGGCGGACCGTCACCGGATGGTCGATCGGCGTCAGATAGCTCTCCTTCACGTTGTCGCGGGTGCAGGGCTCGCTGACGCGGCCGCTGACGTCGATGCAGAGCCGGCCGACCGTATTGCGCGCCCAGCCGCGGCCGTCGCTCTGCGCGGCCAGGATCTGCTCGGAGGTCAGCACGTTGCGGCCGCGGCCGGCCTCGACATGCAGCATGAAATCGCGCTCCTCGCGGAACAGGCGGAAGCGGTTGCGGACTTCCCAGGAAATCTGCAAGGGATCTGCGGTCTGCGCCTCGGCCCGCGAGGCCGGCAGCGCCGCTGGCAGGCTCATGAGCAGCGCCGCGAGGGCGAACAAACGGAAAGCAATTCTGGCCATGGCGCGTTGAACGTTAGCCGTAAGGCAGAAATAAGAGAACAGCCCCTGCGGCGAAAATCCCAAAGGGCGAGACCTCCGATAACGTCGCCGTTACCTGCCGCCCCTTACCCTTACTTCCGACCCCTTGCTTCCTTCCGGCCCTGGACCGGCTGTCGCACGGCGGCTGCGTTAGCTGCCGCCGCGCAGGCCTCATTCAGCCGTCTGCGCTCCTGCCACGGCTGCACCACGCTGAGCCAGAGCTCGCGGGTTCCCATGATGGAAATCGAGATGCCGAAGGGGATGAGGAAGTAGAGGATGCGGAACACCACCAGCGTCGCCAGCAGTTGTTCCTTGCCGAACTGCGGCAGCGCCACCAGCATCGCGGCGTCGAACACGCCGATGCTGCCCGGCGCGTGGCTGGCAAAGCCAAGCAGCGTCGCCAGGATGAACACGACCGCCAGCGACACGAAATCGATATCGGGCTGCATCGGCATCAAGAGGTACATCGCGAGCGCGCAGAAGCCGAGATCGACCACGCCGATCAGGATTTGCAGCAGCGTGAGCCGTGCCGATGGCAGCGCCACCTTCCAGCCGTTCTGGCCGAGCACGCGGCGCTTCACGCCGGTCTTCAGCCACACCAGATAGGCCGCGATGCCGGCCAGGCAACCGATGCCGATCAGCCGGTTCATCTCGTCCGGCAGCAGGTCCATGGCGGAGGCGGCCCAGGGGTGCCAGGTCATGCCGATGCCGAGCACGAAGAGATTGCCGAGCCAGAAGGTGAGGCCGGACAGGAAGCAGATCTTGGCGACGTCGATCGCGGAGAGGCCGTAGTCGGAGTAGATGCGGAAGCGGATGGCGCCGCCGGTGAATACGGTTGCGCCGATATTGTGGCCGATGGTGTAGCTGGTGAAGCTCGAGAGCGCGGCGATACGATAGGGCACGTGGCTCTTGCCGATCGTGCGCAGCGCGAAGAAATCGTAGAAGGTCAGCGTGCAGAAGGCGCCGACCACGCAGAGCGCGGCGAGCGCGATGCGATGCGGCGCGATCTCGGTCAGCGCCACCAGCACGACCGACGTGTCGACGCCCTTCAGCGTGCGCACCAGGTGCGTGATCGCGAGCGCAATGATCAGGAGGCTCGCAGCGACGCCGACCCGCTTCCAGCCGATCTTTTCCTTGAAGCCACGCCTCAGCGCGGCCAGCAGTCGAGACATTCATCCTCCCGGAGGGGCGGCAATTGAAGGGCCTGTCACGGGATGACAGGCAACGGTCCAGCGCACCGTTGCGCCAGACCCATAAGGCAAAACCAGGGGCTTGTGCAGTCCTTGACAGCCCTGCTTTCAGCCTTCGTGCGCGGTCGTTGTCACACTGCGTACATAAGCCTTAACGCAGGGAAGTCGAATCGGATCGTTGACCACGGTCAATCCATCCGCCCCGGCGGTGTTCCCTGCCGGATTCCGGCGCGGCATTCATCCGCCGTTCAGGGAACATCTCGCCGTTCCCGGCCTGCTGCGCCACAAGTGCTGTAATTCCTCATTCCGAGGAGCGCGCAGCGCGCGCGTCTCGAGGATGCAGGCCCGTCTGTAGCCTCATGGTTCGCCTGGCGATGCGAAGCATCGTCCAGAGACGCGCGGAGCCTGTCATCGGGCCGCGCTTTGCGCGGACCCGGTGGCGCTCCACACCATGAGGGGCTGATGACGCAGCAGGATTAAAGCGCGATGAGATCAGGTTGAACTGAAGCGGCATCGGGATTCACCTCTCCCTTGGGAGAGGCGCAGGCCGCCGTGCCGGCGGCCGTTCTTGAGAGACGCCGAAGCGTAGCTTCGACTACGGCGCAGCGCCGGGTGAGGGATTACGTCAGGCAAGAAGATTCCGGAATTTCCCGGCCCGGTTGCGCCATGAACGCGGCTTGCAAAGCATCTGTTCACCATGCGCACAAGCAGGGCGGCGCGGTTACGCCAAATCCACCACTGCCATGCGTGGTACGGGCTCTGGAGAGAGTCCGTCATGTATCAAGTCCTGAATTGCCTCGGTTACGAGCATGATCTGCGGCTGGTCGCACTCGCCGGCCTGGTCTGCCTTCTGGCCTGCGCGGTGGCCATCAGCCTGTTTCACCGGGCCCGGGCCTCGCGGGGGCCGACGCGGCTGAAATGGATGGCGCTGGATGCGGTCGCGGCCGGCTGCGGCATCTGGGCGACGCATTTCATCGCGATGCTGGCCTACGACCCCGGCCACGTCGCTGCCTACAACATCGAGATCAGCCTGCTCTCGCTGGTCTTCGCGATTGTGACGGTTGCCGTCGGGCTGGCGATTGCCCTGCACGACTCCCGATCGATCACGGTCGCCGCCGGCGGCGCCGTCGTCGGCCTCGGTGTCGCGACGATGCACTACACCGGCATGCTGGCGCTGGAAGTCCCGGCCCGCATCGAATGGTCGGCCGGCCATGTGGCCGCTTCAATCCTGATCGGCAGCATGTTAGCGGCGCTTGCGCTGTTGGTCGCCGCGCGCAACGACGGCTTTCGCTCAACCTCGATGGCCACCGTCCTGCTGACGCTCGCGATCGTCTCGCATCATTTCACCGCGATGGGCGCGGTGATGCTGGTGCCCGATCCGACGCGGGTCGCCGGCGCGCTGTCGATTCCGCCGGGCATCCTGTCGTTCCTGACCGCGCTCGCCTCGATGGTCATTCTCGGGATTTCGATGTCGGCGGCGATGATCGACCGCCGCAACAAGAGCGAGTTGCGCAAGCAGCAGGCCCTGCTCGACAGTGCGCTCGAAAACATGTCGCAGGGGCTGTGCATGTTCGATGCCGAGGGCCGCATCGTGCTCTACAACGAGCGCTACTTGGGCCTGATGGGCCTCGACCCTCCGCCGCAGGAGGGCCAGGCCCTGGTCGAGGTGCTCGAGCTTCAGAAGGCGGCAGGCCAGTGGAAGGGCGATGCCGCCCAATATGTCGGCGATCTGATCGAGGAGATGCGGGCCGGGCGCACCGTCGAGCGCGTCATCGTTCGCACCAGCCGCTCGATCCGCGTCGTGCACCAGCCGATGCCGAACGGCGGTTGGGTCGCGACCTTCGAGGACATCACCGAGTGGGAGAAGGCGCAACAGCAGATTCACCACATGGCACGGCACGACGCCCTGACCAATCTTCCTAACCGGACGCTGTTCCGCGAGCGGCTGGAGCGGGCCTTGCGGCTGGCGCGCCGCGGCGACCAGTTGTCGGCGTTCTGCCTCGATCTCGATCACTTCAAGGACATCAACGATTCGCTCGGCCATCCCGTCGGCGACGCCCTGCTGAAGGAGGTCGCGCGCCGGCTTTCCGGATGCTTGACCGAAGACGATACGGTGGCGCGGCTCGGCGGCGATGAATTCGCGGTCGTGCAGTTCTGCCGCGGCTGCGACCCCACCGCGCCATCGGCGCTGGCGAGCCGGATGGTGGAGGCGGTCGGCGCGCCTTACGAGATTGCCGGCCACCAGCTCGTGATCGGCGTTTCCATCGGCGTCTCGCTCTCGCCCGACGACGGCGAGAGCCCGGACCAGCTCTTGAAGAACGCGGACCTTGCGCTCTACCGCGCCAAGGCCGACGGCCGCGGCACCTACCGCTTTTTCGAGGCGGGCATGGACGCGCGTGCGCAGGCCAGGCGCCTGCTGGAGATCGACCTGCGCGCGGCGCTGCGGCGCGAGGAGTTCGAGGTCCATTACCAGCCGATCGTCGACATTGTCGGCGACAGGACCGTCGCATTCGAGGCGCTGGTGCGCTGGAATCATCCCGAGCGCGGCCGCATCGCCCCGTCCGACTTCATTCCGCTGGCGGAGGAAACCGGATTGATCGCTTCGCTCGGCGAGTGGGTGTTGCGCCAGGCCTGCACAGAGGCGGCGCGCTGGTCGGAGCCGGTCGTGCTCGCCGTCAATCTGTCGCCGGTGCAGTTCAAGAATGCCAGCCTGACGTCGGCGGTGATGGCGGCGCTGCGGGATTCCGGCCTGCCTGCCAGCCGGCTCGAGCTCGAAATCACCGAATCCGTGCTGCTGCAGAACAGCGAGGCAACGCTCGAGATCCTGCACGAATTGCGCGCGCAGGGGGTGCGCATCTCGCTCGACGATTTCGGCACCGGCTACTCGTCGCTGAGCTATCTGCGCAGTTTCCCGTTCGACAAGATCAAGATCGACCGTTCGTTCGTGCAGGAGCTCGCCTCGCGCGAGGACTCTATGGCGATCGTGCGGGCCGTGGCGGGGCTCGGCCGCAGCCTCGGCATCGTCACGACGGCGGAGGGCGTCGAGACGGCGGAACAGCTCGACCTGTTGCGGCGCGAGGGTTGCAACCAGGCGCAGGGCTATCTGTTCAGCCCGCCGCGTCCCGCCGCCGAGGTGGAGCGCATGCTGTCGGACGGTACGCAGGCCGCGGTGGCGTAAAGGTCAGGCCTTGCGCAGCGCGAAATAGGCGCCGCAGAACGCCACAACGGCGCCGAGGCACAGCGCAGCGATGCCGGCGAGCACGCCGGACACGGTCGGCAGCGGGCTCGGTGCGGAGGCTGCCTGTCCCGCGCCGGCCAGCACCAGCACGCCGATCGCGATCAGGAGCTGGCGCATCCGCTGCGGGATTTGCCCGGACGCCGCGCTGTCCATCAGCGTTGCGGTAAAGTAGCCGCCGGAAAAACCGACGGTGGCGATCAGCCACCAGGCGATCGCCGCGCCCGCCGGCATGAAATCGCGCGTGTCACTTCGCCACAGGCCGCCGAGATCGAGGCCGTAGCGCGCGCCCAGCATGTGGACCGCGAGCGCCAGCAGCACGCCCGTGATGACGGCGCCGCCCAGGATCAGGCGGCGCGGAAAATAATTCGTTTGGGCCATGTCCCGCTTGTAGGCTAAGCGGGGTGCACGGCGCAAGCGCGCGGCGAGCCGAGGAGCCGAATTGGCAACCGAACTGAAAGAGCCATTTGACGAGGCGGACCGTCCCGGCATTCGTTACGCCTACAAGGCATCGCTGATCGGTTCGGCGCACCAGTTCGAGCTGACCGACAACGGCCTGTCGTGGGAGATCGCGGGACGATCCGGCGTGTGGGCCTATCGCGACATCTCTGCGGTGCGCCTGTCGTACCGGCCGACCTCGATGCAGTCGCGCCGCTTCCGCGCCGATATCTGGCACAGCAGCGCCGGGCACATCACGATCCTGTCGACCAGCTGGCAGACGGCGTCGCTGATGACGCCGCAGGACGATGGCTATCGTCGCTTCATCGAAGCCTTGCACGCGCGCATGGCCGCTGCGGGAAGCGCGGCGAATCTGACCGGCGGGCTGCCGTTCGGCACGCACACCGCGGCGCTGGCGGTCGTTGCCCTGCTGGCGATTGCCATGACCGGGCTGTTCGCGCGCGCGATCGCCACGGGCGAGCATGTCGGCGCACTGTTCCTCGTCGGCTTTGCGCTGCTCTTCTATTGGCAGATCGGCGGCTTCATCCGGCGCAACAGGCCGATCACCTACACCTTCGATCGCCTGCCGGAAGTGCTGCTGCCGTAATCCGGCGACATCAAACGTGACTCGCGCCTTTTCGTGGGTGGCGGCATCTTGCCGCCGGGCGAGGGAAGAATCGTGGGACATGATCGCAGCGATCGCATACCCGATGCGGCGGAGATCGCCGCAATCAGTGCGAGGCATTTTGCCGACACGGAGCTTTCGCCGGCCGATTTGCTGTTCGTGTTCGGCACGCGCGAGGACGCCGGACTGCGCGCGGAAAAGGCCTGCGCGTTGTGGCGCGAAGGGCTGTGCCGCTGGATCATCGTCAGCGGCGGCGTGACGCCGGGATCGACGCAGTCCGAATGCGAGATCATCAAGCGTGCAATGGTCGCGCGCGGCGTGCCGGCGGAGAATATCCTCGAAGAGCATCGCGCGACCAACACGGGCGAGAACGTGATTTTCTCGCTGCCGGTGATCGACGCGGCGCTGGGTTTGCGCAACGTCCGCAGCGTGATTTGCCTCGGCAACAGCTGGACGGCGCGGCGCTATGCCATGACGCTGCACCGCCACTGGCCGGAGGTGACGAAGATGCTGGTGACGATCGACAGCTTCGCGACGCCGCGCGCGCTCTGGCACACCGATCCCGAATTCCGCCGCCGCGTGCTGCACGAATGGGACAAGATCGCGCCCTATATGGCGCGAGGCTTCATCGCGGAATGGCCGTGATCGAGGTCTTCTCGATGACGCGTTTTCTTCACGCGAACCGGTATTCACTTCGCTTGAAAACGCTCTCGCCGCTCACTCCGTCGAGTCGAAATCGTCCTGCTGCGTGCGCAGGATGTCGGCGAGCGTACGCAGCGCGAAGTCGAGCTGCTCGATGGCGGGCGCGGCGAGCGCAAGCCGCACCGCGTTGGGGGCGTGACCCGGCGTGATGGCAAAGGTCGTCGACGGCGTCAGCGCGATGTCGCGGCGCGCCGCGGCGGCGACGAAGCTCTGCGACCGCCAGTGCTGCGGCAGCGACAGCCAGAGATGATAGGACTTCCGGTCCGCCTGGATCTCGAAACCGGCGAGGCGCTCGGCCGCCATCTGCTGGCGGCGCTGCGCATCGGCGCGCTTGAGCCGGATCAGCTCGGTGGCGGTGCCATCGCCCATCAGCCGCTGCCCGGCGGCAAAGGCGTAGCCCGAGGCGGTCCAGCCGCCCGAACGGATCGAGTTCAGGATGTTCTCGCGCAGGCGAGGGGGCGAGACGATGAAGCCGAGCGCCAGTCCCGGTGCGACTTTCTTGGAGAGCGAGTCCAGCACCACGCAGCGGTCCGGCGCCATCGCCGCCATCGGCGCCTCGTCGGAGAGAAAGCCGTAGACGCTGTCCTCGATCACGGTCAGGTCGAGCTTTTCCACGACGCGCAGCAGATCGGCGCGGCGCGCCGCCGGCATGGTCATGCCGAGCGGATTCTGGATCGTCGGCTGGATGTAGAGCGCGGACAGCTGGCCCTCGCGATGCGCCTTCTGCACGGCGTCGGGGCGGACGCCCTGCGCATCCATGGCGAGCGGCACCAGTGTGATGCCGAGCCGGGCGGCAATGCCCTTGACGAAGGGATAGGTGAGGGCTTCGACGCCGCAGCGCCCGCCCGCGGGCACCAGTGCCGAGAGCACTGCGGCAATGCACTGACGTCCGTTGGCGGTGAAGGCAAATTGCTCCGAGCTGGGAGTCCAACTCGGGCGTGCCATGAAGCCAGCCGCGATATTGCGCGCGGCCTGCGTCCCGCCGCTGGAGCCCTGGCGCTGCGCGATGTCGAGCGCCTCGGCGCGCTCGAGCCCGGCGAGGCTCTTGGCGATCATCGCCGCCTGGGTCGGCAGCATCGGATAGTTGATTTCGAGGTCGATCCGCACGCCGCGCGGCTCGTGCGGCAGCGTTGCGATGGGGTGCCGCGATTCGCCTGAAACAAAGGTGCCGCGGCCGACCTCGCCGACGACGAGGCCGCGCCGTAACAATTCCGTGTAGACGCGGCTGGCGGTGGAAGCGGCGATCTTGCGCTCATACGCGAAAGTCCGCTGCGGCGGCAGGCGATCGCCCGGTTTGAGGGCGCCGCCTGCGATATCGGCAGCGACGGCGTCGGCAAGCCGGATGTATTCAAATCGCGACATTATTGCACCGAGAGCAATGTTTTCCTTGCACCGATACAATTACGGGATCATCTAAGGTTCATCAAGCCCGAGATTGCACCGAGGAGGCGAGAGCAATCCGAGAACAAGGCGCGAGCGCTCTTCCGGCGCTGGCGTCAACGGCGGTGCTTGGCCGCTGCATCCGATTGGAGACCAGAAATGACCACGATCTACACGACTGCACAAACCGCTCCCGCAACCGCCTTCGGCGGTTTCACCCGCATGCTCGGCAACTGGGCCAACGGCCTTGCCGCGTATTGGGTACGCCGGGAAGCGATCAAAGCGCTGCGGGCGATGAACGATCGTGAGCTGCGCGACATCGGCATCCACCGCAGCCATATCGAGGACGCGGTGTGGGGCAAGTTCAATCCGGAGTTCGGCCCGAGGCGCTAATGCGCGCGTGCTCTGCCGGCGCGCATTCAAGCGGCTCGGTGCTGGCCTGACCTACTTTGCATGGGGTTGTTTTCGCGATTTCGAGCTTCGGTTCTGATTCAATCGGAACCGAAGCTCTAGTGCCTGACCACCAGCACCGAGCATTTGGCGTAACGCACGACATGGCCGGCGTTCGAGCCGAGGAAATAGGTTCGCATCGCCGGCCGGTGCGAGGTCATCACGATCAGGTCGGCCTTCATGCCGGCGGCCTCTTCGAGGATTTCGTGATAGATGCCGCCCTGCCGCACCACGTAGGAAATGCGCGACGCTTCGATCCCGGATTCGCCGGCGACGATGGCAAGCGCCTCCTCCGAGGTCTGGCGCTGCTGGGTGTCGAAATCGGCGGGCACGTATTCGGCCAGCATCACCGGCGTCATCGGCATCACGTTGAGCAGCCGGACCGAGCCGTTCATCGCCTGCGACAATGTCGCGGCGGTGGCGATCGCGGGTCTTGCGAGATCCGTGTCGGCCAGATCGATCGGCACGAGAATGGACTTGAACATCTGCGTCTCCCACCTTCACCGCTCAGCCTAGCACGCCTGCCGGCTTGCGGTTAATCCTTCGACATTTGCCGCAACAGCTTCGGACTGACGAACCGCGCGAGATTGCCGCGGCGGAATGCCACGTCGGTCCAATCCTTGATGTCGAAGTCGAGGATGGCAAGGCCCGAGGTCGGAAGATTGTCCTCCAGCGCCTTGCGCGAGGCCTTGTCGCCGTGGCCGGCGAGCATCAGCGCGAGCTCGTGCATGCCGGGATTGTGCCCGACCAGCATCAGCCGTTTCGGATCGGAGCTGGACGCCATCCGCACCATACGCAGCAGCTCCGCCGGCTCGGCGCCGTAGAGCTCGTCGAGCGTTTCCACTTCCGGCGCCGGTACGCGATCCTGCATCGCCTCCCACACGAGATTCCAGGTCTGCTGGGCGCGGACGGCGCTCGACACCAGCACCAGTTCGGGGAAGGGGGGATGACGGGCGATATAGTGGCCGACCTCGCCGGCGTCGCTGCGCCCGCGATTGTCGAGACGGCGGTCATGGTCCTGCCCGGAAGGCGCGTCAGTCTCGGTCTTGGCATGACGGAGCAGCATCAAACGGCGCATGGGCGAAGGTCTCTGATCGTCCTGATTCCCGCGGATTAACTACAAGCCAGCCCTCAGGACAAGGTGACAAGCGCCGCATCGTCAGTCTAAGAAAACGCCATGAGCGGGACTTCCACAAGTATGACGAATGGATATGACGCCGCAGCGCAGCAGCCGCGCTCGCGGCTGTCCTTCGACCTCGACGTCGATATCGCCATCGTGGGCGCGGGCCTCGCCGGGCTGACGGTGGCGCTGGAAGCCGCGCGCCTGGGTGCCAGCATCGCGGTGCTGGAGGGACGCCATGTCGGCTGGGGCGCGTCCGGCCATCATCTTGGCACGGTTATGCCCGGCTTCGGCCTGCCCGTGGCCGATCTGATCGAGCGGGTCGGGCTCGAGGATGCCCGGGAACTCTGGGCATTGTCGAAGGAGGGCGCCGAATACGTCCGCGCCACCGCGACCGAAGAGGCGATGCCCGGCATCTCCGTGAGCGAGGGGGCGCTGGAAGTCAGCAATGTCGACGTCGGCGAGGCTTTGATCAGCCGGCTGCAGACGCTTTCCGGGGACCTGGACACTGAGGTAGAGGGCTGGCAGGTCGATCGCGTGCGCAGCGAATTGCGAACCGACCGCTATTTCCACGGCATCCATTATCCGAAGGCATTCCAGCTCGATCCTCGCAAATACGTCCATGGTCTCGCTGCGCTGGCGCGGCGCGCCGGCGCGCGCATTTTCGAGGATACGCCGGTGGTCAGCATCGATCCGTCCGGCATCCGCAAGCGCATCGTGACGCCGTCGGCGCGGTTGCGCGCCTCGCACATCGTGCTGTGCGGCAACGTCCATCTCGGCGCGCCCTTGCGGCGGCTGTCGGAAACGCTGCTGCCGGTGTGGCGCTATGCAGCGGTGAGCGAGCCGCTCGGCGAGCGGCTCGGTGAAGTCGTCGCCTTCAGGGGCTCGGTGATGGACTCCGACGGCATCGACCATTTCCGCATCGTCGATGGCGACCGCCTGATGTGGGCGAGCCCCGAGACCACCTGGGACGCGCGTCCGAAGCGCTTTGCTGCCGCCATCCAGCGCCGCATCGACACGGTGTTTCCGCGGCTCGGCAAGGTCGCGATCGCGGACGTGTTCGGCGGCCCGGTCGGCGTCACCGTGCACGGCATGCCGCAGGTCGGGCAACTCCGCAAAGGGCTCTGGGTGGCGAGCGGCTTTGGCCGCCAGGGCATCGGCACCACGGCCATGGCGGGTCTCCTGGTGGCGCGCAGCATCCTGTGGGGCGACGAGCGCTGGCGGCTGTTCTCGCCGTTCGAACTGGTCTGGGCCGGCGGACCGACCGGCCGTGTCGCGGGCCACCTGATCGGCAAATGGACCCGCGGCAGTTCTGCCGCGGCCGGTGCGCTCGCGCGCTACCGCGAGCGGGCGCGGCTGAAGGAGCGTCAGCGCGAGGCGCGGCTGGCGGAGGCCAATCGCCAGGCCGGAGCGCGCAGCCCCCCGCGCCGTCCGCCGCCGGGTCAACCCCGTCCGGCGCGGCCGCCGGCCCAGCAGGCCGAACCGGCCGCCGCCGGCGAGCACGAGGGCGGCCCGTCCTCGCATTAATGTGAGGCAAGCGGCCTCCGATCCGTGTAACTTTCGGGCTGTGCGAGCCGTATCTCGGGCAAACCCGCCCGTACGGAGAAAACAGATGGACCGCCGCATCTTGCTTGCTTCAGCTGCCGGCCTGTTCGGCCTCTTCACCTTGCGCTGGCTCCGCGCGGAGCCGGCACAAGCCGCCGGGAAATTCGAGGTCGAGAAGACCGACGCCGAGTGGCGCGCGCAATTGACGCCGATGCAATACGAGATCCTGCGCAAGCACGGCACCGAACGGCCGTATTCGAGCCCGCTGCTGAAGGAGCATCGCAAAGGCACCTTTGGCTGCGCCGGCTGCGACCTGCCGTTGTTTTCGTCCGACACCAAGTTCGACAGCGGCACCGGCTGGCCGAGCTTCTGGCAGCCGCTCGACGACGCGCTCGGCCGCACCGAGGACCGCTCCTACGGCATGAAGCGCATCGAGGTGCATTGCCGCCGCTGCGGCGGCCATCTCGGCCACGTCTTCGACGACGGCCCGAAGCCGACGGGACTGCGCTACTGCATCGACGGCTTCGCTTTGGTGTTCAAGCCGTCTGCCGCGTCGGCATCCTGATCGCGGGTCGGCAATTGTTGCCTGGCCCGGCAATTTAGGCCCTGGTCAGCGACCGGGGCCTTTTTCTTAAGTGACTGACGTCGCGACATTTTCCACTTTGGCACGGCGCTTGCGACGGCTCGGCCGGATGCGGCGTAGGCCGCGCGGATCGAATGTGGAGAACGTGTCATGGGTATCTTCGGCGCACTTACGACGTCGGTGGGCGGCCTGCGCGCCAATTCCTACGCCCTGGAAAACGTCTCGGGTAACATCGCCAACTCGCAGACCACCGCGTTCAAGCGCATCGACACCTCCTTCCTCGACCTGATCCCGCAGACCGCGCTCACCGCACAGCTCGCCGGCGGCGTAACCACGCAGTCGCGCTCGACCAATTCGGTGCAAGGCGATGTGCAATCGGCGCAGGTCGCGACCTTCATGGCCATCAACGGCAGCGGCTTCTTCGCGGTGCAGAAGCCCGGCAACTTCACCGACGGCACGCCGGTGTTCGACGGCGTCGACCGCTACACCCGTCGCGGCGATTTCCAGCTCGACAAGAGCGGCTATCTCGTCAACGGCGCCGGCTACTACCTCCAGGGCGTGCCGATCGATCCGACCACGGGCAACCCAACCGGCAGCGCGCCGCAAGTGCTGAAATTCCAGAATGACTTCCTGCCAGCGCAGCAAACCACCAAGATCGACTACCGTGCCAACCTCGCAAGCTATCCGCTCACCACGGCGCACGAAACCTCGGTGCCGGGATCGGAATTGATACACCCGTCCTCGTACGGCGCCGGTAGCAACCCGCTGGCGCTGGGCACGCCGGCTGCGCCCTATACCGACGCCACGAGGTCCGGCACAGTGCAGTACAACAAGGCGACACCGTCGGTGGTAAACACCGGTGCGACCCTGCTCAACGGCGCGGCAGGCACGAACTCCATCTCCTCGAACTTCGTCGCCGGCGACACCATCACCGTGAACGGCACGACGATTACCTTCGTGGCGGCGGGTGCGGTCGGCAACCAGCTCAACATCGGCGACAACATCACCACGCTGCTTGCCAAGATCGACTCCATCACCGGCACCGCGACCGCCTCCACCATCTCCGGTGGCTCGATCACGCTGCACTCCGGCACCACCTCCGATCTCACCGTGTCGAGCTCCAATACGTCGGCCTTCGCCGCGCTCGGCTTCACCGGCACCGTCACGGCAACGCGCGGCGGCGGCGGCGGCGTCGGCACTGGCCAAGTGATCGGCAACGAGGCCTCAACCTTCCTCGACGAGTCGATCGCCGGCGGCGCGGTCACCACCTACGACGTATCGGGCGCGCCGGTGAACCTGCAATTCCGTTGGGCCAAGGTCGATAGCGCCACGCTCGGGGCCGGCCACACCGACACCTGGAACTTGTTCTACCAGGTCAATCCGAATGCGACGGGCACACAGGTCGCCTGGCAGAACGTCAACGTCAACTTCACCTTCTCGGCCGCCGGCCAGATGTCGCCACCGGTCGCTTCGGTCACGCTGAACAACGTCACCGTCAACGGCGTGTCGCTCGGCAGTCCCGTGATCAATTTCGGCACTGGCGGCGTTACGCAATTCGCCGACGCCAACGGCAACGTGCAGGTCAACCAGATCCAGCAGGACGGTTTCCCGGCCGGCCAGCTGCAATCGGTCGGCGTCTCCACCAATGGCCGCATTGTCGGCACCTACTCCAATGGCCGCAATCTCGATCTGGCGGAGATTTCGATCGCCTCGTTCAACGGCACCAACTTCCTCAAGCGCGTCAATGGCGGCGCGTTCGAGGCGACCGACGAATCCGGCCAGGCGCTGTTCGGCAACTCCGGCACCATCGTCGGCTCGTCGCTGGAGAGCTCGAACACCGACATCGCCGACGAGTTCACCAAGCTGATTGTGACGCAGCAGGCCTATTCGGCGAATACCAAGGTCATCACTACCGCCAACTCGATGGTGCAGGATCTTCTGAACGTCATGCGGTAGCCGCAATATTCAACCGGAAACGGCACGGGTAGTAAGTCATGGGTCTAAGCCAAGCCCTTTCCACCGCAATGTCGGGCCTGCGCGCGACGCAGAACTCGCTCGCGCTGGTCTCGTCCAACGTCGCCAACGCGGAGACGCCGGGTTACGTCAAGAAGACCGTCAACCAGGTCACCGGCTCGACCGGCGACTATGGCTCGAGCGTTCTCATCAACGGCGTCAACCGCCAGCTCGACCAGTATCTGCAGAGCCAGGTGCGCACCGAGGCGTCGGGCGCCGCCTATGCCAGCATCCGCTCGACATTCCTGTCCAACCTGCAGGGCGTCTACGGCAACCCGGCGGAAAGCGGCACGATCGAAAGCTCGTTCAACGCCTTCCTCACCGCGCTGCAGGGCCTTTCCACCAGCCCCGACTCGCAATCGGCGCGCATCGGCGCCGTCAACGCCGCGGCATCGCTGGCCCAGGAGCTGAATTCGACGACGCAGGGCATCCAGAACCTGCGCGCCAACGCCGAGACGGGAATCAACGAGTCCGTCATCGTCGCCAACAATGCGCTGAAGCAGATCGCGGCCATCAACACCCAGTTGCAGGCCGGCGGCAAGACCGACGCGTCGACCGCCGCGCTGCTCGACCAGCGCGACCAGTACATTGATCAGCTGTCCGAGCTGATGGACATCCGCGTGGTCACCAACAATCTCAACCAGGTGACGGTGTTCACTAATTCCGGCGTGCAGCTGGTCGGCACCGAAGCGGCGACCTTGACCTTCAATCCGCAAGGGACGATGACGCCGAACACGCTGTACAGCAACGATCCGGCCAAGAGCAACGTCGGCACGCTGACCATCAGCTTTCCGCACGGCGGCGACTACGACCTGGTGTCCACCAATTCGTTCCGGTCCGGCAAGATCGCGGCCTATCTCGAGCTGCGCGACAACACGCTGGTGAAGGCGCAGACCCAGATCGACCAGTTTGCAGCCGCCATGTCGAGCGCCTCGTCGGACAAGTCGACCGACGGCGTCGCGGCACCTGCCTCCGTGCTGCCCGCGGCCGGCTACGATCTCGACCTCACGGGGCTGCAGAGCGGCAACGTCATTCACATCACCTACAGGGACAACACCACCAACACCACGCACAATCTGTCGATCGTGCGCGTCGACGATCCGAGCGTGCTGCCGCTGTCCAACAACGCCACCCTCGACCCCAACGACGAGGTGCTGGGTATCGATTTCTCCGCCGGCATGGCGTCCGTGGTGTCGCAGCTCAACGCCGCGCTCGGCGGCGCCGACCTGCAGTTTTCCAATCCGTCCGGCTCGACGCTGCGCGTGCTCGACGACGGCGCGCCGAACCGCTCCGACGTGCTTGCCGCCTCGGTCACCACCACGATGACGTCGCTCACATCGGGCAATCCCGAGGTGCCGTTCTTCACCGACAACGGCAAGGCCTACTCCGGCGCGATCAGCGCGGCCGGCCTGCAGATGACCGGTCTTGCCGGCCGCATCAGCATCAACACCGCGCTGCTCGGCGATCCCTCGCGCACGGTGGTGTATTCCACCAATCCGCTGACGCCGGCGGGAGACAACGTCCGCGTCAATTTCGTGCTCAACCAGCTGTCGACGGGTACGTTCCGCTACGCGCCGCAAACCGGCATCGGCACGACCGGCGCGCCGTTCACGGGCACGCTGACGAATTTCGTGCGGCAGATCCTCAGCCAGCAGGGCGAGGCGGCAACGGCCGCCAAGCAGCTCGCCGACGGCCAGAATGTCGTGCTCAGCACGCTGAAGGAAAAGGTGACGGCGACTTCCGGCGTCAACATCGACGACGAGATGGCGCATCTGCTGGCCTTGCAGAATGCCTATTCGGCCAATGCGCGCGTGATGTCGTCCATCAAGCAGATGTACGACACGCTGATCCAGGCGATGTGAGGAGCCCATGGCTATCGACGGCGTCAACGGCAAGACCGCCTATATCGGATCGGCGATCGTCAATCTGCGCAATCAGCTCAACGACCTGACGCAGCAGCTCGCCAGCGGCCGCGTATCGACGACCTATGCCGGTCAGGGACCCGATCGCGGCTTCGCATTGAGCCTGCGCGCGCAGATCGCGAGCATCGACGCGTTCGCGG
This sequence comes from Bradyrhizobium sp., assembly GCF_052389815.1. Lineage (GTDB taxonomy): Bacteria > Pseudomonadota > Alphaproteobacteria > Rhizobiales > Xanthobacteraceae > Bradyrhizobium. The sequence continues at coordinate 44,747 of NZ_JBQTHN010000152.1, read as the reverse complement.
ACACCGCGGTCAACGTCAATACGCGCCTTTCCGTCGCCAACCTGGCGCTGAAGGGCATGATCGACATCGGGCAGAGCGTGAAGGCGTCGGCGGCGTCGTCCACCATCGTGCTCAACAACAACGGGCAGACCTCGGGCCAGATCACGGCGCAGGCGGCATTCGCCAACGCGGTATCGCTGCTCAACAGCCAGTCCGGCGACCGCTATCTGTTTTCCGGCCGCGCCTCCGACACGGCGGCGACCGTGCCGGCCGACGTCATGCTCTACGGCAACGGCGCGCAGGCCGGCTTGAAGCAGCTGGTCGACGAGCGGCGGCAGGCCGACCAGGGCGCCGGCAACATGGGACGCCTCACGGTGTCGTCGCCGCCGCTGACGACGACGGTGACCGCGATTGCCGAAGACGCTTCGCCGTTCGGTTTCAAGCTCGGTCCGATCACGTCGTCACTGACCGGCGCGACGGTGACGCAGGCGGCAGGCGTGCCGCCGTCGGCATCGATCGATCTCGGCGCCACCAATCCGAACGACGGCGACAAGATCACCTTCAATCTCGATCTGCCCGACGGCACCAGCGAGCAGATCACGCTCACCGCCACCACGGTCAGTCCGGCACCGGCGGGCTCGTTCCTGATCGGCGTCGATACGGTCGCGACGACGGCGAACCTGCAGGCGGCGCTGAACGCCTCGATCCAGAAGCTCGGCGACACCGCGCTGGTGGCGGCTTCCGCGATTGCCGCGTCGAAGGATTTCTTCAACCCGTCGGCCTCGATCAGCGGCAGCTCGGTCAATAACCAGGACGTCGTGCCGGCGCCGATCACCGGCAACACGGCGCTGTCGGGGGCGGCGGGAACGGATTCGTTGACGGCGGGCTTCGCCGCGGGCGACACCATCACCGTCAACGGCACCACGATTACCTTCGTGGCATCGGGAGCGACCGGCAACCAACTCAACGTCGGCGACAGCGTGCAGGCGCTGCTTGCGAAGATCGACCAGATCACGGGAACGAAGAATCCATCGACCGTCGGTGGCGGCGCCATCACACTGCACGGTGCCGACGGGCAGAGCCTGTCGGTGACGAGCTCGAATGCGGCGGCATTCGCCGCGCTCGGCTTCGGCCCGACGGTGTCGGCCAATCCGGCGCCGCTGCGCGTGGGCGGTCCTCCGTTCAGCACCGCCACCGCGCTGATCGGCGGCACGGCAGCCAACACCGTCTCGTGGTACACCGGCGAGAACGGCGCCGGTTCCGCGCGCGGCACGGCGGTCGCGCGCGTCGATCAATCGATCAACGTGCAGTATGGCGCGCGCGCCAACGAGGAAGCGCTGCGTTACCAGCTGCAGAACATCGCGGTCTATGCCGCCGTCACCACCAACACCGCCAATCCCAATGCCGGCGCGCAGGTGAACGCGCTGCAGCAGCGCATTTCGACAAATCTCGCTCCGCAAACCGGCCAGCAGTCGATCCAGGACATGCAGGCCGAATTCGCCGGCGCGCAAACCGCCATCAAGGCCGCGACCGACCGCCAGACCCAGCTAAAGGGCATGGCGCAGACGATGCTGGACTCGATCGAAGGCATCAACCAGGACGAGGTCGCGACCAAGATTCTCGCGTTGCAGACCGCGCTGCAGGCGTCGTATCAGACGACGTCATTGCTGTATCAGACAACACTGACCAAGTTCCTCCCGATCTAGTAACCGCAGGCGGCGGCCGTTCGCCAAAGCAGGAAGGCCCGCGCGAGCAGGCCTTCGCGTTCGGTGGCGATGCGAATTGGCTAGGCGGATTTGCGTCCCGCCGCCGCCTCGGGGTCTTGCAGGCTGCGTGCGCTTTCGAGCAACTGCTCCTCGTGGCCGATCAGCTTCTTGGCTTCCTTCAGTGCGTGATAGAGGTCGCCATTGAGGATGTGGTTGTTGATGCCTTCGATGAAGGGCCACGCGCTCGGCATCGTCGAGATGATGTCGCGCACGAGGCTGAAATAGGTCGGATGATGCGCCATCGGATCGGGCGACAGGTACATCAGCTGCACCGCCAGATAGACCAGCTTGGCGGGCGTGTCCGCGGTGTCGGGAGTGAGGATGTCCTTCTCGCGCAGGATCGGAATGCGGTCGCCGTCGATCAGGAGACGGGCGCGCTGGTCGCTGTTGGTAATGACGCAGGCGCCGATGATGATTCGCTCGTTTGGCTTCAGTTCGACTTTCAAGGCCATGCCTGATTCTCCATTGCCGCGCTTTTCGCGAAGGAAATGACGGCTTTTCGCGCGCCGGCGCGCGGATCCTGGCCGATGCGGCAGCAATCCTTTCCGATCATAGTTAACCAATGGTGAACGGCTGAGGCCGTAAATGGGGCTTGGCGGCCGGATTTGCGGTTTTTCTCAGTAGAATTGCGGAGAGGCACGGTCTGTCGCGGTAGATGTTGCCTTAACGGCTTTCTGCTCCGCAGCCGCGGTGAGACCGGCAAGTCGACGCTGAACATCACTGGCGTCAACTTCAATGCCGCCGGTCCCGGTCTGGCCAACCGCGTCAGCGGTACCGACTTCATCGACCACGCCGCGACCGAACGGCGGGCGAGACCCCGCCGTTTTTCGTTTTCAGATGCATCTCGCGGCGCGTGCCAATTTTTTGCGATTAAGCCGAACTCCGCCACAATTGGTAATCGGCGCTAACCATATTTAAAGTCCCTACATGTATGAAACTTGGGCAGTTTTTTTGAATCAAGCGGTCGATGCGCCGCTTCTACCGAGGTCACTGAATGTCAAACGCAGCCCAAGCCTACGCCCGCACGTCCCAAACGACCGCTTCCCCCCGCGAGATAGAGGCGCAGGCGCTGCTCAAGGCCGCGCGGCAGCTCCAGGAAGTGCAGACCAACTGGAAGGGCCCCGGCAAGGACATGGAGCATGCGTTGTTGTTCAATCGCCGCCTGTGGTCGATCTTCATGAGCGCTGCGTCCGCCGCGGAGAATCAGCAGCCGCTCGAGGTACGCCAGAACATTGCCAATATCGGCGTGTTCGTGATGAAGCAGACTGTCGATATGCAGCTCAATCCGGATCCGGCCAAGCTGAAGTCGCTGATCGACATCAACTGCAACCTAGCCGCCGGCCTGTCTGGCCGCGGCTGAGCCTCACCAGTTCGGAGCCGCCGCGATGGCTGACATGATGAGCATCCTGAGTGCCAGCTACAAGGCAGCTGGCCTCAACGTGCCGTCGAAGACGCCGTACGTGGCGGTCGATCCTGCCCTCTATGAGGGCAGCTGGACCGGCAAATATCCCGACAACAAGACGTTCACGATCAAGGTGTCGAACGTCACGGGATTCCGCGCCCAGGTGCAATACAGCTCCGGCGGCACCAACAAGTTTCAGCAAGTGCTGATCAAGGACAACGCGTTCCGGATCGGTGACACCAAGTTCTTCCTGCAGAGCAATGGCAAGGCGCAGATCAGGAACGTCGTCACCGATCCCGCGACGGGTGCCACCTATCTCGACCAGGCGTATGCGGCGCGCAACAAATAGCGCGCCCGAAAGTGGGAGCGGACTTCTCGGACTGGATCATGCGTCGACAGGCCGCCTTCAGGCGCTGCGGTCGGTCGCGCGCATCCGTGTGGGGGCGGCCTTGGTTAAATCCAGTGTGTTGAAATAGGCGCGGCGGCGCAGCACCGCCTCTTCGGGGAATTGCTTCACCACCTGGCTCGTGCGGTTGTCGACCACCTGATAGACGACGGCGGCGGCCTCGCGGTCGATTACCACCTGGTTCGACAACGAACGCGACACGACGTTGGAATTGTAGCGCACGGCAGGTCCTGGGTCGGCCGCCGTGACGGTCTGGCTCGGGGGCAGTTCGGTCGCAACTGCCTGCTCAGCCGCTTTACTGATCGGCTGAACAATTGGCGTTGCAACCGGCGCCCCCGCCGGCTTGATGCTGAAATCCGTACTCATGGCAACCCTCCTGGTGCGCCTCGAGTCAAATCCCAACCCGTCCCGGGGGGCAATATTGCAGGCCGTCTCTCAACATGCGGTTAGAAAGCGCGGTGAATCCCGCGCTGACGGCAGCGCGGGATTTTGCCTCAATTTGTAGGGATTGCGCGCGCCGCGCCTAGAGCGAGCGGCTGACCGCGAGCGGCCTGACCTGGCGCGGCGAGGGCGCGGCGCGCTGACCGGCGGCGGTGTAGGCGCTCGGCATGTTGCGGCGCTGCACCTCGGCATTGACGCCGCGCACGATGCCTTCCGAGACCGCGTGCGCGGTGGCGAGCACGGTGAGGTTGATCTGCAGCATGGCGCGGAAGGTCTCGTGATGGCGCTTCAATGAAGCGAGCAGATCGGGCGCGACCAGCTTCAGATGCGCCTGCGCAACGCGCAGCGCTTCGACCGCGGTGACGTAGCGTCCGGTCAGCGCGGACTTCTGCTTCTCCAGCATCATCGCCTCGCGGACCTTGCCGGCGCGAACCAGCCCGGTTTCCTGGTCGACGACGGCGAGCAGCTGGCTCATCACGTCCATCATCTCTTCGGCGAGCTTGCGCGCCTCCTGCGGCGTCGTGACCGGAGAGCGGGGCGCGGGCCTGGCTTGCTGTTGCTGGTTCATGTCTTGTCCCCCGAAGGTCAGCCGCGCTTCGCCTGCTGCAGGATCAGCGTGCGGAACACATCGTTGGAAATGCCGACGCCGCCGGCCCTGGCGAAGGACTTCGAGTACTCGTCCGTCAGCATCGAGCGCCACACCCCGGTGCCGGGCGTGTCGCCGAACGGGCCTTCGCCCTTGATGCCGCTGGTCATCTGCGAAAACATCGAGTTGAGGAACATCGCCTCGAAATCCCGGGCCTGGCCGCGGATCTTCTGCTGCGTCGCCTCCGGCACTTTCGTCAGCGCCTCGGCAAGCTGCGTGTCAGGGCGCTTGACCTGGAGGGGATGCGCGTAGGTGGTGATGGAGTTGATGACGCCGCCAGCCATCACATCACCTCGATGTCGGCCTGGATGGCGCCGGCGGCCTTGATCGCCTGCAGGATGCTGATCATGTCGCGCGGGCCGATGCCGAGGCCGTTGAGCCCGTCGACGAGCTGCTGCAGCGACACGCCGTCCTTCACCAGCGCGAGCTTTTTGCCGTCCTCGACGACGCCGACATTGGTGCGCGGCGTCACCACGGTCCGGCCGCGCGAGAACGGCTGGGGCTGGCTGACCTGCGGGCTTTCGGAGATCGTGACCGTGAGGTTGCCTTGCGCCACTGCCACGGTGGAGACGCGGACATCGCGTCCCATCACGATGACGCCGGAGCGTTCGTCGATCACGATGCGGGCGACGAGATCCGGGTCGACCTGCAACTGCTCGATCTCGGTGAGGAAGGCGACGACGTTGCCCTTGAATTCGGACGGAATCGAAAGCTGCACGGTCGAGGGATCGATCGGCTCGGCAGTCTTGATGCCGAGGAAATCGTTGACGGCGGCGGCGATGCGCTTGGCGGTGGTGAAATCGGCGTTGCGCAGCGCGAGGCGCACATTGGGCAGGCGGTTGAGCGCGAACTCGATCTCGCGCTCGATGATGGCGCCGTTGGCGATGCGCCCGACCGTCGGCACGCCGCGCACGATCTTGGCGGCCTCGCCCTCGGCCTGGAAGCCGGAGATGGCGACCGAGCCTTGGGCTACCGCATAGACGTTGCCGTCGGCGCCGAGCAGGGGGGTGACGAGCAGGGTGCCGCCGGTCAGGTTCTTGGCATCGCCCAGCGCCGAGACGGTGACGTCCATCCGCGTACCCTGGGTGCCGAACGCCGGCAAATTGCCGGTGACCATGACGGCGGCGACGTTGCCGGTGCGGATGGTGGCGCCGCGGATGTTGACGCCCATGCGCTCCAGCATCGCCTGCAGCGACTGCTTGGTGAAGGGGATGTTGTTGAGGGTGTCGCCGGTGCCGTTGAGGCCGACGACAAGGCCGTAGCCGATCAGCTGGTTCTGCCGCACGCCCTCGATGTTGGCGAGGTCCTTGATCCGCGACGTCGCGCCGGCAGGCCACGCCGACAGCGCCAGCGCGACGAACGCGCACACCGCCCAAATCAGTCTTGCCTTCCGGATGCCTTGCATCCCAACACTCCCCTCGAATTCCCTGAACGTGCGCGACACTCCCATGACGCGCCGTCCGCTCATCACCATGCGAGCGCCGTGCCACCGGCGGTCTCGGATTCAATCGGTTGATTTCGATCCAAATTCTTCGGCGAGGCGGCAACCTGATGTTCACGCCAAGCGAAGCGAAACTGCCGTGTGCGGCAGTTTTTGCCCACCTGTTTACGGCTCGTTAACCATAACGAGGCGATGGTCATGGCAGGGCTTCTGGCTGGGGCAGCACCATCATGCGCATCTACGGATCGAACGGCACGACGCTGGGCACGCCGGCGAACAATGCGCGGCGCACCTCGTCCACCGGCTTCTCGCTGCCCGATGCGGCCGCCGCCCCCGAGACGCGCTCGGCGGCGCCGCCGAAAGCCGCCGCCAATATCGACGCGCTGCTGGCGCTGCAGGGCGTCGAGGAGGATCCGGTCGAGCGCCGCAAGCGCTCGGTCGCCCGCGGCCGCGGCGCGCTCGACGTGCTCGACGATCTCAAGATCGGGCTGCTCTCCGGCAATCTCGATGCGTCCACCGTGAGCCGGCTGCGCGATGCCGCCGCCAGCCTGAAATCGTCCTCCGGCGATCCCGGCCTCGACGCGGTGCTTTCGCAGATCGAACTCCGCGTCGAGGTCGAGCTCGCCAAGGCGGGGCGGGTGTAGGTTCAATCGCGCTGCATCCTCGTCGTGTCATCGCCCGCGAATGCGGGCGATCCAGTATTCCAGAGACGCCAGTGCTTGAGCCGGGAAGCTGCGGCGTACTGGATGGCCCGCTTGAAGCGGGCCATGACACCGAATGTGTGGCGCCGGCTCGCCTCCCTCACGCCGCCTTCGCATTCTTTTGCGCGTCGTAGCGGCGTTGCGCGGCCAGCACTTCTTTCAGGTAACGCTCGGCCCAGTCGCGCAGGTGGTCGACGGCGGTGGCGAGCGTTGTGCCGAGCGGGGTGATGGAATATTCGACCGTTACCGGAACGGTGGGAATCGCGCGGCGGCGGATCAGCCCGTCGCGCTCCAGCGACTTCAACACCTGGCTCAGCATCTTCTGCGAGATGCCTTCAATGGTACGGCGTAACGCGTTGAAGCGCATGGGCTCGTCGCGGACGAGAAGCAGGATGAGCACCGCCCATTTGTCGCCGATGCGATCGAGGATCTGCCGCGTCGGGCAATCGGCCGAATAGGCGTCGGGTTTCATGGCGGTTACTCCGGCGTTAGCTGGTGAGGTTGAAGTGCTCTCTTAACATCTACTCTCTTCCCGCTATCTAGTCACCATTGGAAACCGAACTCAATCCCAATGGAGACATCACATGAAGATCGCCGTCGTCGGCGCCTCCGGCAATGCCGGCTCGCGCATCACAGCCGAACTCGCGCGCCGCGGCCACGCCGTCACCGCCATCGCCCGCAACCCCGAGAAGATCGCCAAGGCCGCCAATGTCCTCCCGACCACGGGCGATGCGTCGGATCAGGCGGGTCTCACTCAACTCCTGAAGGGCCATGACGCCGCCATCTCTTCCATCCACTTCCTGGCCAGCGATCCCGCGAAGCTGATCGGCGCCGCGAAAGCCTCCGGCGTTCCCCGCTACCTCGTGGTCGGCGGCGCCGGCAGCCTCGAGGTCGCCCCCGGCGTGCGGCTGGTGACGACCCCCAATTTCCCGGCCCAGTACAAGGCGGAAGCCGAGAAGGGCGCAGCCTTCCTCGATCTGCTCCGCCAGGAGAAGGAACTGAACTGGACCTTCATCTCGCCCTCGGCCCTGTTCGCCCCAGGCGAGCGAACCGGCAAGTTCCGCTTGGGAACCGACCAGCTGCTGACCGGCACCGACGGCAAGAGCTGGATCAGCTTCGAGGATTATGCCGTGGCGTTGGCTGACGAGATCGAGAAGCCGGCCCATATCAGGCAGCGTTTCACGGTCGGCTACTAGGGTATTCAGAGGGGCCGGAGACGGCCCCTCCCAGCCGCACCCGGCCGGAACGGATAAACTTGCCTGTGCAAGGCCTTGGGGGCGGTCCGCGTTTGGCCCGACATCATATTGTGTGTGACATGGCGGCGCTATATAAGGCGGCCCGCGGACGGAACTACGCCCGCCAAACGAGATGGGCTGCCCTTGGAAAAGTTGAAAAACTACCGGCCTTCCGAAAAAGAGCCTTTCATGAACGACCGGCAGAAGGAGTACTTCCGGGCCAAGCTGCTGGCCTGGAAGGACGAGATCCTGCGCGAGTCGAAATTGACCCTGCAGGCGCTGCAGGAGGAGAACGTCAACCACCCGGATCTCGCCGACCGCGCCTCCTCGGAGACCGACCGTGCCATCGAGCTCCGCGCCCGCGACCGCCAGCGCAAGCTGATCTCCAAGATCGACGCGGCGCTGCAGCGCATCGAGGACAACACCTACGGCTATTGCGAGGAGACCGGCGAGCCGATCTCGCTGAAGCGCCTCGAAGCCCGCCCGATCGCGACGCTTTCCGTGGAAGCCCAGGAGCGCCACGAGAAGCGCGAGAAGGTGTATAGGGACGAGTAGGTGACCGATCCTCATCCCGAGGAGCGCGAAGCGCGTCTCGAGGGATGAAGGCCCTACTGCGGCCTCATGGTTCTCCAGGCGATGCGAAGCATCGTCCGGAATGCGCTTCGCGCTCCTCACCATGAGGGGATACAATGTGCGGCCCGACACACCGAAGAGGAGCCGCCGATGGATAAAATTCTCGCGGCCGCCAAGTTCATCGCCTCTCGCCGCCGCAGCCGTGCGCAGCTCGACGCGCTGCCGGCCGATATCGCTCCCAGGGACGAAGCCGAAGGCTACAAGGTGCAGCGCGCGCTGCACGACCTCATGCGGCCGCAAGTAGGTAGCCTCGTCGGCTACAAGATCGGCTGCACCAGCAAGGTGATGCAGGAATATCTCGCCATCCCGCACCCTTGCGGCGGCGGCGTGTTCGAGAAGGGCGTGCATGACAGCGGCGTGAAGCTTGGCGCGTCCGACTACGTCCGCGTCGGCGTCGAATGCGAGATCGCGGTGAAGCTGGCGCGCGACCTGCTGCCGACCGAGCAGCCCTTCACGGCGGAATGGATGCACGAGGCGGTGGAGGCCTATTATCCCGCGATCGAGATCGTCGACGACCGCTACGTGAAATGGGAGACGCTGGGCGCGCCGACGCTCATCGCCGACGATTTCTTCGCCGCCGGTTGCGTGCTGGGCCAGCCTGTGCCCCGCGCGAGCGCGCCGGACCTGCTGAAGGTCAAGGGCCGCGCCGTCGTCAACGGCAAGGAGGAGGGCCGCGGCACCGGCGCCGACGTGCTCGGCCATCCCCATCATGCGCTCGCCTGGCTCGCCAATCATCTCGCCGCCGAAGGCAGGGGCCTGCATGCCGGCCAGCTCGTGCTGACGGGGAGTCTGGTGAAGACGGTGTGGCTCAACGCCGGCGACCATGTGCGGATGGAGCTAGAGGGGCTCGGCGAAGTGGAGGCGACGCTTTCGTGATGCCGTAGATGGGGCAAAGGCGCGAAGCGCCGTGCCCACCTGTCTTGCGCCGTGCTCGCGAAGGTGGGCACGCTTGCGCTTTGCCCACCCTACGGTACGGGGCGAGGTGGAGGCGACGTTTTCGTGAGGGGTGTTCGCGATAGCGCAGCGGTAAATCGTCATCCCGCGAAAGCGGGTATCCAGTACGCCGAGACCTCTCGGTTCACTCACTGACGCCTCTTGAATACTGGATCGCCCGCCGGAGCCTGTCATCGGGCGCGCATTCGCGCGACCCGTTGGCGGGCGACGACACCGCCGCGCGCATCATTTCGATTTGATCGTCAAACATCAGAGAGACATGCAGAAACATTCCCGCGGCGCGTTGCGTCCGGGGTTTGCCTGCGTTTTCGCCCCCTGGAAGACAGAGGACGCAGGGAAAGCCGGGCGCCGACTGCGCCCGCATCGCCGTGTGCGGTGGGTAGCAAAGGAATGCACACGGGTTTGACAGGTACAGCCAGGACATCCCGGCTTTCCCCGCGCAATGGTTTACGGCTTATACGTACTCTCCCCGGGGAACGGCCTTTCTTGCCCCCGTTGCCCCGCCAGCACAGGCCGGCGGGGATGGACGCCAGGGTCGCGGCGCCAGGACCACACGATTTCGCCGTACGCCGCCGCGTTTCGCCTGGCAGGAATGACCCCGCCTGACGCAGCAAGCGTCCACCGCAACCCGCGCCAACGTGCCGTGACGATCATGATACGTCCCTCCGTAGCGGCGCGGGGTGAGGTGGTTATGGCAGGGAAATCGTTTCTGGTAAAGAGAATATTTCGGATATCACGATGTTGTGATAATCGGAAGTTATGGGCTAGACGACGAGCCCGCGTCGGTTCTCCGCGTCTAGCCTTCGTTGGCGGGCTTACGAGGCGCTTCGCTGACGCCGGCCACACGGCCTTCATCGAGAGCGACAATATCAATCTCGTCGCCTTCCTTGAGTTTGAGCCGATCGATCAGTGACTCGGGAAGCAACACCGCAAGGTCGTCATCCCACTTGAAAACCCGCATGAACCGCTCCGATCTCTACAATTTCTGATATTATCATGGACGTGGGCCATGCGCGATCTGTTCATGGGAAGTAGTTGTAAAGATTGTATTTTTCGAGTAGCGATTGTTGCGGCGAGAATCGTTGATGCGCCGGGGACTCAATTTGGCGACGAAAACAATTGCGAGCGCAGTTTCAGAGTTTGGAGCCAGCGCAAAGGCAAAGCTGAGCAACATTGCGATCAGCGGTGCGCCGGAAGACCAACTGCGCGGACCCCTTGAAATTCTGTTGCATGATCTGGCCGAAATCGCGGGTTTGCCGGCGAAGGCCGTCCATCTCGTTGGTGAGACTACTCTGGTGCATCTCAAGACGCGCCCCGACTATGCCGTAACTGTCAGCAATGCTCTCGTCGGCTTTGTCGAGGTCAAGGCGCCCGGCAAGGGAGCCGATCCGCGCAAGTTCTCCGATCCTCACGATAAGGATCAGTGGGACAAACTGAAGTCGCTTCCTAATCTGCTCTATACTGATGGCAATGCCTTCAGCCTGTGGCGTGACGGCGAATTGGTCGGCAAGGTCGTTCATCTCGAAGGCGACGTCGAAACATCGGGTTCCAAGCTCATCGCGCCGGCAACGCTTGTTCCGATCATTGAAGATTTTCTCCACTGGAAGCCGATTCCGCCGAAGACGGCGAAGAAGCTCGCGGAGATTTGCGCCCGTCTCTGTCGTCTGTTGCGCGATGAGGTAGTGGAGCAAATGGGGCTCGGCAATCCCGGCCTTACCGCCCTTGCGCAAGACTGGCGGAAACTTCTCTTCCCGCAAGCTGACGACGCGCAGTTCGCAGACGGTTACGCTCAAGCAGTCACGTTCGGCCTGCTGGTCGCGCGTTCACGCGATATTTCCGTGGCGGGTGGCGTTGATCACGCCGCGCAGGAACTGCGAAAATCCAACTCGTTGATTGCGACTGCACTGAGGCTGCTCACGGACGACGTGACCAATCAGGAAGCTCTGAAGACCTCGCTGGCGACACTGGCGCGAGTGCTGGACGAAGTGAATTGGCACACTATCAGCAAGGACAAGCCGGAGGCATGGCTTTATTTCTATGAGGATTTTCTGGAGGTCTATGACAACAAACTGCGCAAGCGAACGGGTTCCTACTACACGCCGCCAGAAGTCGTGGCCGCGATGGTCAATCTCGTCGATGAGGCGTTGCGCGGCCCGCTATTCGAGCGTCCCGCTGGCTTCGCTGCTGCCGACGTCGTCGTTGCCGATCCGGCCGTAGGTACTGGTACCTTCCTGTTGGGTGTGCTCCGGCGCATCGCCTCAACGGTCTCAGACGACCAAGGGGCAGGTGCAGTGCGGGGGGCGATCGAAGCCGCTACCAAGCGCGTGATTGGTTTCGAACTTCAGTTTGGACCGTTCGCTGTGGCGCAGTTACGGATTATCGCGGAAATGCAAGCGTTGATGGTTGCTCCGAGCGCGGCAACGCTCCCGGTTCCCGATCTCCGGCTGTACATCACCGACACGCTCGGTAACCCCTTCGTCGAGGAAGAGTCACTTGGGCAGGTATACGAGCCGATTGCCAAGTCTCGCCGTGACGCAAACGCTATCAAGAAGACGCAGCCCATAACCGTTGTCATTGGAAATCCGCCATACAAGGAAAAAGCCGAAGGGCGGGGCGGTTGGATCGAGGCGGGAAGTGGTGGCAAGTTGACCGCCCCACTCGATCGCTGGAGGCCTCCGCCGGAATGGGGCGTTGGCGCACACGTCAAGCATTTGAAGAACCTCTACGTTTATTTCTGGCGGTGGGCCACATGGAAAGTGTTCGGGTCCGGTCACTACGCAGCGACCGGTTTTCCGGACAAGGATGAAGAAGGAATTGTCTGCTTCATCACGGTCGCCGGCTTTCTCAATGGTCCGGGCTTCGAAAAGATGCGCGACGACCTTCGGCGCACATGTTCCGAGATATGGGTTGTCGATTGCACGCCGGAAGGACACCAGCCAGAGGTGGCGTCTCGAATTTTTCAGGGCGTGCAGCAGCCGGTCTGTATTGTGCTCGCTGCTCGCAAGCTCGGTAAGGGCGTTGAAGAGCCCGCGAAGGTACGCTTTGTGGCATTGCCAAAGGGACGGCGAGAGGAAAAGTTCGCAGCACTCGCTGGTCTTTCTCTTCATGTGTCGGACTGGATCAACTGCCCGCCCGGTTGGCGCGATCCCTTTTTGCCATCTGCAACGGGCATTTGGGCACTATGTCCCTCACTGAAGGATTTATTTGAGTATGACGGTTCCGGCGTGATGCCCGGCCGAACCTGGGTTATTGCGCCGGATATGGATTCGCTCGAGGCGCGGTGGTTGCGGTTGGTTGCCGAAAAAGACCCCAATCAGAAAGAGTTGTTGTTTCATCCGCACCTCAGAAAGAACGAGCCTGGTGACAAGCATGTTCGAAAGGGTGTTTCCGAAGGTCTATTTGGTCATGAGGAAAGACTTGAAGCCGTGATGAGCGACAAGGGGCCATCTATTGAGCCCGTTCGTTATGGCTTTCGATTCTTAGATCGACAATGGGTTATTCCTGATGCGCGACTGATCAATCAGTCGAACCCAACTCTGTGGAAAACGAATTCGTCTAAGCAAGTTTTCCTGACTGCATTGGAAGCGCACTCGCCGTCATCCGGACCAGCCCTGACATTTACCGGCCTCATACCGGACTTGCACCACTACAAGGGTTCGTTTGGTGGTCGCGTTTACCCGCTATGGAGCGAACGCGCGGCGACAAAGTCAAACATTAAGCCTGACCTGCTGGTTTATCTCGCAACTATCTATGGGCGGCCGATAAAGGCAGAAGAACTTCTCGCCTACGTTGCTGGCGTGATGGCACACCCGGCTTTCACAAAGCGCTTCCTTTCTGATCTCGTTCAACCGGGTCTTCGTGTTCCCTTGACAGCGGACGCAAAGATGTTTGCAGAAGCCGTTGAGCTTGGTAACGAAGTCATTTGGCTTCATTCCTACGGTGAGCGCTTCACGGATGCAGGTGCGAACAGGCCGAAGCAGGCGCCGCGCCTGCCGAAGGAAGTAGCCCCTACGATTCCGAAGGGCGGTGCAATACCATCTGCACCGGAACCACTGCCCGATACAATGGTGTACGATCCGGCAAATCGACGGTTGAAGATCGGTAAGGGCTATGTCGACAATGTCACGCCTGAAATGTGGGCGTACGAGGTTTCGGGAAAGCAAGTTCTTTGGCAATGGTTCAGCTATCGCCGCCGTGACCGCAGCCGTCCCATCATTGGCGACCGGCGGCCGCCGTCGCCGTTAGACGCCATTCAACCCGACGGGTGGTTGCCGGAATACACGACTGATCTGCTCGACTTGTTACACGTCCTTGGCCGCCTGATTTTGCTGGAGCCCAAACAAGCCGACCTCTTGAACCGCATCCTTGCTGGCCCACTGCGAACTGCCGGCGAGCTTGCGGAAGCGGGGGCGCTGGCAACCGTGGAGGGTGCCTCCGCAAAGACGAAGACCAAAAGCAAGGGTTAATTCGCAATCGGTGGGGTGCGGGGACAAGTCTGCCAAATGCCTCGCCGCGCTCTGCAAAATCGATCATGATTTCACCGATTCGGCTTCCAAAGCGTGTGAAATGGCGTCTCCCCGGCAAAGCGATCTCTTTCACCTCGACGAGCAATCCGACCTGTTCGGCGAGGAAACGCCCACGCCTGAATACCGGGCTGATCCAGATTCGGTGCGTGCCGAATTGTACAAGATACTGGCCGAAGCGCGCGCGGCGAAGCAGCTGCCGTGGGAGCCGAAGACGGTCTTACTCTACCGCACCATCTTTCCGCAGATGACGAACTGGCTGCCCGATGAGGAAGGTGCCCAGTTGCGGTTTGAGTTTGAGGCGGAAATCAAGCGGCTCGAGGCGGCCTAAGCCTTTCACGTAATATTCGTCGCACCAACGCCACTGCCTCCGGCAGGGGAGCTACCGGAGGCCGCATTTCGGATACCATCATCTGATAGGCGATACGGGTTTTTGCTACCTCACCACCTCTGCGCCCGGAACGCGCACCCGCACCGGCGGGCCCATGTCGCGTTGCCAGATGGTGCCATTGTCGAACTGGAGCATCATGCCATCGGGAGAATAGACCGCGCCGACATTCCAGTTGTCGACCCAGATGCGGCTTGCCGGTGCGAAGGTGTCCGGCCAGGCGCGCGAGGGCTCGCCGAATTCGTTCACGAGACTGAGGTTGGGTCCGTTCTGCGTGATGACGGCAGGGCTGGCGGACGGCGCGCGGCAGTTTTCGACGCAGCGCCAGGCGCCGGTCAGGTTGGCGATCTGGGCCGAGGCTGCGGTTGCCGTGAAGATCGTGGCCGTGGCGGCCAGCGCCGCAAGGGCGCGTTGAGTTGGTTTCATGCATTCGCTCCACAGAAGTGACGTTGGATTGTGGCCCCTCTGGTCGAGGGTCCTTTCGTTATTCGATTGCGCGGCGTTTCGTTCCGGCTGGCTGCGTGGAACAGGCGGTTCCCTGCGTGCGCGTGGCGGATCGTGGCGTCAGTGCGTTGGTGTTGCCGCGTATTTGTTGGCCCGATGGCGCGGGCGTGCCGCCGTCGTCATCGCCCGCGAAGGCGGGCGATCCAGTATTCCAGAGACGCTTGCGACTGAGCCGAGAGGCCGCGGCGTACTGGGTCACCCGCTTGCCGCCTTCGCTAAAGCTTCGGCGGGCCTTGCACCAAACCCCGGCGAAGCCTTGGCGAAGACGGGTCGCGGGTGACGACAAGCGGATGCAAGAAACGCCACGGCCTCCGGCAGGGGAGCTACCGGAGGCCGCGTTGATACACTTCGCCACGCCTAGGTTCGCAGCGTCGTGTGGGAGCTCTTTGAAGAGTTAGAACGGCAGGATCACGTCCATCACCTGCTGGCCGTAGCGCGGCTGTTGCACGTCGGTGATCTGGCCGCGGCCGCCATAGGCGATGCGGGCCTGCGCGATCTTGCTGGAGTCGATGGTGTTGTCGCTCTGGATGTCCTCCGGGCGCACGATGCCGGCCACGATCAGCTCGCGGATCTCGAAGTTGACGCGGATCTCCTGCTTGCCCTCGACCACGAGGTTGCCGTTGGGCAGCACCTGCGTCACCACGGCGGCGACGTTGGTGGTCAGCGATTCCTGGCGGTTGACCGAGCCCTTGCCGTCGGTGGACGACGTCGAGTCCGTGGTCAGGATCTTGCCGGGGAAGATTTTCAGCGGTTGCGTCACCGTCGCCGAGCCCGCGAAGTCCGATATGCCGGAATCCTCCTTGCTGGAGCGGCTGCGCTGGGTCTGGTTGGACAGATTGGCCTTGTCGGTGATGTTGACGGTGATGGTCAGGAGGTCGCCGACGCGCGCGGCGCGCTGGTCCTTGAAGAAGGCTCTGGAGCCGTTGCGCCACAGCGAGTTGGCGTTGTAGGAGGCGACCTCGGGCTTCGGCATCGGCATCTGCACCGGCTTGTAGCCGGGCTGCGCGGTCGGGTTCTCGATCGCGTTCAGCTTCGGGCTCTCGCCGATCTGCGACAGGCGGTCGACGGCGGAGCAGCCGCCGGCGAGCGCTGACATCGCAAACAGCGCGGCGAGCCCTACGATACGGAAACCTGAAAAGCGGGACATTTACGTTACTCGGGTTTGGCCGGGATTTTCGCGCCGGCACTGGCAAGGGAGGCGGCGGCAGCGGCAGGCGCTGCGCCGAGCGAGGAGGTGCTGTCGGATACCTTGTCCTGAAGTTTGGGCTGCACGTTTGGCTGTGCGACTTCCGGGCGCGGGGCGACCGCGATGGCGACGCGGCCGCGGCCGACCACGACGGCGGAAACCGTGCGCTTGGATTGCAGGTTCATGACGTTGACGACGTCGCCCTCGGTGCCGGCCTCGAGCGCCTTGCCGAGCACGGTGAGATGAATGCCGGCGGTCTCGTAGATCAGCGTGACGCCCTGGTCGCGCTGCACGAGGTCGGGCTTGGCGACGTCGGCGCCCTTCAGCGCCTGGCCGGCGCGCATCTGGCGGCGCGCCTGCATGCCGACGGCGCGGTCGCGGGTCAGCACGTCGGGGCCGAGCTCGGCCTTCGGGCGGCGCTCCACCACGACGTCGGAGGATTTCAGCACTTCGTTGCGATCGACGCTGCGCGCCAGCACGGCGGCTTCCACGGTCTCGACCGCGGTGCCGCTGTAGCGCAGCTTGACCGGGGCAAGGCCCGCCTCGTTGGAAATCTCGAAGGTGACGTCGAAGCGGCCGTTGCGCTGATCGTAGCGCACGGCGACCGGATTGAGCGCGCCTGAATTGGCGGCATCGAGGCGGACCTCGCCGGGCGCGCGCTCGAAATTGACGCTGATGTTGGCGGCATCGCCAAGGCCGTTGCGGCGCTCCAGCGCGCGGGCCACCGCCTGCTCGATCTCACTTGCCTCGAAGCTGCGGGCCTGCCGCGTCACCGAGATTTCGCGCAGGTTCTGGGTGTCGACGCCGATCACCTGGTGGCCGCGCAGCGTCGCGATCACCTGCGCGACCGGCAGCGTGCCGGTCGTGCCGGGATCGGGCGCGCGGTAGATGGCGATCTTGCCGGCAGGGCCTGCATTGTCGATGACGTCGCCGATCCGCACGATGTCGGAGGTGACGACGACATTGGCGCGCAGGGTCGGGGTGGCGATGACCTCGGTCCTGCTTTGCGCGAACGCGCCGGAGGTCAGCGCGAACAGGGCGGCGGCGATGAGGAGGGGGCGGGCGATCATGACCGTCAATCCTCAGCGGAACATCTGGGTGGTGGCTTGCAGCATCTGGTCGGCGGCGGAGACGACCTTGGCGTTCATCTCGTAGGCGCGCTGGGCGGCGATCAGGTCGGAGATCTCGGTGACCACCTCGACGTTGGACTGCTCGAGGTTGGATTGCAGCATGTCGCCGAGGCCGTCGGTGTTGGCGATGCCGTCCTGCGGCGCGCCGGAGGCCGGCGTTTCCTGGAACAGATTGTCGCCGACGGGCTTCAGGCCGGCCTTGTTGATGAAGCGGGTGAGGCCGATCTGGCCGACCGTAGTCGGCGTGGTCGAGCCCGGCAGCATCACCGAGACCTGGCCCTGCGCGTTGATGGTGAGCCCCGAGGCATTGTTCGGGATGGTGATGGTCGGCTGCACCGGATTGCCCTGTGCATTCACGATGCGGCCCTGCGCGTCCATCATGAAGGAGCCGTCGCGGGTATAGGTATAGGTGCCGTCGGGCATCTGGATCTTGAAGAAGCCCTCGCCGCGGACGGCGACGTCGAGCTCGTTGCCGGTCGGCAGCAAGTTGCCCTGGCCCATCAGGCGCGGCGTGCCGACGGTCCTGACGCCGCCGCCGAGATCGATGCCGACGGGGAGGATGGTGCCCTGGTCGGAGGCCTGCGCGCCGACGCGGCGCACATGGTCGTAGATCAGGTCCTGGAACGCCGCGCGCTGCTTCTTGTAGCCGGTGGTGCGGAGGTTGGCGATGTTGTTGGAGATCACCTGAACGTTGAGTTCCTGTGCCGCCATGCCGGTCGCTGCGGTGATGACTGCGCGCATTGGTCTATCTCCTCATCAAGCCGGCACTTCGGCGAGCCTGTCGATCGCCGTGCGGTGCAGGTCGTGCTGCTGCTGCAGCATCGATGCGATATGCGAGTACATGCGGTTGACCTCGACCATCCGGCTCATCTCGACGATGGCATTGACGTTCGAGCGCTCGATGAAGCCCTGGTGCAGCACCGACTTGGTGTCCGGCTGCGCGGCGTTGCCCTCGCCGAGCGAATAGAGGTTGGAGCCTTCCTTGCGCAGCCGCTGCGGCTGGGTGAAGTTGACGATGCGCAGCTTGGCGCGGATCGAGTCGATGCGGTTGGTGCCTTCCAGCACCGTGATGGTGCCGTCCTGGGCGATGTTGATCTGCTTGTCGGTCTGCTGGAAGCGAATCGGGCCGTTGTTGCCGAGCACGGGATGGCCGGAGGCGTTGACCAGCTGGCCCTGGTTGTCGATCTGGAAGCCGCCGTCGCGGGTGTAGCGCTCGCCGGCCGGGGTCTGCACCACGAACATGCCGTCGCCGGCAATCGCGACGTCGAGCGGGTTCTTGGTCTGGTCGGGCGAGCCCTGCGCCAAGTCGTGCAAGGTGGCGCGGTCCATCACGTGGCTGATACGGCGGTCGCTGCCGGCGGCGAAATTGTCCTCGCGCGCGGTCGCCATCAGGTATTCCTGAAACATCGACCGGTTGGCCTTGAAGCCGTTGGTGTTCACGTTGGCGACGTTGTTGGCGATGACGTCCATCTGCCGTTCCAGCGTCACTTGTCGCGAAAGTCCGACGAGAAGCGTGTTCTCCATCGGTGGATCTCCCCTGGTGATGATCCGCCTGCCGGTTCTCCCAAACGCGGCTAGCGGACCTAAGCGAACCCTTGCTGGCTCTCCCAAGCCGCGAAGGATTCGTCCCTCACTCAGCGAAAGCCGTGCCAACTCGAAAAATGCAGGAAAGTCAGAGTCTTGGGCGTTTGACCGGGGCGATGCAGGACGGCAGAAAGGTCTTGTTGACCATGTTTGCCCGGCAGATTTTTCCTAGCTCACGGCCAAAAGAAAGAAACCGTTAACCATTATTACCCTAGCGTTGCCGCTATCAGGGCGCGCGTTTGCGCCGGCGGCATTCGTATCGCGTCACGGCCATCAGCTGGCAGCACCTTCGCGCTTCACCCGGGATAAATGGGGCGGGCGATGGCGGACAATGAACAGGAAGGCGCGGCAGCCGATGCTGCAGAGGCGCCGTCCTCCAGCAAGGGCAAGCTCAAGCTGATCATCGCCGCCGCCGGTTTCCTCGCCATCGTCGGCGGCGTCGGCGGCTGGATGCTGATGTCCAGGGGCCCCTCCGACGACAAGAAGCAGGCGCAGGCGGCGCCCTCCAAGCCGCCGTCCTATGTCGACGTGCCCGAGATCATGGTCAACCTCGTCAGCCTGCCCGGCGAGCGGGTGCAATATCTCAAGATCAAGGTCGTCCTCGAGGTCAAGGAAGACAAGCAGATCGAGGCGATCAAGCCGAGCATGCCGCGCGTTACCGACATCTTCCAGACCTACATGCGCGAGCTGCGCGCCGGCGACCTCAACGGCTCGGCCGGGCTGTTCCGCCTCAAGGAAGAGCTGACGCGCCGCGTCAACACCGCGGTGGCGCCGCAGCAGGTCAGCGCGGTGCTGTTCAAGGAAATCGTGATTCAGTAAGGGGACGGGGACCTCCAAGCCATGGCTGGCAACGACCAAATGGACCAGGACGCCATTGCCGCACAATGGGAAGCGTCCATGGCCAACGAGGACCCCGCCGAGGCCGAAAAGGCCGCAGCCGCCAATGAAATCTCGGGCACCATGGCGCTGCAATGGGCGGCCATGGTCGAGGACGGCAGCCGCGACTTCGGCAACGCCAAGAATTCCGGCGAGCGCGTGCTCTCGCAGGAGGAAATCGACAACCTGCTCGGCTTCACCGCGGGCGAGGTCAATCTCGACGACCATTCCGGCATCCGCGCCATCATCGACTCCGCGATGGTGTCCTATGAGCGCCTGCCGATGCTGGAAATCGTCTTCGACCGCCTGGTGCGGCTGCTGACGACCAGCTTGCGCAATTTCACCTCCGACAACGTCGAAGTCTCGCTCGACCGCATCACCTCGGTGCGCTTCGGCGACTACATGAACTCCATACCGCTGCCCGCCGTGCTCTGCGTCTTCAAGGCGGAGGAGTGGGAGAACTTCGGGCTGGCCACCGTCGATTCCAGCCTGATCTATTCCATCATCGACGTGCTGCTCGGCGGTCGCCGCGGCCAGACCTCGCTGCGCATCGAGGGCCGGCCGTACACGACGATCGAGACCAACCTGGTGAAGCGGCTGATCGAGGTCGTGCTGGCGGATGCCGAGCACGCGTTCCGGCCGCTGTCGCCGGTCACCTTCGCCATCGACCGCCTGGAGACCAACCCGCGCTTTGCCGCTATCAGCCGGCCGGCGAACGCCGCGATCCTGGTGCGGCTGCGCATCGACATGGAAGAGCGCGGCGGCAACATCGAGCTGCTGCTGCCCTACGCGACCATCGAGCCGATCCGCAACGTGCTGTTGCAGATGTTCATGGGCGAAAAGTTCGGCCGCGACCCGATCTGGGAAGGGCACTTCGCCACCGAGGTCTCGCAGGCCGAGATTTCCGTGGATGCGGTGCTGTACGAGGCCGACATTCCCCTGAAGCAGCTGATGGGGCTGAAGATCGGCGACACCCTGCCGCTGGAGATGAAGGCCGATGCGCTCGTTACCGTGCGCTGCGGCGACGTCACGCTGACCGAGGGGCGGATGGGCCGGGTCGGCGACCGCGTCGCGATCCGCGTCACCAAGCAATTGCGCAAACCGAAGACCACGCTCGCCATGTTCGAGAGAGCCGACGAGCAAACCAAGATGCTGGAGGCCCAATGAGCCATATCCTCGGAATAGCCATCGAGAGCCTGGTGGCGGTGCTGCTGCTGCTCACCATCGGCTACTGCATGCTGCTCAACAAGCGCCTGCAGCGGCTGAAGGCCGACGAGCACTCGCTGAAGGCGACGATCGGCGAGCTGATCACCGCCACCGAGATCGCCGAGCGCGCGATCGGCGGGCTCAAGCATACCGTGCGCGACGTCAACGAGAATCTCGGCAGCCAGCTCGCCACCGCAACGCAGATGTCGGCGCATCTCAAGCACCAGCTGGCGGAGGGCGATGCGGTGATCCGCCGCCTCTCCAAGATCGCCTTCGCCGCGCGGCCGCCCTCGTCCGAGCGGCGCGAGGAAGCCGCGTCCGCGCCGGCGCCGCGGACGTCGACCGCAAGGGCGGTCGCCGAGGCGGCGCAGGCCTTCTCCGAACGCCAAAGGGCTAGTGGCCTCGCCGCATGAAGTCGTTCCGCGACATCCGCGTCATTCCGGTCGTGCTGGTCGCGATCCTCGGCCTCGTCGTGCTGAAGGTGGCCGGCCTCGTGATCGACGGCGGTTATGTGTTCGATTACCAGGCGAGCGCCGGGCAGCCCAAACAGGCATCCTGGGCGCAGGAGATGCTGAACTATCCAGGCGGCCCGAAGGGCGATCCGGCCGATATCACGGGCTCCGCGGCGAAAAAGGAAGAGCCGCCGAAACCGGTGGCGCCCGCGACCGAGCCGGCCAAGCCGGACGGGAAGGTGGTGTTTCCCGATCAGAGCCCGAGGGTGTCGGAATCCGAGCGCGCCATCCTGGAACGGCTGCAGTCGCGCCGCCAGGAACTGGAGCAGCGCGCCCGCGAGATCGAAATCCGCGAGAGCCTGCTCAAGGCCGCCGAGAAGCGGATCGAGAGCAAGGTCGAGGAGATGAAGGGCCTCGAGGGTAAGGCCGCTGCCGCCGCCGGCCAGCGCAACGAGCAGGAGGCGACCCGCTTCAAGGGCATCATCACGATGTACGAGGGCATGAAGCCGAAGGACGCGGCCAAGGTGTTCGATCGCCTCGAGATGAGCGTGCTGATCGAGATCGCCTCGCAGATCGCCCCGCGCAAGATGAGCGACATCATGGGCCTGATGCAGCCGGAGGCCGCCGAGCGGCTCACCGTCGAGCTCGCCCGCCGTGCCGGAGGCCTCGACAAGCAGGCGGCCGAATTGCCCAAGATCGAGGGCAGGATGCTGAACCAGAAAACCAATTAACGCGCATAATTAACAGACCCTTAAGCCCGCCAATCCTACAGTCGCAAGCGGCGGAATCTGCCTGTCCGCCGACGACCGGACCGTTGACGCTGATGACACGCCTGGCGCGAAGGGATTTCCGCTCGCTCCGCCGCGCCGCGGCGGGGATCGCCCGGTGCTGCCGTCATGGCGCGCTGGCGGCCGTGCTCGGCCTGGCATTGGCGGGCGTTGCGACGGGTGCGTTTGCGCAGGCCGATGCAGTGCGGGGCGAGGCCACGCTTGCCGCCAATGGCGGCTATGCCCGCCTGACGATCAAGCTCGCCGAGGACGTCGAGTCGCAGGTGGTGGCGGCGGGCCAGATCATCGTCGTCCGCTTCAAGCGGCCGGTGGTCTTGCCGGTCGGCAAGATCGGCGACGCCGTGCCGGACTACATTTCCGCCGCGCGTGCCGATCCGGATGGCACGGCGATCCGCCTGTCACTGGCGCGACGAGTGACCATCAACACCATGACCGCCGGCGAGCGGCTGTTCGTCGATCTGCTGCCGGATTCCTGGAAGGGGCCGCCGCCGCCCTTGCCGAGCGAAGTGGTGCGCGAGCTGTCCGAGCGCGCCCGCGCCGCCGAGCGCGCGTTGCGGCAACAGAAGGCCGACGATATCGCGCGAAAACGGCCGCCGGTGCGCGTCAAGGCCTCGGTGCAGCCGACTTTCGTGCGCTTCATCTTCGAAATGCCCGACGGCGTCGGGGTCTCCTCGGTGCTGAACGAGCAGAAGCTGTCGCTGCTCTTCAACGCGCCGCTGACCTTCGACCTTGCCGACGCCAAGGTCGCCGCACCTCCGAACGTCGCCTCCATCAACCAGCGCATCGACGGCGACAAGAGCATGGTCGAGGCCGAGCTGATCGGCGATGTGGACGTGCATTCGTTCCGCGAGGAGAAGAGCTACATCATCGATGTCGCGTTCCAGCAGGCCGACAAGATGCCGGCGGCGCCGGCGAGGGCGGCCTCCGAAACACGCAGCAGCCACACGCCGTCGGCGCCAGCCGCCGCACCGCTCGCGGCAATGAAGCCCGCAGCCGAACCGCCCGCGAGGCAGGAGACCGCCGCCAGGCCCGAACCGCAGGCCGCCGTCATCCCTGCGGAAGTGCCTCCGCCCACCTCGGAGGCCATCGCCGAGCAGGCCGGGATCGAGATCAAGCCGGCGGTTGCCACCGAACCGGCCGGGCCGGCGGCAGCCGTAGCGCCGGAGAAGCCGGCCAAGGTCGAAGCGGCAATGCCGCCGGCTGCGAAGGCGGAAACCGCTCCCGGCGCCGCCGCTGCGCCGAAGCCCAAGCCCGCGGCATCGGCGCCGGCCAACCAGCCTGCCGTCGCCGGCGACAAGCTGGCCTCCGTCGCCGCCCAGCGCGACGCCGACGGGCTGCGCGTGACCTTTTCATTTGCAGCCACCACGCCGGCGGCGCTGTTCCGCCGTGCGGACACCGTGTGGCTGGTGTTCGATTCCGCAAATCCGGTCAACATCGACGCCATCCGCAGCAAGGGCGGCGCGCTGGTCGCCGAGGTGAACAGCCTGTCGATCCCGCACGGCCAGGCGGTGCGCATCCGCCTCAACCGGCCCCAGCTCCCTTCGCTGACCGGCGAGCAGAGCGGCAACGGCTCGATCTGGAAGCTGACTTTCGCCGACAGCATCGGCGCCCCGCCGCTGCCGCTGGTGGCGGTGCGCAACATCACCGAGCCGTCGCTCGCCAACGTCTCGGTGCCGCTCGCCAATCCGGGCCTCTTGCACAAGTTCAGCGATCCCGACGCCGGCGACAGGCTGTTCGTGGTGACCGCGCTGCCGCCGATCCGCGGCCTGATCAAGCGCCAGGATTTCGTCGAGCTGACGCTGCTGGAATCCATCCACGGCGTCGCGGTGCGTCCGAACTCCGACGACGTCACCGCGGAGATCGCCACCGACAAGATCCGGCTCGGCAAGCCCGGCGGGCTGACGCTGTCGTCGGCCGACGTCGCGGCGGAGCGCGCCGCGACTGCGGCCCGCTCGCCCTTCGACGGCGAGGAATGGCGCAAGAACCAGGCCGGTCCGTTCATCGCGCGCGAGGACGCATTGATGCGGGCGGCGGCGAGCGCGAACACCTCGGCCGAGCAGAAGCAGCGCGCGCGCATGGACCTGGCGCGCTTCTACATGGCGCGCGGCATGTATTACGAGGCCAAGGGCGTCGCCGATTTCGTGCTCGACGACGCCAAGCCCGGCTTCGAAGACCCCGGCGCGCTGATGTTGCGCGCGGTCGCGCACACCGTCATCGGCCGCCCGACCGCGGGCCTGCACGACCTCGCCAATCCCGTGATCGGCAACAATTACGACTCGCAGCTGTGGCAGGGGCTCGCCAGGGCGCGGCAGGGCAAATGGGCGGAAGCGCGCGAGAAATTCAAGAACGTCGAATTCGCCATCGCTTCGCTGCCTCCGGAGCTGCAGCGTATCGTGCTGATGGACGCGATGCGCGCGTCGCTGGAAGTGAAGGACTATTCCGGCGCCGCCCGGCGGCGCAGCGATCTCGACGTCGTCGGCGTTCCCGCTGAGCTGCGGCCGGCGGTGTCGGTGTTGCGCGGGCGGCTCGCCGAGGCGCTCGGCTACGACCGCGACGCATTGAGCGATTACTGGACCGCGATCTCCTCCGACGATCGGGCATCGGCGGCGGAGGCCAAGCTGCGCGACATCATGCTGCGGCAGAAGCGCGAGGAGGTGAAGCAAGCCGATGCCCTGCGCGAGCTGGAAACGCTGTCGGTGAGCTGGCGCGGAGATGCGGTGGAGGTGAAGGCGCTGCAGCTGATGGCCGATATCTATGCGAAAGACGGCCGCTACAACGACGCGCTGCTGGCGGTGCGGACCGCAACGCGCCTGCAACCGAATTCGGAAGTGTCGCGCCAGGCGCAGGACATGGCGGCGGCGCTGTTCACCGAGTTGTTCCTCAGCGGCAAGGGCGACGACCTGCCGCCGGTCGAGGCGCTGGCGATGTTCTACGAATTCCGCGAGCTGACCCCGATCGGCCGCCGCGGCGACGAGATGATCCGCAAGCTCGCCGACCGCCTGGTGGCGATCGACCTGCTCGACCAGGCCGCTGAGCTCCTGCAGTACCAGATCGACAAGCGTCTCGAGGGCGCCGCGCGCGCGCAGGTCGCCGCCCGCCTTGCCATGGTGTACCTGACCCACCGCAAGCCCGACCGCGCCATCTCGGCGCTGCGTGCCACCCGCATCGCCGATCTCTCGGGCGAATTGCGCACGCAGCGGCTGCTCCTGGAGGCGCGGGCGCAGAGCGACGTCGGCCGGCACGACCTTGCGCTCGACATCATCTCCAACATTTCGGGGCGCGAGGCGATCCGGCTGCGCTCCGACATCCATTGGGCGTCGCGGCACTGGCGCGAATCCGCCGAGCAGATCGAGCTCTATTACGGCGAGCGTTGGCGCGATTTCAAACCGCTCAATTCGGCGGAGAAGAGCGACATCATCAGGGCCGTGGTCGGCTATGCGCTTGCCGAAGACTCCATCGGGCTGGCGCGCTTCCGCGAGAAATACGCGCCGCTGATGAGCGGAGAGGCCGACCGCATCGCCTTCGAGATCGCGAGCAAGCCGGCGGGCGGCAACAGCGCCGAGTTCGCCGAAATCGCCAAGATGGCCGCCGGCGTCGATACGCTGGACGGCTTCCTGCGCGAGATGAAGACCCGCTTCCCCGACATGACCGCCCGCGCGCCGCTGCCGCCGGAGACGGTGAGGGGCGATCCGACCGAGACCGGGTCCCTGCCGGAAATCGTCGGGCTGAGGCAGATTGCGCCGGTCCGTCGATAGGGCGGGTGCGCGTTGCTTCAGTGCGACCTTACCTCGTAGACCCGAACGCTCGAGATGAACGGATTGCCTTCCGCGAGCTTCTCCGCGTCGTCGAGGCTGGCCGCACTGACGATGGTGAAGCCGGTGATGGAATCCGGGCCGAGCGGCAGATCCTTCGATCCGCTCCTCGATATCTCGCGGCCGCCGCCGAAGCCGCCCATGTCGACGGTATGGGGCTTGGTCGCCTCGAACCATTTGCCCCAGGCGGCCATGACTTCCGGGGTAGGCTTTTCAAATCCGTAGTGCAACAGGACGAACTTCTTCACGCGCGACTCCCTTTCACTGATCCAGGCAACGGCTTTCTCGTCGAGGACTTTGCTTTCGGAACGATTGTCTCGGCATACCGCAGCGAACGCGCTATCCAGGAAGCGCGCTTGCGCGCGTCGGCCAGCAGCTCTTCCGGCAGCCGCACGTATTCTCGCATCGGCCGGCCCTTCATGGGCTCAAAGGTGCGTTCGCCGAATTCGGCGGTGAAGCGGGCGCGATCCTGCTCCGACAGCCGCAAGATGAAATCGTCCTGATGCAGGCCGATGAAGAGGTTGCCGTTGGCGAAGGCGGCGGGATAGCCGAACATCTTGCGGCGGGAAATGCTTTCGCCTGATGGTACCGACTTGTCGAACAGGTCGATCAGCGACTGCGGCGATTTGGTCCAGGCCATCGGTTGCTCCATCAGCCTGCCACGGGCGAGATGCGCGGCCGGTCCGCAAGGTCGAACAGCAAGGGCAGCTTGCGGACCGCGGCCAGCGAGCCGCTTACCGTGGCGCGCCTGGCGGCGATGGCGTCCTGCAGCGGCACGCGCATGCCCACGATCTGGAGCACCGCGTCGAACGGGGCTTCCAGCGTCCCCTTGCAGTCCGCGATCCCCTTGCGGATGGCCGTACCGCTGTCGCTGCCCGCAACGGTGAACCCGGCCGATTTCTTGCCGTGAGTGACCACGAGGCCAATGTTGATATCCGGCACCGGCGTGCGTCGCGCGATGGCGTCGAGGCCAAGCAGCACCCAATCCGGCTCGAACGTATCGCCGGCAACCTGCGGAAACAGGAAGCGGCCGCCCCAGCGGATCAATTCCCTGATCGCGGGCTGAACTTCGCGGCCGATCTCGGTCAGTTCGTACACCGGCGCATTGGCCGGCCGCGGCAACACCGTCCGGCGCACGACATTGCAGTCGATCAGGGCGTTGAGGCGTGCGGTCAGCAAGGTGGGGCTCATTCCATCGAGATGGTCCAGCAGGTCGCCAAAACGTCTTGGGCCGAGCAGAAGCTCCCGAATGATCAGCAGCGTCCAGCGTTCGCCGATGATCTCCGCTGCGCGGGCAAGTGCGCAAAATTGCGGATAATGGAGATTGCTCATGCCGTGACGGTTGCTTCCTCCGCGTCATCTTCGCCAGGCGAGGGCGATCAGAGGTCCTGCAACGACGAATTGCAGGATCGTGAAAGCGGTTTCGAGCAGCACGTAATCCGGCACCGAGGTCATCACGTTCTTGGCCGCCACCGCGAGCGTGGTGAAGGACCACGACAGCAGACCGACGCCAAGGCCGTACAACAGCCCGTCCCTGAGGAAGGAGCGGCTCGGCCGCGTGAACACACGAGGGAACAGCCAGGAGAAGATGGCGCCCTGGATGACCATCGAAGCCAGCCCGAAGGCGATCACCGGCTCGTCGCGATAGATTCGCAGCGCATGGTATTGCTGTTCGAAAAGCACGAGGTGCCAGACAAAGGCAATCGGAAAGGAAGGAAGCAGATAGGCGGCAAAGCCGAGCCAGAAGCTGCGGCCACCGGCCGGACGTGCAACGTCGGATGTAACCGTCATGAAGATAAACTCCCCGCAACTACATTTTTTATAGTACATACTCCAAAAAATGGAGTCAATACGTAAGGGCCCTTACGTGCGGGAAGGTTCGGTCTCGGCAACTCCAAAAATGAGCGGGGGTGGCGCCTCACGCCGTCTTGCGGCTCCTGACCAGCAGCGCGAACACCACGGCGAGCCCCGAAGCCACCGTGTACATCGTGAAGGCGTTGAGATAGCCGATCATGGTCGCCTGCCGCGTGATCTCCCTGGCGATCCGGGCGAGGCCCTGCACCGTGTCGAAGCTCCATGCGCCCGTCACGTCCGGCATCGCCAGCGCGCGGTTGTAGGGCGTGATCATCTCGGTCATGCGGCTGTAATTGGCGCCGGTGGTGCGCACGATCTCGGCGATCGACAGCGAGATGAAGAAGCTCGATCCGATGTTGCGCAGCAGATGGAAGATCGCGGAGGCCTCCGCGTAGTGCTTGGCATCGAGCGTGCCGAAGGCCACCGCCGTGATCGGCACCCAGACGACGCCGACGGCAAAACCCTGGATGGCGCTGTTGGCGACGAGAATCTCCATCGTCACGTTGAGATCGAAGGTCAGCATCCACAATCCTGCGGCGGTCTGCAGGCCGAACCCGAAGGCCATGCTGATGCGCGGATCGATCCGGCTCATGAAGCCGGCGGTCATGAAGCCCACCAGCATGCCGACGCCGCGGGATCCGATCACCTGTCCGACCAGCATGTCGGGAAAGCCGGCCTGTTGCTGCAGGAGAGGGGGCAGCAGCACCATCGGCGTGAAGTTCAGCATGCCGTAGATCGTCACCAGCGCAAGGCCGATCGCGTAGTTGCGGTCGGTCAGCAGCTTCAGGTTCACGAAGGGATGCTGCGCGCCGAGGCTGTGCACGAGGAAGACGTAGAAGGCGATCGCCGCGACCACGCATTCGACCACGATCTCGGTCGATTCGAACCAGTCCAGCCGGACGCCGCGGGCGAGCACGAGTTGGATCGCAGCGAGCGCGGTGGCCAGCGCGATGAATCCGGTCCAGTCGAAGCGCACTTTCGCGAGCAACTTGTCGGCCGGCAGCGTCAGGGCCATTCCGACGGTGGAGGCGATGCCGATCGGCACCAGCATGTAGAACGACCAGCGCCAGCTGTGCATCTCGGAAAGATAGCCGCCGAACACCGGGCCGAAGGCCGGCGCGACCGCCACCGCCATGCCGAAAATCGACATCACCATCGCGTGCTGGCGGCGTGGAAAGGTATCGAACAGGATCGTTTGCGACAGCGGTATCACCGGCGCGCCGGCGCCGCCCTGCAGGATGCGCCACAGCACCAGCATTTCCAGCGACTGCGCCATCCCGCACAGCAGCGTGGCGGCGGTGAAGCAGGCGATCGACCAGATCATGACGCGCTTGGTGCCGAAGCGGGAGACCAGCCAGCCCGTCATCGGCGTCACGACGGCGGTGGCGAGGATGTTGAAGGTCATCACCCAGGCGATCTCGTCCTGGGTCGCCGACAGGGCGCCCTGCATTTGCGGCAGGATGGTTGACGTTGTCAGCAGCGCCGTGCCGTAGAGCGAGGAGCCGAGAACCACCGTCGTCAGCGTCAGATAGCGCTGCGCCGGCGTCATGCCGTCGGCGGCTTCCTCTGCCAGGTCCACAGTACTCAAGGCGCTTTTCCCTTGATTGTCGGCCGGATAATAACCTAGCTTACCAATAATAATAACCTAGCTTACCAATCAGGGCGGAGGCAACGGCGGCGTGCCGAATACCGAGGACTATATTGGCGTCGTGATCTCCGACGTGGCGCGGCTGCTGCGGACGGAATTCGACCGCCGCGTCCGGCGCCTCGGCATCACCCGCGCCCAATGGCTGGTCCTCACCCGCCTGCACCGCCGCCCCGGCGCGTCGCTCTCCGAGCTCGCCGAAATGATGGAAGTGGAAAAGGCGACCGCCGGGCGCATGATCGACCGCCTGGTCGCCAATGGCTGGGTGGAACGCCGCACCGCGCGGGACGATCGCCGCGTCAAGCGCGTCTATCTCACCGCGGCCGCCGAGCGCGTGCACAGGCGGATCTGGCGCGTCGCCGAAGAGACGGTCGATGCGGCGCTCGCCGACCTTTCGGCGCGGGAACGCCGGCAGCTGATGAGCCTGTTGCTGCGCATCAAGACGACGCTGGTGTCGGCGGATGGCGGCGATGCGGCGGCAAGCGGCTCGAAGCGCCCGCTGAACGGCGCCAGCCGGCACAACGGCAGGGCGGCGCCATGAGCAAGCGGATGCAGCGGCTGGCGCTGGTCGGCGTGCCCGTGCTGATCGTGCTGGGCGCGCTGGCCTTCTGGCTGCAGGGCGGCCGCCACATCTCGACCGAAAATGCCTTTGTGAAGGCCGACATTGCCCAGATCGCCAGCGAAATTCCCGGCCGCATCATGGAGCTTGGCATCCGCGATCATTCGGCCGTCTCGGCGGGCGATTTGTTGCTGCGCCTCGATCCCGCCAGCTATCGGCTGGCGCTGGCGAAGGCGGAAGCGGAGGTCGATTCCGCGCGCGCTTCGGTGGAGCAGATGAAGGCGAATTTGCGCGAGATCCGGGCCGAGGCGAAGGAAGCCGAAAACAAGCTGGAATTCCTGCGAAGCCAGGCGAGGCGCCAGCGCGATCTCTCCGGCCGCGGCGTGGCATCGGTGGCGCAGCTGGAGCGGGTCACCAGCGAAGAGCAGGAGGGCGAGGATCGCCTCGCGGTCCTGCATCAGCGCATCGCGCGGGTGGAGGCGGCGCTCGGCGGCAGGCCGGACCGGCCGACCGATGCGTTCGCGGCCGTGCGCGAGAAGATGGCGATGCGCGACCGCGCGGCGCTCGAGTTGTCCTACACCGAGATCAAGGCGCCGAAGTCCGGCGTCGTGGTCAATTTCCGCCTGCAACTCGGCGAACAGGTCAAGCCGCAGACGCCGCTGTTCGCCCTGGTGACCGACCGGCGGCCGTGGCTGGAAGCCAACTTCAAGGAGACCGAGCTCACCCACGTCAAGGTGGGCCAGAAGGCGAAGGTCGTGCTCGACATGCATCCCGACGTCGCCTGGGATGCCGTGGTGGAAAGCATCAGCCCGGCAACCGGCGCCGAGTTCGCGGTGCTGCCGGCGCAAAACGCATCCGGCAATTGGGTGAAGGTCGTGCAGCGGCTGCCGGTGCGGCTGCGGCTGATCGAGCAGCCGGGCGAGCCGCGGTTGCGCGCCGGCATGACGGCTTACGTCAGCATCGATACGAGGCGAACGCGGCAGCTCTCGAACCTGTTCGGCGGCGGCCCGGTGATCGCGGCCCCGACGGGGGAAGGGGACAAGGCGAAATAGGGCGCGACGCACTCACTCCGTCATTGCGAGCGAAGCGAAGCAATCCACTCTTCCTTGCGGTGGCAGAGCTGGATTGCTTCGCTTCGCTCGCAATGACGGGTGAAATGCCGTCACTTCGCATTCGGCAGCTACCTGCCGCTATCGCCACGCCAGCAGCAGCACGACCAGCACGATCAGCCCCGCCGAAAGCAGCTTCCAGAACAGCAGCGGGTTGCGCTCGTAGAGCGCCGGCTTGCTCGCCACGGCGGGCTTGGCCCAGGTCGCGCCGTTTTCCAGCTCATGGGCGAATTCGATCACGTCGCCGAAACGCTGCGTGCGGTCCACAGTGAGCGCCTTGCCGATCACGGCGTCGAGCCAGGCCGGCAGATCGGGGCGGTAGCGCGACAGCGGCGCCGGCTTGGAAAAGCGCGGCCGCGAGAACGGCTCGATCTCGCCGAAGGGATAGGCGGCCGAGAACATCCGGTACACGGTGACGCCGAGCGCAAAGAGGTCGGAGAATTCGTCGCCGGCTTGCCCGGCGAACAGTTCCGGCGCCATGTAGCTTGCGGTGCCCGGAATGTCTTCGGCCGGAAAATCCTCCAGCAGCGGCACGCGCGCGACGCCGAGATCGACGAGGCGCAGCCCCCCGTTCTTGAGCAGGATGACGTTGTCCGGCTTGATGTCGCGATGGATGATGCCGGCGCGGTGCAGGGTAGCGACCGCGCGCGACAGCTTGGTGGCGATGCTCGTGCCTTCGGCGAGCGACAATTGCGGCGGGCGGTTGAGGCGCTGCTCCAGCGTCTCGCCCTCATAGAACGGCATCACCGAATAGAGCCGGCTCTGGCGCCCGTCCGGCACGTCGACGATCTCGCCGATCCACAGGCTGCGCACGCGCGCGGCGACCCAGGCCTCGCGGACGAAGGCGAGACGATAGGAGCCCTCGCTCGCCACCCGCGGATGCGGAAATTTCAGCACGACCTCGCGGCCCAGCCGGCGGTCGACCGCCTTGAACAGGCGGCTGTAGCGTCCGTCGGACAGGACGTCGCCGAGCGCGAAATCGTCGATGACCTCGCCAGTCGACGGCAGGTCCAGGATCGGCAGCGTCGCGATCGAATGGGTGAGCTCCTCGCGGTCGGCCGGCGGCAGGTCGAGCACGTCGAGCACCAGCGCAGTCATGTTGTCGGCGCTGCCGGCGGTGAGCGCGGCTTCGACGAGGGCACGCGCGGAATCGTCGGGAGAGGTACGCTCGCCGAGCAAGGCCTGCAGACGGTGATCGGACAGCGAGCCGTGCACGCCGTCGCTGCAGATCAGGATACGGTCGTGCTGCCTGAGCCCGATGGTGGTGTAGTCGAAGCGGGCGAAGTCCTCGAAGCCGATGGCGCGGCTCAGCGCATGCGCGAGGTCGCCGCGGCCGGCGACGTGGTCCTTGGTCAGCCGCTCCAGCCGGCCTTCGCTGAGGCGATAGACGCGGGTGTCGCCGATGTGGATGACATGGCAGAGCCGGCGCGACAGCACGGCGGAAGAGAATGCGCAGCTCATGCCTGCAAGCCGCTCGTCGTTGTGGCCCTGCGCGTAGATCCAGCTGTTGGCGGCCTCCAGCGCGCGCGAGGCGCGGCGGCGCACGCCGAGCGTCTCGGGCAACGAATAATAGGCGTCGATGAAGCAGCGCACCGCGATCTCGGCGGCCTCGCGCCCGCCGCGATGGCCGCCGACGCCATCGGCGACCGCGGCGACGACGTCGCGGTTGGACAGCTTCGCCTGGCCGAGGCAGGCGCCGACATAGTCTTCATTGGCCGCACGCTTGCCGGTCTCGCTGACGAAGCCGACGCGAACCTGAAGACTACGCTGCGATCCGATCGTTATCTGCTGCAATGCCTGTCCGACCCCGGGGGACGCGGCGTCAGACCCGCGCTCCCGAGACCGCTCCCCATGTGGTGCGCCAGCGGACCTTGACCATGGCAAGTCCGACGAAGCCGAGCAATGCCAGCACGGCAAAGAACAGGAAGCCGGCGCCGAATCCGCCGGTCCATCCCTTGGCGAGGCCGAGCGTCTGGGCCAGGAAGAAGCCGCCGATGCCGCCGGCGCAGCCGACCATGCCCGTCATAAGGCCAATCTCGCCCCGGAAGCGCAGGGGAATGAGCTGGAACACCGCGCCGTTGCCCATGCCGAGGGCGAGCACGCCGATCGAGAACAGCAGCACCGAGACCCAGGCGATCCTCGGCATCGTCGTCAGCGACCAGCCGCCTTGTGAAGGCGAGACCGGTCCCTCCGGCATGAAGGCGATGACGGCATAGGCCGCCACCACCACGGCGAACAGGATCGAGAGCGAGCGGATGCCGCCGATGCGGTCGGCGATGTAGCCGCCGACCGGGCGGAAGCCGGAGCCGAAGGCGACGATCAGCGCCACCAGCAGGCCGGCGGCGACGCCCGAGACGTGATACTGCACCGTGAAATACAGCGGCAGCGCGTTGGCGAGACCGACGAAGCCGCCGAAGGTGATGAAGTAGAAGAACATGAACCAGCGGCTGTCGGAATCGCGCAGCAGCGCGCGATAGGCCTCGAGCGATACCGGCTTGCGCTCGCCCGGCGCGTCCTTGGCGGCGCCGATGTAGAAGGCGAGGATGATCGCCATCGGGATCAGCAGCGCGCCGAACACGGCCTGCCAGCCCCATGTTTCGGCGATGACGGGCGCCAGCAGCGTGTCGATGACGACGCCCATGTTGCCGGCGCCGGCAATGCCCATGACGATGCCTTGATACTGCGGCGGATACCAGCGGCTTGCCTGCGGCAACGCCACGGCAAAGGATGCGCCGGCGATGCCGAGCACGAGGCCGAACGCGATGATCGCAAACTTGGTCGGCAGGCCGAAGTACCATACCCAGACGGTGGCGGCGATGACGAGGGCTTGCGCAATGATTCCGGTGCGCTTGGCGCCGATCAGGTCGGCGAGGATGCCCATGGGCACGCGCAGTACCGCGCCTGCCAGAACCGGAATTGCGACGAGGGTGAACTTCTCGTCGACGGCCAGGTTCATGTCGCGCGCGATGTAGATCATCAGCGGGCCGAGCGCCACCCAGGCCATGAAGCTGATG
The DNA here is from genome assembly GCF_052389815.1 of Bradyrhizobium sp. GTDB lineage: Bacteria > Pseudomonadota > Alphaproteobacteria > Rhizobiales > Xanthobacteraceae > Bradyrhizobium. The sequence goes on along the minus strand of NZ_JBQTHN010000152.1, from coordinate 10,513 downwards.
TCGAAGTACAGGAACGCCGCCAGCAGCGTCGGCCAGTGCCCCGCCTTCTTGAACTCGGCAAACTTCATTACAGCCTCATGCCGTTGGCCGCACTGTGCACGGCACAGTGATCAGCGCAGATGGATGGATATTGATGAGTAAAGAGAGCCGGCTCGTCATTGAGGCGCTCTCATTTCGCCCTCAAGTTAAGCAAGAGCCGTGCCACATCATTGTGCATCGTGCTGCCTTGGTAATCGCAGGGTGTTGTTTTCGGTGCACGGTGCATCAATCGCGTGTTTTCGACGCGTATCGGCACTCAATGGCGCACGATGGTGCATTTTTGAGCGCGGCGACGATGGCGGAGCTTGCCCCGGACGAGCTCGGCAAACGCGCACGGCGGCGCGCAGACTGCACAAGAGATAATCGGGAAGGCCGAAAATTTGTGCGGTGCTTCCAAAAGTCTCGCGCCGGGCGGCTCGACGCTTATTTGTTAAACCATTGATATTTCACATCAAAGTATCCAAGCGGGACTGGCACGGCTTTTGAATATTGACATCAGAGATCGTCACTGCCGACGCTCCCTCGCCCGCGGACGGGCTTCACAACATCTGAAAAACCACTCGTCACCGGCTCGACGACGGCGTCGTCGCGCGGGAAGCCGTCGGAATTTGAAAGGCAGACCATGCTCGAGAGACTTGCGAAGCAGAAACTGGTGGTGATCGGCAACGGCATGGCCGGTATCCGCACCGTCGAGACGCTGCTGGAGCGCGCGCCCGATCTCTACGACATCACCGTGTTCGGCGCCGAGCCCTACGGAAACTACAACCGCATCCTGCTTTCGCCCGTGCTCGCCGGCGAGAAGACCGTCGACGACATCATGCTCAACACCGAGCAGTGGTACGACGACAACGGCATCACGCTGCGCAAGGGCGAGACCATCACCATGATCGACCGCCGTACTTGCGAGGTGGTCACCGCCACCGGCGATCGGGTGCCGTACGACCGCTTGCTGATCGCGACCGGCTCCAACCCGATCGTCTTGCCGATATCAGGCAACAAGCTGAAAGGCGTGATCGGCTTCCGCGACATCCAGGATGTCGAGCACATGGTCGAGGCCTCGACCACGCGCCGCCATGCCATCGTGATCGGCGGCGGTCTGCTCGGGCTCGAAGCCGCCAACGGGTTGATGAAACGCGGCATGAACGTCACCGTCGTGCATTTGCTGGACACGCTGATGGAGCGCCAGCTCGATGCGGTGGCCGGCGGCCTCCTGCGCAAGTCGCTGGAAGAGCGCGGCATGGTGTTCAAGATGCCCGCGGAGACCGAGGCGATCCTCGGCGAGGACCACGTCACCGGCGTGCGATTCAAGGACGGCACCGAGCTGCCCGCCGATATCGTCGTGATGGCGGTCGGCATCCGCCCCAATATCGAGCTGGCCAGGAAGGCGGGCCTCCATTGCGAGCGCGGCATCGTCGTCTCCGACACCATGCAGACTTATGACGGCCGCATCTACGCGGTCGGCGAGTGCGTGCAGCACCGCCGCCAGTGCTACGGCCTCGTCGCGCCGCTGTTCGACCAGGCGAAGGTCTGCGCCAATCACCTGGCGATGAAGGGCTTTGCCACCTACGACGGCTCGGTGACTTCCACCAAGCTGAAGGTGACCGGCATCGACCTGTTCTCGGCCGGCGATTTCGCGCCGGGCGCGGACAAGGAGGAGATCGTGCTGCAGGACGCCAACCGCGGCGTCTACAAGCGCATCATCCTGAAGGACAAGAAGATCGTCGGCGCCGTCCTCTATGGCGACACCGTCGACGGCCCCTGGTATTTCCAGCATCTGCGCGACGGCACCGACGTCTCGGCGATGCGCGAGCGGCTGGTGTTCGGCGCCGCCAATCTCGGCGACGGCGGTCACGCCGGTCAGAACTCCGTGGCCGCCATGAGCGACGACACGGAGATCTGCGGCTGCAACGGTGTCTGCAAGGGCACCATCGTCAAGGCGATCACCGAGAAGAAACTGTTCACGCTGGACGATGTGCGCGCCCACACCAAGGCGTCCTCGTCCTGCGGCTCCTGCACCGGCCTCGTCGAGCAGGTGCTGGCCTTCACGCTCGGCGGCGACTATTCGGCGGCACCCAAGGTCAAGCCGCTCTGCAAGTGCACCGACCACAGCCATGACGACGTCCGCCGCGTCATCGTCGAGAACTCGCTGAAGACCATTCCAGAGGTCATGAAGTTCATGGAGTGGAAGACGCCGAACGGCTGCCATTCCTGCCGCCCGGCGCTGAACTACTATCTGCTTTCGACCTGGCCCGGCGAATACAAGGACGACCAGCAGTCGCGCTATATCAACGAGCGCGTCCACGCCAACATCCAGAAGGACGGCACCTACTCGGTGGTGCCGCGGATGTGGGGCGGCGTCACCACGCCGAACGAGCTTCGCGCCATCGCCGACGTCGCCGACAAGTTCCAGATCCCGACGGTGAAGGTGACCGGCGGGCAGCGCATCGACCTGCTCGGCGTCAAGAAGGAGGACCTGCCGGCGGTGTGGGCCGACCTCAACGACGCCGGCCTCGTTTCCGGCCACGCCTATGCCAAGGGGTTGCGCACGGTGAAGACCTGCGTCGGCTCGGAATGGTGCCGCTTCGGCACGCAGGACTCCACCGGCCTCGGCATCAAGATCGAGAAGGCGATGTGGGGATCGTGGACGCCGGCCAAGGTGAAGCTGGCAGTCTCCGGCTGCCCGCGCAACTGCGCGGAAGCGACCTGCAAGGACGTCGGCGTGGTCTGCGTCGACTCCGGCTACGAGATCCACTTCGCCGGCGCCGCCGGCCTGCACATCAAGGGCACCGAGTTCCTCTGCAAGGTGGAGACCGAGGAGGAGGCGATCGAGGTGATTGCCGCACTGACGCAGCTCTACCGCGAGCAGGGCTGGTATCTCGAGCGCATGTACAAATGGTGCGACCGCGTCGGTCTCGAGCAGATCCGCAAGGCGGTTGTCGACGACCGCGCCAACCGCAAGGCGTTGCACGACCGCTTCGCCTACTCGCAGAAGTTCGCGCAGGACGACCCGTGGGCGGCGCGTGCCCGCCGCGGTGTCGAGAGCAACGAGTTCAAGCCGATGGCCGAGCTGGCCGAAATGGAGCCCGCATGAGCAACTGGATCGAAATCGGCGCGCTGAAGGACGTTCCGCGCCTCGGCTCGCGCGTGGTGCGCACCGCCGCCGGCAACATCGCGGTGTTCCGCACCGAGAACGACGAGGTGTTCGCGCTCGACGACCGCTGCCCGCACAAGGGCGGACCGCTGTCGCAGGGCATCGTGCATGGCAAGCGCGTGACCTGTCCGCTGCATAACTTCGTCATCGAGCTCGAAAGCGGCAAGGCCGTCGCGCCGGACGAGGGCTGCACGCATTCGCACGCGGCCAAGGTGGAGAACGGGATCGTGTGGCTGTCGGTTCGCCAATGCGCGGCCGCCTGATCGGGTGAGCGGATATGCCGGTCAAGACCTCGTGCCCCTATTGCGGTGTCGGCTGCGGCGTCATCGCCAACGTCGACAGGACGGGCGGCGTCAGCGTCACCGGCGATCCCATGCATCCCGCCAATTTCGGCCGGCTATGCTCGAAGGGGTCGGCGCTGGCCGACACCGTGGGTCTCGACGGGCGCCTGCTTGCGCCCGTGGTCGACGGACAGGAGACGGACTGGGATGCCGCGCTCGATCTCGTCGCGGACGGCTTTGCCAGGGCGATCCGCGAGCATGGGCCGGACTCGGTGGCGTTCTACGTCTCCGGCCAACTGCTCACCGAGGACTATTACGTCGTCAACAAGCTCGCGAAGGGTTTCTGCGGCACCGCCAATATCGACACCAATTCGCGGCTCTGCATGGCTTCCAGCGTCGCCGGCCACAAGCGCGCCTTCGGCAGCGACACCGTGCCGGGCTGCTATGAGGATCTCGAGCTAGCCGATCTCCTCGTGCTGGTCGGCTCCAATGCGGCCTGGTGCCATCCGGTGCTGTACCAGCGGATGATCGCGGCCAAGGAGAAGAATCCCGACTGCCGCATCGTGGTGATCGATCCACGCCGCACCGCGACCTGCGAAGGCGCGGACCTGCATCTGCCGCTGCGCCCCGGCAGCGATGCCGTGCTGTTCAACGGGCTGCTCGCTGCGCTGAAGCGCGCCAATGCGGCCGATGGCAGCTTCGTGCGCGCCTTCACAAATGGCGTCGATGCGGCGCTGGCGGCCGCCGGCGACCAGACGGTGGCGGAGACCGCCGATATCTGCGGCCTCACCGAGGGCGCGGTCGAGCGCTTCTTCGACTGGTTCATTAAGACCGAGCGAACGGTCACGCTCTATTCGCAGGGCATCAACCAGTCCTCCAGCGGCGTCGACAAGGTCAATTCCATCATCAACTGCCATCTCCTCACGGGGCGGATCGGCCGGCCCGGCATGGGGCCGTTCTCGCTGACCGGCCAGCCCAACGCGATGGGCGGGCGCGAGGTCGGCGGGCTCGCCAACCAGCTTGCGGCCCATATGGAGATCGACAACCCGCTGCATCGCGACATCGTGCAGCGCTTCTGGCAATCGCCCGTCATCGCCGGCAAAGCGGGGCTGAAGGCCGTCGACATGTTCGATGCGGTCGCCGACGGCCGCATCAAGGCGATCTGGATCATGTCGACCAATCCTCTGGTGAGCCTGCCAAATGCCGACCGGGTGCGCGCGGCGCTCGATGCCTGCGAGCTCGTCGTGGTGTCGGACGCGCTACGCTACACCGAAACGACGCGGCATGCGCGCGTGCTGCTTCCGGCGCTGACCTGGGGCGAGAAGGACGGCACCGTCACCAATTCCGAGCGCCGCATCTCGCGCCAGCGTCCGTTTCTGCCGGCGCCCGGCTCGGCCCGCGCGGACTGGAAGATCATCTGTGACGTCGCCAAACGGATGGGATTTGCCGGCTTCGATTATGCCAATGTCGCGGAAATCTTCCGCGAGCATGCGCGACTCTCCGGCTTCGAGAACAACGGTGCGCGCGATTTCGACATCTCGGCGCTCGAAACCATCCAGGACCGCGCCTATGAGGCGCTCGCGCCGGTGCAGTGGCCTATCACGCACGAAGACCCGACCGGCGTACCGCGGCTGTTCGAGTCCGGCGGCTTCTTCACGCCGGACCGCAAGGCGCGCTTCGTGCCGGTCACCCCGCGTGCGCCGCAGAATGCAACCAGCCGCGACTATCCGCTGGCGCTCAACACCGGGCGCATCCGCGACCACTGGCATACGATGACGCGCACCGCGCGATCGCCGCGCCTGAACCTGCACACGTTCGAACCCTCTGCCGAATTCCATCCCGAGGATGCGCGCCGCGAAGGGCTCGACAATGGCGCGCTGGTGCGGCTGACCTCGGCCTATGGCGCGATGGTGGCGCGCGTGGCTGTCATGCCCGAACAGCGCCGAGGCTGCGTGTTCGTGCCGATGCACTGGAGCGGCGAGTATGCGGGGCAGGCGCTGAGCAATGCGCTGGTCAATCCCGCCACCGATCCGATTTCAGGCCAGCCGGAACTGAAGCACACGCCGGTGCGGGCCGAACCTTATTTGCCGAAATGGCACGTCTTCATCCTGAGCCGGCGCGAGATCGCAAACCCCGCCGGCGGCTACTGGGTGCGCGGCCGGATGGATCGCTACTTCCGCATGGAGCTCGCCTTCGACGAGCGGCCGGCAAGCTGGCGCGACTGGGCGCGCGAGCAGCTCGGACTTGCGGGAGCGGATATCGAATGGATCGCCTATCGCGATCCCGGGGCGGGGCGCTACCGCTACGCCGCCGTGCGGAACGGCAGGCTGGAGGGCTGCGTGTTCGTCGCGCCCGATCACAAGCTCGTCTCGCGCTCCTGGCTGTCGAGCCTGTTCGCGGAAGATCCGCTGTCGCCGGCGGCGCGGATGTCGCTGCTGGCGGGGCAGCCGAGCGATGCCCGCGAGGATATCGGCACGATCGTCTGCTCGTGCTTCGGCGTCGGCCGCAACCAGATATCGACCGAAGCGCTCAAGGGCGCGTGCGACGTCGAGACCATTGGCAAGCGCCTGAAGGCCGGCACCAATTGCGGCGCCTGCCGGCCGGAGATCGCGAAACTGTTGCATGCCGGGGTACGCGACGCGCAGCCGGCGTGATGCAAGGCAAAGTCAGCGCCCCGACACTCTCCGCGTCATGCCCGGGCTTGTCCCGGGCATCCACGTTCTTGGCGCTCGTGTAAGGAAAGACGTGGATGGCCGGGACAAGCCCGGCCATGACGAAGAGAGAATTGCCCGGTCGGCCGTCAATACGGCTCCACTTCCATCGCCCAGGGCTGTTGCTCGTGGCCATGGGCGTAGGTGCGGTTGGTCTGCGCCGGATTGCGGTTGACCAGCGGCCGCATGTACATCGGATGCGTGGCGCTGCGCACCTCGTGCTCGATGGTGAAGAGGCGCCGGCCATCGGCGGGATCGACGATGTCACAGAAGCGATACTGGTACTGGTTGTCCTCGCGCGTGATCAGGCCGCGCTCCAACAGTCGCCGGTAAGGTCCGGAAAAGTCGGTGATATAGATCTGCACGTGGTGACCGTCGAACTCCGGCTGCTTCCGGTCGGTCTCGCGGAATTGCAGGTACTGATCCTTGCCGACCTTGACGCGCGCGACCATGCCGTCGCCGTTGGCGAGCGAGGCCGGGATGCCCATGATCCGCGGATAGAAAGCGCAGATGCCTTTCGCCGTTCCCACGGGCACTTCGAACTCGACATGGGGAATGCCGAGCGCGACGGGACCGAAGCGCTCCGCATCCGGCTCATAGACGCGCAGGTGGTTGCCCCAGGGGCAGGTCGCCTCGACATGGTCGTTGCGTTCGCTGAACGCAAACGCGGTGCCTTCCAGTTTCGGTGCGACGGAGGCCAGCCGCTTGAGCAGGGCCTCGCGATCGGGGATGACCAGCGCGGTATGGCCGCGCAGCACCTGCGCGTCGCCACTCGGCAGGTGAAACTGGCTCTTGCCGACATTCACCCACATGTTGCTGTCGGAGACCATCAGGTAGGGATCGCGGGTCAGCCCAAGTCCGGCGACATAGAAGAGGGTGGCCGGCCGCTGGTCGGGCACCTGCACGTTGACATGCTCGAGATGGATGGAGTTGCCGAGGTCTTCAGCGGCGCGGTCGAACGGCTGCGGCATGGGGCGGGTTCCCTGATTTTTGCCACATCATAATGGAGCGCGCCGCCTAATCCAGCCGTACACTGTGCGGGCGAGCCGGGACTCACCTACTGTGCATGGGGTTGTTTTCGCGCTTTTGTGTCCAGGCGGTGGCCTTGCGCCTATCCCCCGCCGTAGCTCTGCACAAGGCTGCCGGCGACCAGCGACCAGCCGTCGACCAGCACGAAGAAGATCAGCTTGAACGGCAGGGACACCACGACCGGCGGCAGCATCATCATGCCCATCGACATCAGCACCGAGGCGACGACGAGGTCGATGATCAGGAAGGGCAGGAACAAGAGGAAGCCGATCTCGAAGGCGCGCTTCAGCTCCGAGATCATGAAGGCGGGGACGAGGATGCGCAGCGACATGTCATCCGGAGTCGCGGGGCGAGCTTCTCCCGACATGTCCATGAATAGCTTCAGGTCCTTCTCTCGCACGTTCTTCTGCATGAAGATGCGCAGCGGACCCGAGGCGCGCTGCAGGGCGTCCTCGACGCCGATCTGGTTGGCGATCAGCGGCCTGATGCCGTCGTCATAGGACTTCTGCAGCACCGGCCCCATCACGAAGGCGGTGAGGAACATCGCCAGCGCAATGATCACCGAGTTCGGCGGCGCGGTCGCCGTGCCCAGTGCCGTGCGCAGGAGCGACAGCACCACCACGATGCGCGTGAACGACGTCATCATGATCAGGATCGAGGGGGCGACGGAGAGGATGGTCAGCAGCGCGATCAGCTGGATCGCGCGCTCGGTGACGCCGCCGCCGCCCTGGCCGAAATTGATGCTGATGTCCTGCGCTAACGCCGGATCGGCCAGCGATCCGGCGGTTATCAGGGCAACGTGGAAAAAAACTCTACGCGGAAGGGCCGCGATCCTCACGAAGGATTCTTTGGCCGTCCCAGCAGGGACGCCATCTCGTCTTCGAGATTCTCAAAGCTGGTCTTCTGCGGCGCAGGCGAGGGGGCCTCGTTGCGCGAGGGCCGCGCGGCCGGCGCTTCCGGCTGGACGGGCGGGGCGACGTCGCCGCCGGCGGGCCGGCGAAGCGCCGCTTCCAGCCGCTGCGCCATCTCCGCCAGATTCTGGTCGGCCGAGGAGGCCGGGGGCGGCGCAGGAGGCGGTGGCGGCGGCGGAGCTGCGGCGCGCTCGCGGACCGGGGCTTTCGGCGCTTCCGGCGAACGCGAGGGGCGCGGCATCATCGGTTCGCTGCGCAGCATTGGCTCGCTGCGCGGCATGGGTTCGCTGCGCAGCATCGGCTCGCTGCGCGGCATGGGTTCGCTGCGCGGCATGCGCGGCGGCAGCGGTTCGGCGCGCGGCTCGTTGCGTCCGCCGAGCGGCTCGGGCGCGAAACCGGCGAGCGGATCGGAGGGCCGCTCCATCGGCGGCGGGGGTGGAGGCGGCATGGGCGCGCGGCGGCGGGCCTCGTCGGCGAAGGAGGGGCGCGGCGGGCGCGGCGGCGGCTCGGGCATCACGGGCTCGACATGATCGAATGTCTCGGCCCGGACCGGCTCGCCTTCCCACGCGGTGTCGGGAAGCGGCGCGATTCGCGGCGGCGCTTCCGCCCCGCCCGGACGCTGCGCGAGCTGGTCGCGCACCGGCATGGCGCGGACGATATTGGTCTCGACGACGATGTCGCTGGGGCCGCCGATCATCAAGAGGTGCTCGATGTTGTCGCGGCGGACCAGCACGAGGCGGCGGCGGCCATCGACGGCGGCGGCATCGATCACGGCCAGCCGCGGCATCCGTCCGCGGGCGGTGTTGGCGCCAAGCCGGTTATTGGCGAATCGCCGGACCAGCCAGGCGGCGCCGCCGATCAGCGCCAGGACGGCGACGAAGGCGAAGAAGAATGTAATCGTTGACGACATGGATGTCCCCGGCCAACTGGCCTCTCACAAGCTCCGGTCTCAACCGACGCGGACAACTGAAGCGAGCCGCACCGGGCGAGAGCAACGCCCGAGATCAGCCTTATTCCTTAATTCCCCACGGCAAATTCCTGCCGCCCGGCCCAGTAATAGACCAAGAATCGCTTGGACCAAAACGACTTCTGGCCGGCCAGGTTGGATTGCCCTTTGCTGGTTAACGCAGGTTTCGTGGCGAAAATGCGCTTGCTTTGCCGCAACTCTGCGGACTCTCGCACCGCGCAGGCTCCCGCCGCGCGGTTCTTAACCGGTTGTTAACCATAGACGCGGCAAATTCTGCCTACCTCGGGCGTCCCGCCTTGGGGCAACGGGGGAGCGAGAGGCCGATGGCCATTAACGATTTGCCCATGCTCGCGGCGCTGCGCACCAAGATGCAGTGGCACCAGGAGCGGCAGCGGGTGCTCGCCGAAAACATCTCCAATTCCTCGACGCCGAACTTCCGGCCGCGCGACCTGGTCGAGCCCCAGTTCAACCAGCAAGGAGCAAGCGTCGGCGGCACGGCCACGCTCGCCATGGCGCGCACCAGCGGCAGCCACATGGGCTCATCGGAGGCGGGGCCGAGCTTCAAGCATGACGGCGGCCGGAGCGGGTTCCTCACCCGGCCCGCCGGCAACGCCGTCAATCTCGAGGACCAGATGCTGAAGGTCTCCGCCAACCAGATGGACTATGCGGCGGCGACCTCGCTCTACAGCCGCAGTCTTGGCCTGATCAAGACCGCGATCGGCAAGCGCTGAGCTTAAGGGGAGCGGACCATGGCCAATGACGGCAGCGACTTCGCAAGATCGATGAGCATCGCCACATCCGGCCTGCGCGCGCAGGCCGGCCGCATGCGGGTGATCTCGGAAAACATCGCCAACGCCGATTCGACGGCGCTCACCGCCGGTGGAGAGCCGTATCGGCGCAAGATACCTTCGTTCACGTCCGCGCTCGACCGCACGCTCGATGCCAAGGTAGTGGCGCTCGGCCGGATACGGACCGACCAGACGGCCTTCCGCGTCAAGAACGAGCCGGGCAATCCTGCGGCGGATCCGGCCGGCAACGTCAGGTACCCCAACGTCAATCCGCTGATCGAAATGACCGACATGCGCGAGGCGCAGCGGTCCTACGAGGCGAACCTCAACATCATCAGTGCGACGCGCCGGATGATCCAGCGCACCCTCGACATCCTCAAGGCCTGAACAGGAAGGTTTGCAACATGGCTTCCCCCACAGTCGCCGCCAACGCCTATGCCAGCCTCGCCAAGATCATCGAGCAGCCCGGGGCGGCGAAGGGCAGCGAGACCGGCGGTCCTTCCTTCAGCGCACTGCTCAAGGATGCCATCGGCAACGTCGTCGATGCCGGCAAGAAGTCCGACGCGCAATCGATGGCGATGGCCTCCGGCAAGGCCAACGTGATGGACGTGGTGACGGCGGTGGCGGAAACCGACG
>NZ_JBQTHN010000151.1:0-22491 GCF_052389815.1 Bradyrhizobium sp. | reverse complement strand
AAGATGACGGTCGCCTGCGAGCCGGTCGTCAGCGTGCTGACCGAGGTCGCCAAGCTGCTGCAGCCGGGCCGGTGCCTGACGTGATGGCGAGGAAGGATCCCGACGAAAGCTCGTAGGATGGCTAGAGCGGACAGCGAAACCCATCATGTGTCCGCGAGAAAGGTGATGGGTTTCGCAAGGGCTCAACTCATCCTACGAGGGGCGCCCGCCTCACAAGAACATCTCCGCGAAATCGATGGTCGAGCGCGTGCCGATGTGCTCGAAATTCGCGTCCAGCCACGTTCTCGCCGTGTCGCGGCCGGCGTCGCGCAGGCGGCACAACAGGCTCCACTCGGGGTGAAACTGCGTGGCGGCGCCGAGCTCGGACATCAAGGGATCGTTGCCGATCCAGTGCATGAACATGCGCCGGTGCTTCTGGCTGTCGAGCTCGCCGGCATCGATCAGCTTGGTGGCGAACGCCACCGCGCGCATCTCGCGCATCAGCGAGGAGTTGAAGCTGATCTCGGTGATCCGGTGCAGCACGTCGGCCGCGCTGGCCGGCAATTCGTCACGCCTGATCGCGGTGACCTGCGCGATGACGACGTCGCGCGAGCCGGCGCGATAGATCAGGGGATAGATCGCGGGATTGCCGAGATAGCCGCCGTCCCAATAATGCTCGCCGTCGATCTCGACCGCCTGGGAATAGGGCGGCAGGCAGGCCGACGCCAGCACCGCATCGACCGTGAGCCTCGGCGTCTCGAACACCTTCAGCTTGCCGGTCCGCACGTTGGTGGCGTTGAGGAACAGATGCGGCGCCCGGTCGTCGTGGTTGATGCGCTCGAAATCGATCACGCGCGAAAGCAGCTCGCGCACCGGATTGAAATGAAAGGGATTGAGCAGGTTCGGCGGCAGCGTGTGGGTCAGCGTGTGGATCGCGGCATGCACGGGATGCCATTCCGGCGGCAGCTTCATTGCCTGGATCCACTGATTCCAGGGCGAGAAGAAATCGTACATCACGTCCATCTGCGAGACCTGGTGCCAGAAATCGTGCAGCGCGGCGCGCGCCGCTTCCGGCCCGCCCGACACCATGCCGGAGGCGAACGCCACCGCGTTCATCGCCCCTGCGCTGGTCGCGCTCACCGCCTCGATGCCGAGCCTGCCGTCCTCCAGCACCCGGTCGATCACGCCCCAGACGAACGCGCCATGGGCGCCGCCGCCCTGTAGCGCAAAACTCACCTTCTTCACCGTCTCGCCACCCACGACGGATCCTCGAAACTACTCTGCTGCAAGCTGCCCGGCACGGGAATCGCCCGGAGGGTAGGCATATTTCCGCGTCTTTGGCAGAGGCTTGTCCAGCATTTTCTTGTCGTTCACTGCGCCTCTAAACGAGAGGAGCAGCGAACCAGCAAAACTCGGGCGAAATTCGCGCCGTGGGAAGCTGAGCCTGCACGTTTCCACGTCATTGCGACCCGTTGGCTCGCAATGACGGTTGCGGCGATCGTGCCGAGAGTTGCCGTGCCTACTCCGCCGGCTCCTCGGCTTGCGCATGTCCGCGCGCCGCGAGCAGGCCGATTGCCACGCCGCCGATCGCGAGCAGCGGTACCAGCCGCTTGATGCCGATGGCGCGGACGAGCTGGATGCCGATCGCGATCATCGCGGGATCGGCGAGCGGCGAGCGCGCCGCAGCCTTCGCCTGCTGCTCGGCGCGGACCCGGATCCGATGCTTGCGCAGCATGTAGCCGCTGGCCGCGAGCAGCGCCGCCACGAGGAAGACGCCCGCTCCCGCCAGGCACGCTTCGATGGGACCGTACTGCTGCAGCACGAATATGAAGGCGGCGGCGCACAGGAATGCGATCGTGATGAACAGCGCCACCACGGCGGCGAGCACGAGCGACGTCAGGTGCACCACGTTGCCGGTCGATACCTTGAAGTCGTCGATCATGCGCTGGAACATTAGCGCGCCTCGCCCTGTAGAGCCCGTCAGGTCTTGCGTGCGCCGGGCTTGATGGCCTCAGCGGCGCCAGGTGACGCCGATCAGGAAGCCGATGCCGAGCGCAACGCCCATCGCCGCCAGCGGCCGCTCCGCGATGGCTTCCTCCAGCGTCTCCTCGATCGTGCCGGCCGCATCCTGCGCGGCGCCCATCATCGCGTTGCCGCGCTCGGAGATGTCGCCGATGGCATCTTCCGCGCTGGCACGCGCCTGCTTGTAGCCGCGGCGAGCTTCCTTCTGCGCGGTGCCGGCAAGCGAGTTCATGACGTCGGTAATCTGCCGGGCGAGCGCAGAGATGTCGCCCTTGACGGCGCTGACGTCCTTTTCGAGGCGGTCGATGTTCGCTGTGTCCATCATGTCGTTGTCCCGGATTCTGTTGCGGGAGAACGCCGGTTCGGGCGGGAAGTTCCTCTTCCCGAATCCCGGTCAATCCTCGGGCAGCTGCGGCGTTTCGTCCGGCATCAGATGCTCCTTCAGGATCGATGCCACGATCAGCAGCGGCGAAGACAGGAAGGCGCCCATCGGGCCCCACAGCCAGGTCCAGAACGCGAGCGCCAGCAGCACGGCAAGCGCGTTCAGCGCCAGCTTGCGGCCGATGATGGTCGGAGTGATGAAATGGCCTTCGAAGAAGGTGAGGATGCCGAACATCAATGGCGCCATCAACGCACCGGCGAGCGTCGGGAAGCTCACGAGGCCGACGATGACGAGCACGAAGAACATCGCGATCGGACCGATGATCGGGATGTAATTGAGCGTCGCCGCGAGCGCGCCGAGGCCGGCCGGGTTCGGCATGCCCGTCAGCACGCAGATCAGTCCGGTGGCGATGCCGACGCCGGCGTTGATCATGGTGACGGTGAGCAGGTAGCCGCCGAGATGTTCCTCGATCTCGTTGAGGATCCGCAGCGTGCGCAGCCGGCGGCCGCGATCGCCGAAGGTCATGATCAGCGTGCGGCGCAGGTCCTTCCAGCTCGCGATGAACAGCACCAGCGTGGCGAAGAACAGCAGGAATTCGGTGAAGGTTGGCGACAGGAATTCCAGCGTCGGCTGCACCCAGTCGAACTTCGGCATCTGCAAGCCGGTCAGCCCGTCGGAGCTGCCGAGCATGGCCTGCAGCTCGTGCCACAGCGCCAGCGGCCGGTCGAAGACGTGCAGCTTGTCCTTCAGCCTGCCTGCAAGCTCGGGCAACCGCGTGCTCCATTCCATCGCGGGGGCGGAGATCAGGCCGACGATGAAGGCGCCGAGCGCGGTGACCGCGGCCACGATCAGGACCGAACCGACGGCACGGGGAATGTGAATGCGCTCGAGGAAGCCGGCCGCCGGCGACAGCATGGTGCCGATCACGAAGGCCAGCACCACCGGAAGGAAAAATGCCTTGGCGACGTAGAGTGCGGCGATGGCGGCGATGAGCAGCAGCCCGGCGAGCGCAACGGCGACGACTTCCTGACGGCGGATCAGCGGCGGCTGTTCGATTGCACTGTCCGGCAGCGGTGTGCCGTTCTCGCGCGGCGGCTCGTGCTCGCGGGGCAGGACACGATCGCCGGGAAGCGCACGCACCTTGGTCCTCCCTCGCGGACGTGCATTCGTCGCGCTGTATCCTTGCGTACAAAATCTCCGCCGCGACAACTTGCGGGCATGTGCAAGGGTTCCATGGCGCGATCGCCGGAACTGCGTCCGCGCCGGCGCGTTGGTCCCAACTTGCGAATTCGATGGGGCAACCAGTGTCAAAATTCCGAAAGCCGGCCGGGCGAATATCATCCAGCCTTTGCATGCTGGCAGCCGTCCTGGGGACCGCCCTGACGGCCTTGGCCGCGATGCCGCCTGCGGCAGAGGCGCAGGATTTCTTCTCGAACTTCTTCCGGGGTTTCGGCCGCCCTCGTCCGCCGATGGTTCAGATGCCGTTCGGAGAAAACTTCCAGCAGGCCGAGCCGCGGCAGCTCGTGGGCGGCCAGGCGTTTTGCGTGCGCACCTGCGACGGCCGCCATTTCCCGATCACCGGCAATGACGGCGAGAGCCGCGGCGCGGTCTGCAGCGGTCTTTGTCCGAATGTGGATACCGAAGTGGTCTACGGCAGCGCCATCGACAATGCGGCGACCGAGAACGGCAAGCCGTACGCGAAGCTGCCGAACGCCTTCCGCTATCGCAACGAGCTCGTGTCAGGCTGCGCCTGCAACGGCAAGGACGCCGGCGGCCTTGCCAGGATAGAGCCCGCGAACGATCCGACCTTGCGCAAGGGCGACATCGTCGCCGGCGAAAGAGGCCTCGTCACCGCCAACCAGAGCGCCGACGGGCGCACGCCGGTGCAATTCTCGCCGGCCTCCGAGCGCATCAAGCAGCGCTACCGCCCGCCGCCCGTGGTCGCGAAAGGCAGGAATTGAGAGCGCGAGCGTTGCGCCATTGCGCAATTGACGGGGTTGGCCGGATTGCTGTGGTTCCCAGGATGGAACCCGGGGCGCCCCTTCGAGTTGATGACCGGCCAACAGCGGTCATTGCAGAAGGGGTCTTCCGATGCTCGTCGGTGCGCTCGTCACATTCCTTGTGGTCATCCTCATCCTCTATCTGATCAACCTCCTGCCGCTCGACGGCCGCGCCAAGCAGATCTGCCGGGTCATCGTGATCGTGCTGGGCGTGATCTCGCTGCTGAAATACCTCGCCGTGGTTTAGCGCACCCACCATCCGTCATTGCGAGCGAAGCGAAGCAATCCATCGTGCTGCGATTGCGGAGGGATGGATTGCTTCGTCGCCTTGCTCCTCGCAATGACGGTCGAAACAAAAAGCCCCGGCATCGGCCGGGGCTTTCGTCATGGATCTCTGCAAGTCTATCAACCGGCCGCTTTCGCCTCCTTGCGGCGGGCGTGCAGGATGAATTCGGTATAGCCGTTCGGCTGCTCGCGGCCCTTGAATACGAGGTCGCAGGCGGCCTTGAAGGCGACGCCGTCGAAGGCGGGCGCCATCGGCTTGTAGAGGGGATCGCCGGCGTTCTGATTGTCGACGACGACCGCCATGCGCTTCAGCGACTCCATCACCTGGTCGGCTGTGATGACGCCCTGGTGCAGCCAGTTCGCCAGATGCTGGCTGGAGATGCGCAAGGTGGCGCGATCTTCCATCAGGCCGACGTCGTGGATATCGGGCACCTTGGAGCAGCCGACGCCCTGGTCGATCCAGCGCACGACGTAACCGAGAATGCCCTGGCAGTTGTTGTCGATCTCCTGCTTGACGTCGTCGGGCGCCCAGTTCGACTGCGACACCGGGATGGTGAGGATGTCGGAGAGTCTTGCGCGCGGTCCGCCCCTGGCGAGCTCCTGCTGACGCGCGATGACGTTGACCTGGTGATAGTGCAGCGCGTGCAGCGTGGCCGCGGTCGGCGAGGGCACCCATGCCGTAGTGGCGCCGGCCTGCGGATGGCCGAGCTTCTGCGCCAGCATGTCCGCCATCTTGTCGGGGGCGGCCCACATGCCCTTGCCGATCTGCGCGTGGCCGGGCAGGCCGTCGATCAGGCCGTTGTCGACGTTCCAGTCCTCATAGGCCTTGATCCAGGCTTGCGCCTTCATGTCGTTCTTGCGGATCATCGGGCCCGCTTCCATCGAGGTGTGGATCTCGTCGCCGGTGCGGTCGAGGAAGCCGGTGTTGATGAAGCAGATGCGCCTCGACGCATTCTGGATGCAGGCCTTGAGATTGACCGTGGTGCGGCGCTCCTCGTCCATGATGCCGACCTTCATGGTGTCTGCCGGCAGCGCCAGCATCTTCTCGACTTCGCCGAACAATTCGCAGGTGAGCGCGACTTCATCCGGGCCGTGCATCTTCGGCTTGACGATGTAGACCGAGCCCTTGCGGCTGTTCCTGACCTTCGAGTTGCCCTTGAGGTCGTGGATCGCGAGCAGGCCGGCGACGGCGGCATCGAGGATGCCTTCCGGAATCTCCTCGCCTTTTTCGTCAAGCACGGCGTCGGTGTACATGTGATGGCCGACATTGCGCATCAGCAGCAGGCTGCGCCCGTGCAGCTTCAATTCGCCGCCGTCGGGCGTCTTGTAGATGCGGTCGGCATTGAGCGAGCGGGTCATGGTCTTGCCGCCCTTCTCGAAATCGGCGGCGAGCGTGCCGTTCATCAGGCCGAGCGTGTTGCGATAGACCAGAACCTTGTCCTCGGCATCGACGGCGGCAACGCTGTCCTCCATGTCAAGGATGGTGGAAACCGCCGATTCCATGATCATGTCGGCGACGCCGGCCGGATCGTCCTTGCCGATCGGGTGGTTGCGGTCGATCTTGATCTCGACATGCATGCCGTTGTTGACGAGCAGCACCGCCGACGGCCCTTCCTGATTGCCCTGATAGCCCGCAAATTGCGCCGGCGTCTTCAATGCGGTCGCATTGCCGCTCTTCAGCTTCGCCGAGAGCTGGCCGGCCACCACGCTGTAGCCGATGACGTCGCTGTGATTGCCGGTGGCGAGGGGAGCTGCGGCATCGAGGAACGATTTCGCCTTGGCGATCACCTTGTCGCCGCGCGCCCTGTTGTAGCCCTTGCCGGCTTCGCTCGGATCATGCGGGATCGCATCGGTGCCGTAGAAGGCGTCGTAGAGCGAGCCCCAGCGCGCATTCGCCGCGTTCAGCGCATAGCGCGCATTGGTGAGGGGCACCACCAGCTGCGGACCGCAGATCTTGCCGATCTCGTCATCGACATTGGCGGTCTCGACCTTCTTGGTAGCCGGCTCCGACAGGAGATAGCCGATCTCCTTCAGGAACGCGGTATAGGCGTTGATATCGACCGGCTTGCCCTTGTTGGCGCGGTGCCAGGCGTCGATCTTCTCCTGCAGCGTGTCGCGGAATTTCAGCAGGTCGCGGTTCTTCGGCGCCAGCTTCCTGACGATGGCGGCAAGCCCCGCCCAGAACGCGTCGGGCGCAATCCCGGTTTTGGGGGTCGCCTCCTTCTCGATGAAATCGAACAGGACAGGCGCGATCTTCAATCCGTGGGCATCGACACGTTTCATGATGGGCTTTCTCGGCAGAAATGGCGTTTTGTAGCTGTTCCCGGGGAGAAAACAGCAAAAAGCGCGCCAAAGGGCGGCGTTCAAGGCGCCCTTTTAGCCACAAGCCGGGAGGATGAGAAGGCCCCCGAAAGCCGTAAAAAGACCTCCGGGGATGCCTCAGATATTGGCGGCGAGATCGGCCAGTTCGTCGAACAGGACGCCGGTTCTGGCCAGCATCCGCTCGATCTCCTCGGTCGCTTCCGCAACCGAACGGGCCGAGGTGTCGAGCACGAGCTCGGCCTCGGTCGGCGCCTGGTAGTCGTTGCCGATGCCGGTGAACGACTTCAGGCTACCTGCTCGCGCCTTGGCATAGTGCCCCTTGGGATCGCGGCTTTCGCAGACCTCGGCGGGCGTCGAGACATATATTTCGCGGAACGTGCTGTCGGCGATGCGGCGGGCCGCGGCGCGATCGTCAGTAGCGGGCGAGACCGCGGCGACGATGGCGATATGGCCGTTGCGGGCGAGGTGCGTGGCGACTTCCGCCAGCCGGCGGATATTCTCGCTGCGGTCCTGCGGCGAGAAGCCGAGATCGCCGTTGAGGCCGGCGCGCAGCGTATCCCCGTCGAGCAGGATCGGCGAGCCGCCATTGGTGAAGAGACGGCGCTCGAGCGCGCGCGCCAGGGTCGACTTGCCGGAGCCCGGCAGTCCGGTGAGCCACACCACCGCACCGTTGTGCCGATAGCGCGCCGACCGCTCGTCGGGGCGCAGCGCCGATTCCACTGGCACGATGTCGATGGGAGCCGCGCGCTGTCCGGCATCGACCGACAGCACTAGACCGCCGCCGGCAATGCGGCCGTTGACCTCGATGACGAGACGGCCGGTGCGCGGGTTCTCGTCATGCGGATCGGCCGCAATCGCCTGCGCCAGCGAGATGTCGATCTCGCCGACATGGTTGCGCGCGATCGACTTGCCTTCGTCGTTCGACAGGGCGCCGGGATCGATCGCCTTTTCGATCGCGACCACATTGGCACGGGCTTCGCGGGTGCCGAGGCGCACCAGGATGGAATCGCCCTTGGCGAGCGGCTTGTCGTGCAGCCAGAAAATGCGGGCGCGGATGCGGCGGGTGTCGCGCGGGGACGTTCCCGCATGGGCGATGATGTCGCCACGCTCGACGAACAGCTCGCGGTCGAGCGTGATGCCGACGGAGCGGCCGGCGCCCTGGCGGCCTTCGACCGGGGTGAGCGGCCAGCTCTCGACCGAGCGGATTTTGGCAATCTTTCCGGCGGGCATGATGACGATCTCGTCGCCCGCGATCAGGCTGCCGGATTCGATGCGACCGGCCACGATGCGGCGGTCGTCGAACTTGTAGATCGCCTGCACCGGCAGGCGCAGGGCGAGCTGCTCCAGCGCGCGTGCCGGCTCCAGCGCATCCAGCGCCTCGACCACGGTCGGGCCCTTGTACCAGGCGATATTCTTCGTATGCGCCGCGACGCCGTCGCCGTCGCGCGCCGAGATCGGGATCACCGCGGACGGCGTGACGCCGAGGCCGGTGAGATGCGCGGTAATCTCCGCAGCTATCTCCTCGAATCGCGCCGCGCCGAAATCGACACGGTCCATCTTGTTGACGACCACGGCGACCTGCTTGATGCCGAGGAGATGCAGGAGATAGCCGTGCCGCCTCGTCTGGTCGCGCACGCCTTCCAGCGCGTCGATGATCAGCACCGCGCCGTCGGCCTGCGAGGCGCCGGTGATCATGTTGCGCAGGAATTCGGCGTGGCCGGGCGCGTCGATCAGGACGACGTCGCGCGAATGGGTGCGGAAGCGGATCTGCGTGGTGTCGATGGTGATGCCCTGGTCGCGCTCGGTCTGCAGCGCGTCGAGCAGGAACGACCATTCGAACGGCATGCCGCGCCGCGCGCTGACGGCTTTCAGCATTTCCAGCTTGCCCTCGGGCAGACTGCCGGTCTCGTGCAGCAGGCGGCCGACCAGGGTGGACTTGCCGTGGTCGACATGGCCGACGATGACGATGCGCACTTGCGGTCGCGTCGTGCCGTTGGGCGTTGCCGACAAGGTGGGGGAGACGATCATGTTCATGAGGGCGCTCACAGCAGGAATTCGTCAGAGATAGCCGGCGACGCGCAGGCGCTCGAAAGCGTCTTCGGTCTCGTGGTCCAGCGCACGACCCGCGCGCTCCGGCACCTTGGTGGCGTCGAGCTCGGCGAGGATTTCGTCGATATTGGAAGCCATGGAAGCGACGGGATTGGTGATGTCCTGGTCGCCGAGCGAGCGGTAACGCTTGCCCTCTTTGGCGATGTAAAGCGGGATGATCGGGATGTTCTCGCGCTTGGTGTAGGCCCAGATGTCGGCCTCGGTCCAATGCAGGATCGGGTGGATGCGCAAATGCGCGCCCTGCGGCGGCGAGGCGTTGAAATGGTCCCAGAATTCAGGCGGCTGGTCGCGTACGTCCCATTCGCCCTCCAGGCCGCGCGGCGAGAACACACGCTCCTTGGCGCGGGTTGCTTCCTCGTCGCGGCGGATGCCGGCGATCAGGCCGTCAAAGCCGTGCTTGGCCAGCGCAAGCTTGAGCCCTTCGGTCTTGCGCGCGGCGGAGCGCGCGGCGGGCGGCAGGGTCGGATCGACGGCGTCGATCGGCGGGCAGGGCTCGACGCGCAGATCGAGGTCCCATTCCTTCGCGTAGCGGTCGCGGAAGGCGTACATCTCGGCGAACTTCTTGGCGGTATCGACATGCATCGCCGGGAAGGGCACGCGGCCGAAGAAGGCCTTGCGCGCCAGCCAGATCATGACGTTGGAGTCCTTGCCCAGCGACCACAACAGGGCGAGCTTCTTAAGGCGTGCAAAGGCCTCGCGGAGAATGTAGATGCTCTGGGCCTCGAGCTGGTCGAGGTGATCCATCGAGGGCGGGGTCATTTGCGGCACGGAAGATGCTTTAATCAGCGGTGCCTGGCGGAGCCGCTCTCTCGCGGATTCGTTGGTGAGAACATCCATCTCGTCGACCTCGACCTGAATAGGCGAAAATTCCATCTGCAAGCCGCAATTTAGAAGAAATAATTTTCTCTATTTCGGGCTTGCGACACACTTAGAGAGAAAATAATTTCAGTCAACCCCGAAGTGGGAAAGAGAGCGTCGCATGCGGTTTCTGCCTGTCTTCCTCGATCTGCAAAGCGGACCGGTGCTCCTGGTCGGCGCCGGCGATCTCGTGCGCGCGAAATTGCGCCTGCTGACGTCGGCCGGCGCGCGGGTGCGCTGGTATGCGACCGACGGCAATCATGACCTCAGTGGGATTGCGGCCGACGATGCCGCGCGCATCGAGATCGCGGAAGGCGATCCGCTTGCAGCCGACCTCAAGGGCGTCATCGCCATCCTCTGCGCCGGCGCCGGCGACATCGGCGTCGCCATGTCCGCGCGCGCGAAATCGGTCGGCCTGCCCATCAATGTGATGGACGATCTTGCGCATTCCACTTTCATCTTTCCTGCCATCGTCGATCGCGGCGACGTCGTCGTTGCCGTCGGCACCGGCGGGGCTTCGCCCGTCGTCGCGCGCCGCGTGCGCGAACGCATCGAGGCGGTGCTGCCGGCGCGGATCGGCGATCTCGCCGCCTTCATCGGCACGTTTCGCAAATCCATTCATGCGCGCATTCCGGAATTTGCGTTGCGCCGCCGTTTCTGGGAGCGAATCGTCGATGGCCCGATCGGGGCGCTGGTGCTGGCCGGGCGCAAGGACGAGGCCGAGAAGGCGCTCAACGATATTTCCGATGCCTCCGCTTTTGCCGGCGGCGATGACGGCAAGGCCAGGGGCCATGTCACGCTGGTTGGCGCCGGCCCCGGCGATCCGGATTTGCTGACAGTGAAGGCGTTGCGCGCGCTGCAAGACGCCGACATCGTGTTCTACGACGAGCTCGTCTCGGCCGAAGTGCTCGACCGCGCCCGCCGCGATGCGGCGCGCGTGCCGGTCGGCCGCCGCGTCGGCAAGCCCGGCATCGGCCAGGACGCGATCAACAAGCTGTTGGTTGAAGCGGCCCGGTCCGGCCAGCGCGCGGTGCGGCTGAAGGGCGGCGATTCCTTCATCTTCGGCCGCGGCGGCGAGGAAGTGGACGTGCTGCGCGCCGCCGGCGTCAGCTATTCCATCATCCCCGGTATCACCGCCGGTCTCGGCGCCGCCGCGCAGTTCGAGACGCCGCTGACCTATCGCCAGGAAGCGCTGCGCATCACCTTCCTCACCGCGCACCGGGCGCAGGACGCCGAGACCGTCGACTGGTCGGTGCTGACAGACAGGAAGATGACCGTCGTCGTCTACATGGGCATGACCGCTGCGCCGACCATCCGCGACGGCATGCTCGCCGCCGGCCGCTCGCCGCGCACGCCGGTCGGCGTGTTCGCGCGGGTGACGCGTCCGGACGCCAAGGCCGCGGTCGGCACGCTCGACCAGTTGCCTGAACTGGTGACTCAAATCGATGGCGGTCCTGCCATCCTCATCATCGGCGACGTGGTTGCGCATTCCGCGCCATGGCGCAACTACGAGCTCAATGACGTAATCGCCAACCTCCTGGAAGCTGCCGAATGACCTCTCCGCTGCAACAAAAAATCAAGATCACGGGTCCGTCGGTGGTGACCGCGAACCGCACCTCCGATGGCGTGGTGATCTGGCGCACCGGCTCCAAAGACTGGTCCACCGATCTCGCCGACGCCGCCGTCGTCCGCACTGCGGACGATGCGCGGGCGCTGCTGGCCGAAGCCATCGACGACGATCTCGGCGCGGTCGGCGCCTATATCGCGCCCGTTGAACTGAAGGACGGCAACATCGTGCCCGGCAATCTGCGCGAGCGCATTCGCGTCAAGGGCCTCACCATCGAACTGCTGCCGGTCCCGGCATAAAGGCTTTCCCATGTACGCATACGACGAACTCGACCGCACGCTGCTCAACGAGCGCGTTTCCGAATTCCGCGACCAGGTGAAGCGCCGCCTCTCCGGCGAGCTCACCGAGGACGAATTCAAGATGCTGCGCCTGCAGAACGGCGTTTACCTGCAACTGCATGCCTACATGTTCCGCGTCGCCATCCCCTACGGCACGCTGTCCTCGAAGCAGCTGCGCGCACTCGCCCATGTCGCGCGCCGCTACGACCGCGGCTACGGCCATTTCACCACGCGGCAGAACATCCAGTACAACTGGATCAAGCTGTCCGAGCTGCCGGATGCGCTCGCCGACCTCGCCGAGGTCGGCATCCACGCCATGCAGACCTCGGGCAACAACACCCGCAACGTCACCTCCGACCAATGGGCCGGAGTGGCGCCCGGCGAGGTCGACGATCCCCGCATCTGGTCGGAGCTCTTGCGCCAGTACACCACGCTGCATCCGGAGTTCTCGTTCCTGCCGCGCAAGTTCAAGATCGCGATCACGGCCTCGGCGCACGACCGCGCCGCGATCAAGATCCACGACATCGGCCTCAAGCTCTACAAGAACGAGGACGGCGAGCTCGGCTTCGAGGTGCTGGTCGGCGGCGGGCTCGGCCGCACGCCGTTCATTGCGAAAACCATCAAGCAGTTCGTGCACCGCCGCGACATCCTCAGCTACGTCGAGGCGATCATGCGCGTCTACAACCAGTACGGCCGCCGCGACAACATCTACAAGGCGCGCATCAAGATCCTGGTGCACGAGCTCGGCATCGAAAAGTTCGCCCGCGAAGTCGAGGAGGAGTGGCAGTACCTGCGCGACGGCGCGCTCGTCGTCGAGGACTCCGCCATCGAGGACATCCGCGCGCGCTTCGCCTATCCGAAGTACGAGAAGCTGCCGCACATGCCTGACGAGCTGAAGCAGGCCGCGCATGATCCGCTGTTCGAGCGCTGGCGGCGTAATTCCGTCTTCACCCACAAGGCGCAGGGCTATTCCATCGTCACCATCTCGCTGAAGCCGGTCGGCGCGCCTCCGGGCGACGCCACGGCCGAGCAGATGGATGCGCTGGCCGATCTCGCCGACAAATATTCCTTCGGCGAGATTCGTGTCGGCCATGAGCAGAACCTGGCGCTGCCGCATGTCGCCAAGCGCGATCTGCCGGCGCTGTGGAAGGCGCTGGACAAGATCGGCCTTGCCACGCCGAACGTGAACCTCGTCTCCGACATCATCGCTTGCCCGGGGCTGGACTACTGCTCGCTGGCCAATGCGCGCTCGATCCCGATCGCGCAGGAGCTGACGCGGCGCTTCGCCAATCACGACACCGCGAACCTGATCGGCCGGCTGCACATCAACATCTCCGGCTGCATCAACGCCTGCGGCCATCACCATGTCGGCCATATCGGCATTTTGGGCGTCGAGAAGAACGGCGAGGAATTCTACCAGATCACCATCGGCGGCCGCGCCGACGAGCAGGCCCAGATGGGCACGCTGATCGGCCCTGCGGTGCCCTATGCCGAGGTCGCCGACGTGGTCGAGGACATCGTCGAAGCTTACCTCGCGCTGCGCGATTCAAAGGAGGAGCTGTTCATCGACACGGTGAAGCGCCTCGGCGTCGAACCTTTCAAGGAGCGGGTCTATGCCACTCGTTAAGAACGGAATTATCGCAACCGACGTCTTCTTCCACGCCGCCGACGGCGCCGAGCTGCCGGGCGACGGGCCGGTGCTGGTCTCCGCGGCGCGCTTCCTGGAAAATCCCGAGGCGCTGCTGGGGCGCGGCAAGGTCGGCGTGATCTGGCCGAACAACCGCGACCTCGACGACCTCGTGCCGTATCTCGATCGCCTCGCGCTGGTCGCGCTGGTATTCCCGTCGTTCCGCGACGGCCGCGCCTATACGCAGGCGCGCCTCTTGCGCGAGCGTCACGGCTACGAGGGCGAGCTGCGCGCCACCGGGCAGGTGCTGCGCGACCAGTTCGTGTTCATGCTGCGCGCCGGCTTCGATGCGCTCGATGTGAAGAAGCAGGCCGATGCCGAAGCGTTCGGCGAAGCGGAGCGCCGCTACAGCGTGTTCTATCAGCCGACCGGCGATGGCCGGCTCTCCGCATTGCACCGGCGCAGCCAGCAGCGCCGTTCCGGGAGTGCCCGCCAGTGAGCGCCATCGCACCGCAGGAAGTTTCCGCCACTCCGCCGTTGCCGCCGGCCGCGGCGCTCGACGAGGTACTGCGTCACGCTTCGCCCGCCGAGGTGATCGCTGCGGCTCTGAAGGTCGTCGGCCGCGAGCATCTCGCTTTGGTGTCGTCGTTCGGCACGGAATCGGCGGCGCTGCTCAAGGTGATGGCGGACGTCGATTCCGCGATTCCCGTCGTCTTCCTCGATACCGGCTGGCTGTTCCAGGAGACGCTGGACTACCGCGACACGCTGACGAGACAGCTTGGGCTGTCAGACGTGCGCTCCATCAAGCCGCTGGAAGAAACACTCTCGCGCGAGGATCCGGACAAGGAATTGTGGTTCTCGGATCCCGATGCCTGCTGCCGCATCCGCAAAGTGGAGCCGCTGGCGCGCGCGCTGAAGCCGTTTGCGGCTTGGATCAACGGGCGCAAGCGTTTTCAGGGCGGCGCCCGCGTCGATATTCCCGTTGTCGAACAGGACGGTGCGCGGCTGAAGTTCAATCCCTTCGCCAATGTTTCGCCCGAGGAGATCGAGGCGATCTACAAGCTCGGCAATTTACCGCCGCACCCGCTCGTCGCATCCGGGTTCCTCTCGGTCGGCTGCATGCCCTGCACCAGCCGCAGCGAAGCCGGCGAGGATGCGCGTGCCGGCCGCTGGCGCGGCAGGGCCAAGACGGAATGCGGCATCCACACGACGCCGACTTCGTAGCATGGTGAAGCTGTAACGTCGTGAACTACGAAAAGCGGTTCCGTTGACTTAAGGCCGGTTTCTCACGAGTTTATTTCCAACAGCGCTCGACGGCTTTCGCTCGTCATGCCGAATGGAGATTGAGATGATCCGCCCCGCGTTCGCCGCCGCTCTTGCTTTGCTGTTCGCGAGTTCTGCCTATGCCGCCGATGTCTCGCTGCTCAACGTGTCCTACGATCCGACGCGGGAGCTCTACGCCGATTTCAACAAGGCGTTTGCCGCGGTGTATCAGAAGGAAACCGGCAAGACCGTCGAGGTCAAGCAGTCGCATGGCGGCTCCGGCTCGCAGGCGCGCGCCGTAATCGACGGGTTGCAGGCCGATGTCGTCACGCTTGCGCTCGCGTATGACATCGACGCGGTTGCGGCACGGGGTCTCACCGCTCCCGACTGGCAGAAGCGCCTGCCGCTCAATGCCTCGCCCTACACCTCGACCATCGTGTTCCTTGTGCGCAAGGGCAATCCCAAGGGCATCAAGGACTGGGACGACCTGATCAGGAAGGGCGTGGAAGTCATCACGCCGAACCCGAAGACCTCGGGCGGCGCGCGCTGGAATTATCTCGCCGCCTGGGGTTATGCCGAGAAGAAGTACGGCTCCGCCGAGAAAGCAAAGCAATTCGTCGCCGAGTTGTTCAAGCACGTGCCAGTGCTCGACACCGGCGCGCGCGGCTCCACCGTCACCTTTGTCGAGCGCGGCGTCGGCGACGTGCTGCTCGCCTGGGAGAACGAGGCATTCCTGGCGCAACGCGAATTCGGCAAGGACAAGTTCGAGATCGTGGCGCCGCCGCTGTCGATCCTCGCCGAGCCGCCGGTCGCCATCGTCGACAAGGTTGCCGACAAGAAAGGTACGCGCGCGGTGGCAGAGGCTTATCTGAAGTATTGGTATACTAGGGAAGGTCAGGAGATTGCCGCACGCAACTCCTATCGTCCGCGGGATAGCGAGATCGCGAAGGAATACGAAAAGTACTTTGCCAAGGTGGAACTGTTCACGATCGACGGCGTTTTCGGTGGTTGGGCCAAGGCGCAGAAGGAGCACTTCGCCGAGGGCGGCATTTTCGACCAGATCTACAAGAACTGACGAGTACCAGGGGCGGGCTGCAGCGCAGCGGGGGATGTTGTGAACGGAGTGCCGCAACGGCGCAGCACTTTGCCAGGGTTCGGTCTCACCATGGGACTGACCCTGACATGGCTCTCCGTCATCATCCTGATTCCGCTGGCCGGCCTCTTTATCAAGACGCTCGATCTTTCCCTCGAGCAGTTCTGGGGAATCGTCACCAGCCGCCGCACCCTCAATGCGCTGAAGATTTCCTTCGGCCTGTCGTTCGCCGCCGCCTGTGTCAATCTCGTGATGGGAACGATCGTGGTTTGGGCGCTGGTGCGCTACAAATTCCCCGGCCGCCGGCTGTTCGATGCCATCGTCGACATTCCCTTTGCGCTGCCGACGGCGGTTGCCGGCGTCGCGTTGACACAGCTGTTCGCTCAGAAGGGCTGGCTCGGTGCACCGCTCGCCGAGCTCGGCATCAAGGTCGCCTTCACGCCGATCGGAATCTTCATCGCCATGATCTTCATCGGCGTTCCCTTCGTGGTTCGCACGGTGCAGCCGGTGCTGCAGGACCTCGACGTGGAGATCGAGGAGGCAGCAGCTTCACTGGGCGCCAACCGCTGGCACACGGTGTTTCGCGTCATCCTGCCGAGCCTGATCCCGGCGCTCTTGACCGGCTTCGCGCTGGCGTTTGCGCGCGCCGTCGGCGAATACGGCTCCGTCATATTCATTGCAGGCAATCTGCCCAACGTCTCCGAGATCGCGCCGCTTCTGATTGTGATCCGGCTCTCCGAATTCCGCTATGCCGATGCGACGGCCATTGCGGTCGTCATGCTGCTGGCATCGTTCTTCATCATCTTCGCCGTCAACCGTCTGCAGCGCTGGGCGCAGAGGCGCATTCCCGCGCATTGAGGAAGCGATGAGCGAGCAGCACAGCCTCACTTACACGCCGCCGCGGGACGGAGTACACACCGAGCCCGGCGCGATCCGCTTCGTCATCGTCGCGCTGGCGGTGCTGTTCCTGCTGATCTTCGTCGTGCTGCCTTTGGTGGTCGTCTTCGCGTCGGCATTTTCGCGCGGGATACCGGCCTATTTCACCGCGCTCCGGCAGCCCGAAGCATTGGCCGCAATCAAGCTGACGTTGCTGATCGCCGCGATCTCCGTCAGCCTCAATCTGATCTTCGGCGTCATCGCCGCCTGGGCCATTGCAAAATTCGATTTCCCCGGCAAGACCTTCCTGATCACCCTGATCGACCTGCCGTTCTCGGTCAGTCCGGTGATCTCAGGTCTCGTCTTCGTGCTGCTGTTCGGCGCGCAGGGATTTTTCGGCTCCTGGCTGCAGGCCAACGACATCCGCATCCTCTTTGCGGTTCCCGGCATCGCGCTTGCCACCATTTTCGTCACGTTCCCTTTCGTGGCGCGGGCGTTGATCCCCCTGATGCAGGAGCAGGGTACGCAGGAGGAGGAGGCCGCGATCTCGCTCGGCGCGTCGGGATTGCAAACCTTCTTCCGCGTCACTTTGCCAAATATCAAATGGGGCCTGCTCTATGGCGTGCTATTGTGTAACGCACGGGCGATGGGCGAATTCGGCGCGGTATCGGTGGTGTCTGGCCATATCCGCGGCGAGACCAACACCATGCCGCTGCTGGTGGAAATCCTCTATAATGAGTATCAGTTCGTGGCCTCGTTCGCGATTGCTTCGTTACTTGCCATGCTGGCGTTGATCACGCTGGTGGCCAAGACGATCCTCGAACGGCGGCTGGATGAAACACAGGTGCCGAGTGACGATTGAAGTCAAGAACCTAACCAAGAAGTTCGGCGATTTCGCCGCGCTCGACAATGTCGACCTCAAGGTCGCAGACGGCGAGTTGCTGGCGCTGCTCGGCCCGTCCGGCTCCGGCAAGACCACGCTGCTCCGCATCATCGCCGGCCTCGACTGGCCCGACGCCGGCGAAGTTTCGTTCGACGGCGAGAACGCGCTGTCGCGAGGCGCCGGCGAGCGCCACGTCGGCTTCGTGTTCCAGCACTACGCGCTGTTCCGCCACATGACGGTGTTCGAGAACGTCGCGTTTGGCCTGCGCGTGCAGCCCCGCGCCCTCCGCAAGGACGAGGCTGCCATCCGCGCACGGGTAAAGGAGCTGCTCGATCTCGTGCAGCTCGACTGGCTCGCCGACCGCTATCCGAGCCAGCTCTCCGGCGGCCAGCGCCAGCGCATTGCGCTGGCGCGCGCGCTCGCCATCGAGCCGCGTATCCTGCTGCTGGACGAACCGTTCGGCGCGCTCGATGCCAAGGTGCGCAAGGAGCTGCGGCAATGGCTGCGTACGCTGCATTCGGAAATCCACGTCACCTCGATCTTCGTCACCCATGACCAGGAGGAGGCGCTGGAAGTCGCTAACCGCGTCGTGGTGATGGACAAGGGCCGTATCGAGCAGGTCGGCACGCCCGGCGACGTCTACGACAATCCGGCCACCGCCTTCGTGCACGGCTTCATCGGCGAATCCATCGTGCTGCCGGTGGAAGTGCGCGACGGCAACGTGCGGCTCGACGGCAGGCCGCTCAACATCGAGCCCAACGGCTCGGCGCCGGGGGCGGCAAGGCTGTTCATCCGCCGTCACGACATGCAGGTCGGCCCGGCCGGCAGCGGCGCGCTGGAAGGCTCGGTCAGGCGCGTGCGCACCTTCGGCCTGATCCAGCGCGCGGAAGTCGCGCTGAGCGGCGGCGAGGGCAAGACCGTGATCGAGATCGACGCCCCGCGCGACCGCGAATTGCAGCCGGGCGATGCCGTCAGCCTGCAGCCGCGGCGGTACCGGATATTTGCGGCGCAGGAGTAGGTAGGGCACCGTCATTCCGGGATGGTCCGAAGGACCAGACCTCAGATGCGCAGTTGCGCATCGGGGAATCTCGAGATTCCAGGTTCGCTTCGCTCCCCGGAATGACACCGATGCCCCGCCACGGAAAGACCCGGAATCGCC
Source organism: Bradyrhizobium sp. (assembly GCF_052389815.1). Classification (GTDB taxonomy): domain Bacteria; phylum Pseudomonadota; class Alphaproteobacteria; order Rhizobiales; family Xanthobacteraceae; genus Bradyrhizobium. The sequence goes on along the minus strand of NZ_JBQTHN010000151.1, from coordinate 3,728 downwards.
CCGCCGTTCACTTTTCAGCCACGGTTGATATGCAACAACGGCCCCCTGACCTCGGGGGTAGTTTCCGACCATGCGGGCGATTCTCGCCATTTTGGCGCTTCTGGCGCTTTCCGGCTGCCTGTCCGACAGCCAGCCGGAGCAGCCGGCCATGTATCTGTCCATGGCCAATGGCGGCGCCACGCTGGATCCGCAGACCGCCGCCTCCATGATCTCGCAATACCGCCAGAACAACGGCCTCGGAAAGGTCGTGGTCGACCCCGACCTGATGAAGGTCGCACAGGCCCAGTCCATGGCCATGGCGAGCCGCAACAAGCTCGACCATGACGTCAAGGGGCCCTTGGCCAGGCGGCTCTCCGGCTCCGGCTACCCGGCCACGGCGGCGGTGGAGAATGTCTCCGCCGGATACCACACACTGGCCGAGGCCTTTTCCGGCTGGCGCGATTCCCCGCCGCACCGGGCCAATATGCTCAGCCGCGATGTCACAAAACTGGGCATTGCCGCCAGTTATGCGCCGAATACCAAATACAAGGTGTTCTGGACGCTCATTCTTGCGTCAACGGATGCCAGATAAATCAGTCTTGATTTCGGTTCCGGTCTCGTCGATTGACGCAACTGCGAACAGCCGCTTTGGTGCGGCCGGCGTGGCACTCTCATCGACGGATCACCATGGATAGCTCCCCTTCCTTGCCGGCGACGACGCCCGCCATGGCGCAGCGCGTGCTGGTCCTGCAGGGCGGCGGCGCGCTCGGCTCATACCAGGCCGGCGCCTTCCAGGCGCTGTGTCACAGCGGCTTCGAGCCGGAATGGATCGCCGGCATTTCGATCGGCGCGGTCAACGCCGCGATCATCGCCGGCAACGAAGGCGCGACGCGCGTCGAGCGGCTGAAGGAATTCTGGCACATGGTGTCCCAGCCGGTGCCGTGGAATCCCGTGGTGCCGGGCGATCACGCCCGCTCGCTGTTCAACGAGACCTCCGCCGCCATCATCGCGACCTTCGGCGTGCCCGGCTTCTTCACCCCGCGCTTTCCGCCGGCGCCGCTCTGGCCGGCCGGCACCGCCTCGGCGCTGAGCTACTACGACACCGCGCCGCTGAAGAAGACGCTGGAGCGGCTCGTCGATTTCGATCGCATCAACGATCTGAAGATGCGGCTTTCCGTCGGCGCGGTGAACGTCACGTCAGGCAACTTCGCCTATTTCGATAATTTCGAGTTCAGCAAGCTCGGCAAGAAGATCGGTCCCGAGCACATCATGGCTTCCGGCGCGCTGCCGCCCGGCTTTCCCGCCGTCGTCATCGACGGCGAGCATTACTGGGACGGCGGCATCGCCTCCAACACGCCGCTGGACTACGTGCTGGGGAAGGAGACGAGCCGCGACGTCCTGATCTTCCAGGTCGACCTGTTCAGTGCCAGGGGCGAGCTTCCGACGACCCTGCTGGAAGCGGCGGAGCGCGAAAAGGATATCCGCTTTTCAAGCCGCACCCGCATGAACACCGACAAGAACCGGCAGCTTCACAATGCCCGCTTGGCGCTGCGCGACCTGATCGGCAAGCTGCCGGATCACCTGAAGAACGATCCGTCGGTCGAATTTTTGCGCGAGGCCGCCAAGGAAAACACGGTCACCGTCGTGCACCTGATCTATCGCAGCAAGAATCACGAATCCTCTTCCAAGGACTACGACTTCTCCCATATCGGCGTGGTCGAGCACTGGGATGCCGGCGTGCGCGACGTGCACCGGTCGATGAAGCACAAGCATTGGCTCGAGCGGCCGCAGCCCGGCCAGACCATGGTGGCTTACGATCTCAACCGGGACGGCGAAGGCGCCCCCGCAAGGAAGGAGTGAAGAATATGGGTTCGTTGACAGGCAAGACGGCGGTGGTGACCGGTTCGACCAGCGGCATCGGGCTCGCCATCGCGCGGGCGTTCGCGGGCGCCGGCGCCAACGTCGTCATCAACGGCTTTGGCGTGCCGGCCGACATCGAGCACGAACGCTCCGGCATCGAGACCGATTTCAAGGTGCGCGCCGTGCATTCGCCGGCCGACATGAGCAAGCCCGCCGAGATCGCCGAGATGATTGCGCTCGGCGAAAAGACCTTCGGCAGCGTCGACATCCTCGTCAACAATGCCGGCATCCAGTTCGTTTCCCCGATCGAGGAATTCCCGGTCGAGAAATGGGACGCCATCATCGCCATCAACCTGTCGTCGGCGTTCCACGCCATCCGCGCCGCGGTGCCGCTGATGAAGAAGCGCGGCTGGGGCCGTATCATCAACACGGCGTCGGCGCACTCGAAAGTCGCTTCGCCCTTCAAGTCGGCCTATGTCTCGGCCAAGCACGGCATCGACGGCCTCACCAAGACGGTGGCGCTGGAGCTTGCGACCTTCAAGATCACCTGCAACTGCATCAGTCCGGGCTACGTCTGGACGCCGCTGGTCGAGAAGCAGATCCCCGACACCATGAAGGCGCGCAACATGACCAAGGAGCAGGTCATCAAGGACGTGCTGCTGGCGGCGCAGCCGACCAAGGAGTTCGTCACCGTCGAGCAGGTCGCAGCGCTTGCGCTGTTCCTATGCGGCAACGACGCCGCCCAGATCACCGGTGCCAACCTGTCGATCGACGGCGGCTGGACCGCGGCGTAGGGCGGGGCCGTAGCCGTTGCGCACACTTGTCATGCCCCGCGCATGCGGGGCATCCAGTACGCCGCGGCTTATCGTTTTGTCTTTGATGTCTCTGGAATACTGGATCACCCGCATTCGCGGGTGATGACAGCCGGTTAGCGCAGCTGCGTCAGTGGCTCGTGGCCGTCAGCGCCGTCACCGTCGACGCCGAAAGTTGCAGCTCCTGCGCGCCGATCTTGCCGGCGACCAGGATCAGCACGGCGGCCAGCGTCAGCCGCAGCACCGTCTCCGGCACGCGCAGCGCGCTGTAGCTGCCGATCACGATGCCTGGCAGCGAGCCCATCAGCAGCACGCCCATCAGCGACCAGTCGACGGCCCCGAGCGCCCAGTGCCCGAAGCCGGCCACCAGCGTCAGCGGCACCGCATGCGCGATGTCGGAGCCGACAATGGTCACCATCGACAGGCGGGGGTAGAGCAGCAGCAGCACGGTGACGCCGACCGCGCCGGCGCCGACCGAGGAAATCGACACGAGAACGCCGAGCGCCACGCCCGTCACGACGGTCAGGATCGCGGTGGTCCGTTCATCGACGTGCTCCAGCCGCTTGCGATAGCGCTCCATGATCGCCTTGCGGAAGATCAGGGAGGTCGCGGTGAGCAGCAGCGCAAAGCACAGCACCAGGTTGACGATGGTTTTCTGCGCCGAGGCATCGAGATTGAGCTGCCACATCACCAGCATCGTGACGACGCTCGCGGGCAGGCTGCCCGAGGCGAGCCGGATCACGGCGGGCCAGTGAATGCTGCGCCCGAGGCCATGGACCAGGCTGCCGCCGGTCTTGGTGGCCGCGGCATAAAGGAGATCGGTCCCCACCGCCGTGGTCGGGTGAACGCCGAACAGCAGGATGAGCAGCGGCGTCATCAGCGAGCCGCCGCCGACACCCGTCATTCCGACAAGCAGGCCGACGGCAAAGCCGGAGGCGACGTAGAGCGGATCGATCATTTCCACGCGTTTGTTGATTACATTTCAGACATGTAACGGTGCAGGCCCCCCGACCGCAACGGAGCCGGCAAAATAAGAATATTTCATGCGCGCAATGGAACCGAATGGTGTTTTTCCCC
>NZ_JBQTHN010000150.1:0-3226 GCF_052389815.1 Bradyrhizobium sp. | reverse complement strand
GCAAGCTGCAGGACTACGTAAAGACAAAGCTGCTGCCGTACAAATATCCGCGCGAGGTGCTGTTCATCGACGAGCTGCCGAAGACCGGCACGGGCAAGATCGACCGGCAGGCGTTGTTGAGGATGTAGCGGACGCCTCGTTCTGACTGTCATCGCCCGCGAAGGCGGGCGATCCAGTATTCCAGAGAAGTTAGTTGCTAAATCGAGGGGCCGCGGCGTACTGGATGCTCCGCTTTCGCGGAGCATGACAAGGAGGAGCCCCTCACCCCGCCTTGCCCAGATGCTCCAGCGCATCTTCCGCGCGCAGGGGCACGCGCGAGGCTTCGTTGTTGAGATCGACGAGTTGAGTAATCAGCGAAAGAAGCACCTTGCGGTCGGCGGGCTTCAGCGGCTGCAGCATCCGCGCCTGCGCCTTTTCCACCGACGGCATAATGTCGCGCAGGACCGTGGCGCCCGCCTTGGTGAGGTAGAGCAGCTTGACCCGCTTGTCCCCGGGCGACGGCTTGCGCTCGATCAGCTTCTTCGCTTCCAGCCGCTCGATCACGCTGCCGAGCGTGGAGCGGTCGAAGGCGATCACGGCCGAGAGCCGGGTGGCGTCGATGCCGGGATGGCTATGGATCGCGATCAGCGAGCCGTATTGCACTGGCGTCAGGTCGAACGCCCTGCACTCCTCCACGAACAGCGCGACCGCGATCTGCTGCATGCGGCGAAAGAGATAACCGGGCGCGGTATAGACCGCGTCCATGGTGATGGGCGCGGGTTTACTCGGCATCGCTCTGCCTGTCCGGGGCGGCGTCGGCGAAGGCCGGCATGGCCTTGGCCGCAGCTTCGGCCTGCAGCAGGCGCGGGAAGGCGGAGACGTCGACGCCGAAGCGCCGCGCATTGGCGAGCTGCGGCACGAGGCAGAGATCGGCTGTCGTCGGCACCTCGCCGAAGCAGAACGGGCCCGGCTCTTTCGCGATCAATCTTTCGCAAGCCGCAAGGCCCTCGCGGTTGGCCCAGGCCGCCCACTCCGTCACCTTCTCCTCGGGCAATCCAAGCTGGCGCAGCCGGGCGAGCACTTTCAGGTTCTGCACCGGATGGATGTCGCAGGCGATCGCCAGCGCAAAGGCGCGCGCTTTCGCGCGCTGCAGCGCATCCAGCGGTAGCAATGGCGGCGTCGGATGAGTTTCGTCCAGCCATTCGATGATGGCGAGCGACTGGGTCAGCACGGCGCCCTCGTCGGCTTCCAGCGTCGGCACCAGCCCTTGCGGGTTGAGCACGAGATAATCGGGGGCGGTCTGCTCGCCCTTGCGCAGGTGATGGGCCAGGTGCTCGGCGGCGAGCCCCTTGAGATTCAACGCGATCCGGACCCGGTAGGCCGCGCTGCTGCGGAAATAGCCATGCAGCTTCAAAGGAACCTCCCTCGTTTCTCGCTCGTTAGCTCACATTGACGCTCGCCATATTGTCAGTATACTGTCAATCAATCGAACCGACAAGAACGGGTAGGAGGCCAGCCATGGAAGCCGTGCAGAAAACTCCGGAGCGCGAGGCGTTCTACAAGAAGATCGACGGCGAAAATCTCTCGGCGCTGTGGAATGTGATGGGCGACATCATCACCCCGGAGCCGCGCAGCGCCTGCCAGCCGCATCTTTGGAAGTTCGATGCCATCCGCGCCTACATGAACGAGGCCGGCAAGCTCATTACCGCCAAGGAAGCCACGCGAAGGGTTCTGGTGCTGGAAAATCCGGGGCTGCGCGGCCAGTCGAAGGTCACGACCTCGCTGTTTGCCGGCGTGCAGATGGTAATCCCGGGCGACGTCGCGCCATCGCACCGGCACAGCCAGTCGGCACTGCGCTTCGTGCTCGAAGGCCACGGCGCCTATACTTCGGTCGACGGCGAGCGAACCGCGATGGAGCCCGGCGATTTCGTCATCACGCCGGCGATGACCTGGCACGATCATTCCAACGAAACCGATGCGCCGATGTTCTGGCTCGACGGCCTCGACATCCCGATCGTACAGTTCCTCGACGCGTCCTTCGCCGAGGATTCCAAGGACGACCAGCAGAGCATCACCAAGCCCGTCGGCGACAGCTTCGCGCGCTATGGCCACAACCTGCTGCCGGTCGGCGAGATCAGGAAGTCGAAGACCTCGCCGATCTTCAACTATCCCTACAGCCACACCCGCGAGGCGCTGGAGCGCGCCAAGACCCGTAACGAATGGGACGCCTGCCACGGGCTGAAGCTGAAATTCTCCAATCCCGAGACCGGCGACTACGCCATGCCGACCATCGGCACCTTCATCCAGCTGCTGCCGAAAGGCTTCAAGACCGCGCGCTATCGCTCGACGGATGCCACGGTGTTCGCCGCGATCGAAGGCAAGGGCCGCACCCGCGTCGGCGACCAGACCTTCGAATGGGGCCCGCGCGATTTGTTCGTGGTGCCGAGCTGGCGCTGGGTCACGCACGAGGCCGACGCGGACTCGGTGCTGTTCAGCTTCTCGGACCGCCCGGTGCAGCAGAAGCTGGATTTGTTCCGCGAGGATCGCGGCAACGCGTGAGCGTCATTTGGCTTTTGCCATCGGGCCTTGCGCCAAATCAACCACTCTCGGCCGCCCCGGTCTAGTTTCAGCCGCCATCACTGGAAGCGGACGATGAAGCACATCCTGGACAAGGCCGAGGTCGCCCTCGAATATCCCGACAAGTTCTACAGCGGCACGTTCGAGCGCTCATCGCGCTTCGAAGCCGCGTTCGATGCGGTCGGGATGCGCCTCGTTCTCGAACGTCCCGGCGATACCGACGTGCGGAAGTCGGTCCACTTACATGTCAATTACGGACTTCTGGCCGACATTTTCGCCCAGCTCGCCGCCACGGCCTCGCGGATTCCCGCGGGCGAGCCGCATCGTGATATGCTGATCGAACCGCTGGCCGCGCTGCATCGGGCGGTCAAGGTAGGTAAGGGCTCCCAGGGATGAAGATCGCAGTTTGTCTCGCAGGCGCTCTCGCGGCGATCGCGGCCACGGGCTTTCCGTCCCTGGCGACGGCCGGCGACGCCAGGACCGGCCGGCAGCTCGCCGAACGCTGGTGCCAGTCCTGCCATGCCATCGCCGCCAACCAGCCGCTGGCGGTGACGGAAGCGCCGCCATTTGCAACCATCGCCAGGAAGCCGGGCTTCGACCAGGCAAAGACCGCAGCCTTCCTGCTCGAGCCGCATCCCAAGATGCCGCCGATCGGGCTCAGCCGTGAGGC
>NZ_JBQTHN010000149.1:0-59426 GCF_052389815.1 Bradyrhizobium sp. | reverse complement strand
CTCTAGCCATCCTACGAGCTTTCGTCGGGATCCTTCCTCGCCATCACGTCAGGCACCGGCCCGGCTGCAGCAGCTTGGCGACCTCGGTCAGCACGCTGACGACCGGCTCGCAGGCGACCGTCATCTTCGGCTTGCCGGGCTTTGCCGGCTTGGCTGGCTGCGTCGGCGGAAGGTTGCGCGCATCCTTCTGGACGGGAATGCGGACCACCACCGAGGTGTCGGCCAGGCTGTCGGTCCTGAGCTGGATCGTGCGGGCGACAACGGCAGGCTGGGGCGCAGCCTCGCGATCGCCCTTGGCGGTGCGGTTGATGCCGGCGACACCCGCGGGCTCCGTAACGGCATGGAACCGGTCGGCAAGGGTTGCTGTGGAGGCGGCCTTGCCAGCGGCGATCTGCACGGCGCCGACGGTCGCGCATGCGGCCAGCGCACCGAGAATGACTTTGAATTTCTGTGACATGAGCGTGAAGTCCCATCGCCCCTCGAGGAGGCGCGGGAACAACGCGACCGGGCAAAGCGGGTTTCTTGGCCCGGGCAGTAAATTAAGCGTGTGTAAACGCCGCCGGGTTCCAGGGTCGATTTTCCAGGAAGGCGCGACAAAATTTCTTGATGAGGGCTGGAACGACTCCGGGGTGCTGGGAGTCATCCCGGCAGCCGGTTATCCCCCCTGCCCCATTGACCGGCTACAGAGGGCGCGACCGTGGTGATGCCGGTCGCGCCTTTTTTGTGCGGCAGCCGTCACACGCGCTGCAGCGCCAGCGTCACGCCGCCGAGCGTCAGCACCATCGCCGCGACTTCGCGCAGGCCGAGCGGCTCGCCGAGAATGAAGGCGGCGGAGACGACGCCGATGACGGGAACGAGCAGCATGCCGGTCGAGGCGGAGGTCGGCGGCAGGCGGCGCAGCGTCTCGAACCAGGTGAGATAGCACAGGCCCATCGGCACCAGCGTCATGTAGGCGAAGCACGCGATGCCGATGGGCGTGATCGCGCCGTAGTTCGGCCGCTCCAGGGCAATGCCGAGCACCAGCATGACGAGGCAGCCGAGCCCGACCTGCCAGGCCACCAGCACCAGCGGCGGCATGGGGAAGGCTTCGCGGTTGAGCACGTTGCCGAGCGCGAACAGCACGGCGCAGGCGAGCGCCAGGGCAATGCCGGTGAGCTTGCCCGCGGTAAAGGCAAAACCGTCGGCGGCGAGCAGCAGCGCGACGCCGGTGATGCCGAGCGCGAGGGCGGCGACGTCGCGCAGCGTCGGACGCACATGCAGGAACGGCCAGGCGAACAGCATGGCCCAGATCGGCATGGTGTAGGCGATCAGCGCGCCCTCGCCGACGGTGACGTATTTCATCGCCATGGTGCCAAAGCCCATCCAGGCGAACACGTTGGTGAAGGAGGCGAACAGGAGCCGCGGCATGGCCACGCGCGGGACCTTCATGGATTCGCCACGGCCGAGCGCCAGCGCCGCGAGGATCGCGGCAGCCAGCGTGCCAGCCAGGCCGCGCGCGAACAGCGGCGGCCATTGCTGCAGCAGCAGCTTCATCAACGGCCAGTTCAGCGCCCAGCCGAAGGCGGTGACGACAAGGCAGAGGAAGCCGATCGAGCGGTCGCGGCGGGCGGAGTCCATGAGGGACGATTAGCAGCCGTGATGCGCGGGCTCCATGCCGGCGAGTGCATGGGGGTCAGCTGTATCGGGCGGGCGCTCCCGCTATCTCCTCTTGATCTATAATGCTATGAACTATAATTTATTGAATTAGGAATACGCGTGCGCATCCTCAAGACCAAGGCGCTGGCCAGACTTGCCCGCCAACAAGGCATCAGCGACGATAGCCTCGTGGCGGCTGTAAGGCGGGCCATGCAGGGGCTGATCGACGCCGACCTCGGTGGACGGCTCATCAAACAGCGTGTTGCGCGCCCTGGCGAAGGCAAGAGAGGCGGCTTTCGCATGCTGCTTGGATTTGGCCCCCAACCGCGCGGTCTTTCTCTATGGTTTCGCCAAGAACGAGCGGGAGAACATCAGCAACAGCGACTTGCTTTCCCTGAGAGAGATCGCGGCAACCTTTCTCAATGCCTCCCAGGACCAGATCGCACGGGCCCTGAGAGATGGATCGCTGATAGAGGTGTACGATGAAGGCAAAGACGAAGAAGACCCATAGCAGGCTAACGTCTGCAATACTCGAGACGGCGCGCGACATGAGGAAGAGCGGCCTGCTGACCAAGGCTGCTCATGACAAGATCACCATGCGCCACCTTGGCACCGCCGATGTTTCGAAGGCCGCCACCGCCACCCTCTCGGGTGCGCAGATCAGGGCGATCCGCGAACAGGCCAATCTCAGCCAAGCCGTATTCGCGCGTTACCTGAACTTGACGCCCGGTTACGTCTCGCAGCTCGAGCGCGGTGACAAGACACCGAGCGGTCCTGCCCTGGTCTTGCTCAATGTGATCCGGCGCAAGGGCATCGATGCGATCCTCTGAACCGGTCCGCAGGGGCGTTAGCTAGAGCAGATTCCCGCACGACAACGAAAGACGGGTTAGCCGCAGGCACAACCCGAGGGCTGCGCGTGGATGGTGGGTTACGCCTTGCACTGGCGTTCGCCGATCTTGCGGTGGACGCGGCCCGGCTAACCCACCCTGCGAATCCTGCACATCCCTCAGGCCGACGCGGCCCGCGGCGCGCGGTTGCGGGAGTTGCGCTGGAAGAACAGCGCCTGGCTCGCCACCGCCGAGACCATCGCGGGCTGGAACGGCTTCGAGATCAGGAACGCCGGCTCCGGACGCTCGCCGGTGAGGAAGCGCTCGGGGTAGGCGGTGATGAACACGACCGGCACCTCGAAGGCGCGCAGGAGCTCGTTCACCGCATCGAGGCCCGAGGAGCCGTCGGCGAGCTGAATGTCGGCGAGGATCAGGCCGGGCTTGCGGTTCTTGGCGAGCGCGACGGCATCGGTGTGCGTGCGCGCGACGCCGATGACGTTGTGGCCGAGATTCTTCACGAGGCTTTCGAGGTCCATCGCGATGAAGGTCTCGTCCTCGATGATCAGGACGTCGGTGGCGATCTCGGCGGCCATCTCGCGGCCGGCCGCGTCCGCCAGGCGCCTCGTCTCGGCGACGTCGTTGCCGAGAATCCAGGCAACCTCCTCTTCCGAGAAACCTTCCAGCGACAGCAGCAGGAAGGCCTGACGCGGCAGCGGCGTGATGTTGGACAACCGCCGCTCCGACGGCAGCGGCAGCGGCGTCACGTCGCTCTTGTCGTTGACGGAGACCGAATTCCAGATTTGGGTGAACAGCCGGAACAGGCCGGCGCGTGGGCCATGGCGCTCGTCGAGCAGCGAAGGATCCTGAAGCAGCGCTTCCAGCATGGCGGCGACGTAGGCATCGCCGGAGGACTGGTTTCCGGTCAGCGCGCGGGCGTAGCGCCGCAGCAGCGGCAGGTGTTCGGCAACGACCTGAGAACGGGACATCCCCACTCCAATCTTGTCTTTGGGTCAACAACCCTGACGGGATGACCCGGTTTCTGCGCGCATTAACGCTAGGGCAGCAAAAAAGTTCCCAATTAAAGTTCCTGATTCCTGGAACCAATGGCCGAACATCGCATTACTCCCCACTAGTGCGGCCGGAACCCAGAGTTTCCGAACGAAGGAACTTTTCGAGAATTCAATGGCTTAACTCTCCGGGAAGCGTGGATCGGATCATGAAGGAAGTAAAGTCACAAGCAAGCCAGGCAGGAGCCCCCCGCAAGCAGGGCGGCCTCAACGCAGAAATCCAGGCGAGGATCGGCCATCAACTCCGCGCCATGTACGACGACGTGGTGCGGCAAGGCGTGCCGGACCGCTTTGCGGAGCTGATCCGCAAACTCGACCAGCCCGGGGCTCAGGGCGGGGGCGGCACCGACAAGAACGACGGGAGGGACTGATGCCTCTCACCAATCAACTCCGCGACGACATTCTGGCGTCGGTCCCCAGCCTGCGCGCGTTCGCGATCTCGCTTTCCGGCAACGGCGATCGTGCCGACGATCTGGTGCAGGAGACGCTGTTGCGGGCGATCGCCAATATCGACTCGTTCCAGCCCGGCTCGAACCTTCCGGCCTGGCTGTTCACGATTCTCCGCAACCTGTTCCGCTCCGACTATCGCAAGCGGCGGCGCGAGGTGGAGGACTCGGAAGGCAACTATGCCAAGACGCTGAAGACGCAGCCCTCGCAAGGCGCGCATCTGGAATTCGAGGAATTCCGCGCCGCCCTCGACAAGCTGCCGCAGGACCAGCGCGAGGCGCTGATCCTGGTCGGCGCCTCCGGCTTCTCCTACGAGGACGCCGCCGCGATCTGCGGCTGCGCCGTCGGCACCATCAAGAGCCGCGTCAACCGCGCGCGCTCGAAACTCTCCGCGTTGCTCTATGTCGAGGGCGCGGAGGATTTCGGTCCCGACAACACCGTGCGCGCGGTGATCGGCGGCAATGGATAAGAGAAGAGAGGGAGCAGACTGAAAAGGCGGCCGAGACGGCCGCCTTTTTTGTCTATCGAATAACGCAGGCACCGCGAATTCGATCGCCGAAAATGTAGGGTGGGCAAAGCGACTTGTCCGCCGTAGCTCGAAGAGCGAAGGCGGAAGCGTGCCCACCTCCACGATCGTGCTCGTGAAGGTGGGCACGACGCTCACGCGTCTTTGCCCACCCTACAAATCCACGGCATGGTCAGCTCAGTCCGCCGAACGCCCAGATCAAGAGCAGGATCGGAACTGAATCCGAGCGAAATGGAGTTGTTCCGCCTACCGCTCCGGCCGCACCGGCGCAGAAATCTGCTCGGTGCGGTCGCGCTCGTTCATGTCGACGACGGTCTCCATCGGGGCCGACAGCTCGTAGACGTAGCTGACGTCGGTGAAGTAGCGCTTGGCGGTTCCGCCGAGCGCTTCCGGCGCGACCCGATCGAGCAGGATCAGCCCGAAATCGCTGTCGGGCCGGCGCGTCGCTTCCGAGGTGTTGAACTCTTCCCAGCGGAAATTGAACCGGTTGTCGGGCTTCTCGCCGGCGATCTCCCAATGCGCGACGATGTGCGGGTGCTTGCCGACCAGCGACAGGCCCTCGTCGGAATGCGAGGCCAGCTCGAAGAACAGCAGCGACAGGCTCTGCGCGGCGCGCGCGCTGACGGTGATGTCGGGACCTGACACCGCGATGCGGTCGGCGTTCGGTATCGAGCGCGATTCGAACAGGCCCTTGAGGTTGACGCCCTGCCACTGGCTCTCGCTGAGCAGCGTCACGACGTTGGACATGGCGTGGATGCGGCCGATCAGCAGCTCGCGCGCCACGTCGACGTCCGAGCCGTGCCGCAGCGTGCGGGTGATGATGGACTGGATCACGGCCAGGATGTTCTTGACCCGGTGATTGAGCTCGTCGATCACGGCGGTGAGCCGGCGCTCGAAGCCGATGCGCACCTCGATCTCGCGGCTGAGCCGCAGATTGTTGTAGGCGACGTAGCCGAACAGGCCGCAGATGATGCCGGTGATGGCGAGCCCGATCGCCGCCACGATGGCGGCGGTCTGCTGCGCGCGCTGCACGGCGTTGTTCCTGGCGTAATAGGCCAGCGACCAGTCGCGGCCGCCGAAGGTGACGGTGCGCGCGATCGACGGCGCGGGATGCTGTTCGGCAATCGCGCGCGCAGTGACCGCGCCCTGCTCGTTGGCGATCAGCTCGCTGCTCGGCTCCTGCGGATTGCGCAGCACCACCGAGAACAGCGAGCGATCGTCGTTGGCCAGCATCAGGGGGCCGAGCTCGTAGGAGAAGCTGACGAAGCCGGCGGGGTCCGCGCCCTCCTGCAGCACCGGCGCGGCAAGCACGATGCCGATCGGACCGTGCTTGCGCAGCAACTCGATCGGATCGGAGGCGACCGGCCTGCCCTCGACCATGGCTCTGGCGAGAGTCGGCCCCACGATTGAATGACCGTCCAGCACGCGACCGGGCAGCGTGACGGTTTCGGGATTGCGCGGCTCGATGTCCATCAGCACATTGACCGGCTTGTCGATGGTCGCGATGTCGAGCGGCTGGTCGTCGAAATCGCGGATCTTCGGATTGGCGAAGCTCTCGTCGGCGAGCTCGCGCTGGGCGGCGGCGAGCTCGGGCGGCTTCAGTCGCGCGATCCAGGCGGCGACGACGAAATCGGTCTTGAAGGCGTAGATCGCCGAGCGCAGCGGCTGCAGCATGTTGGCCCTCACCGCGCCCGGCGCGCGAAAAAGCCCGGACGCGACGCGGGCGAGCAGCTCGCGCTCGGTGAGGCGATCCTGCACCAGGCTCGCATGCACGTCGACGGCGCGCGCGAACGCAATGCCGTCGATCGCAAGCTCCTGCTGGTACACGCGCCAGGCCGCGGCGCCGGACAGCAGCACCCCGATCAATCCGATCAGACCGACGATGAAACCCAGCCGAACCACACGCCTACCCGGAAGTGAGGGGATCGCAATGAAGCAGACGACGCATCCGGATCATCCGAAAGACGACGACAGCAGTGAAAAGCCTGGCAGCAAATTGCGCGGGATATTGGCGGAGCTGTCATCGGGGCGCAACTGAAGTCGGTCGACGCGGACAGTCACACCGGGCACCACAGCCTTGGTCACCGCGGGACCAGAGGATTTCAACCGCGGCGCAGCCGTTTGGTTCCAGTCTCGTTCGGAATTTCGTCGCGCAGGGGGCCGCCGTTAATCTTCGTTAACGTCGCAAGCCGCCCTTGGTCTCGATGAAGGCAACGATGCGGTCGAGCCCCTCGCCCTTCCTGAGGTTGGTCATTACGAAGGGCCGCTCGCCGCGCATGCGCCTGGCGTCAGTGTCCATCTTCTCCAGCGAGGCCCCGACATGGGGTGCCAGATCGATCTTGTTGATGACGAGCAGGTCGGACCTGACGATGCCGGGCCCGCCCTTGGAGGGGATCTTGTCGCCGGCGGCGACGTCGATGACGTAGATGGTGAGGTCGGCCAGCTCCGGCGAAAATGTCGCCGCCAGGTTGTCACCGCCGGATTCGATCAACACCAGGTCGAGAGCGGGAAACTTGGCGCGCATGTCGGCCACCGCGGCGAGATTCATCGAGGCGTCCTCGCGGATCGCGGTGTGCGGGCAGCCGCCGGTCTCGACGCCCGCGATGCGGTCCGGCGTCAGCGAGCCCGAGCGCACCAGAAATTCGGCGTCCCATTTGGTGTAGATGTCGTTGGTGATCGCGGCGATGTCGTAGCGCTCGCGCATGTTCTTGCAGAGCAGGTCCATCAGCGCCGTCTTGCCCGATCCGACCGGACCGCCGACGCCGACCCGCAGGGGACCGTGGGATTTAGGCATGATTGTCTCTCCATTGTCGTCCCGGACAAGCGAGCGGAGCGAGCGCGATCCGGGACCCATAACCACCGAAGCCAATCGTTGCGCCGAGCTGGAGCTCCAGCCTTGCACCACCACTACCATTCGTGGTTATGGGTCCCGGCTTTCGCCGGGACGACGGCGCGTTTGAATTCACGACCTGAACAACCGCGTATATTGTGTCTCATGCCGCAAGCTCGCAAGATCGGCGCGGAAGGTGGCGCTGCCGAGATCGTCGAGCGAGGCGGCCATGGCACGTTTCGCTGTCGCGGCTACATCCGCCTCGAGCTGAGCCAGCACGCGCTGGCTGTCGGTCTGGCCAAGCGGCACCAAACGGGCGCCCGCTGAAATCCAGTTGGAAACCACCGCATGCAGGAAGGCATGCAGCGCGGGCTCCGGCGGAATGCCATGCGCTGCGCTGACGAGGCCGACCGCGACCGGATAGACGATCGGCCCGCCGCAGGCTGCGATGATTTCATCGAGCCCCTCGCACGGCCATGCCGCGCGCGACGTGTCGATGAAGGCGCGGCCTTGCGTCGTCGTTTCGAGCTGGCGCTCGCGCGATGGCACGAAGGCGGCCGCGAGCTCGGCAATGGCGCGAAGCGCGGGATCATCATGAGAAGTGACGGCACGATGGGTCTGCACTGCGAACACCGAGTCGCAAAACCCCGAGCCGTCGGTGAGCATGGCAGAGAGCCAATCGCGCAAGGTGGCGGCGTCCGTGATATCGCCCGCCTCAACCGCCCATTCGATGCCGCTGGAATAGGAGAAAGCGCCGACCGGGAATGACGGCGACAGCCAGGTCATCAGCCGGTACAGCGCAGCAAGCTCGCTCTCGCTCATGGTGCGCGCGGGCGGCAGCTCCGCGCTATTTGCGGTCATGAGCATGGGTGTCGCCGTGATGATGCTCGTGCTCGCAATGCTCGTCATGGTGATGATCGTCATGGTGATGACGGGGATCGCCATGATCCGCGTGGTCATGGTGGTGATCGTGACCGGTGTGGCCGTGCGCGGCCGCATAGGCGCCGCCTTCGGGATCGAACGGAGCCTCGATCTCGATGACGCGCGCGCCCAGCCCCTTCACCATCGCCTCGATGACGTGATCCCTGCGGATGCGCAGGCCTTTGCCTGCGATCTGCGTCGGCAGATGGCGGTTGCCGAGATGCCAGGCGATGCGCACCAGATGCTGAGGATCGGCGCCCCTGATCTCGACCAGCGGCTCGGGCGCGGCCACCACCTCGACCAGCCTGCCGTCTTCCAGCACCAGCGCATCGCCGCCGCGCAAGGCGACGGCGTTTTCGAGATCGAGCAGAAATTCGAGGCCGCGCGTGCCGGTCATCGCCATCCGCCGCCGGTGCCGGTCGTCGAAATCGAGCACCACCGTATCGGCGGGCGCTTCCGCCCAGCGATACTGGCCCAGAACTTCGGTCGCGCGGATCATGCTTCTAGCCCTGGGAGCATGTGATCATGCCTTGATGGTATCCACCTTGTCGGCGCTGATGATCTCGATCACCGTCGGCCCCGCCTTGAGCTGCGCGGAATATTCGCGCCATACCTTCATGTGCGGCGCACGCCCATGCGCGTTGAGATCGTCGCGGCTCTCCCAGCGCTCCACCACGACATAGCTGTTGGGATCGTCGATGGCGGTATGGCCGGCGTAGGCGATGCAGCCCTTCTCCTTCAGCGTCTCGGCGATGCATTTCTTGTGGCCCGCGATGAAGGCATCGCGCTGGTCCGGCTTCACCTGCGTGGTGGCGACGACGTAGATCATGCTTCTCCCTTGTTGTTCTTGCTTCAGTCTCGGGCGGTTTTAGAACATGAAATAGCGCTGTGCCAAGGGCAGCACCTCTGCGGGTTCGCAGGTCAGGAGCTCGCCGTCTGCGCGCACCTCATAGGTCTCGGGATCGACCTCGATGTCAGGCGTCGCGTCGTTGTGGATCATGCTCTTTTTTGAGATGCCGCCGCGGGTGTTTTTCACGGCATACAGCGTCTTGTCGATGCCGAGCTTGCGCGCAAGGCCGGCGGTGATGGCGGCCTTGGACGTGAACACCACCGAGGACGCCGTCAGCGACTTGCCGAAGGCGGCAAACATCGGCTGGTAGTGCACCGGCTGCGGCGTCGGAATCGAGGCGTTGGGATCGCCCATGGGAGCCGCCACGATCGAGCCGCCCTTGATGATGCAGTCCGGCTTGACGCCGAAGAAGGCCGGCGACCACAGCACGAGGTCGGCGAGCTTGCCCTTCTCCACCGAGCCGATCAGCTTCGAGACGCCGTGCGCGATCGCGGGATTGATGGTGTATTTGGCGATGTAGCGCTTGACGCGGAAATTGTCATTGTCCTTGCCCTTGTCCTGCGGCAGCGATCCGCGCTGCTTCTTCATCTTGTCCGCGGTCTGCCAGGTGCGGATGATGACTTCGCCGAGCCGGCCCATCGCCTGCGAGTCCGACGACATCATCGAGAGCGCACCGAGGTCGTGCAGGATGTCTTCCGCAGCGATGGTCTCCTTCCGGATGCGGCTCTCCGCGAAAGCGAGGTCCTCCGCAATGGAGGGATCGAGGTGGTGGCACACCATCAGCATGTCGAGATGCTCGTCGATGGTGTTGCGGGTGAACGGCCGCGTCGGGTTGGTGGAGGACGGCAGCACGTTCTTCAGGCCGGCGATTTTGATGATATCCGGCGCGTGGCCGCCGCCGGCGCCTTCGGTGTGGAAGGCGTGGATGGTGCGGCCCTTGAACGCCTTCACCGTGTCCTCGACGAAGCCGGATTCGTTCAGCGTGTCGGAATGCAGCATCACCTGGACGTCGTAGTCGTCGGCGACCGCAAGGCAGTTGTCGATCGCGGCGGGTGTGGTGCCCCAATCCTCGTGCAGCTTCAGCGCGCAGGCGCCCGCCTTGACCATCTCGACCAGCGCGGCCGGCCGCGCAGCGTTGCCCTTGCCGGAGATGCCGAGATTGACCGGGAAGGCGTCGAACGACTGGATCATCCGCGCGATGTGCCACGGGCCGGGCGTGCAGGTGGTCGCGAAGGTGCCGTGCGAGGGACCGGTGCCGCCGCCCAGCATCGAGGTGACGCCGCTCATCAGCGCGTGCTCGATCTGCTGCGGGCAGATGAAATGGATGTGGCTGTCGAATCCCCCCGCGGTGAGGATCTTGCCTTCGCCGGCGATCACGTCGGTACCGGGGCCGACGACGATGGTCACGTTCGGCTGGATGTCGGGATTGCCGGCCTTGCCAATGGCGCTGATCATGCCTTCCTTGATGGCGACATCGGCCTTGACGATGCCCCAGTGGTCGACGATCAGCGCATTGGTGATGACGGTATCCGCAGCGCCTTGCCTGTTGGTCACCTGGGACTGGCCCATGCCGTCGCGGATCACCTTGCCGCCGCCGAATTTGACCTCCTCGCCATAGGTGGTGAAATCCTTCTCGACCTCGATGATGAGGTCGGTGTCGGCCAGCCGCACCCTGTCGCCGGTGGTCGGGCCGAACATGTCGGCATAAACGGAACGCTTGATCTTCACGGACATCATTCAGCTCCAGACAATTCCGGCATTTCTCACAGCTTACCCATCACGTCGCCGCGGAAGCCGTAAATCGTACGCTTTCCCGCCAGCGCGACCAGCTGCACGTCGCGGGTCTGGCCGGGCTCGAAGCGGACGGCGGTGCCGGCGGCGATGTCGAGGCGCATGCCACGAGCCTTTTTGCGGTCGAATTTCAGAGCGGGGTTGGTTTCGAAGAAGTGGTAATGCGAGCCCACTTGAATGGGACGGTCGCCGGTGTTGGCGACTGACAGCGTCACAGTCTTGCGGCCGGCATTGAGCTCGATCTCGCCGTCCTTGATGAAGCGTTCACCGGGGATCATGTTTGGTACCTCGTATTTCTCCGCGCGTCATGGCCGGGCTTGTCCCGGCCATCCACGTCTAGATGCCCACTCCGAAGGTCGTGGATGCCCGCGACATTCGGGTGAAGACGAGCTTCGCGCCTTTGCCCGGGCATGACGACGTTGATGGTTCTGCGCACCTCACCGGATCGGCTCGTGGACGGTGACGAGCTTGGTGCCGTCCGGAAACGTCGCCTCGACCTGGATGTCGTGGATCATCTCGGCAATCCCCGGCATCACCTGGTCGCGCGTCAGCACCTGCGCGCCGGACTGCATCAGGTCGGCCACGGTGCGGCCGTCGCGGGCGCCCTCGACGATGAAATCGGAGATGATCGCAACCGCCTCGGGATGGTTGAGCTTGACGCCGCGCTCGAGCCGGCGGCGCGCCACCATCGCGGCCATCGAGATCAGAAGCTTGTCCTTTTCGCGGGGGGAAAGATTCATGCGAGCACTCTGCTTTAATAATTAGTTCAGCCACAGGCGGGGCAGCGGCGATGGCGAGGCGCGGCCGAGCACCGTCATCATGTCGGCGCGCAGCGCCGCCGCATCTTGGGCACAGAACCGCGCCATTGCAAAGCCATTCCAGGCGGAGATGCCGACTTCCCCGCTGAAGGAATCGCCGGCCTCGCGGATACGCTCCACGAGCGCTTCGTCTCCCGGCACGATCAGTGCGGTGGCCACGGCAGCGCCGCCCTTGGCGACCGCCGGCCGCGCCAGCTTGGCGCCGATGTCGCCGTCGAGCCGGACGGTCTCGGCAAAGACGGTCTTGCCGCCGCGGCGCAGGCGCCAGCGGTCGACGAATTCGCCCTCCTGCATCCGCTCGCCCATGGCGGCGCGGCCGAACACGACGATTTCGCAGAGCAGAAGCGAGGCGTCTTCCGCCAGATCGATCTCGATCCGCCGGGATACCCTGGCGCGGTCGAACAGGATGGTTTCCTGCGGCAACCAGGCGAGATGGGCGCCGCTTGCGGCCTTCAGCGAAATGTCGAGCTGCGCGGCAGCGTCCGGTGCGCGATAGACCTTTTCGGCTGCCGCCGTGGTCAGGGTGAGGCGCGCACCCTCGCGCGCGGATATCGCGATTTCAAAGCGGTCGCCGCCGGCGACACCGCCCGCCGTGTTGACGAAGACGGCCGAGAGGCCGTCGTCTTCGGGCGACGGAAAGCGAACGCGCAGCGATCCGGATTCATGCAAGGCACCGCGGCGGGTCACGCCGTCCTCGCAGCGCACGTCGAAACGCACGGCGCCTTGCGCGCGGTTGGCCGCGAAGATCGCAGAAGCCTCGCGTGTCTCGGTCCGCATCCATCCCCCGGAAGCGGCCGGAAATGGCCGCGTCAGAACATTATCACAGAGCCATCTGGCGGCTGATCTCGGCCGGATCGAGGTTTTCGCGATGGCACGTATACTTCACCGCGCCCCGGTCCATGACTGCGAAATTGTCGCCGAGCTCGCAGGCAAAGTCGAGATATTGTTCGACCAGCACGATGGCGATGTTGCCGAGATTGCGCAAATAGGAAATCGCGCGGCCGATGTCCTTGATGATCGAGGGCTGGATTCCCTCGGTCGGCTCGTCGAGCAGGAGCAGCTTCGGCCGCATCACCAGCGCGCGGCCGATGGCGAGCTGCTGCTGCTGGCCGCCCGAGAGGTCGCCGCCGCGGCGGCCGAGCATGTTCTCCAGCACCGGAAACAGCGAGAACACGTCGTCGGGGATGCTGCGCTGGTCGCGCTTCAGCGGCCCGAAGCCGGTCTTGAGGTTTTCTTCCACGGTGAGCAGCGGGAAGATCTCACGGCCCTGCGGCACGAAGCCGATGCCGCGGCGGGCGCGCTCGTAGGATTTCAGCGGATTGAGATCTTCGCCGTCGAAGACGATGCTGCCCGACGAGATCGGGTATTGCCCGACGAGGGCGCGGAGCAGCGAGGTCTTGCCGACGCCGTTGCGCCCGAGCACGCAGGTCACCTTGCCGGGCTCGGCCGTCAGCGATACCCCGCGCAGGGCTTGAGCCGCGCCGTAGTAGAGATTGATATTTTTCACATCCAGCATCTTTGGTGCCTCTTGGCGAGTAGCGAATGGCGAATAGCGAATGGAGATATCAAAGCCATACTTCCCTATTCGCTACTCCCCATTCGCCATTCGCCCCTACCAGTTATCTACCCAGATACACTTCGATCACCCGCTCGTTCGACGACACCTCGTCGATGGTGCCTTCCGCCAGCACCGAGCCTTCGTGCAGGCAGGTGACCTTGACGCCGAGCTCGCGCACGAAGGTCATGTCGTGCTCGACCACCATGACGGTGTGGTTGCGGTTGATTTCCTTGAGCAGCTCCGCGGTCAGGTGCGTCTCGACGTCGGTCATCCCGGCGACGGGCTCGTCGACCAGCAGCACCTTGGGGTCCTGCGCCAGCAGCATGCCGATCTCCAGCCACTGCTTCTGGCCGTGCGACAGACTGCCGGCGAGGCGCCGGCGCGCGTCGGCCAGGCGGATGGTCTCCAGAACCTTGTCGATGCGCCCGGATTCGTCCGCATTGCCGCGCCAGAACAGCGTGCCCTTGACGCTGTGATCGACGTTGAGCGCGAGCAGCAGATTGTCCTCCACGGTCTGGCTCTCGAACACCGTCGGCTTCTGGAATTTGCGGCCGATGCCGAGCTCGGCAATGCGGGTCTCGTCCAGCCGGGTGAGATCGACAGAGCCGTCGAACAGCACCACGCCCTCGTCCGGCCTGGTCTTGCCGGTGATGATGTCCATCATCGTGGTCTTGCCGGCGCCGTTGGGACCGATGATGGCGCGCATCTCCCCGGGCTCGAGCGCGAGCGACAGATTGTTGATGGCGTGGAAGCCGTCGAAGGAGACGTGCACCCCGTCGAGGTAGAGCAGCGCGGAAGTCTGGCGGAGGTTCATGGCGTTCATGCGCTCACTCCGCCGGATTCGGTTTGGGCTCGGCGCCGTCTGCGCGCACAGCGGAGGCCGTATCGGCATTGGCGCCCGCCTTCCATGGCTCCCACCACGCGTTGAAGGTGCCGACGATGCCCTTCGGCAGCAACAGCGTCACCAGAATGAACAGCGCCCCCAGCATGAACAGCCAGTAGGGCGCGAGCGGGCCCGAGGTGAAATAGGTCTTGGCGTAGTTGACCACGACGGCGCCGAGCGCAGCGCCGGTCAGCGTGCCGCGGCCGCCGACGGCGACCCAGATCACCGCTTCAATCGAGTTGCCCGGCGCAAATTCGCTGGGGTTGATGATGCCGACCTGCGGCACGTAGAGCGCGCCCGCCACGCCGGCCATGCAGGCCGACAGCGTGAACACGAACAGCTTGTAGGATTCGACGCGGTAGCCGAGGAAGCGGGTGCGCGATTCCGCGTCGCGGATCGCGACCAGCACCTTGCCGAGCTTCGAGGTGACGACTGCGCGGCAGATCAGGAAGGCGGCAATCAGCACGGCGCAACTCAGGAAGAACAGCGCACAGCGGGTGCCCTCGGCCTGCACGTTGAAGCCGAGGATGTCCTTGAAGTCGGTCAGGCCGTTGTTGCCGCCGAAGCCGAAATCGTTGCGGAAGAAGCCGAGCAGCAGCGCATAGGTCATCGCCTGCGTGATGATCGACAGGTACACGCCGGTGACGCGTGAGCGGAAGGCGAACCAGCCGAACAGGAACGCCAGCAGGCCCGGCACCAGCACCACCATCAGCGCGGCGAACCAGAACATGTCGAAGCCGTGCCAGTACCAGGGCAGCTTCGGATAGTTCAGGAACACCATGAAGTCGGGCAGGATCGGGTTGCCGTAGACGCCGCGGCTGCCGATCTGCCGCATCAGGTACATGCCCATGGCGTAGCCGCCGAGCGCGAAGAACGCGCCATGGCCGAGTGAGAGGATGCCGCAATAACCCCAGATCAGGTCGATCGAGAGGGCGAGGATGGCGTAGCAAGCATACTTGCCCCACAGCGCCACCAGATAGGTCGGCACCTGGAAGAAGGAGCCTTCCGGCAACAGCAGATTCGACAGCGGAACCAGGACGCCGATGCCAGCGACAACAAGGATGAAGAGCGTCGAGGCGCGATCGAGCGAGCGGGTGAGGATGTGGGGCATCATGCTTCCACCGCCCTGCCCTTGAGCGCGAACAGGCCGCGCGGCCGCTTC
Source organism: Bradyrhizobium sp. (assembly GCF_052389815.1). Classification (GTDB taxonomy): domain Bacteria; phylum Pseudomonadota; class Alphaproteobacteria; order Rhizobiales; family Xanthobacteraceae; genus Bradyrhizobium. The sequence continues at coordinate 44,111 of NZ_JBQTHN010000149.1, read as the reverse complement.
TGGATGAACAGGATGATCAGCACCAGGATCGCGATCTTGCCGAGCACGGCGCCGGCCACCGGCTCCAGGAACTTGTTGGCGATGCCGAGCGTGAAGGCGCCAACCAGCGTCCCCCAGAGATTGCCGACGCCGCCGAACACCACGACCATGAAGCTGTCGATGATGTAGCTCTGGCCGAGATTGGGGCTGACATTGTCGATCTGCGAAAGCGCCACGCCCGCAATGCCGGCGATACCGGAGCCGAGGCCGAAGGTCAGCGCATCGACGCGCGAGGTGGCGATGCCCATGGAAGCCGCCATGCGGCGGTTCTGCGTCACGGCGCGCATCTCCAGCCCCAGCGCGGTGTAGCGCAGCATGGCGAGCAGGATCGCGAAGACGGCGAGCGTGAAGACGAGGATCCAGAGCCGGTTGTAGGTGATGGTAATCTGGCCGAGCTCGAAGGCCCCGCTCATCCAGGAGGGATTTCCCACCTCGCGGTTGGTCGGGCCGAATGCGGTGCGCACCGCCTGCTGGATCACCAGCGAGAGGCCCCAGGTTGCGAGCAGCGTCTCCAGCGGCCGGCCGTAGAGGAAGCGGATGATGCCGCGCTCGATCGCAACGCCGATGGCTCCGGCGACCATGAAGGCGAGCGGTACGGCGATGAACAGCGAATAGTCGAACAAGCCGGGATAGCGGGTGCGGATCACTTCCTGCACCACGAAGGTGGTGTAGGCGCCGATCATCACCATCTCGCCATGGGCCATGTTGATGACGCCCATGACGCCGAAGGTAATGGCTAGCCCGATGGCCGCCAGCAGCAGCACCGAGCCCAGCGACAGGCCGTACCAGGCGTTCTGCACCATCGACCACATCGCCAGGTTGCCCTGGATCGAGGAAATGGCGGCCGCGACCGCTTTCGCAACCAGCGGCGGCTGATCGGCGCCGAGGCTGATCAGGACCGCCATGGCCTCCTGGTCGCCCTTCGCCTTGACGACCGCGATGGCGTCGAGCTTGTCGGCCTCGGAAGCATCCGACTTGAAAAGCACAATGGCGGCGCGCGCCTCGGTGAAGGCGACCTTCGCCGCCGCGTTGGTTTCCTTGGCCAGCGCCTCGTCGATGACGGACAGTGCGTTCTCGTCATGCGACTTGAACACCGCCTGCGCGGCAGCGATGCGCTTGACGGGATCCGGCGACATCAGCGTCAGGCTGCCGAGCGCGGCATCCACGGCGCGGCGCAGGCGGTTGTTGAGCCGCACCTCGCTGGCGCCGTCCGGCAGCTTGCCGACGGCAGCTCCCGTCGCCGCGTCGAGGATCTTGTCATCGGCCTGCTTGATGAAGACCTTCTTGCTCTCGGGATCGGCAAACAGGCGCTCTTCGTTCAGCGCGCTGATGATCGGGAAGGCAAGCTTGTTTCCGGACGCCGCCACCGCGTCGATCGCTTCGGCGGTATCGGAGAATTCGTCGTTGGCGAATTTGGCGACCGCGTCCTCGAATGCGCCGGCGTGAGCTGGCACCGCGAAGGCCGCGATCAGGCACAATGAAAGGATCGCCGCGCGAAGGCGGTCAAAGAGTGAGACAGACACTGGAGTTCCCCGGCAGGAGATTTGGAGAAGGCGGCGGCATCGCCGCCTTCTCCGTTGTCGTCGGTATTTTGCGAGTGCGCTTCAGATCAGGAGCCTTCCAGGATCAGGAGCCCTGACCGCCGCACTTGTTGGTCTTGGTGTTGTAGTTGCCGCACTTCTTGCCGACCCAGTCGCCGATCAGGTCCTTGGAGCCCTCGAGCTCCTTCGACCAGGCATCGCCGGGAACGAGGCCCGGGGTCTTCCAGACCACGTCGAACTGGCCGTTGCCCTTGATCTCGCCGATGAGCACGGGCTTGGTGATGTGGTGGTTCGGCAGCATCTTCGAGGTACCGCCGGTCAGGTTCTTGGCTTCGATGCCCGGGAGAGCGTCGATCACCTTGTCGGCGTCGGTCGACTTCACCTTCTCGACCGCCTTGACCCACATGTCGAAGCCGATGACGTGGGCTTCCATCGGGTCGTTGGTCACCTTCTTCGGATCCTTCTTGTAGGCCTGCCACGACTTGATGAACTTCTCGTTCTCGGGCGACTTGATCGACTGGAAGTAGTTCCAGGCGGCGAGATGGCCGACCAGCGGCTTGGTGTCGATGCCGGCGAGCTCGTCCTCACCCCCCGAGAACGCCACGACCGGGATGTCCTTGGCCTTGATGCCCTGGTTGCCGAGCTCCTTGTAGAAGGGAACGTTGGCGTCGCCGTTGATGGTGGAGACCACCGCGGTCTTCTTGCCGGCCGAGCCGAACTTCTTGATGTCGGCGACGATCGTCTGCCAGTCACTGTGGCCAAACGGCGTGTAGTTGATCATGATGTCTTCCTGCGCCACGCCCTTCGACTTCAGGTAGGCTTCCAGGATCTTGTTGGTGGTGCGCGGATAGACGTAGTCGGTGCCCGCCAGCACCCAGCGCTTCACCTTCTCGTCCTTCATCAGGTAGTCGACCGCGGGGATCGCCTGCTGGTTCGGGGCCGCGCCGGTGTAGAACACGTTGCGCTCGCTCTCCTCACCCTCGTATTGCACGGGGTAGAACAGGATCGAATTCAGCTCCTTGAAGACTGGCAGCACGGACTTGCGCGACACAGAGGTCCAGCAGCCGAACACGACCGAAACCTTGTTCTTGGTGATGAGCTCGCGCGCCTTTTCGGCGAACAGCGGCCAGTTCGAAGCGGGGTCGACGACGACGGCTTCGAGCTTCTTGCCCATCACGCCGCCCTTCTTGTTCTGCTCCTCGATCAGGAAGAGGATGGTATCCTTCAGCGTGGTTTCGCTGATGGCCATGGTGCCGGACAACGAGTGAAGCACGCCGACCTTGATGGTTTCCTGGGCCTTGGCCTGGGTAAATGCGGCGAGGCCGAGAACCAGACCGGCGGTGGCCGCCAGCCAGCGGCGCCGGCTCATGGTCGCCATATCGTGAGTCAATTGAGTAAGCATGAGGTGTCATCTCCCTGACGCAGACGCGTTAAACGCTGCGAGAACGGCCCCACGGCCGCCTGCGTTAAGGGAATCGCAAGACTCGTGCCACGGGCCTGACACGGACCAAACCATTGAAATCGTTATAAAATTCCGCATCCGGCAAATAATTACCGGCCACGCCTGCATAATTCTTGGGCAAGAAAATTGTATGCTTTGACGGCAGACGGTCTAAACAATGAGCAAAATTGGCCTTTTGGCTAATTTTCCGGCAGAGCTTGCCGGTGCGTAAACACCGGACGGCCCGGAGGATAGCAATCCAAGTCCTTCATTCAACGCGGAATTTTTGCCGACGCGAAACCATTCCGGCCAAGTTCACCTTGAAACCGCCGGCTTCATGGGCCATATCCAGCGCGGCCCAAGGAATCATCAGTGAAATCGTCAGTGATGACCGGGCCACTGCAAGCCGCGTGTTCTGAACCCGTGTAGTTGAATCCGTCTCACGGCGTTCTGGCTTGCCCCATCAGCCAACAGAAACTCGATACCCAAAACACGCGGGTGTCTCCGATGACCTCGCGCGCTCCTGGCATGACGCCGGGCGCTTGCTGTTTTGACAGAAAGAAACCTTTGACCTCCTTTCAGGATTTCGGCCTCGCCGATCCCATTTCGCGTGCCCTTCTCGAAGAGAATTACCACACGCCCACCCCGATCCAGGCTCAAACCATTCCGCTGGCGCTGTCCGGCCGAGACGTGATCGGTATCGCCCAGACCGGCACCGGCAAGACGGCCGCCTTCGCGCTGCCGATCCTCAACCGCTTGCTGGAGAGCCGCATCCGGCCGCAACCGAAGACCTGCCGCGTGCTGGTGCTCTCTCCGACGCGGGAGCTGTCCGGCCAGATCCTCGACAGCTTCAATGCCTATGGCCGCCACGTCCGCCTGACCTCGACACTGGCGATCGGCGGCGTGCCGATGGGCCGTCAGGTCCGCGCGCTCATGGGCGGCGTCGAGGTGCTGGTCGCCACTCCCGGCCGCCTGCTCGACCTCGTGCAGGGCAATGCGCTGAAGCTCACCCAGGTCGAGTTCCTGGTGCTGGACGAAGCCGACCGCATGCTCGACATGGGCTTCATCAACGACATCAGGAAGATCGTCGCGAAACTGCCGATCAGGCGTCAAACGCTGTTCTTCTCGGCCACCATGCCCAAGGACATCGCAGACCTTGCGCAGTCCATGCTACGCGATCCCGCCCGCGTGGCGGTGACGCCGGTCGCTTCCACCGCAGAGCGGATCGACCAGCGCATCATCCAGGTCGATTTCGCGGCCAAGCACGCCTACCTCGCCGAACTGCTGAAGCAGGAACCGGTGGACCGCGCACTGGTCTTCACCCGCACCAAGCACGGCGCCGACAAGGTGGTGAAGGCCCTCGCCAAGGCCGGCATCGCTGCCGACGCCATCCACGGCAACAAGTCGCAGAACCACCGGGAGCGCGTGCTCGGCGCGTTCCGCTCCGGGCAGATCCGCACGCTGGTGGCGACCGACATCGCCGCCCGCGGCATCGACGTCGACGGCATCAGCCATGTCGTCAATTTCGACCTGCCCAACGTGCCGGAAACCTATGTCCACCGCATCGGCCGCACGGCCCGCGCCGGTGCCGAGGGCATTGCGATCTCGCTGATCGCAGGCGCCGAGGAGATGGGATATCTGCGCGACATCGAGCGGCTGATCCGCGTCAGCCTGCCGCGTGAAGACCGCCGCAGCCAGGGCGGCCGCGAGGCCGCGGCGCCGGCCCCGCAGCACCGCCCCGGCAGGCCTGCGCCCCGCGTGCATCCGCATCGCAACAATGACGGTGCGGTAGCTTCGAAAGGCCCTCGCCGGAGACGGCGTGGTGGTGGTAATCATGGCGCCGCTCCGCGAGGGGACCGGCATGAGTCGGCCCGCCCGCAGGGCGGTCAGGCTGACGGGATCCAGGGCGTTGCCTTTTTGCATCGCGAAAGCCGGCCGAAATTCAAACCCAACCGCAACCGGCGTCCGCAAGCCTAACCGTCCACGACCTGGAGAGAACCATGGCTAAAGAGGAGCTGATCCAGTTCGAGGGACTGGTCACCGAAATCCTTCCCGACGCGCGCTACCGCGTGCAGCTCGACGCCGGGCACGAGATCGTCGCTTACACCGCCGGCAAGATGAAGAAGAACCGCATCAAGACGCTGGCAGGCGATCGCGTCACCGTCGAGATGTCGCCCTATGACCTCGAGAAGGGCCGCCTGATCTTCCGCCACAAGGACGAGCGGCCGGCCTCGGCAGGTCCAGGACCCCAGCGCGGCCCGCAGCGCGGCGGCCAGTTCCGCGGCCGCAGGTAGCGACAAAACAGGGGATCGCGCGTGGCATTTTCGTGGCATGCGCGACCCGCACGCACAAAGGCCGTGCAGCAAAAATTCGCTCGCCTCAGGATTGTTTTGAGGCCTGTGTTCGAATACTATTGACTTATCGAGTTTCGGCCGGACGACATTAGCTATCCACCGGTGCACAGCCGGTTCAGACGCTGACGACCCTTCCAAAAATTCGATCTCACCCAGCCTATCGAAAGTGGGCTTCGAACTTTTATTACTAGAGGACTATCCCCGTGAGCATGGGAACTGTGAAGTGGTTCAACGCGACCAAGGGCTTCGGCTTCATCCAGCCGGATGACGGCGGCAACGACGTGTTCGTGCACATCAGCGCCGTCGAGCGCGCTGGCCTTGGCACGCTGCGCGAAGGCCAGAAGATCTCCTACGAGATCGTGGCGGACCGCCGTTCCGGCAAGTCTGCGGCCGACAATCTCCGCGTCGCCTGACGCGCATCTTCCGGGGAACGCCGGGAACTCAATCGTGATGCGAAAAGGCCGCTGCCCGATGCAGCGGCCTTTTTGTATTTGCAGTTCTTGTTCTTGCAGGTCTCGTTGTTCGGCGCCGTGCTTCAGGTCGGGCAGACCGTCTGGCTGTACAGCACGCAGAGCGACTGGCGCGGGCGGGTAAAGGTGAAATCGGACAGCTTGATGCCGCTCTTTACCATCACATAGCCGACCGCCGGCACATAGTTGTAGCTGACCTCGCTGTAGATCAGATAGGTGCCGCCGATCTTCAGCGCGCTCGGGATGCTCACCGTCGAGTCGGTGGCGCGCGGCGACGATCCCTTGCTCCATTTCACCTTGGCAGTGAGCGTGGCGGGATCGATGTAGAGTTCGCTCACCGTCGCCTTGAGCGGCGTCGAATCGTAAGGCGTCATGATCGCCTTGCCGGTCGTGGTGAAATTGGTGATGTCGGTGTCGGACACCGACGAGGACTGTGAGACGAGGTCCGACATGTTGCGCGCCACCAGCGTCACCTTGCGATTGACCGCGACGCCGGAAGAGAACTCCACCGTGCCGAAGAACATCGTCAGCATCAGCGGTACGATGACGGCGAATTCCACCGCGGCGTTGGCGCGGCGGTCGCGGACGAAGCGGCCGATCAGGTTGCAGGTCCGGTACGAAAGCTTGCGCATGGCGTTTGATCCCGCGGCTTTACGGTTCGACATGGAAGGCCATGGTGGAGGCGAGCAGCCGCTTGCTGCTGGAGGTGTTGCGGTTGATGTTGGCGATGTTGTAGCCGAGGCCGGTGACGAACAGCGGCCACTGATAGAACCCGCGCACCACCACGGTGCCGGTCGAGCCGGCAGGGGGCATGCTGAAGGTGAAGCCGCTCGGATCGTAGTTGCCGCCGGCGTCGATCGGATCGGCAATCGTGATGGCGGTACCGGCCGGATAATATTTCACGTCGACGTCGACATAGCCGACGCCGCCCGACGCCGAGCAGTTCATCAGGATCCCGGCGACGCCGCAGACATCGGTCAGGAATTGCGACTTCGCCTGCGCCGCGGACAGGTTGGCGTCCTGCAACTGGTGGGTATAGATCTTCCGCCCGGCGTCCTGGACCGCGGTCTCCAGAACCTGACCGGCGAAGAACACCATGCCGGTCTCGATGATGGCGAACAGCAGCGCGAAGAACGGAACCGCGACGAGCGAGAACTCGACCGCGGCCGAACCGCGGCGATCCCTGCGAAACCTGCGAAAAAATCGCTTCGGCGGGGCGGAGACGTCTGACGTGGGCATCCCTGAAATCCCTTGAATTCCCTTGGGTGACGGTCACCTGAAGCAGAAATAGCGGAAACTGATTGTTGAAATGTTTCGGGCGTTTCGAACAGTCGGGCCCCGGCCGTCAACGAAATCTTAACCAGTCGCGACAAGCAAAAGCCGCGCGGCGCGATTCGCGCGGCGCGGCCTCGACGCAATGTTCGACTTAGTTCGGCGCCTTGTTGGCCGCGGCGGCCGCCTGACCCGTGGCCGAACTGCTGAGCGAGCCCGCCTGGTCCATCGCCGCCTTGAAGTAATCGCCGCCGTCGCCGAGGGTGATGCGGCGCTGGCAGATCGGCATGCAGCTGTAGGATTCCCGCTCCACGCCGCGATAGACGGTAACCAGCTGGTCGGTCGGGCCTTCGACCTGGATGACGCGGTCCACCAACACCTCGCCGGTGCGGTCGAGCGCGATGAAGTTAGTGGCGCCGTAGCCCTTGCCGGTGACGACGATAATGCCGCCGGGCTGCAGCGTGACGTCGGCGATCAGGGGATTGCCCACCACGATGGTGGCGACCTTGCCGGGCAGCTTGACGAGCTTGGCCTGGTCGACATTGACGGCGATGGAATCGCCCATCGGCGGCACGGGCGCGGCAAGCGCCAGCGCCGGCCACAACAACAGGCCCATCGCGAGGGATCGGAATCCGGAACGCGCAAAAGCGCGGTTACGCAAGGTGTACGCCATACTCTACTCCGGGGCGTCGACTGGTCGGCAGAAGCGATACGCAAGCCGAACCGGCGCCCGACGTCAGCCAAGGTGCCGGCAATGTGTGAAATAATCGCAAAGAGACCCGCGAAAATGCCGGATATTTCCCTGCAATTTCAAGCGGGAGGGGCCGAGGCCTGGCGCCGGAAGGGATAGGCCATTTGTCCCGCGATCTCGCTCGGGAAGCTGCCCTGCTCGTCGATGCCGTAATTGTCCGGAAGCCGGCCCTCGGGCATCCGGTAGGTGCCGAACAGCAGGTCCCAGACCGGGAAGGTGCCGGCGAAATTGGTGTTGCCGCCCTCCTGCTGGGAAGTGTGATGCCAGCGGTGAAACACCGGCGTCGCCAGCACATAGCGGAACGGCCCGAGCGTCCAGTTCAGGTTGGCGTGCACGAAGGCCGAGTGGAACAGGTTGAACGGGGCAAGCCAGATCATCGTATTCGGCGACAGGCCGGCCAGCAGCAGCACCACGTCGACGCCGATGGTGCCGAGCAGGAGGTTCACGGGATGGAAGCGCGCCGCCGAGATCCAGTCGAGGTCCTCGGAGGAATGGTGGATGGCGTGATACTTCCAGAAGCCGCCGCCATGGAACATGCGGTGCAGCCAGTACAGCATGAAGTCGGCCGCTACCAGAAACAGGATCGCCTGCGCCCACAAGGGCAGCGTCGCCAGCGGGCCGTGGCCGTTGTCGTAGAAGGCGATCAGCTCGTCCGCATCGTGGATGTTGAAGAAGAAGCCGGCGCCGACCACCAGGAGGCCGATGCGGAACACGCGCGCGAACAGCGGCACGAAGAACCAGTAACAGACGTCGGTGACGAGCTCGCGCTTGCGCCACCAGGGCTTTCCGGGATTGCAGGCCCAGAAGTGCGTCAGCGCGGTGAAGACCAGGGCCAGCGCAATCGTCACCGGGACCACCTTGGCGATCGTCTGGCCGAGCATCTCGACGACTTCCATGGGCAGGTTCGACATCGGAGCCTCATCCGGCAGCAGCGCCATCGAGAGCGTTACGCGGGCGTACTTAAAGAGCCATGAACGCCGGCGTGCTTCGCGCCCATCACGAGGGCGCCGCAGAACAGAAGTCGCTGCAAGATATTTCCCGCATTTTATCGGCTTCCTTAATGGCACGTTTACTGTGCTCGAGAACAGCCGGTTCCGCCGGGTTTTGCGCGATCAAATTAACCGTGCCGCAATTGTCGCACCCTAGGGTGGCCGCATGGTCACGGTGCTGAGAACGCCGGCTCGACCAACCTTAGTTCGACAGCCACGTGTACATGGAGTTGAGTATGAAGAACCTGCTTGCCCGTTTCGTGAAGGACGAATCCGGCGCGACCGCGATCGAATACGGCCTGATCGCTGCCGGCATTTCACTGGCCATCATCGCGGTGGTCAACGGCCTTGGCACGAACCTGAACAACAAGTTCACCTCGATCAACACCTCGCTCAAGTAAGCGAGGGTTGCGAGCGCTGCTTGCAAAAAGGCCTCGGGCGTTCCCGGGGCCTTTCCTTTTTCGAGTTCATCCCGTTCGAAGCGTTGTCGTTGCGTATGCGTAAGCCCCCGCCAATCAGCGCCGCGGCCCTTCCCGCGGCAAGCCGGCTCGACCGGTCGACGGCGCTGGTCTGCCTGTCGCTGCTGCTGGCCGTCCTGATGCTGGCGGCGCGCATCGCAAGCATCTGGTGAGACGCCGGTCCATTTCCCGATCATTCACCATTGCAAGCTAGACTCGGGGGCACCGTCCCCTCAGCTGCGTCAATTCCGGGCACAAGACTCATGATCCTCGACACCGCCCGCCTCCTGCTGTTCCCGGCCCTGATGGCGTTCGCGGCGGCGAGCGACCTCTTCACCATGACGATCTCCAACCGGGTATCGCTGGCGCTGGCGGCGGGCTTCACGGTGCTGGCGGTGGCCTCGGGGATGAGCGGCCACGACTTCCTGATGCATGTCGCCGCGGGCGCACTGGTGCTGACGATCGCTTTCGGCTGCTTTGCCATGGGCTGGGTCGGCGGCGGCGACGCCAAGTTGGCGGCGGCCGCGGCGCTCTGGTTCGGCTTTGCCCATCTGATGAACTACCTGCTCTACGCCTCGCTGTTCGGCGGGGCGCTGACGCTGCTGCTGCTGCAGTTCCGGCAATGGCCGCTGCCGGTATCGTTCGCCGGCCAGCCCTGGCTCGCCCGGCTTCATGCCAAGGAGACCGGCATCCCCTACGGCATTGCGCTCGCGATCGGCGCGCTGATGATCTATCCCGAGACGGAATGGATGAAAGCGGTCGATCTCGCCCGCCTCGCGCTGCGCTGAATTCCGCAACAGCCGCCAAGTAACTCTGCGTTAAGGCAATTTACTCACGCTCCATTAACCATGCTTTGACGAATAGCTGGTCAACTCCCGTTACAGCGGCGGAAGCGTCGCAGCGTAATGTGGAAAGTGAAGCGTATGAATCCCGCACGGATCGCAGTCCTTGCCATTGCCATCGTTGCCGGCGGCATTGCCGCATATCTGGCGAGTGGATCGGACGACAAGCCGGCTCCCGTCAAGCAGGTCGCGCAACTGCAGACCGTCGACGTTCTCGTCGCCAAGAACGAGATCGGCCTCGGCCAGTCGGTGAAGCCCGACGATCTGCAATGGCAGACCTGGCCGGCCGCGACCGCCAGCGGCACTTTCATCAAGAAGACCGAACGCCCCGAAGCCACCAAGGAAATCACGGGCTCGATCGCACGCTCGCCCTTCATCGCCGGCGAGCCGATCCGCGAACCCAAACTGGTGAAGGCCGACGGCTCCGGCTTCATGGCCGCGATCCTGCCGACCGGCATGCGCGCAGTCTCCACCGAAATCTCGCCGGAAACGGGCGCGGGCGGCTTCATCCTGCCCAACGATCGCGTCGACGTCATCCTGACCAGGCGCGAGAAGAATCCCGACGGCAAGGGCGGACCCGACCTCGCCATCTCCGAGATCATCCTGTCCAACGTGCGTGTGCTCGCGATCGACCAGGCGCCGAAGGAGAAGGAAGGCCAGAACGCGGTGGTCGGCAAGACCGTGACGCTGGAGCTGAAGCCCGAGCAGACCGAGACGCTGTCGCGCTCGCGCCAGACCGGCACGCTGTCGCTGGCGCTGCGCTCCATCGCCGACGTCAACATGGTCGAGCAGCTCGACGAGGACGGCCAGCGGGCGCGGCGCGGCGAAAGCGTCAACGTGGTTCGTTATGGCGTCGTCAGCCCGACGACGATGCAGAAGTGACGATGAGGACACCGGAAATGAAGTGCAGGGGAACCAGATCGACGTTGCGGAGCCTGACGGCCCGCGCCCTGTCGATTTCGGCGGTCGCGGCGCTGATGTTCAACCAGGCCACGGTCGCGCCCGCATTCGCCGGCGACTATCGCATCGGAGCTGCGCCCTCTTCCGCCGACGGGCAGGCCAATGCGCGCTTCCTGTCGCTCGGCGTCGGCAAGTCCGTCGTGATCGACCTGCCGCGCGACGTCAAGGACGTGCTGGTCGCCGATCCCAAGATCGCCAACGCCGTGGTCCGCTCGGCGCAGCGCGCCTACATCATCGGCGCCGCGGTCGGCCAGACCAACATCGTGTTTTTCGATTCGGCGGGCCAGCAGATCGCCGCCTACGACATCGCGGTGAAGCGCGATCTCAACGGCGCGCGCGCCGCGCTGAAGCAGATCCTGCCGCATTCCGAGATCCAGATCGACGGCCTCGGCGACAGCATCGTGCTGACCGGCACCGCCGCAAGCCCGATCGAGGCGCAGCAGGCCGGCGACCTCGCCGCCAAGCTCGCCGGCGGTCCGGACAAGGTCGTCAATTCCATCGTGGTGCGCGGCCGCGACCAGGTGATGCTGAAGGTCACGGTCGCCGAGGTCGCGCGCAACATCGTCAAGCAGCTCGGCATCGACCTCAACGGCAGCCTGAATTACGGCACCTCGGTCGTGAGCTTCAACAATCAGAACCCGTTCACGGCCTATGGCCGCTCGCTGGTCGCCGGCAACAACATCACCGGCACGTTCGGCGGCGGGGCCAACGTGCAGGCCGTGATCCGCGCCATGGAAAGCGCCGGCGTGGTGCGCACGCTGGCCGAGCCGAACCTCACGGCCATCTCCGGCGAATCCGCGACCTTCATTGCCGGCGGCGAATTCCCGATCCCGGCAGGCTATTCCTGCGATCCCGTTACGCGCGTCTGTACGACGCAGATCATGTACAAGAAGTTCGGCATCTCGCTCAATTTCACGCCTGTCGTGATGACCGAGGGCCGCATCAGCCTGCGCGTGATGACGGAAGTCTCGGAACTGTCGCACGACAACGCGATCACGCTGAACCAGCAGGGCAGCTCGCTGACCATTCCCTCGATCCGCACCCGCCGCGCAGAGACCACGCTGGAAATCCCCTCGGGCGGCGCGATGGCGATGGCCGGCCTGATCGCCGAGCAGACCAAGCAGGCGATCAACGGACTGCCCGGCCTGACGCAGCTGCCGATCCTCGGCGCGCTGTTCCGCAGCCGCGACTTCGTCAGCAGCCAGACCGAACTGATGGTGCTGGTGACGCCCTATGTCGTGCGCGCGGTGGCGCAGAAGGATCTGTCGCGGCCGGATGACGGCTTTGCCAATGCGACCGACCCGCAGGCGGACCTGCTCGGCAGCATCAATCGCATCTACGGCGTGCCCGGCCGCGTCGATCCGGCGAGGAATTACCGCGGCACCTATGGATTCATTACGGACTAAGGGCGGGCAACGACGATGACCATGACTGCCAAACCACCCGCCAGGCACCGCCGGGCCGCGCGCCTTGCAGCAACGCTGCTCGGCGTTTCGATCACGCTCGGCGCCTGCAAGACCTACGCACCGATCGTGGCGGCCGAACCCTATCCGGACGACTATCGCCTGCGACACCCGATCGCGGTGACGGAAGCCGACCGCTCCATCGTCGTATTCATCGGCACCGGCCGGGGCGGCATGACCGCCGCCCAGCGCGCCGACGTCATGGGGATGGCGCAGACCTGGCTGCGCGAAGGCACCGGCGGGATCACCATCGACATGCCGACCGGCACGCCGAACGCGCGCGCCGCGCACGAGACCCTGCGCGAGATCCAGGCGATGATCGCGGCCGCCGGCGTGCCGCCGCGCGCGGTCAGCGTTCGCCAGTACCAGCCGAAGGATCCGCGTCACATGGCGGCGATCCGGCTCAACTATCCGAAGATCGCGGCGACCGCGGGCCCCTGCGGCCTGTGGCCGGAGGACACGGGTCCCTCCTACAGGAACACGAGCTGGTTCGAGAACAAGTCGTACTACAATTTCGGCTGCGCCCATCAGCGCAACCTCGCTGCGATGATCGACGAACCGTCCGATCTGGTGCAGCCGCGCGCGGAGACGCCGGCCTACACCATGCGGCGCAATGTCGGCTTCGAGAAGTATCGCAAGGGCACCTCGACCACGACCATCTATCCCGAGGCCGAAAAGGCCAAACTCAGCGACACAGGCAAATGATCAGCTACGCGCGCCAGAACCAGGAAGAACAGCCTGAAGCCACCTCGCCGCCGGCCGATGATCACATCGCGCCGGCGCCGCGGGTGTCGGTGCAGGCCTTCTGCGAAACGGTCGAGACCGCGGCTGCCGTGCAGTCGGCGGGCGAGGACCGCCGCCTCGCCAAAGCGCACCTGAAGATCCAGATGGGCGGCATGGCCGCCGCCATCGAGGCCTATCGCTCGGCGCCGACGCCGAACGTGATCATTCTGGAGACCGAAGCGCGCAACAACGTGCTCACCGGGCTCGACCAGCTCGCCTCGGTCTGCGACGCCGGCACCCGCGTCGTCGTGATCGGCCGCGTCAACGACGTCGCACTGTACCGCGAGTTGGTGCGCCGCGGCGTCAGCGACTACCTGATCGGGCCGGTCGCCGCGCTCGACGTGGTGCGCTCGGTCTGCAACCTGTTCTCCGCGCCCGAAGCCAAGGCGGTCGGCCGCATCGTCGCCATCGTCGGCGCCAAGGGCGGCGTCGGCGCATCCACCATCGCCCACAACGTCGCCTGGGCGATCGCCCGCGACCTCGCGCTCGATTCGGTGGTCGCCGACCTCGACCTCGCCTTCGGCACCGCCGGCCTCGACTACAACCAGGACCCCGCGCAGGGCATAGCCGACGCGGTGTTCTCGCCGGACCGCGTCGATACCGCCTTCATCGACCGCCTGCTGTCGAAATGCACCGACCATCTGAGCCTGCTCGCCGCGCCCGCGACGCTCGACCGGGTCTACGATTTCGGCGACGACGCCTTCGACGCCATCTTCGACACGCTGCGCGGCTCGATGCCGTGCATCGTGCTCGACGTACCGCATCAGTGGTCGGGCTGGACCAAGCGCGCCCTGATCGGCGCCGACGACATCCTGATCGTCGCCTCGCCGGATCTCGCCAGCCTGCGCAACACCAAGAACATCTTCGACCTGTTGAAGGCGGCGCGGCCGAACGACCGCGCACCGCTCTACTGCCTCAACCAGGTCGGCGTTCCCAAGCGCCCGGAGATCGCCGCAGCCGAGTTCGCCAAGGCGATCGAGAGCCAGCCGATCGCAACGATCCCGTTCGAGCCGCAGATGTTCGGCGCCGCCGCCAACAACGGGCAGATGATTGCGGAAATCTCCGCCAATCACCGCACCACCGAGATGTTCCTGCAGATCGCGCAGCGCCTGACCGGCCGCGGCGAGACCAAGAAGCCGAAGAATTCGTTCCTCTCTCCCTTGATCGGGAAACTGCGCGGCAAGTAAGCCGTCCGGAGTGCCGTCGTGTTTGGTAAGCGTACAGATAGCGACCAGCGGGTCGTAAAACCCTCGGCCCCCGTGCCGGCGCCTTCGGCTGCGCCGGCCGCGCCTGCGGCGTCGCCCGTCGTTTCCTCTCCACCGCTTTCCCCGGCAAAGCCGCCGCCGCCCGCGCCCGCAATGGAGACGCGCCGGTCGGACAACTACTACCAGGTCAAGGCCACCATCTTCGGCGCCCTGATCGAGGCGATCGACCTCGCGCAACTCGCGAAACTCGACAGCGAGTCGGCGCGCGAGGAAATACGCGACATCGTCAACGAGATCATCGCGATCAAGAACATCGTGATGTCGATCGCCGAGCAGGAAGAGCTGCTCGACGACATCTGCAACGACGTGCTCGGCTACGGCCCGCTGGAGCCGCTGTTGTCGCGCGACGACATCGCCGACATCATGGTCAACGGCGCCGGCACGGTCTACATCGAAGTCGACGGCAAGATCCAGCGCACCGGCATCCGCTTCCGCGACAACCAGCAGCTGCTCAATATCTGCCAGCGCATCGTCAGCCAGGTCGGCCGCCGCGTCGACGAATCCTCGCCGATCTGCGACGCGCGCCTTGCCGACGGTTCTCGCGTCAACGCTATTGTGCCGCCGCTGGCGATCGACGGCCCCGCGCTCACCATCCGCAAGTTCAAGAAGGACAAGCTGACGCTGGAGCAGCTGGTCAAGTTCGGCGCGATCACGCCGGAAGGCGCCGAGATCTTGCAGATCATCGGCCGCTGCCGCTGCAACGTGCTGATCTCGGGCGGCACCGGCTCGGGCAAGACGACGCTGCTCAACTGCCTGACCAACTATATCGAGCACGACGAGCGCGTCATCACCTGCGAAGACGCCGCCGAGCTCCAGTTGCAGCAGCCGCATGTGGTGCGGCTGGAAACCCGCCCGCCCAACATCGAAGGCGAAGGCCAGGTCACCATGCGCGAGCTGGTACGCAACTGCCTGCGCATGCGTCCCGAGCGGATCATCGTCGGCGAAGTCCGCGGACCCGAGGCGTTCGATCTGCTGCAGGCCATGAATACCGGCCATGACGGCTCGATGGGCACGCTACACGCCAACAATCCGCGCGAGGCGCTGTCGCGCTGCGAATCCATGATCACGATGGGCGGCTTCTCGCTGCCCTCTCGCACCATCCGAGAGATGATCTGCGCCTCGATCGACGTCATCATCCAGGCAGCTCGCCTGCGCGACGGCTCCCGCCGCATCACCCACATCACCGAGGTGATGGGCATGGAAGGCGACACTATCATCACCCAGGACATCTTCCTCTACGACATGGTGGGCGAGGACGCCAACGGCAAGATCATCGGCCGGCATCGCTCGACCGGTGTCGGCCGACCGAAATTCTGGGAGCGTGCGCGCTACTACAACGAGGAGAAGCGGCTCGCCGCGGCGCTCGACGCCGCCGAAGTGGGACCGAAGACCTGAGGGACGCTTCATGAACATGCAAAACCTCGCACTCGGCTTCCTCGCCGCCACGGCGGTCGGCGGGCTCGCCTGGGTCTTCATCTACCCGATGCTGTCGGGCGAGCGGCAGGCTGCGGCCCGCCGCGATCTGATTGCAAAGCCAGAGCCGGCGGCGCGACGTGCCGACAACAAGGCGCAGAAGTCGCGCCGCGAGCAGGTCGAAGGCTCGCTGAAGGAGATCGAGGCGCGCGCCAGGGAGAGCAAGGTCACGCTCAGCTCGCGGCTGATGCAGGCCGGCCTCGGCTGGACCACGCAGAAATTCTGGATGTTCTCCGGCGTGCTCGGCTTCGTCGGTGCTGCCGTCGCCTTCGTGGTTTCCGGCAGCCTGCCCGGCGCCATCGGCATGGGCTTCGCCTTCGGCTTCGGCGTGCCGCGCTGGCTATTGTCCTTCCTGAAGAAGCGGCGCGAGAAGGCATTCCTCGCCGCGCTTCCGGACGCGGTGGACATCATCGTCCGCGGCATCAAGGCGGGTCTGCCGCTGTTCGAATCGATCAAGGTGGTCGCAGCCGACGCGCCGGAGCCGCTGCGCAGCGAGTTCAACGCCATCATAGAGACCCAGGCGATCGGCATGCCGCTGGGCGAAGCCTGCGCGCGGCTCTACGAGCGCATGCCGGTGCCGGAGGCCAACTTCTTCGGCATCGTGATCGCGATCCAGCAGAAGAGCGGCGGCAACCTCTCCGAAGCGCTCGGCAACCTCTCCAAGGTGCTGCGCGACCGCAAGAAGATGGCCGAAAAGATCCAGGCGATGTCGATGGAGGCCAAGGCTTCCGCCGGCATCATTGGCGCGCTGCCGCCGATCGTGATGATCCTGGTTTACCTGACCACGCCGGACTACATCTCGCTGCTGTGGACCGATCCGATGGGTCAGCTGATGCTCGTGGGTTGCGTCATCTGGATGTCGATCGGCGTCATGGTGATGAAGAAAATGATCAACTTCGACTTCTGATGGTGCGGACATGGTCGATTTCCTGATTGCCAAACTCCACGACGTCCGCTTCATGACCATGCTGCTCGCGGCGGTCGCGGCGAGCCTGACCGTCTACTCGCTGGTGTTGCCGCTGCTCGCCGGCGAGAACATGTCCAAGCGCATGAAGGCGGTGGCGAGTGAGCGCGAGCGTATGCGCCAGCGCGAGCGCGAGCGCCTCAACAAGTCGGAGAAGGTGTCGCTGCGGCAGACGCCGAAGCAGGTCGTGTCCCGCGTCGTCGAAGACTTCAACCTGACCAAGTACCTCGCCCAGGAAGCGGCACGCGAGAAGCTGGTGATGGCCGGCTACCGCGGCCCGGCGCATTACATCACCTTCCTGTTCGCCCGCCTGGTGACGCCTATCGTGCTGTTCATCGGCGCGGTGCTCTACGTGTTCGTGATCTCGAACATGGAAAAATCGATGCCGATCAAGATCGGCATCTGCGTCGGCATCGCCTATCTCGGCCTGCAGGCGCCGATGCTGTTCCTGAAGAACGCGATCGGCAAGCGCCAGCTGCAGATCAAGCGGGCCTTTCCCGATGCGCTCGACCTGCTGCTGATCTGCATCGAGTCCGGCATGTCGGTGGAAGTCGCCTTCCGCAAGGTCGCGGGCGAGATCGTGCAGCAGTCGGTGGCGCTGTCGGAGGAGTTCACGCTGACGACGGCCGAGCTGTCGTACCTGCAGGACCGCAAGGTCGCCTATGAGAACCTGGCGCGGCGCACCGGGCTCGAGGGCGTCAAGTCGGTCTGCCTCGCATTGCAGCAGTCGGAGCGCTACGGCACGCCGCTCGGCCAGTCCTTGCGCGTGATGGCGCAGGAAAACCGCGACATGCGCATGAACGAGGCCGAGAAGAAGGCAGCGGCGCTACCGCCCAAGCTCACCGTGCCGATGATCCTGTTCTTCCTGCCGGTGCTGTTCGTGGTCATTCTCGGGCCGACCTACATCAAGATCTCGGCGATGCAGTAAGGTTTGTGGGGTGGGTTAGCCGATCCACGCGCGCAAAAGCTTAAGCGCACGTAGGTGAGAGGCGTAACCCACCATCTATCGGCGTTCGGTGGGTTACGCCTTCCTTCTCACTCGTGGAAAGTTTGGCGGGCGTGGATCGGCTGATCCACCCTGCGGCCCACGACGATCCGGTGATTAATCCGACGGATCCTGCGCCACCACCGGCGGCTTGCCGCGGGCGGCCGTGCGCGGGGCGTCCTTGCGGACCAGCATCTGCTTCAGATAGGCGACGTTGGCTGCGGCCTCGTCCGGCGGCAAGTCGGCGCGCGCAATGGTTTCCGCCTCGGCAAAGCGGCCTTGCAGGCCGACGGCCAAGGCCAGATTCTGCCGCACGCGCGCATCGGCACGGCCGGTGGCCTGGGCCCTGCGCAGCGTCTCCTCCGCCTTCGGCAGCTCGCGCGACAGCACGTAGGACATGCCGAGATTGGACAGTACCGACGGCTCCTCGGGGGCGATGCGTAGCGCGCTCGCATAATAGCCGCGGGCTTCCTGATGCTTGCCCATCTGGTCGAGCGCTGCGCCCTGCACCGAGAGGATGCGCCAGTCGGGATTATCGGGGGAATGCGCGCGGCTCAGCACGTCGAACGCCATCTGGAAGTTGCCGTTGTCGGCGAGCGCGCGGCCATAGGCCGCCAGCAGCTGCTTGTTGCCGGGATGCGCCAGCGAGGCCTGCTCGAGCACCGCGGCGGCCTGGGCGCGCTGGCCGGTGGCGCGCAGCGCCTGGCCGTAGCCGAGAGCGGCCTCGGCATCCTTGGGGTTGGCGCGGTAGCGCTCGCCGTAGGCTTCCGCGGTGCGGCGCGGATCGGCCGGGGCGGCGGCATCGGATTTCGAGGTCAACGAGCCCGTGATGTCGCCCATGGTCTTGCAGCCGCCAAGGCCGCCGGCCAGCAAGGCGGCGACCGCGACGGAGCCCAATATCCGGACAGGGGATGGACGACGCATGGCACATTCTCGGGGCGGAACCGAATGGGCCAGCAATAGACTGTTAACCCTAACGTCCGGTTAATCGCACCGCTTCCGGGCCCGGCCAAACGCGTGTAGGTAGCGGGAAGCCTACCGCCTCCCGCCATTCGCCGAGACCAGCATGCCCTCCGTATTCGAGACCGTTCCCGCCGCCTCTGCCATTCCCATCACCTTCGCCAGCAAGGCAACGTGGGATGCGACCAGGAAGACGCTGTCCGCCGAGGGGCAGAAATTCGCCGCGGCCAGCGGCTTTGCGGCCAAGCCCGGCAAATGCCTGCTTGTGCCGGCAGCCGATGGCGCGATCGCGCAAGCGATCTTCGGCCTCGAGGAGGAGAGCGCGAAATCGCGCGATCCGTTCCGCGTCGGCGCGCTGCCGGGGCTGCTGCCTGCAGGCACCTATCGCTTCGCCAACGCGCCGCACGATGCGCGGCTTGCCGCGCTTGCCTTTGCGCTGGGGAGCTACCGGTTTGCCCGCTATCGCAAGGCGGACAAGCCCGATGTCCGGCTGGTGCCGCCGGACGGCGTGGATGCTGCGGAGCTGACGCGGATCGTGGAAGCCGCGTTCCTGGCGCGCGATCTCATCAACACGCCCTCCAATGACATGGGCCCGGCCGAACTCGAAGCCGCCGCGCGCGACGTGGCAAAGCGCTTTGGCGCGAAGTTCGGCTGCATCGAAGGCCACGAGCTGAAGCAAGATTTCCCGCTGATCCATGCCGTCGGCATGGCCTCGACCCGCTCGCCGCGGCTGATCGATTTCACCTGGGGCGATGCTGCCCATCCCAGGGTGACGCTGGTCGGCAAGGGCGTCTGCTTCGACACCGGCGGGCTCGACCTCAAACCGTCGAGCGGCATGCTGATCATGAAGAAGGACATGGGCGGCGCCGCCAACGTGCTGGCGCTGGCGCAGATGGTAATGGACGCGAAGCTGAAGCTGCGGCTGCGCGTGCTGATCCCGGCGGTGGAGAACGCGGTCGCGGGCAACGCCTTCCGGCCGCTCGACATCTTCAAGTCGCGCAAGGGCATCACGGTCGAGATCGGCAACACCGACGCCGAGGGGCGGTTGGTCCTTGCCGACGCGCTGGCGCTGGCGGACGAGGAGAAGCCGGACCTGCTGGTCGATCTGGGCACGCTGACGGGCGCGGCCCGCGTCGCGCTCGGGCCGGATTTGCCGCCCTTTTACACCAATGATGAAACGCTGGCTTCCGACGTCGCGCGGCTGGCGCGGCAGGAGAACGATCCGTTGTGGCGCATGCCGCTGTGGCCGGCTTACGATTCCTGGCTGGACTCCAAGGTCGCCGACATCACCAACGCGCCGTCGGGCAGCTTCGCCGGCTCGATCACCTGCGCACTGTTCCTGCAGCGCTTCGTCGAGACAGCGAAAAGCTGGCTGCATGTCGACATCTTCGGCTGGACGCCGTCGGCAAAGCCCGGCCGTCCCGAAGGCGGCGAATGCCAGGCCGCGCGCGCGATCTACAAGCTGTTGAGCGAACGCTATGGATGATCCGCGCCTGACGCCCGCGCGGCCCGAGGTCGCCGCGAAATATCTCGAAGGCAAGGTCACGGCCGCGCGCTTTGCCGAGGGCGAGATGCTCGAGGTGACGGAGGCGATCGCGCCGGTGCGCCGCGCGCCCGCCTCGGATGCCGAGCAGCTGACGCAGGCGCTGCGGGGCGAGCGCGTCACCGTCTACGACCGCAACGGCGAAGGTTTTGCATGGGGCCAGCTCGGCAGCGACGGCTATGTCGGCTGGCTGCCGGAAAGCGCGCTGACGAAGCGGCTTTCCACGCCGACGCACAAGGTCACGGCGCTGTGGACGTTCGCCTTCGCCGGCCCGTCGATCAAGACGCCGCCGGCGCTTTCATTGCCGATGGGCGCCGTAGTCGAGGTCGGTCGCGAGCACGACTCCTTCGCCGTCATCGATGACGGCTATTACGTGCCGCGGCAGCATCTCGGACCGCTCGACGCCCGCGCGGCCGATTTCGTCGCGGTCGCCGAACGCTTCGTCGGCACGCCCTATCTCTGGGGCGGCAAGAGCGCCTTCGGCATCGACTGCTCGGGCCTGGTGCAGGTGTCGCTTACGGCGGCCGGCACCGGCTGTCCGCGCGACAGCGACATGCAGTGCGCCGGTCTCGGCCGGGAGTTGAGCGCGGCTGAATCGAAACACCTGAAGCACGGCGACCTGATCTTCTGGAAGGGCCACGTCGCCATCGCGCGCGACGCCGAGACCATCGTGCACGCCAACGCGCATCACATGGCGACCGTGATCGAGAAAACAAAGGATGCCATCGCGCGGATCAAGGCTGGCGGCAGCGAAGTAGTCGCGATCAAGCGGCTGTAAGAACCTATCGCAGCGCCCTTATCCGCAGTGCAGCACCGCGCCGGACACAAAACGCGAAAACAACCCCATGCAAAGTAGGTTACGACGCCACCCTGGCTCATCTGTGACGGCGCCGTGGCTTGATGCCGTGGCTTCCCTACCGATTTCCCCGTGGTAGGCTGAAAAGGCCGCCGGCAATACCGGGCTGTCGGCCGTGGCTTCCCTACCGATTTCCCCGTGGTAGGCTCAGCCTCAAAACATCCCCTCAACATTGAAGGCCGTGGCTTCCCTACCGATTTCCCCGTGGTAGGCTGCAGGTGGCTACAGCGCGCATGTCGCGGCCGCCGTGGCTTCCCTACCGATTTCCCCGTGGTAGGCTCGTTGCCGACCACGCCCGCGGCTTCGTCTTGCCGTGGCTTCCCTACCGATTTCCCCGTGGTAGGCTGGCTTCGTAGAATGACGTTTTTGCCCCGACGCCGTGGCTTCCCTACCGATTTCCCCGTGGTAGGCTGAGACGCCGGGGCGTACGCGTTCGCGACCGGCCGTGGCTTCCCTACCGATTTCCCCGTGGTAGGCTCACAGGCAGCAAATCTTGCCGGTCTATCTCGCCGTGGCTTCCCTACCGATTTCCCCGTGGTAGGCTACCGTTGTTGGCGTACATGCCCACAATTGTGCCGTGGCTTCCCTACCGATTTCCCCGTGGTAGGCTACGAGCGGCACAAACTACTGAAAATGCTCTGATTTCCGCGTGACCCGCAAGGCGGAAATCAGAGCAGAACCAGTTGTTGCGGTGCTTTTTTCTCATTGAACGTTGCTTCCCCAAGCAACAGCTTCATACGCGCGTACTGACGATCAGTGACTTGAAGGGTACGAACACTGCCGCGCGGCGGCAAGTTCTTCGTCACCCGTTGCCCATGTTTTTCCACGGCATCGTCGCCGCGACAGACACGGGAATAGACTGACCATTGCAGCATCATGAACCCGTCGTCCTTCAGAAATTTTCTGAAGCGGGTCGCGTTGCGTCGATCGGATTTGGTCCCGACCGGCAGATCGAAAAACACAAACATCCACACGAATCGCACCTCCTCGCTTTTCATGGGCAATGCTCCAGCTCGGGCAATTGAAGAAACGCAGGCTTCTCAAATTCCAGAGCGCGGGAAAGACCGACAGCCGCCATTTCGGCAGCAACCAGAAGCGATACCTCGCCATCATCTGTCTTGCAGTTGAGAAGCAACGCGCCAGCCATGGCGCGGCGATCTTCGAGGGTGAGATCACCATTCCTTTCCGTGCTGTCGCCAAACGTCTTCCAGGTAAGGCCGTCGACAAACGGCCTGAACGGTTCAACGAGATCATCCGCGAGATTGAAGGCGTTGGCCGCACCGTCGTGCTTGAGCCCGAATGCAGGGAGAAAGCCGGAAGCAACCAGCGCGCGGGCAACGCCCGCACGCACGACGGCGTATCCGTAGTTCAGCATCTTGTTGCGTCGATCGCTGTCGTCATCGCGGACAAAATCCGCAAACAAGCGGCCCCAGTAGAAACGCGCCGCCCGAGCTTCGACATTGCCCGGATCGCCCGGTTCCACATGCCGAGCGATTTCCTTCAGAGTCTCGGCATTCTCACGATCGAGAATCGAGAGCAATGCCGCTTGATTGTGTATTTTGCGCCGAACGATGGTTTGCCACAGCCGCTTCTTCACGCCGTCTTTTGCGTCAATTTGAAGTTTGGCTATTGCGCCCTGCCGATGATGGCGATGAAACGGTAAGCTGAGGCCGGAAGGTGTGTGCCTTTCGTCCGTGAAGACGAATGCGATTCCCGCTTCCATGCAGGCGCTCATCAGCGCGCTCGACAGCGTTGCCTGCGGCGTGTCGATGACGATCCACGCAACGTCTTCAAGAGCGAGACGAACCTCGCCGGCGTCTTGCTTCACGCAAATCTGGCTGTCGGCAAGCGACAGCCTTGCCGCCTGCGTCAGGTGCAGGCCTCTCCACGCCATGTACGTACCTCACGCGGTACTTCGAACTTGCGCCCGAGACGGTCGATAGTGAACTTGCGAAAGCTAAAGAGTGTCTTAACCCCAATACTTCGAATCGTTTCCGAGTTAGTCGCCATCGGAGACAGGTTAATTGCCCCCGTCGTACGATCCATGCTGCGGTAATATCCTTCGATTACCTCGCCATTCGATTTTACCAGTTCCAGGTAACTCATTGGGTTCAACGACCAGGCGAAGTCAAAGTTGGCATCAATTGGCGTCCAGTCATTCTCGGCTTTGTACGCAATGACGGCCTTACTTGGCGGCGATACGGAAGCAACGATCTGGTGTGGATAGATCGGCACCACATAGAATTCCCACGCACCTTTCTTGTTCTTTTTCCTGAACACGTCCACGCGCGCCATATCGCCGCGATCAACGGTGCCGCCGCTGAGTTCGATCGCAACTTTCTTATCAGTCGCTACACGCACTTTTCGGATAACGTCCCCGCTGGGCGAG
The DNA here is from genome assembly GCF_052389815.1 of Bradyrhizobium sp. GTDB lineage: Bacteria > Pseudomonadota > Alphaproteobacteria > Rhizobiales > Xanthobacteraceae > Bradyrhizobium. The sequence continues at coordinate 20,313 of NZ_JBQTHN010000149.1, read as the reverse complement.
CGTGGCGGATTATCCTTCGGCTTACCTTTTCTGATCCACTCGCGCAGGCTTTCCACCATTTCGTCGCGCAGCTTCTTCGGGTCGGAAACCTTGCCATAGGGAGCAGGAACGGGGATCTTCTCAAGATCGCTCTCCTTAAAACTCTTGTCAGTGATTTCCTTGCGCTCGTAGACGATTCTTGCTCCGACGATTTCGTGAGGCTTCACATTGAATAGTTTTCTGCCATCGGCTCCACGGACCTGCCTCACCGTCGCATCGTGGGCCTTGCCGCGAGCACGGCGGCGTTCGGCGCGTGAGACGAAAATGCCGGGCGCGGCTTCGAAACCATAGATGGTTCGCTCGACGTCAATCCGGAATCCCGGCCACGGCTGGCTGCAGTGGAAGATGTCGTCCTGCCGGCCTTCACGCTCACGTTTCTGGACCTCCCTGGTCAGATGATTGAGAAGGCCCTCAGTCGTTGCCGCCAGAACCAGCGCGTCCACCGCATGATGCCGATCGTCTTCGACCCGCTTGCCATCTTCCTTCTTCAGCCCTTCCAGACCCCACGCCCGCCGCAGCTTGGATGTAATTGCGCCCGGACGCGTAAATACCCGACGTTCCTCCCTGACATCGTCGCCACCGCCAGACGCACGTTTGACGACGACACGCTCGCTCTCGCGCGGCGGAAGCATTCGCTTCAGTTCGTCGGCGAGAAGCCTCGTCGCCCATTGCGTATCGGTCAGATTGCGCGCCTTGAATTTTTCCTCGATGCCTGCCGCATCCTTGATGCTGTAGTTGCGCTTCTTACGGCCCTTTACCTCCTTCATCCCCTCGACGCGAGCAACATATTCGAGCCATTCGGGTTCGGTCTTGTCCGCCTCGAACCACTCAAACGGCGTTCGCCCCTGCTTGTCCTGGTTGGCTTTCGTCGTACAAAGGGTTTTGTTCAGATATGAATCGTCGCCGAAACGGCTCCATGGCAGGATGTGGTCAACTTGGTACCGGGTATCGTTTGCCGAGATGCCGGCGGGGTCAATCGGATCGCCGGAGTAGATACACTTGAAGTTCTGCTCCTTGGCGAGTTCGTATCGGAGCAGTTCGTCATCGCTGGGCAGGCGGCCGAGGAGTTCCTCAGCTTCATTCCGGCGCTTGCCTTTCTCGACGTTTCTCGCTTCGATGCCGTCCGTGAGCTTCTTGCGCTCTTCAGCGCTCTTTCCCACCTCCCGCGCGAGTTCGACGTGAACGAGATCGATGGGTCCGTATTCTCGCGCAACCGCTCTGACCTGCTTGATTGCTTCGCTGAAAGCCTTGCGCGTGACGGGACTGCCGATCTGCTCCAGGGAAACGGACGGACGCGCCGCATGATCGTAGCCGACGCGCGCGCAGGCTTCCGAATAGACCAACCCATCGCGAAGTCCGGGAATGATATTGCGCGCGGCCAAAGCCGATATATGAGCGGCCTTGTTGAAGTCCTTGAACTCGCCTCGTGCCACCGCTTCGCGCAAGCATTGAACTATATGAGCATCCAAGCCTATTGCAGCGAGACCCTCATCAATGGACTTGAGATCTTCGCGAAACGACAGCACTTCGGCAATGCGATCAAGCTTTTCCGGCGTTCCGATCAACGATCGCCATGGCGCGTCGCCCAAGACATCCCGAAGTGTTTTGGTTCCGTAAGCAGCGCCGCCAGTGCGGGCGGCCACATCCAGCTTGCCTTCCTTTTCCTTCGGGACGCCCGCAAAACGCGCGTTCGGATCGAGGTCGAGAGTCTTTCGCAGCGACGCGAATGAGATTGTCTTGGTTGCTTCACCAAATCCTTGCGTTGCAAGTGCAGTTTCCTCAGCCGTTAGCGAACGCTCGACACGTCCGGCCGAGATGCGCAGATGGGCAAGGCGCTGGAGAAAGCGAAACAGTTCGAACGACGGGGCACGCCGCGCAGTTCGCTTGTGTCCCGGCTCGAACGGACAATCTCCCACCTTGTCTTCGCTGTCTTGCAATGGGCGCTGCGAGAATGCGGCGTCCGCAAACTTTTGCAAGAAAGTCTCACCGGCGATCTTGCTGCCAAATCTGACTTGAACGCGCGAGATAGCGCGGACTTCATCCTCGAGATCGGATCGCTTCGCAGTATGCGAATAGTCCTTGTCGCGGTTGCGTTTGCGATCCGCGAACTTCGGATCGTTGGCGATCATGTCGCCAAACGAGTGATACTTTGCGAGACCTTCGCGTGTGGCCTCCATCGCCTTCTTCATTTTGGACGTTTCATCCGCAGCGTTTGCACCAACCTCGCTCTTTGAGTTCGAGCGGAAGCCACGATGGCGGGCGATATGACCGAGTACAACCGCAAGCTCGTCATTGGACAAAAGACGATTGTGCGCGGCAGCGCGAAGGGTCCACGGCGTGACTTGCGAACCGCTCGATTTTGGAGAAGCCCGACGTAACGCATCGCGGAGAGCATTCGGCGATTGATCGGTAAGTATATTGCTTTCGACGAGTAGCCGTCGTATGGCGCTCATTCGCTGCCGGCGGCGACGCACGATCCGCCGCTGACCTCGCGCAGTCCGCCGCGTCGCGCTCTTTGGTTCGCCGGTCTTGTCGATCAGGGGTGCATCGAAACAACGAACGCCGGCCGCGACGATGCGCCCAACAGCTTCGCCAACCTCAATGATTCCCCATCCGCAGGATGCAATCCCGAGATCAATCCCCAGAATGCGCCGGGAAGTACGCACGTTCATCACGCCACCCGAAAGTTACGCACAGCCTAAAATTGATTATTGACCGCTTTTCGTAATTCGGCAATCATGAGGCGGGAAATCGGCAGGAAAGCCACGGCAAGCATCGAAGATTTCGGTTTTCGATGCGAAGGATTACCCCCGTTACGGAAACGTAACGGGGGGATTCATTGTTGTTTTGTCCCGTAGAATATCATCCAAGAGGCGAACAGCGATCGCGGCGTAAAAGCAGGTCGGGCCCTTCGGCTCGCGGTACGAGCGCTCGGCGCTCCACCCGGGCATCCAATCTCATTCCGTCTTACGTCGCCACCGTCCCCGCGGGCGCAGCTTCGATGCGGAACGCCGCGGCGAACAGCGCGCGGGTGTAGTCGCTCTTGGGATTCCTGAACAGCTCGGCCGCCGGGCCCTCCTCCACCACCTTGCCGTGGCGCATCACGATCAGATGACTCGCCAGCGAGGCCACCACGCGCAGGTCGTGCGAGATGAACATGTAGGTGAGGTCGCGCTTGCGCTGCAGTTCACGCAGCAGGTCGACCATCTGGGCCTGGAACAGCATGTCGAGCGCGCTGGTCGGCTCGTCCAGCACGACGAAGTTCGGCTCCAGCACCGCGGCGCGCGCGATCGAGATGCGCTGGCGCTGGCCGCCGGAGAATTCGTGGGGATAGCGGATGCGCAATTCCGGATCGAGGCCGACATCCGTCATCGCCTTGACGACGCGGGCGTCGCGCTCTTCGTCCGAGAGGTGCGGCTGGTGCACGGTGAGGCCCTCGGCGATGATGTCGCCGATCGACATGCGCGGGCTGAGCGAGCCGAACGGGTCCTGGAACACGATCTGCATGTCGCTGCGCAGCGGCAGCATCTCCTTGAAGCGCAGGCCCTGGATGTCCTTGCCGAGGAACACGATCGGTCCGTCCGAGGAGATCAGCCGCATCAACGCCAGCCCCAGCGTGGTCTTGCCCGAGCCGGACTCGCCGACCACGCCCAGCGTCTCGCCCTTGCGCACCGCAATGCTGACGCCGTCGACCGCCTTGATATGGCCGACGGTGGAACGCAGGAAGCCGCGCTTGATCGGAAACCAGACCTTCAGATCGTCCGCCTGCATCACCACGGGCGCGGTCGGGCGCGGCGGCGCCGGATCGGGCTTCGGTTCCGCCGCGAGCAGATCGCGGGTGTAGGGATGTTTCGGCGCGGTGAAGACCTGCTCGACCGGTCCCTGCTCGACGATCTTGCCCTTGTTCATGACGCAGACGATGTCGGCGATGCGGCGGACGATGCCGAGATCGTGGGTGATGAACAACAGGCTCATGCCGAGCCGCTGCCTGATATCGGCGAGCAGCGCCAGGATCTGCGCCTGCACGGTGACGTCGAGCGCGGTGGTCGGCTCGTCCGCGATCAACAGATCCGGCTCGTTGGCCAGCGCCATCGCGATCATGACGCGCTGGCGCTGCCCGCCGGACAGCTGGTGCGGATAGGAGCCGAGCCGCGTCTCGGGATCGGGAATGCCGACCTGCGTCAACAGCTCCAGCGTGCGGGCCCGCGCCATCGATCCACCGATGCCCTGATGCAGCGACAATATCTCGCCGATCTGCGCCTCGATGGTGTGCAGCGGATTGAGCGAGGTCATCGGCTCCTGGAAGATGATCGAGATGTCGTTGCCGCGCACCTCGCGCATCTCGCGATCGCCGGCGCGCAGGAGCTCGCGACCCTTGAAATGGATGGTGCCGGAGGGATGCGAGGCCGCAGGGTACGGCAGCAGCTTCAGGATCGAGAGCGCGCTGACCGACTTGCCCGAACCGGACTCGCCGACCAGCGCCGTGCATTGCCCGCGGCCGATCGAGAACGAGACCCGATCGACGGCGAGCGTCTCGCCGAACGCGACCGAGAGGTCGCGGACATCGAGCAGGGGCTGGTTGCTGGCGTCCATTACGACAGCTCCTGGACGATGCGAGATACACCGATGGGAGCCGGCGGGAGTACACGAATCCCTTCAGGCAGCTTGAGCCGAGAGTCTGCAGAAAGGACGGTACGGCAACCGGCTCGAATGGCAGTCACGGCGTGAATGGCATCCGGAAGTTTGGGCATCTGCGCAATTCTTCGATAATCGGCGGTCTCAATGAGAACCTCTCGACTGACTGGGTGAAGATCGAAAGTGCTGCTCCCGATGACCAAGTCGAGATACATCCTTCGGTGCTCTGTCGTCGCCTTGGGCAAGATTTCGGCAAGCGTTAGTTCGCTCGTCACACCGGCACCGCGCTTTCTGCGGAACAGTTCGAAGAGATGCCTAAGCGGTTCGGCGACCTCCGGACTTCCTTCAATCGCATAGATGAACACATTTGCATCGAGATAGACGCGAGATTCAGTCATCCCACTCGTCTCGCTGACGGCGCAAGTCCGCGTCAATCTCGTCCGCCGAACGGAACGGCGGCTTCCGAGCAGCGAATATCTCGTCGAGACTCATCACCTTTTCGGGTGGCCGCTCTTCCTCGACGATCGTCACCGTAACGGTCGACGCCGGATCCACGCCGGCGCGCAAATCCTCCGGAAGCTTCGACGCCGGATAGTGCTCCTTGACGATTCTGTTCATGGCTCGCCTCTGGTGACCATACTACCACAAGCCTATCGGAACGTCTTGCGCGGGTCGAAGGCGTCGCGCACGGCTTCGCCAATGAAGATCAAGAGCGACAGCATGATCGCCACCGCAAAGAAGCCGGTGAAGCCGAGCCAGGGCGCCTGCACATTGGCCTTGCCCTGCGCCAGCAATTCACCGAGCGAGGGCGAGCCCGGCGGCAGGCCGAAGCCGAGGAAGTCCAGCGCCGTCAAGGTCATCACCGAGGAGGAGACGATGAAGGGCAGGAACGTCATGGTCGCCACCATCGCGTTCGGCAGCAGGTGACGGAACATGATGACGCGGTTGGAGACGCCGAGCGCGCGGGCGGCCTGGATGTACTCGAAATTGCGCCCGCGCAGGAATTCCGCGCGCACCAGGCCCACCAGCGAAACCCAGGAGAACAGCAAGAGGATGCCGAGCAGCACGAAGAAGCTGGGCACCAGCACCGAGGAGAGGATCAGCAGCAGATACAGGTAAGGGATCGAGGTCCATATCTCGATGAAGCGCTGGAACAACAGATCGATCCAGCCGCCGAAATAGCCTTGCACGCCGCCGGCAACGATGCCGATGATCGAGGACAGGATGGTGAGGGTGAGGCCGAACAGCACCGAGATGCGGAAGCCGTAGATCAGCCGCGCCACCACGTCGCGGCCCTGGTCGTCGGTGCCGAGCCAGTTGTATTCGAGGTCGCTGCAGCTCTTCAGGCCCTTCTTCTCCACCACGGCCTTGCACTGCTCTTCCGTCAGCATCCAGGTCGGCTTCGAAGGCGCCGGCGTCGGCAGGTCTAGATTGTGGGTGCCGTAGGAATAGCGGATCGGCGGCCAGACGATCAAGCCGCCCTTCTCCGCGATCAGTTTCTGCAAGTAGGGATCGCGGTAGTCGGCCGCGGTCTCGAAATCGCCGCCGAACGTCGTCTCCGAATAGCTGACGAAGGCCGGCCAGTAGAGCTTGCCGTCATACCTGATCATGAAGGGGCGGTCGTTGGCGATCAACTCGGCGAACAGCGAAATCAAGAACAGCGCGAGGAAGAGCCACAGCGACCAGTAACCCCGGCGGTTGGCCTTGAAATTCTGCCAGCGGCGGCGGTTGAGCGTCGACAGCGCAAAAGCATGCCGCGTGACCGGCACGGCGGCGCCGAGCGGCGACTGCGCCGAGGTCTCGACCGGCTGCGGCGCAAGCATCGTCATCAGACCTCCCGCGCCTCGAAATCGATCCGGGGATCGATCCACATGTAAGTGAGGTCGGAGATCAGGCCGATCACGAGACCGACCAGCGAGAAGATGAAGAGATTGCCGAACACGACCGGATAATCGCGGTTGAGCACGCTTTCGAAGCTGAGCAATCCGAGCCCGTCCAGCGAGAAGATGGTCTCGATCAGGAGCGCGCCGGAGAAGAAGGCGTGGATGAACGCGCCGGGAAAGCCCGCGATCACGATCAGCATGGCGTTGCGGAAGATGTGGCCGTAGAGCACCTGGCGCTCGGTGCAGCCCTTGGCGCGCGCGGTCATGACGTATTGCTTCCTGATCTCGTCGAGGAACGAGTTCTTGGTCAGCAGCGTCATGGTGGCGAAGGCGCCGAGGCCCATCGCGATCAGCGGCAGCGTGAGGTGCCAGAAATAATCGATGATCTTCCAGTACCAGGGGAAGTTCGACCAGCCGTCCGAGGTGAGGCCGCGCAGCGGGAACCAGTTGAAGAACGAGCCGCCGGCAAAGAGGATGATGAGCAGGATCGCGAACAGGAAGCCGGGGATGGCAAAGCCGACGATGATCGCCGCCGAGGTCCAGGTGTCGAAGCGCGAGCCGTCGGCGACTGCCTTGCGCACGCCGAGCGGGATCGAGATCATGTAGGTGAGCAGCGTCAGCCACAGGCCGAGCGAGATCGAGACCGGCAGCTTCTCCTTGATCAGCTGGATCACGCTGACGTCGCGGAAATAGCTCTTGCCGAAATCGAAGCGGGCGTAATTCCACACCATCAGCGCAAAGCGCTCCGGCGCCGGCTTGTCGAAGCCGAACTGCTTTTCCAGGTTCTTGATGAATTCGGGATCGAGGCCCTGCGCACCGCGATATTTGGAATTGACCGCATCGGCGCCGGCGCCGGCCTGCGGCGTGCGGCCGGCAAAGTCGCCTTGGGAAGAACCTGATATGCGCGAGGAGCCGCCGGTGTCGGCGCCGGAGAGCTGCGCGATCACCCGCTCGACCGGGCCGCCCGGCGCGAACTGCACCACGACGAAGGCGACGAAGAGGATGCCGAGCAGGGTCGGAAACATCAGCAGGACGCGGCGGGCGATATAGGCTGCCATTATTGCTTCGCCTGCTCGAGTTTGCCGGCCTTGGCGGCGTCATGCCACCACAGGATCCGCTCGCCGACGCCGGTGTAGCGCGGCAGCTTCGGCGGATGACCAAAGACGTCCCAATAGGCCAGCCGATGGCTGGTGTTGTACCATTGCGGCACCCAGTAGCGGCCGGCACGGAACACGCGGTCGAGCGCGCGGCAGGCGAAGGTCAGGTCACTGCGCGTTTCGGCGGCCATGGCCTTCTCCACCAGCGCGTCGATCGCCGGGTTGGCAACCCCGGCAAAGTTATAAGATCCCCTGGTCTTGGCGGCGTGCGATGTGAAATAGGCACGCAGGCCGTCACCCGGCGTCGGCGACATGGTCAGCCGCTGTATGGCGATATCAAAATCGAACGCCTCGACCCGTGCCCGGAGTTGCACGGCATCGACGACTCGCAGGCTCGCCTCGATCCCGAGCGTTCCGAGATTCTTGATGAACGAGCCGTGATGCGGCTGGAACGACGGCTCATCGATGATGAACTCGATCGCGAACACCTCGCCGTTCGGAAGAACGCGCTTGTTGTCCTTCACCGGCAAACCCGCTGCCGTCAGCAACTGCTGTGACTTGCGCAGCAGCGTGCGGTCCTGGCCGGAACCGTCGGAAACCGGCGGCACGTAAGGCTCGCCGAACACCTCGTCCGGCACCTGACCGCGGAAGGGCTCCAGCAGCTTCAACTCCTCCGGAGAAGGCTTGCCTTCCGCCACCAGGTCCGAATTCTGGAACGGCGAGCGGGTGCGCGCATAGGCGCTGTACATGATGGTCTTGTTGGTCCACTCGAAATCGAAGGCGTTGATCATCGCCTCGCGCACCCGCGGATCCCCGAACTTTTCGCGGCGGGTATTGATGAACCAGCCCTGGCCGCCGGACGGCGTCTCGTCGGGCACCCGCTCCTGCTTGACCCGGCCGTCCTTCAGCGCGGGGAAGTCGTAACGCGTGGCCCAGATGCGGGCGGTAAACTCCTCGCGGTACAAATAGCTCCGGGCAGCAAATCCTTCGAAGGCGACGTCGCGGTCGCGATAGAATTCGTAGCGGATGGTATCGTAGTTGTAATGGCCGCGGCAGACCGGCAGGTCGGCGCCCCACCAGTCCTTCACCCGCTCGAACTCGATGAAGCGGTTGACCTCGAACCTGCCGACCTTGTAGGGGCCGGAGCCAAGGGGCGTGTCGAGCGTGGATTCGTCGAACGCGCGGGCCTCGTAGTATTTCTTCGAGAAGATCGGCAGGCCCGCGACATACAGCGGCACGTCGCGCGCGCGCTTCTCGGCAAAGCTGACGGCGACGGTCGCATCGTCCAGCGCCTCGGCGCCCTTGACGTCGCGCATCTGCACCTGAATGAGCGGGTGGCCCTTCGCCTTGAGGGTGTTGATGGACCAGGCGACGTCGTGCGCCGTGATCCTCGAGCCGTCGTGGAATCTTGCTTCCGGGCGCAGCGTGAAGCGGTAGGTCAGCTTGTCCGGCGAAATCCGCACCGACCTCGCGGCAAGGCCGTACATCGCGTCCGGCTCGTCGCCGGCCCGCGCCATCAACACGGTGAAGGTGAGGTCCATGCCCTGCGCGCCCTCGCCCTTCAGGATGAACGAGTTGAGCGAGTTGAAGGTCTGGAACGACTGGTTGTAGGCACGGGACGACGGAATGCCGGAGAACATCCCGCCCTTCGGCGCGGCGGGATTGACGTAGTCGAAATTCCTGAAGTCGGCGGGATATTTCAGATCGCCGAACGCCGAGATGCCGTGCACCTCGGCGCCGGCGGCTTCATCGGCCGCAACGGCCGGCGCCAGCCGCAGCGCGGCCAGCGCCCCGGCACCAGCCCCGAGAAAATGCCGGCGAGAGAAAACCGCCATGCGCAAAACATCCCTCACGAGCGCTTGCCGATCCGGGCAGCCTTCTCGGTATCGTACCACCACAGCGACGGCAGACCCGAACGGGCGTATTTCGGCAGCTGCGCGTGGCTGAAGCGATCCCAGCGGGCATAACGGGCGAACGGATAGGTAAATTGCGGCACCACATAGTGGTTCCACAGCAGCACGCGATCGAGCGCCCGCGTCGCGGCTTCAAGGCTCGGCCGATCGGTGGCGAAGATGATCTTCTCGATCAGCGCGTCGACCGCCGGATTCCTGACGCCGACGGAGTTGCGCGAGCCGGGCGCGTCGGCCGACTGCGAACCCCAGAATTCGCGCTGCTCGTTGCCGGGCGAGAGGGATTGGCCCCACACGTCGGTGATCATGTCGAAGTCGAAGCTGCGGGTACGGTTCTCGTATTGCGCGGCATCGACGACGCGAATCGACGCGGTGACGCCGATACGCTCCAGCGACGGCTTGTAGAACAGCGCGATGCGCTCCGCAGAGGGATCCTGCACCAGGATTTCCACCGTGACCGGCTTGCCCGAGGCGTCCACCAGCTTGCGGTCCTTCACCTCGAAACCGGCTTCCTTCAAGAGCCGTGTCGCCTCCCGCAGATTGCTGCGGACGTTTTCGGGATTGCCGCCGACCGGATTGGTGTATGGCGTGGTGAAGACTTCCGGCGGCACCTTGTCCTTGACCGCTTCGAGAAGCTGCAGCTCCAGACCTTTCGGCAGGCCCGAGCAGGCGAGATCGGTGCCGTCGAAATAGCTGTTGATGCGCTTGTACATGCCATAGAAGAGCTGCTTGTTCATCTCTTCGAAGTCATAGGCGAGATTGAAGGCGCGGCGCAGCCGTGCATCCCTGAACTGCTCGCGCCGCAGGTTGAGTACGAAGCCCTGCATGCGGCCGGAATCGGTGATCGGGAACTCTTCCTTGACCACGCGCTTGTCGACCACCGCAGGGAATTCGTAAGCCGTCGCCCATTGCTTGGCCGAGTTCTCCACGATCCAGTCGGCCTGGTCGGCCTTGAAGGCCTCCAGCGCGACGTTGTTGTCGCGGTAGTATTCGAAGCGCATCTCGTCGAAATTGTTCTGGCCGATGCGAACGGGCAGATTGGCGCCCCAGTAGTCCTTCACGCGCTCGAGGACGACCGAACGGCCCGCGACGAAATCCTTGATGCGGTAGGGACCGGAGCCGAGCGGCTTCTCCAGCGTGGTCAGGGAGATGTCGCGCCTGCGGCCCTGCTCGTCGGTGCCCTCCCACCAATGCTTCGGCAGCACCGGGACTTCGCCGACGATGGTCGGCAATTCGCGGTTTCCCGGTCCGTCGAACGTGAACCTGATGTCGCGCTCGCCGCTCTTCTCGGCCTTGACCACGTGGCGGTAATACGCGCCGTAGAACGGGCTGAGCTTCTTCAGCGTTTCCAGCGAGAAAATCACGTCCTCCGGGGTTACCGGCTTGCCGTCATGCCAGCGCGCTTCCTTGCGCAGGCGGTAGACCACCCAGGAGAAGTCGTCCGGATGGGCTGCGGCTTCCGCCAGCAGGCCGTACTCGGTGACGATCTCGTCCTGCGACTTGAACATCAAGGTTTCGTAGATCTGGGTCGCCGCGGCTGCGATGTTGCCCTTGATGCCGGCGACGGCGATGTTGAAATTGTCGAAGGTGCCGAGCGAGATCAGCCGCGCGGTGCCGCCCTTCGGCGCGGTCGGATTGACGTAGTCGAAGCGCTTGAAGTCGGCGGGATACTTGATGTCGCCGAACAGCGACAGCGCGTGGCGAAAGGCCGGCTCGGCGGCTGTTTGCGCATGGGCGGTGTCGATGAGGGGAAGGCGCGTCAGCGCCGGGGCCGCGGCGGCGATGGCGCCGCCTTGCAGAAGGTGTCGTCGGGTAATTGCCAAAACGAGAATTCCTGTTGTGAGCGATGGACGAGCAGTCGGTCGACGTCCCCAAGTCCTCAAGCAAGTCCTCAAGCCCCGATCAATCGAGGACCCATTATACGGCAAGCTTTCGGCCGATTATGTTGCTTTTTCCTCATCTTGCCAGCCCGAAGCCCGGGCCGCTGCGGCGAAAGGCCCCGGTAAAATGCGCGCGATCCCCTGAAACCAAAACGGCCAGGCATTGCCTGGCCGTTCGAAAGCTCATGTTTGACGCCGGCAACCCTACTTCGAGGCCGTGGGCAGCGGCACCGGCTTGTCCGACAGCGTGCGCAGGTAGGCGATCACGTCGGCGCGCTCGCTGTCCTTCTGGACGCCGGCAAAGCCCATCGCGGTGCCCGGGACGAAGCCTTTCGGGTTGGCGATGAACTTGCTGAGATCGTCGTAGGTCCACTCGCCGCCCTTGGCCTTCAGGGCCGCGGAGAAGTTGAAGCCGCCCCGGCCCTCGGCCTTCTTCTCGCCGACGATGTTGTAGAGGTTGGGGCCGACGCGGTTCGGGCCGCCCTTCTCGAAGGTGTGGCAGGCGGCGCACTTCTTGGCGGCGGCGGTGCCCTTCTCGACGGAGGCGGTCTGCAGCAGCTTTTCGATCGGCTCGGACGGGGCGGCCGCAGGGGCGGCGCCACCCTTGGATTCTTCCTTCACCGCGATCTCGAAGCCTGGCTTCTCCGGCATCTTGGGCGTGAACACGGCTTGGGCGGCAAAGCTCGTCACCAGCACCAGGAGGCAGGTTGCAAGGACGGCGCCGAGAATTTTGTTGAGTTCGAAGGAGTCCATAGTGGGATCAGGCTCCGGGCCGGAAGGTCGGTCAGGGCCGGCAGAAGCGGCCCGCGGGAAATGAAATAGCCTGAAGGAATCAGGCTTTCGCGCCGCACCCCTCAGCAGGGTTCAGATATCGGTTTGCCCCGCCTCTGGCAACCCGGTAAAACGCGCCAGCTTTCGCCCGATCCCCATCATTTCCGGCCGGTTTTTCCGCCCGCCGGCAGCCCGTTCCCAATGCCCGAAAACCGCGTTCTGGTGCTGATTCCGGCCCGTATGGCGGCCACCCGCCTGCCCGGCAAGCCGCTGCTCGACATCGGCGGCGTGCCGATGATCGTCCACGTGCTGCGCCGGGCGGAAGCCGCTGGGATCGGCCGGGTGGCGGTGGCGACCGATACGCCTGACATCGCCGCCGCCGTGCGGGCGAGCGGGGGCGAAGCGGTCATGACCCGCGCGGACCATCCGTCCGGCTCCGACCGCATCCACGAGGCGATGCGGCTGCTCGACCCTGAAGGCACGGCGGAGATCGTGGTCAATTTGCAGGGCGACTTCCCCACCATCTCGCCGGACAACATTCGCGACGTGCTGCCGCCGCTCGACGACCCCGCCGTCGATATCGCAACGCTGGCCGCCGAGATCCACACCGAGGAGGAGGCGCTCAATCCGAACGTGGTGAAGGCGGTCGGCTCGCCGATCGGCGGCCGCCGGCTGCGCGCGCTCTATTTCACCCGCGCCACCGCGCCTACCGGCGAGGGGCCGCGCTACCACCATATCGGGCTCTACGCCTATCGCCGCGCCGCGCTGGAGCGGTTCGTTTCCCTGCCGCCCTCGCCGCTGGAGAAGCAGGAGAAGCTCGAGCAGCTCCGCGCGCTGGAGGCGGGGATGCGGATCGACGTCACCATCGTGGACACGGTTCCGCGCGGGGTGGATACGCCGGCCGACCTCGAAACCGCCCGCCGGATGCTAAGTCCTCGTTCGAATTGAACGAGGGCTTAGCCCTTGATTTGGACGCGTTTTCTTCACGCGAACCGGTGCCCACTTCGCTCGAAAACGCTATTTCAAAAGCGTAGACCGCTGCTACAAGGCACCATGACCAAACAGCTGATAATCGCATTCCAGGGCGAGCCGGGCGCCAACTCCCACATCGCCATCGCCGAGGCCTATCCGGGCGCAAAACCCCTGCCCTGCGCCACCTTCGAGGACGCGCTGGGCGCCATCTCCGGCGGCGAGGCCGACCTCGGCATGATCCCGATCGAGAATTCGGTGGCGGGGCGCGTTGCCGACATCCATCACCTGCTGCCGGCCTCCGGCCTCTACATCGTCGGCGAATTCTTCCTGCCGATCCGCCATCAGCTGATGGCGCCGAAGGGCACGAAGCTTTCCGACATCAAGACCGTGGAGAGCCATGTCCATGCGCTCGGCCAGTGCCGGCGCATCATCCGCAAGCTCGGCATCAAGCCGATCGTCGCCGCCGACACCGCCGGCAGCGCCCGCGACGTCGCCGAGCGCAAGGACAGAAGCGTCGCCGCGATCGCCTCGCGCCTGGCCGCAGAGATCTACGGCCTCGACATCCTCGCCGAGGACGTCGAGGACGAGGCGCACAACACCACGCGCTTCGTGGTGCTGGCGCGCGAGCCGAACTGGGCCAAACAAGGCTCCGGCCCGCTGGTCACGAGCTTCGTGTTCCGCGTGCGCAATTTGCCGGCCGCGCTCTACAAGGCGCTGGGCGGATTTGCCACCAACGGCGTCAACATGACGAAACTCGAAAGCTACATGGTCGACGGCAATTTCTTCGCCACGCAGTTCTATGCCGACGTCGACGGCCATCCCGATGACCGCGGGCTTGCGTTTGCGCTGGAGGAGCTGAAATTCTTCTCGCGCGAGCTGCGCATCGTCGGCGTGTACCCGGCCCACCCCTTCCGCGCGACGTTCAGCGAGAAGGAGGAGTAGCTGTCGTCCCTGCGAACGCAGGGACCCATAACCACAGGGCGCAGTTGTTGAGTTCGCTGTAGCTCGAGCACGGAACCCAACGCAGAACGGTGGTTATGGGTCCCGGCTCGCGCTTCGCTTGGCCGGGACGACAAGCTTTACGCCGCCGCCTTCTTCGCCAGCCCGAACGCATCCGCCAGCAGGCTGTACGACTTCTTCCGCGCCTCGTGATCGTACACCGCGGTGATCACCATCAGCTCATCGGCTTCGCTCGCCGAAATCATCGGCTGCAACTTCTTCATCACCGTCGCCGGGCTGCCGACGAACAGGCGCGAGCGGTTGCGGGCGATCGAGGCGCGCTCGGCGTCGCTGTAGGGATAGGCCTGCGCCTCCTCGACGCTCGGCAGCGGCAGATACTGGCCGCGGTCGCGGCGCAGGCGGTTGAGATCCATCGAGGTCGCGAGCCGATCGGCTTCCGGATCGGTTTCCGCGACAACGGCTGCAACCGCCAGAATGCCGTGCGGCGTCTGCCGCCAGCCCGACGGCTTGAAGCGGCGGCGGTAATGGGTCATCGCCTCGATCGCGTCATAGGTCGCAAAATGATGCGCGAACGCAAAGCCCATGCCGACCTGGGCGGCGAGCTCGGAGCTGTAATCGGACGAGCCGAGCAGCCAGATCGGCGGCAAGGCCGTGTCGTCGGGCATCGCCACCACGTTGTTGAAGGGATGGCCGGGCGGGAAATCGCGCGTCTCCCACAAGGTCAGCTCGTGCAGCCGCTCGAGGAAATCGTCACCTTCGCGGCGGTCGAGCCGGCTGCGCAGCGCGTAAGCGGTGGCGCCGTCGGTGCCGGGCGCGCGGCCTAAGCCCAGATCGATGCGGCCGGGGAACAGCGCCTCCAGCATCTTGAAGCGCTCGGCCACGACGAGCGGCGCATGGTTGGGCAGCATCACGCCGCCGGAGCCGACGCGGATATCCTGCGTCACCGCCGCGATCTGCCCGATCATCAGGTCCGGCGCGGGACTCGCGACGGAGGCGAGATTGTGATGCTCGGCGAGCCAATAGCGGACGTAGCCGAGCCCGTCGACATGGCGCGCCAAGTCGATGCTGTTGCGCAAGGCCGCAGCAGGTTTGGTACCTGTGGTGACGACGGAAAGGTCGAGGACGGAGAGCGGAATCATGGCGGTTAAGCTAGTGCGCGCCGCCTGAGCGACAAAGGCCCTGACGGTGCAGATCAGGGCCGCGCGGAAAGGCAGAGGGTCGCCGGGGCGACCTCACTTCGGATGGGACAACTCATGCTGCATTTACAAAATAGACCATCTGCCCAACTTTCTGCGATGCTCCAATTACGATTTAAGTTATTGAAATATTTGCATTTTAGTTAATATTGGCCCAGATTAACCTCCGCCCAACGGAAGAAAAATCAGGCTACAAATCTCATACTATTGCCAAGATTGGGCAACTTCCCAAGCCAGATGGGCTATTTGACTGGCGGCGTTTGGCCTATTTTAGCTTCCACGCGATAGGCCTGTTGTCCGCATTTTCCGGAGTTTTTGCGAGCGTCATGACCGAGTTTGCCATTCCCGCGCCCGATGGGCAGCGCGTGCTCAAATCTCCCAAAATCTCCTTCGAGTTCTTCCCGCCCAAGACGGAGGAGATGGAGCGCAGCCTCTGGGAGACCATCAATCGGCTCGCGCCGCTCGCGCCCAATTTCGTCTCGGTGACCTATGGCGCAGGGGGATCGACCCGCGAGCGCACCCATTCGACCATCGCCCGCATCCTCGCCGAAACGTCGCTCGTCCCGGCTGCCCACCTGACCTGCGTCGGCGCGTCGCGCGGCGAGATCGACGAGATCGTCGACCGCTATCACGATATCGGCGTGCGCCACATCGTGGCCTTGCGCGGCGATCCCATGACCGGTCTCGGCACGACCTTTGTCGGCCATCCCGACGGCTACAAGAGCTCGGCCGAGCTCGTCGCAGGGATCAAGAAGCGCCATGGCGACATCGAGGTGTCGGTGTCGGCCTATCCCGAGAAGCATCCCGACGCGCAAAGCCTCGACGCCGACATCGACACGCTGAAGGCCAAGGTCGATGCGGGCGCGGCGCGCGCCATCACCCAGGTGTTCTTCGACAACGACCTGTACCTGCGCTACCTCGAGCGCGTCCGCGGGCGCGGCATCGACATCCCGATCGTTCCCGGCATCATGCCGATGCACAATTTCAGGCAGGCGCGCAATTTCGTCACCCGCGCCGGCACCACCGTGCCGAACTGGCTTTCGGAGAAGTTCGAAGGGCTGGACGACGATGCCGAGACCCGCAAGCTGGTCGCGGCGACCGTTGCGGCGGGGCAGGTGCAGAAACTTGCGAAACACGGCGTCGACACCTTCCACTTCTACACCATGAACCGCGCCGACCTCGTGTTCGCGATCGCGCACCTGCTCGGCATCCGCCCAAAGGGCGCGGCGAAGGCGGCCTGATCGATGAAAGTACCGGTTTCCCCGAAGCGTACCGCCCTGCTCGCCGCCGCACGCGAGCGCATCCTCGTGCTCGACGGCGCCATGGGCACCATGATCCAGGGCCTGCAGTTCGACGAGGCCGCCTTCCGCGGCGCGCGCTTTGCGGATTTCCATCGCGACGTCAGGGGCAACAACGATCTGTTGATCCTCACCCAGCCGGAGGCGATCGAGGACATCCACGCCGATTACCTGCGCGCCGGCGCGGACATCGTTGCGACCAACACCTTCTCCTCGACGTCGATCGCGCAAGCCGACTACGACATGTCGGAGCTGGCCTATGAGCTGAACCGCGATGGCGCATGGCTCGCGCGCGCCGCGGCCGAGCGCGTCTCGGCCGAAGACGGCAAGCCGCGCTTCGTTGCAGGGGCCATCGGCCCGACCAACCGCACCGCCTCGATCTCGCCCGACGTCGCCAATCCCGGCTACCGCGCCGTTACCTTCGACGATCTGCGCCAGGCCTATGGCGAGCAGATCAAGGGACTGCTGGACGGCGGGGTCGATCTGCTGCTGGTCGAAACCATCTTCGACACGCTGAACGCCAAGGCGGCGCTGTATGCGATCTCGGAGATCGCCGAAGAGCGCGGCATCGACGTGCCGGTGATGGTGTCCGGCACCATCACCGACAAGTCCGGCCGCCTGCTGTCGGGGCAGATGCCGGAGGCGTTCTGGAACTCGGTGCGGCACGCAAGGCCCGTCACCATCGGCTTCAACTGTGCGCTCGGCGCCGAAGACCTGCGCGCGCACATTGCCGATATCGGCCGCGTCGCCGATACGCTGGTTTGCGCCTATCCGAACGCCGGCCTGCCCAACGAATTCGGGCAGTACGACGAGACCCCTGAATACATGTCGCGCCTGATCGGCGAATTCGCCCGCGACGGCCTCGTCAACATCGTCGGCGGCTGCTGCGGCACCACGCCGGAGCATATCGCGGCGATCGCCGCCGCCGTCGCCCCGCACAAGCCGCGCGTGGTGCCTGTCATCGAGCCGCGGCTGCGGCTCTCCGGCCTCGAGCCGTTCGCGCTGACGCCGGCCATTCCCTTCGTCAATATTGGCGAGCGCACCAACGTCACGGGCTCGGCGCGCTTCCGCAAGCTGATCACCGCCGGCGACTACACCGCCGCGCTGCAGGTCGCGCGCGACCAGGTTGAAAACGGTGCCCAGATCATCGACGTCAACATGGACGAAGGCTTGCTCGACTCGGAAGCGGCGATGGTGACGTTCCTCAACCTCGTCGCCGCCGAGCCGGACATCGCCCGCGTGCCCGTCATGGTCGACTCCTCGAAATTCCACGTCATCGAGGCTGGCCTGAAATGCCTGCAGGGCAAGCCGGTGGTGAACTCGATCTCGATGAAGGAAGGCGAGGCGAAATTCATCCACGAGGCGAAGATCGCGCGCCGCCATGGCGCGGCGGTCGTGGTGATGGCATTCGACGAGAAGGGCCAGGCCGACACGTTTGCGCGCAAGACCGAGATCTGCAAGCGCGCCTACGACATCCTGGTCGACCAGGTCGATTTCGCGCCGGAAGACATCATCTTCGATCCCAATATCTTCGCGATCGCCACCGGCCTCGACGAGCACAACAATTACGGCGTCGACTTCATCGAGGCGGCGCGCTGGATCCGCCAGAATTTGCCGGGCGCGCACATCTCCGGCGGCGTCTCGAACCTGTCATTCTCGTTCCGCGGCAACGAGCCGGTGCGCGAGGCCATGCACTCGGTGTTCCTGTATCACGCCATCCACGCCGGCATGGACATGGGCATCGTCAATGCCGGGCAGATGATCGTCTATGACGACATCGACCCCGAGCTGCGGCAAGTTTGCGAGGACGTCATCCTCAACCGCGATCCCGGCGCTTCGGAACGGCTGCTAGCGCTGGCGGAAAAGTTCCGCGGCAAGGAGAAGCAAACCAGGGAAGCCGATCTCGCCTGGCGCGAATGGCCGGTCGAGAAGCGGCTGTCCCACGCGCTGGTGCACGGGATCACCGAGTTCATCGAGGAAGACACCGAGGCGGCGCGGCAGACCGTCGATCGCCCGCTCGGCGTGATCGAAGGCCCGCTGATGGCCGGCCTGAACATCGTCGGCGACCTCGTCGGCGACGGCAAAATGTTCCTGCCGCAGGTGGTGAAGTCGGCGCGGGTGATGAAGCAGGCGGTCGCCTATCTCATGCCGTTCATGGAAGAGGAGAAGGCGCGCAATCTCGCCAACGGCGTCACCGCCGGCAGCAACAGCGGCGCCGGCAAGATCGTGCTCGCCACCGTCAAGGGCGATGTCCACGACATCGGCAAGAACATCGTCGGCATCGTGCTCCAGTGCAACAATTTCGAGGTGATCGACCTCGGCGTGATGGTGCCGGCGGCCAAGATCATCGAGACGGCGAAGGCCGAGCAGGCGGACATCATCGGCCTGTCCGGCCTGATCACGCCCTCGCTCGACGAGATGAGCTTTCTCGCCGGCGAGATGGAGCGCAACGGCATGAAGATGCCGCTCCTGATCGGCGGCGCCACCACCAGCCGCGTGCATACCGCCGTGAAGATCGATCCGAACTACAAGGGCGGGCCGGTGGTGCATGTCAACGACGCCAGCCGCGCCGTCGGCGTCGCCTCCTCGCTGCTGTCGCCCGACAGGCGCGAGGCCTTTGCGGCGGACATCCGCACCGAATACGCGAAAATCTCCGCGGCGCATTTCCGGGCGCAGGCCGACAAGAAGCGGCTGACGCTGGCGGCCGCGCGGGCCAACGCCGTGCCGGTGGATTTTGCAAAAGTGCCGCCGAACAAGCCGGCGTTCCTCGGCATCAGGAGCTTTGACGATTACGATCTGGCGGAACTGGCCGACTACATCGACTGGACGCCGTTCTTCCAGACCTGGGAGCTGACCGGGCGCTTCCCGGCCATCCTCGACGACCCGAAGGTCGGCGAGGTCGCGCGCGCGCTCTATGACGACGCGCGCAAGATGCTGGACCTGATCGTCAGGGAAAAATGGTTCAAGGCGCGCGCCACCATCGGCTTCTGGCCGGCCAATGCCGATGGCGACGACATCGCGCTCTATGCCGATGAATCCCGCCAGCAGAAGATCGCGACGCTGCACACGCTGCGCCAGCAGCTCGAGAAGCGCGAGGGCCGCTTCAACGCCGCGCTGTCGGACTTCATCGCGCCGACGACTTCCGGCATGCCGGACTATGTCGGCGGCTTCGTCGTCACCGCCGGGATCGGCGAGGACGCCGTGGCCGACCGCTTCAAGAACGCCAATGACGACTATTCCTCGATCCTGTGCAAGGCGCTGGCCGATCGCCTCGCCGAGGCCTTTGCCGAGCGCATGCACCAGCGCGTGCGCAAGGAGTTCTGGGGCTATGCGCCGGACGAGGCGCTGTCGCCGGAAGCGCTGATCCTCGAGAAATATCAGGGCATCCGTCCGGCCCCCGGCTATCCCGCGCAGCCCGACCACACCGAGAAGAAGACGCTGTTTGCGCTGCTCGATGCGGAGAATAGCGCCGGCGTGAAGCTCACCGAGAGTTATGCGATGTGGCCGGGCAGTAGCGTGTCGGGGCTTTATTTCGCGAACCCTGCGAGCTTCTATTTCGGCGTCGGCAAGATCGAGCGCGACCAGGTCGAGGACTATGCCGCGCGCAAGGGCATGACGGTGGCCGAGGTCGAGCGCTGGCTGGCGCCGATCCTCAACTACATCCCCGCGCAG
>NZ_JBQTHN010000148.1:0-70356 GCF_052389815.1 Bradyrhizobium sp. | reverse complement strand
CTCGCTATAATCTCCCATGACTCGCCCTCCTTGCGTGAGGCTCTGCCCGGCCTATCCGGGTAACCCTCGCATGCGCATCGAGGGTGAGTCGCCTCCGTTCCGCAAAGGGACATACGGTCTGAGGAGCATCGCAAAGCGATGCGTCTCGAAGGATGAAGCCATCGCCGCCGTCGCTAGCGCGAGGTCTGTGCCGCGCCGACCGAGGGCAGCGGCTGCACCGTGACGCCCGGCGGCGGCACGTCATCCTCCGGCACGAAGAAATCCGACATCAAGGGCGAGGTGCGGTCGACGCGGTAATGCTCGAAATCCCGCACGCCGCTGGCGTAGAGGACCTTGTCGTCGATGCAGAAATTGCCGGTGAATTCGCGCGATGGCTTGCTGAAGATGGCATGCGCGGCATCGCCCATGATCTCGGGCGTTCGGCTCATGCGGATCATGGCATCGCCGCCGAGCAGATTGCCGACCGCGGCGGTTGCGATCGTCGTTCGCGGCCACAGCGCGTTGACGGCGACGCCGGCGCTTCTGAGCTCGCCGGACAGGCCGAGCACGCACATGCTCATTCCGAACTTCGCCATGGTGTAGGCGGTGGAATGCTCGAACCATTTCTGCTTCATGTCGAGCGGCGGCGACAGCATCAGGATGTGCGGATTGTCCGCCTTCTTGAGATGCGGGATGCAGTATTTCGACACCATGAAGGTGCCGCGCGTATTGATGCCCATCATTAGGTCGAACCGCTTCATGTCGGTGGCTTGCGAGTTGGTGAGGCTGATGGCGCTGGCGTTGTTGACGCAGATGTCGATGCCGCCGAACTCGGCGACGGTCTTCTCGATCGCGTCCATCACTTGCGCTTCTTCCCGGATGTCGCAGACGATGGGCAGTGCTTTGCCGCCGGCGGCGCGGACCTCGTCGGCGGCGGTGTAGATGGTTCCCTTCAGCCGCGGATGCGCCTCGGCGGTTTTGGCGGCGATCGCGACATTGGCGCCGTCCCGCGCCGCCCGCAGCGCGATAGCAAGCCCGATGCCGCGGCTCGCGCCGGAGATGAACAGCGTCTTGCCTTTGAGCGATGCCATGGGGGACTCCCGTGAAGAAATGGTGGCCCGCAGGCTAACCGGTCTCGTTCGCGATGCCTAGCGGCGGCGACAAGTCCACTGGCGACGCTACTGTGCATGGGGTTGTTTTCGGTATTTTACTGCCCCGCCGCCCACGCCCCGCGCGTCCGCGGGTCGGGTGCGCCGCGCGGCCCTTTGGCGCCGACCGCGATCGAATTCGCCGAGGTCTGGCCGAGCGTATCGATCACATTGTGCCCCCTGTCCCGGAGCTCGGCCAGCACTTCGGCAGGGATGCCGCGCTCGGCGCGCACGGCGTCGGGGAGCCATTGATGATGGATGCGGGGCGCTGCGACGGCCGCGGCGATGTTCATTTTGTAGTCGATCGAGTTCACGATCACCTGCGTCACCGCGGTGATGATGCGGCTGCCGCCGGGCGTTCCCGTCACCAGCACGGGCTTGCCGTCCTTCAGCACGATGGTCGGCGACATCGAGGATAGCGGCCGCTTGCCGGGGCCGGGCAGGTTGGCCTCGAAGCCGACCAGGCCGAAGGCGTTGGCCGCGCCGGGGGCCGCGGTGAAATCGTCGAGCTCGTTGTTGAGCAGGACGCCGGTGCCTTCGGCGACGAGGCCAACGCCATAGGGGAAGTTGAGGGTGTAGGTGTTGCTCACGGCATTGCCGCGGGAATCGACCACGGAATAATGCGTGGTGTTGCTGCCTTCACGCCGCGGCTTCGCCGATGCGACCTCCGCCGCCGGCGTGGCTCGCGCGGGATCGATGCCGGCGCGCTGCCTGGCGGCGTAGTCCTTGTCGAGCAGCGTGTTGATCGGGGCGTTCACGAAGGCGGGATCGCCGAGATAGCGGGCGCGGTCGGCGTAGGCGCGCTTCATCGCCTCGATCATCAGGTGCAGCGAAGCCGCCGAACCTTGCTTCATGTCGCCGAGCGGAAAGCCCTCGAGAATGTTGAGCGTCTCCAGCAGCACCGTGCCGCCGGAGGAGGGCAACGGCATCGAGACGATGTCGTAGCCCCGATAGTTGCCGCGCACCGGCGCGCGCAGGACGGCCTGGTAGGATTTCAGATCGTCCGCGGTCATGATGCCGCCGGCATCGCGGACCGCCTTCGCAAGTTTCTCGGCGACCGGTCCTTCATAGAAGCCGCGCGGGCCCTTCGCGGCAATGGCGGCAAGGACGGAGGCGAGGTCGGCCTGCTTGAAGGTATCGCCCTCGCGCAGCGGGCTGCCGTCGGAATTTGAAAAGGCCTTGGCCGAGCCAGGCCATCGCGACATGCGCCGATACATGTCGGGCAGCGTGTCGGCGGTATCGTCGGTGACGACAAAGCCGTCACGCGCGAGTGCAATCGCCGGCGCCAGGATTTCGGCCAGGGTGAATTTGCCGGAGCCGAATTTTTCCAGCGCCAGCGCCAGCCCGGCCACGGTGCCGGGCACGCCGATGCCGAGCGCCGAGTCGCGCGACTTTGCCGGATCGGGCTTGCCATCGGACCCGAGGAAGATATCCCGCGTGATCGCCGCCGGTGCGGTCTCGCGATAATCGATGGCAACGTCCTGGCCGCGCTCGGCGGAATGAATCACCATGAAGCCGCCGCCGCCTATATTGCCGGCGCGCGGATAGGTCACGGCCAGCGCAAAGCCGGTTGCCACCGCCGCATCGACGGCATTGCCGCCGCGCCGCAGGACATCGGCGCCGACCTCGGCCGCCAGTCTCTCCTGCGCCACCACCATGCCTTGCTCGGCTGCGACAGCCTGCACCGAATCGAGCGGCGGCGGCGAATAGTGCCGGCGCTCCTGCGCCTCTGCGCGGCAAACCAGCAGCGCGAGCGCGACGATAGCGAAACTCCTGCAGATATGGGCCATGGAGAAATTCATCGCGAATCCAGCTAGCGAATCTGTCGAGCAGACATGCAACAACATGAGGCACGGCTGTCACCTGGATGCTATAGGGATTCAAACGCGGCAGGCAAAACGCCTGTTTGTGATCGAAGAGGCGACCTCGCACATGGCGGTGACGGATTTTGTGGCGGATCGCGCGGAAAAGGTGCCGGTTTATCCGCGCCGCGCCGCCGTCCTCAGCTGGATCTTCTTCGACTGGGCTGCGCAGCCCTATTTCACGCTGATCACCACGTTCGTGTTCGCGCCCTATTTCGCGAATTTCGTGGCGCCCAATCCGGTAAGCGGCCAGGCGCTGTGGGGATTCGCAGCCGCAGCCGCCGGCTTTTCCATCGCCTTGCTGTCGCCCGTGCTCGGCGCCGTTGCGGACGCGTCCGGCCGGCGCAAGCCGTGGATCGCCGGCTTCGGCGTGCTGCTGGTGATTGGCGCAAGCACGATGTGGATCGGCAAGCCCGGCGATCCCTCCATCATTCCGCCGCTGCTGCTGGCTTATGCGATCGCCACCGTCGGCGTCGAATTCGCCACCGTCTTCAACAATGCCATGATGCCCACTCTGGTGCCGCCCGACCGCATCGGCAGGCTGTCCGGCACCGGCTGGGCGACCGGCTATGCCGGCGGCATCGTCAGCCTGATCATCGTGCTGGGCTTCCTTGCCGGAAGTCCCGATTCCGGCCGCACGCTGTTCGGTCTCACCCCGCTGTTCGGGCTCGATCCGGTCACGCATGAGGGCGACCGCATCACGGGTCCCCTGACGGCGGTCTGGTTCGTCGTCTTCGTGACGCCGATGTTCCTGCTGACGCCGGATTATCCGGCGAAGCGTCCGGTGCGCCAAGCGCTGCGCGCCGGGCTGTCGGAGCTGAGAGGCACGCTCGGCGAATTGCCGAAGCACAGGTCGATGCTGCTCTTCCTGCTCGCCAACATGGTCTACACCGACGGGCTGGTTTCGCTGTTCGCCTTCGGCGGCATCTACGCGGCAGGCACCTTCGGTTGGCACACCCTGCAGATCGGCACCTTCGGCATCATCCTTGCGCTTGCCGGCACGCTGGGCGCCTGGCTCGGCGGCAAGCTCGACGACCGTCTCGGCCCGAAGCGCGTCATTGCCGGCAGCATGATGGTGCTGCTATCAGCCGTCATCGCCATCCTGCTGGTGGACAGGGATTCGATCTTCTTCATCAAGGTCGCCCCGCCGCAGCCGGGTGGCGCGCTGTTCGCCGGCGCGTCGGAGAAGGCCTATCTCGTGCTCGGCTGTCTGATCGGCGCGGCCGGCGGGCCGCTGCAGGCGGCGGCGCGTACGCTTCTGATCCGCCTCGCGCCGATGGATCGCATCGCGCAATATTTCGGGCTGTTTGCGCTCACCGGAAAGGTCACGTCCTTTGTCGGACCGCTGCTGCTCGGCGCCGTCACGGCAGCCACCGCGAGCCAGAAGGCCGGCATGTCCGTGCTGGTCTTCTTCTTCGTGACCGGGATGGTGCTGTTGATGATGGTGAAGGAGCCGCCCCGCCGTCCCAACTAATGCCGGAAATGCCGCGTGCCCGTGAATACCATGGCGATGCCGTGCTCGTCGGCGGCCTTGATCACCTCGTCGTCGCGCACGGAGCCGCCGGGCTGGATCACGGCAGTGGCGCCGGCATCGATGCAGGCCAGCATGCCGTCGGCGAACGGGAAGAACGCATCCGACGCCACGACCGAGCCCTTGGTCAGGGGTTCCGCGAGCTTCAGCTCCCTGGCGGCGTCGAGCGCCTTGCGGGCGGCGATGCGGGCGGAATCGACGCGGCTCATCTGGCCGGCGCCGATGCCGACGGTGGCGAGATCCTTGGCGTAGATGATGGTATTGGACTTGACGTGCTTGGCGACGCGGAAGGCGAATTTGAGATCGCGCAGTTCCGCTTCGGTCGGCGCCCGTTTGGTCACGACCTTCAGCGTCATGTCGTCGATTACCGCGTTGTCGCGGCTCTGCACCAGAAGGCCGCCGGCGACCGTCTTCGCCGTGACGCCGGCCGCGCGCGGATCGGGCAGGCTACCGGCGAGCAGCAGGCGCAAGTTCTTGCGCGCGGCGACGACGGCGATCGCTTCCTCCGTTGCAGCAGGCGCGATGATCACCTCGGTGAAGATCTCCGTGATGGCGCGCGCCGCCTCCGCATCGAGCACGCAGTTGACCGCGACGATGCCGCCGAACGCCGAGGTGGAGTCGCAGGCCAGCGCCTTGCGGTAGGCGCTGACGAGGTCGGCACCCTCGGCAACGCCGCAGGGATTGGCGTGCTTGACGATGACGCAGGCCGCAGTTCGATTCGGGTCGAACTCGCCGACGCACTCGTAGGCCGCGTCGGTGTCGTTGATGTTGTTGTAGGAGAGCTCCTTGCCCTGCAGCTGCTGCGCGGTGGAAACGCCCGGCCGTCTCTCTGGCGTGGCATAGAACGCCGCGTTCTGGTGCGGGTTCTCGCCGTAGCGCAGCGACTGGATCAGCCGGCCGCCGAAGGCGCGGAAGTCCGGCGCGCCGGTGCCGTTCTGGGCGGCGAACCAGTTCGAGATCGCCGCGTCATAGGCGGCGGTGCGGGCATAGGCCTTGGCCGCAAGGCGGCGACGCAGCAGCAGTGAGGTCGCGCCGTTGTTGGCGGCGAGGTCGTCGAGCACGGCCTGGTAATCCTGCGCCTCGACCACGACGGCGACGTCGTCGTGATTCTTCGCGGCGGCGCGGATCATCGCGGGGCCGCCGATGTCGATATTCTCGATGCACTCCTCGAAGCCGGCGCCCTTCTCGACGGTCGCCTCGAACGGATAAAGATTGACCACCAGCAGGTCGATCGGCGCGATGTCATGCGCCTTCATCGCGGCGGTGTGCTCCTTGTTGCCGCGGATCGCGAGCAGGGCGCCGTGCACCTTCGGGTGCAGCGTCTTGACCCTTCCGTCCATCATTTCGGGAAAGCCGGTGAGCTCGGAGACGTCCTTGACCTTGAGGCCGGCGGCGGCAATCGCCTTGGCCGTCCCTCCGGTCGAGACCAGCTCGACGCCGCGGGCGGCCAGCGCCTTGGCGAAATCGATCAGCCCGGACTTGTCGGAAACGGACAATAGAGCGCGGGCGACGCGGCGGGTCGTATCGGTCATGGGCAAGGTCCCTTGTGATGGATGCTTGTGCCCAGGCGCGCGGCGATCGATCTTGCGCTTCCCGATGGTGCTCCATCCAAAGTCGCCAGTCGCGCAAGCGCGGGCTGGTTAGCAGCTTTTGGCGCGGTTCTCAATGGCAACCGTCGCGCCAGGGCCGATGAAGGTGGGCACCTCTCGTTCGCCGTGGATGCCGCAGGCTAGAGCCCGAGAATGTGCGAGCGTCTTGCGATCTTGTGCTGCGCCCGGCGGGGCAGTTCCGATGCCGCGGTCGTCTCCATGCGCTCAGTCCCGGGACCGGCTCGACGTCCGCAACTGGCGTTGGACCCGAAGTGGTCGTCCGGGGCTCAAAGTGGCGCGCTTGACCCAAAGCGGACGTCCACGCCAGCCTGCCGAAGCTGCCACCCCCTAAGTTTATTTTTTGTGCCGCGACCCCGGCGCCGGGTTTGCGCCCTCTTGTCTGGGTGAATGCGCCATAGCGGCGCGTCAGGAACCGGAGCGCAGAACCATGTGGTATAGGAAGAACGTTGGCGGGTGGGAGCGCGCGGCTAGGCTGATCGGCGGGGGCTTGATGCTCATCTGCGGCGTGGTTGCGCTGCACGTTTCGCCGCTCGGGCTACTGCTCAGCGGCGCGGGTGTCGTGACGCTGGTCACCGGCGTGTTAGGCTATTGCCCTGCCTGCGCCATCGCCGGGCGCGAGCCACTGAAGGGGTGACTGCCTTGGCGCGCGTATCAGACGATCTCTTGCTCGCGGCACAGTCGGGTGACCGGCACGCGCTGACACAGCTATTGGTGGCGCTGCAGCCGGACATTCGACGCTACGCCCGGCGCCTTTGCTACCGCACCTCGGTCATCGAAGATGTGGTGCAAGAAGCACTCATCGTCGTGTACCGGCGCGTGGGCACGATCCGTAGTCCAGCCGCACTCGTTGGCTGGCTGCTAACCGTCATCGCACGCCTTTGCATGCTACCGGCACTGATGCTGATGCGCGGAGTCGAGGAGCTCGCCAGCCTGGAAGAGTCACGCGAGCTCGCAAAGGTCCCGCCGGACGAGTTGCGTATAGACTTGGTCAATGCGATCGAGTCGCTTTCGCCGTCCCATCGCGAAGTGCTGCTGCTGCGAGATCTGGAAGATCTGACGATTTGGGAAATTGCCGGGCGGCTCGGCGTGACGCGCGAAGCGGCCAAAAGCCGCCTGCGCCGCGCCCGCACACTGGTGCGCGAATACCTGCTCGGCGCAAAGGACAGCGGACGAGAGAGCACATGAATTACTTTCGTGGAGTCGGCATGTTCGGGAGCGCCTTCCTGGGCGCACACCTGATGCGCGGCGCAGCTGCGGCGGCGCTACTCGCTTGGGCCATCGTCCACCAGACCGCGCACCCTTGGCTATCCTTGGGCTCGGGCGTTATCGCCCTCGTCGCGTTACGCGGATGCCCGATGTGCTGGGCTGTGGGCTTGGTCGAGACGCTTTCGCAAGGCCATCGCGATTCAACAGATGCTCCTTCAATAAATAGCGCCGCCAGCGAAAGCATCAGGGGGTGACCATGCAAAGGGTCAGTGCCGTCTTTGGCTCTGCTCTATTCTTCTTGGTTGCGCCGTGTGTGCTCGCGGGGCTGATCCCGTGGTCGATGACTCGCTGGGAGTTTAGGCCGCCCTTATTCGATCTCGACGCGACGCGCGCCGTCGGGATCCTGTTGATCGTCGCCGGTCTACCCGGGCTTGTCGACTCGTTTGCACGCTTTGCGCTGCAAGGATTGGGCACGCCCGCCCCGATCGCGCCGACACAAAAGCTCGTAGTGACTGGCCTTTATCGCTACGTGCGAAATCCGATCTACATCGCGGTCGTCGCAGTCATTTTTGGTCAGGCCCTTTTGTTTGGTGACTGGCGTCTCCTCTGGTACGGCGCGCTACTCTGGCTCTTTTTTCATGTCTTTGTGGTGATGTACGAAGAACCGACGCTCAAGCAAACATTCGGCGCGGAGTACGAGAGCTTTCGGACCAATGTGCCGCGCTGGATTCCGCGGTTGACGCCATGGCGAGCCGTATAAAGGAATCGCTGCAAGCGGCTCGATACCGGCTGCAACAAACAGTGCGAGACGGCGAAGCGTTGAACGCCGACGCGAGTCCGCGCAGATGAGGTGACCGAGAAAATCGTTTGTTGCACCGCGTGAGTCCGCTGGTGGCCCTTAGCAGACGCCTCTGGCTCTTTGGCTAAGGTCGGCTTTTGACCCTTAGCGGACTTGAGGGTGCGGGCGCCATCGGCCGCATTCAGCGGGCTGCGCTAACGGACACTTAGTACTTCGGCGGCCACATTAGTCAGCACGCAGCGCGAGGGCTCGGCCGTTCGCTTCTGACCCTGATACAGATCGTGTGGATGTGAAATTGAAAACTTTTCTCAGGTGCGGATTGGTGTCGCTATGCGCCGCGGCCTTTACAGGGGTCACACTCGGCCTCGTCTGGTTCGCGATCCTGAAAATGGAGCCTGGTCTAGTAGCGCGGAAGATGAGTTTGGACGGGGCTCTCTATATTTTCCCGGCACTTATACTTGCCGAGCTCTATTGTCTTACCAACGATCTGCTCGTTTACCTATCAAACAAACATGACATTCTGCTCGATCTTGGATTATCCGAGATGCGCTTCACTTATGATCTCGATGTGCGCAACAATGCTATTCCGCTTCGGAGCAAACTTTTGGGGTTGTATCCGATCACCCTTGCGCTGTTGTTGTTTGTGTCCGCAGTAACGACTTTCAGGTCATGAATGGCTGGGACTGTCGTTGGTCCTAAATCGGCTGTTGGCCCCCAAATCGACATGGCGCGATGTCCGATTTGAGTCCGTTATTGAACGAACTGCGGAAGTGAAACCGAAATCCCGTCGCTCGGGGCGGCGCTTACAACGCCGCCGATTGTCATCCACGTCGCTGGCCGATTCGGCCCGAAGCGTCGGTCCGGCGATGCGCCGGCTACTTTGCATGGGGTTGTTTTCGAGATTTTTGGTCGGGCGCCGTGACACCCGGGTGGCGTGAGGTGTGAGCAAAGCCGGCCAGACCTTCACAGCTAACGAAGTGGCGCGCCCCCGCCGTGGAAGACTTCAGAGCGGCAATTCCGGCTCGCGGCGGGCATTGCGCCGGGCGCTGGTCTGCGCCGCCGAGGTATTGGAGCGGACGAAGCTCCAGCGGATCGAGGGGGCGTGGCGGGAATCCTGCCGGATCACGATCTGGGCGGTGCGGCGCGGCCCGTCATTGCCGGCCAGGAACACGCTGTCCTCGAGGTCGACCTTGTCGTCGATCGCCTCGAAGGTCCAGACGTCGCGGTTAGGCAGCAACAGCATGACGCCGCGCGCGTCCGACAGGCGGCTCGCCTTCACCGACGGGTGCAGATGGAAGCGCAGCGCGAAGTCGGATTCGTTGCCCTTGATCTTGCCGCCCGGCGCCGGCGAGAGCGTGTCCTCGCCGTCGAGCCGCGAGCCGTCCTCCGTCACCATCAGCACCCTGCGGTGGATCACGCCGAACTTGGAGAGATAGCCGTCATGCGATGTGGTGAGCAATTCGCCATGCGGCACCGCTTCGCGATAGCTCTCGACGTTGGCTGGACCCGAGACGATCGGCGCGCCCTGCAGCAGCTTCTTCATCGCCGAGAACTCGACGAACTGGCAGGACGAAGTGTCGTGATAGGTCAGCGTCGAATGCGCCGCGGTGCCACGCGCAAAGGCGCGCCAATTGTCGCGGCCGGTCGCCGGCATGCCGCAATTGACCACGATGCGGCTCGGGCCCGACGACATCTCGAAGGAAAGACAGCCGGCATGAGCGTCGTGGCTGACGCTCGGCGGCGGCGGCGCGCCGGTTTCCATGATCAGCGTCATGCCGCCGGTGTCGATGCGCTGATAGCCGGTATGCGGCATGTTCGCCATCGGTGCGCCATGGGTGTCGTCGTAGGCAAGCAGCGTCGCAACGAGATCGTTGGGCGCGCTGCTCATGCCGTTGAACAGCGCAAAGCTGCCGTCGCCATGGCGGAAGAAGCGCAGCATCGGCATCATGCGGTCGATGGCGTTGAGCAGCGCCGGCGGCGGGGCGATGTTTCTTGCGGCAAAGGTCTGGCGCAGCGGCAGCAGGTCGCTGAGCAGCTCGACCAGCGCGCCCGGATTGCGCGAGATGTGCCCGCCGTCGGGCAGGATCTGCCGCTGCAATTCGTCCGACAATTTTCGCGAGGCGCTGCGGATGTGCTTGGCCTGGTTGGCCAGGCACAGCGAGGCGTAGGACAGCGCGATCAGCACCTGCAGCTTCGGCACGCCGTCGCCGATGTCGATCATGGCGTAGCGCAGATAGCGGATTTCCCGCGTCAGGCCGCGGAGGTAACGCCGATAGAATTTGCCGTCGGTGTCGCCGAGCACCAGCGGCGCCTGCGACAGCAGCGAGATCACGCGGCGCGCCAGCACGTCGGCGCGGCGCTCCAGCGGGCGCTTGCGCGTCGGGTTCGACATCCAGTCGTCGACCAGCGAGCGGGCATTGGCGCGGGTCAGCGCGGTGTCGGCGGCGCGCAGGTGACGCAGCCAGCCGAAGCCGAGCAACGCGACTTCCCAGTCTTCCGAGGGCGGATCGAGGTCGAAGATCGAGCGGCCGTGACAGGTGACGATCTTGCCGGCGAACACGAAGCGTCCGGCATAGATCTCGGCGGCGCGCGTGGCGTCCGCCGTGCGCAGGTCATGCGGGGCGATGATCAGGCGGTCGGAACGCCCGGGCCACAGCCGCGACAACGCAACGGTGCCGCCGCCGGCGCGGGCCATCACGTTCCGCGCGAAGCGGCCCATGATCAGCGTCGAGATTCGTCTGCGTTGAGCGACCGACACGCCGTGCCTTGGGAGGGAGGGGATGACTTGCGATTCGTATTTAGCCGGAAACGCAGGTCCCATACCATCCTTGAAAGCGGCCGAATCAGCCGTTCAGGGCGAAATCCGCAGCAGAATCAGGCCTTAACCAGCCTGGCGGCGTAAAAACCATCCAGTCCCGCAAGACGCGGGTCGGCGTGCGGCAGGTGGCAAGGCAGGGTGCGCAGATCGCCATCGGGGGTGACGATCTCGGCAAGACCGGCGATCTCGGCTGGCGCGATCGGTGAGCGTCGCAGGCCGGCCTCGGTGGCGAGAAGCGCCGCGATGGCTGCTTCGCCTTCCTCGGGTTCCAGCGAGCAGGTGCAGTAGACCAGCGTCCCGCCCGGCTTGAGCAGCGTCACGGCCTTTTGCAGCAGCCGCTTCTGCAGCGCCGCCAGCGGTGCGATGTCGGTCTCCTGCCGCAGCCACGCCACGTCGGGATGCCGGCGGATGGTGCCGGTCGAGGTGCAGGGCGCATCGATGAGGATGCCGTCAAGGCTTTCGGGAACGGCCTGCCACTCCACGGCATCCGCAACGACCGTCTCGGCCTCGAGCGACAGCCGCGCGAGATTGTCGCGCAGCCGCGTCATCCGCGCCGGCGAACGGTCGACGGCCACCACGCGGGCGCCGGCATGCGCGAGCTGCGCGGTCTTGCCGCCGGGTGCGGCGCAGAGATCGGCGATGGACTTGTCCTTGATATCGCCGAACAGCCGCGCGGGCAGTGCGGCGGCGGCGTCCTGCACCCACCATTGGCCCTCGGCGAAGCCCGGCAGCATGGTCACCGAACCATGCAGCAGCGTGCGCACCGTTCCCGTCGGCAGCACTTCGCCGTGCATGCGCGTGGCCCATTGCGAGGCGTCCGACTTCACGGTGAGGTCGAGCGAGGGCTCATGGCAGAGGGCTGTGGCCATCGCGCGCGCGGTGGCGTCGCCGTAATGCGCGATCCAGCGCGCCAGCAGCCATGGCGGCACGTCCAGCGTTTGCGACCTGACGTCGTCCACGATGGCCTTGCCCTCGCGGGCGCAGCGGCGCAGCACGGCGTTGACGAGCCCGGCATAGCGCGCCGCGCGGCGGTCGGACTGCACCAGCCGCACCGAGAGATCGACGGCGGCGTGATCGGGCACGTCCATCCAGAGGATTTGCGCGGCTCCAATCAGAAGCGCGCTTTGCGCGCGCGGCGCGTCGGTCGGAACGCCGCGATCGAGCAGCCGCGACAGCAGATGCCCGAGCGTGCCGAGCCGGCGCAGGATGGTCGCGACCAGCCGGCGCATCAGCGCGCGGTCGCGGTCGGAGAGCGATTTCAGCGCAGGATGGGCGCTGGCGCCTTCGAGCTGGTCGTCGAGCGTGCGGTGCCGGTGTAGCACGCCGTCCAGGATGTCGGCGGCAATGCGCCGTGCCGCAAGACCGGGTACTTCGGGGGCGACGGCGAATCGTTGTGAAGGCATGGCGCGGAAATGTTCTTGCGGCTCTGTGTGACGTGATGCTTCGGCTCGCGCCATCGCAATGAAACGAAGCTGTGGCACGCGAATATGCCAAATGTAAGAATCGCAAATCAGATTTCGCGATTGTGATTCGCGCGGCGGGTGGCAGGGTTGACCGCGCCGGCCGCCGGAGGGAAATAGCTGCAATGAGCGACAACCCCGCAAAGCCCGA
This sequence comes from Bradyrhizobium sp., assembly GCF_052389815.1. Taxonomy (GTDB): domain Bacteria; phylum Pseudomonadota; class Alphaproteobacteria; order Rhizobiales; family Xanthobacteraceae; genus Bradyrhizobium. The sequence continues at coordinate 57,792 of NZ_JBQTHN010000148.1, read as the reverse complement.
TACCGTACGCAAACCATTGACGCCTGCGGCGCAGCGGGCGCTGGCCGAGGCCGAGGAGCGGCGCCGGCAGGCCGCGGCGAACGCGACGCCCGTGGAGAAGGAATACCAGGGTCCGAAGGGACCGGAGCCGACGCGCTACGGCGATTGGGAAAACAAAGGCATCGCGTCGGATTTTTGAAGCCGGGTAGACTCTTGTCGGGTAAGCCGACTCAGTCCAGCTTCCCTGCAATGTCCTTTCGGAGATCGAGCTCCTATCTGCGGGTCGCACGCACGGGCGCTGGCTGGAGCCGGCGTTATTCCCGCGTGCTGCCGTGGATTTTCGTGCTCTGCATCGTCCTTGGCAGCGTGCTGCCGGTCCGGCGCTGGCTGCATTGGCCTCTTCGGAACGACAGTGCGACGCAGGAGTTCGAGACGGTCTGGCGGCAGGCCGGCAACCTCAGCCGGCCTCATGCGGCGGAGGTCATCCGCACCATCGATGGCGACACGTTCGAGGCACGGGTGCGACTGCCCAGCCAGGAGGTGATGACGCGCGTGCGCCTGCGCGGCATCGATGCGCCGGAACTGAAGGGTGCATGCCCCGAGGAAATGCGGATGGCGGAAGCCGCCGCCTCCGCATTGCGCGACCTGCTGCGGCAGGGCGAGGTCGCGATCTACAACATAGGCCCGGACAAATATCAGGGCCGCGTCGTTGCCGATGTTGCAACCAGGCTCACCGGCAACGTTTCAGCGGCGCTGATCAGCGCCGGCCACGTGCGCAGCTACAATGGCGGCCACCGCAGCGGCTGGTGCGCGAACACGGCGCGGTAAAGAAAGGGAGCGGCGCTCTCGCGCAGCTCCCGGGCTCGGAACGCCTGGGAGGAGGTCGATCAGCGCGTCACGACGACCGTCGTGCCGACGGAAACGCGCTGATAGAGGTCGGTGATGTCGGCGTTCAGCATGCGGATGCAGCCGTAGGAAACGAAGCCGCCGACCGAGCCGGGCATGTTGGTGCCATGGATGGCGTATTCGCCGCCGGCCAGCGTCATCGCTGCGACGCCCATCGGATTGCGCGGCGAGCCGCCGGGGATCACGTCCGGCATGTTGGGCTTGTCGCGCTTGACGTCGCGCGGCGGCGACCAGGCCGGGTTGGTGTACTTGCCGTCGATGCGCGTGGTGCCGGCCCATTGCTTGCCGGCGCGGCCGACGCCGACCGGATAGCGCATGGCACGGCCGGAATCGAGGATCAGGTAGAGCCGGCGCTCACCGGTCTTCACGACAATGGTGCCCGGCGAATATTCGGTGCTGCGCATGCCGACCATTTCGGGGCGCGCTTCGGCGGCCGACGACATCACGATCCCTGCGCCGATGGTGACGGCAAGGGCCGCCGCAATCCTCAACGACATCGTCCTCTCCATTCCCCATTACCCCCGACGAAGGGAGTTCACCGGCAGGCCTTTGAAGGAGGCAGCCTGCCGGGCTCACGCACGCATTGTTAACCGCGTCGCTTAACCGGACGGTTTCCACGCCGGCCGGGGACCCGGTTTTGATGGGGGGAAGAAAGGAAATGTTCGAATTAAAGTAAATGACTTGAAAACAACACTTGTCCCGAAAAAGACACAGTGCGGACACGGCTGCGCGAGGTGCCTGGATTGGCTCACGAAACTGGATTGGCTCACGAAAAAGGCTCCGGATCGCTCCGGAGCCTGACTTCTGAAGTGCTGATGTGACTTTGTTGCCGCCGCAGGGGGCGGTCAGGCCGACGCGCCCCTCTTGTTCTGGCGGTTCTTGACGAGATCGTCGACCACCGCCGGATCAGCCAGGGTCGAGGTGTCGCCGAGGCTCGACGGCTCGTCCTCGGCGATCTTGCGCAGGATGCGGCGCATGATCTTGCCGGAGCGGGTCTTGGGCAGGCCGGGCGCGAATTGGATCTGGTCCGGCGAGGCGATCGGGCCGATCTCCTTGCGCACCCACGCCACCAACTCCTTGCGCAGCTCGTCGCTCGGCTGGGTGCCCGCCATCAATGTCACGTAGGCATAGATGCCCTGGCCTTTGATGTCGTGGGGATAGCCGACTACGGCGGCCTCCGAGACCATCGCGTGCGCGACCAGAGCACTTTCGACCTCGGCGGTGCCCATACGGTGGCCGGAAACGTTGATGACGTCGTCGACACGCCCGGTGATCCAGTAATAGCCGTCGGCATCGCGCCGGCAGCCGTCGCCGGTGAAGTATTTTCCCTTGTAGGTCGAGAAGTAGGTTTTCTCGAAGCGGGCGTGGTCGCCATAGACCGTGCGCATCATCCCGGGCCACGCCCGGGTGATGCAGAGATTGCCCGTGGCCTCGCCTTCGAGCACTTTGCCGTCGGCATCGACGATCTCCGGCACCACGCCGAAGAACGGCTGCGTCGCCGAGCCGGGTTTCAGCCTGGTCGCGCCGGGGAGTGGCGTAATCAGGATGCCGCCGGTTTCGGTCTGCCACCAGGTATCGACGATCGGGCAGCGGTTCTCGCCGACCACGCGATAATACCATTCCCACGCTTCCGGATTGATCGGCTCGCCGACCGTGCCGAGCAGGCGCAGGCTTTGGCGAGACGTCTTTTTCACCGGCTCGTCGCCGCCCTGCATCAGCGCGCGGATCGCGGTCGGTGCGGTGTAGAAAATGTTGACCTTGTGCTTGTCGACCACGTTCCAGAAACGGGAGTTGTCGGGATAGTTCGGCACGCCCTCGAACATCAGCGTCGTCGCGCCGTTGGCGAGCGGTCCGTACAGGATGTAGCTGTGGCCGGTGACCCAGCCGACGTCGGCGGTGCACCAGTAGATGTCACCGTCGTGGTAGTCGAAGACGTACTGGTGTGTCATCGCCGCGTAAACGAGATAGCCAGCGGTAGTGTGCAGAACGCCCTTGGGCTGTCCGGTCGAGCCGGAGGTGTAGAGGATGAACAGCGGGTCCTCGGCATGCATGTGCTCGCACGGGCATTCCGTGGTCACGACCTTGGCGGCGTCGTGGTACCAGAAGTCGCGCGATGGGCTCATGTTGACCGCGCCGCCGGTATGCCGGACCACCACGACCCAGTCGACGCCATTGGTCTTCTCGAGCGCAGCATCGACATTGGCCTTGAGCGGCACCTTGCGGCCGCCGCGCAGGCCTTCGTCGGCGGTGATGATCACCTTCGAGTCGCAGTCGTTGATGCGCTGGGCAAGGCTGTCCGGCGAGAAGCCCGCGAACACCACCGAATGGATCGCGCCAATGCGCGCGCAGGCGAGGATCGCGCACGCCACTTCGGGAATCATGGGCAGGTAGATGGTGACGCGGTCGCCCTTCTTGACGTTGCGCGTGCGCAGGATGTTCGCCATCCGGCACACTTCGTCATGCAGTTCTTTGTAGGTGATGTGCTTCGATTGTGAGGGATCGTCGCCTTCCCAGATGATCGCAGTCTGGTTGGCGCGCTTGGGGAGGTGGCGGTCGATGCAGTTGTAAGCGGCGTTCAGTACGCCGTCCTCGAACCATTTGATCGAAATATTGCCCGGCGCGAACGACCAGTTGTCGACCTTGGTGGGCGTCTTCATCCAGTCGAGACGCTTGGCCTGCTCGGCCCAGAACCCCTTGGGGTCCGAGAGCGAACGCGCATACATCTCGCGGTACTTGGCGTCGTCGATCCAGGCGCGCTTCGACCAATCTGCGGGCACATCGTAAATCTTCTCGGACATTTTCCCTCCACTCAACATTACCCGCGTCTCGCGAGCGAAAACGATCGCAAGCCGGCTTCAATTGTTGGCGCGATTATGCGTCGCCGGACCGCATCGGGACAAGCGGCGCGACCCCCGACCTTGGTTTGGCTTGCTCTCCCCGCCGGTCTTGGGCACCAGCTATGGAGGCTCGTTTGGCGTATTGAGGCAGCTCAAAATCAACGTTATCGGCCGAATGGCACCCATGAACGGTATTTAGAAACCGCTTCCTGCCGATTCGGGACTCGCAATCTCGATCGGTACCCCCTAAATGGCTGCCCCGGGGCCGGACTGCCCTCCCGGAACGAAGCCTCAACAATCGGCATTGCCGGAGAAACAGCGGAGCAAGGCGTTCAGGACGATGATGGATCAGCAGAATTTCGAGGCCCCCAGGCCCGCTTCCGCCGATTCTGCCGTCGCGCTGGCGGAGATGCTCGGCCAGCTGCCGAAAGTTTCGGTCGAAAAGCCGAAGCCGGTTGCAGCCAAGACCTCCGTCGCGGAGCTCGCCGAGCACCACGGCCTCAAGCTCGGCGACCAGAACGCGCTCACCATCCGCCGCATCAAGCGCGGCCGCGGCTATTCATTCATTCGTGCCAACGGCACCAAGGTCCGCCACGAGCCGACCATCCGGCGGCTGCATCGGATGGCGGTGCCTCCGGCCTATCGCGAAGTGCGCTATTCGGCCGACCCTAACTCGCATTTGCAGGCGGTCGGCATCGATGCCGCCGGCCGGCTGCAATACCGCTACCACGCCGATTGGGAGAAGGTGCGCGAGCAGCGCAAGGCCCATCGCCTGGCCAAGCTGGTCGGCGCGCTGCCGAAGATCCGCCGCAACGTCTCGGCGCATCTGTCGGGCGAGGCGCCGACTCGCGAGTTCGCGCTGTCGGCTGTGATCGAGCTGATCGCGCGCACCGCGATCCGGCCCGGCAACGAATCCTATGCCAAGCTCAACGGCACCCGCGGCGCCACCACGCTGCTGAAGTCCAACGTCACCCTGGAAGAGGACAGCTTCGTGCTGACCTTCAAGGCCAAGGGCGGCAAGGCCGTTCGCAAGGAATGCGACGCCGCGAAGCTCGTGCGCGCCATCGGCATTCTGCGCACGTTGCCGGGCAAGCGCATGTTTCAGTATCGCGACGCTTCCGGCACGATCCGCACCGTCTCGACCACGACGGTGAACGGCTTCCTGCGCGAGATCGCCGGCATCAAGATTTCGCTGAAGGATTTCCGCACCCTGATGGCTTCGGCCGTGGTGCTGGAATCGCTGTCGCGCATCTCGCCGGCGGCGAGCGCCCGCGGCCGCAAGAAGCAGGTGCTCGACGCGGTGCGCGCCGCGGCCGACGAACTCTCCAACACGCCGGCGATTTGCCGCAAGAGCTACGTCCACGACACCATCGTCACCGCCTTCGAGGACGGCATCCTCGAGCGCTTTGCGGCGACCATGAAGGGCTATCGCACCCAGAAGAAGCGCGAGCAGCTGCTGGCGCAAGTGGTGCTGGCCGCCGCGGCGTAGCATCCTCCTAACCCGCAGATCGGGCCGAAGCTTCGCGTCGGCCGGCAACCGGCGGCGCGGGATCCGCATCGTCCGCGGGAGCTTGCGCGTTCGACAGGAATACGACGTTCCTGCCGTTGCGCTTGGCATCGTACAGGGAATCGTCCGCCCATTTGGCGACGGTCTCCGGCGCGATGCCTTGCCGGGCGAACGCGATGCCCAGGCTGATCGTGACGAGGTCGTCGGAACCGGCGGCACGCTTGATTCCTGGATTGACGATGCCGAGCGCTTCCACGGTGTTGCGGATGCGTTCGGCGATCGTCCAGGCGAGATCCGGCGAGGCATGGGTGAGAACCACCAGGAATTCCTCGCCGCCATAGCGGAACACGGCGTCTTCGCCCATCCGCACCGAATGCTCGATCGCCTTGGCGACACGCTTGATGCAGTCGTCGCCGGCGGCGTGGCCGGCGGTGTCGTTCAGCTGCTTGAAGCGGTCGATATCGGCCATGATGAAGGCGATGCTGGCCTTCGCGATGTCGGGATTGCGCCACAGCCGGTCGATCAGATCGGTGGCGGAGCGGCGATTGCCGAGCCCGGTGAGTGGGTCGCGCGTCGCCAATATCTCGAGCTGATGATTGGCTTCCTTCAGCGCGTCGCTGCGATACCGGTTGCGCACGGCCAGCAGGAAGGCCTTCTTGCCGAGGATCGACTGGGTCTTCCGCGCAATCGTCGCCGCATACATTCCGATCGCATAGAAGATCGACGTTCCCAGCGCTTCGTTGAAGCTCACCGCGGGATTGAGGACGTCGAAACCGAAGAAAATCGCCATGGCGCAGATCATCAGCGACAGCGACCAGATGTATTCGACATTGAACACCACGATCGCGATCGCGTTGGCGTAGAGGATGCAGATGAGGAAGCGCTCATAGCTGGCGCCGCCGGCGGCCGCGGCGAGGAAGCCGTAGGCGATCATGACGCAGCTCATCAGCAGCACCAGCGACAGCCCCTCGACGACGGCGCTGCGCGGCTTGCGCCAGACCAGCCAGGCGCAGGCGTGCAGTGCCGGGACGATAAGCCCGCTGGTGGCGACGGTGAGCCAAAGCAATTCCGGGGCGAGCAGGAGGCTCACCGGCACGAACATCATGCTGATGAGGGCAACCCAGACCATCCAGGCACGGGCGATCTTGCTGCGCTGTGGCCAGTCCTTCTGGCGATAGGCACGCATCATCTCGGGCGAGAAGCGAATGTCGCGCGTGCGGCCTGACAGCAGCCGCTCGGTCTCGGCTTCAAGCGCAGGCGTGATCGCCACGCCGACCATGTCGTCGAGTGGTACAGCGTTCAGGCTACCGGCGGCCGGTCTCAAGGCTTTCGCACTCCCTTCTCCCGCTCGTTGCGGTAGAGGAGTAAGCCCGAAATGCTAAATTTCCCCTGCGGCTAGGGGCCGGGACCTTACGGAGCCGGAACCGTCCACCCGCGGAGATGACGGCTGTTTAATGCCGAGTTAAAGCCCGCCCATCTTGCAGACCAGCTTCCATTCCTCCGGCGTCACCGGCTGCACCGACAGCCGCGAGTATTTCACCAGCGCCATGGCGGCGAGCTTCTTTTCCGCCTTGATCGCGGCCATGGTCACGGGCTTGGGCAGCGGCTTGTCGGCCTTGATGTCGACGCAGACGAATTTTCCGGTCTTGTCGGAGGGATCGGGATAGGCCTCCTTGATCACCTCGGCGATCCCCACGATGTCCTTGCCCTCGTTGGAATGATAGAAGAACGCCTTGTCGCCCTTCTTCATGTTCACGAGGTTCTGCCGCGCGGTGAAATTGCGCACGCCGGTCCAGGCTTCGCCCTTCGCGCCCCTGGCGACCTGCTGGTCCCACGACCAGGTCGACGGTTCCGATTTCACCAGCCAGTACGCCATGTCATTCCTCCGCCTTGAACGGCCGCGTCAGCAGGCCTTCGATCGCGGCGTCGATGGTGATCTTGCCGGCCAGGATCGCGGCCACCGCATTTGATACCGGCATATCGACGGCTTGCGAAGCGGCAAGTTCCGCCAGCACCGGCGCGGTGAACTGGCCCTCGGCGAGCTTGCCTGTCGGCGGCGCCTCGCCACGGCCGAGTGCGATGCCGAGTGCAAAGTTGCGCGATTGTGGGCTCGAGCAGGTCAGGATGAGATCGCCGAGTCCGGACAAGCCCACCAGCGTTTCCGCGCGCGCGCCGCAGGCGCGGCCGAGGCGCGCAAGTTCGCTGAAGCCGCGCGTGGTCAGCGCCGCCTGGGCGGAAGCACCCAGCCTGCGGCCGACGGCGATGCCGGCCGCGATCGCCAGCACGTTCTTGGCCGCGCCGCCGATCTCGACGCCGCGAATATCCGTGGTGTGATAGGGGCGGAAAGTCGAAGAGCCCAGCGCCTGAACCAGCGCTGCCGCAAGCGCCTCGTCCTTCGCCGCCAGCGTGACCGCCGTCGGCAATCCGCGTGCGACATCGTCGGCGAAGCTCGGGCCGGAGAGAATGGCCGGAACGGCATTCGGCGCCGCTTCCGCGATCACCTCGGTCATGAATTTGTGCGTGCCGCGCTCGATGCCTTTTGCGGTTGCAACCACCGGCGTCGATGGCTTCAAATGCGCGGCGATGGCGCCCACCGCTTCGCGCAGGTTCTGCGCGGGCGTCGCGATCAGGACGACATCGGCGCGTGCCGCGCGCGCGATATCGCCGGTGATGTCGATGCCGGCTTCGAGCCGGATGCCGGGCAGGCGCAGATTCTCATGCGTCGCCTTCATCCGCGCCACACTCGCGGCGCTCCGGGCATAGAGCGTCACGCTGCGGCCGGCGCGCGCGGCGACGCCGGCGAGCGCCGTGCCCCACGCGCCGGCGCCGATCACCGCGACTGAGTTCAATTCCGCCATCTCAATAACCCGCGCGGCTGTTGGCGTAGCCGGCCGGCGCTTTCGCATTGGCGTCGAGCAGCCAGCGCGCGCGGGGCGGGGCTTCCATGCTGTCGGTGAGGCCGAGCGCCATCCGCTCGGCGCCGGCCCAGGCAATCATCGCGCCGTTGTCGGTGCACAGCGCGGGCGGCGGAATGATCAGCGTGGTCTCGGCCCTGGCGGCGACATCCTGCAACGCGCCGCGGATCGCCTGGTTGGCGGCGACGCCGCCGGCCGCGACCAGCGCCCGCGGCGGGCCGAATCGCTCGCGGAACAACTTCAAGCCCACGGTCAATCGATCGGCGGTGGACTCGAGCACCGCGGCCTGAAAGCTGGCGCAGAGATCGCTGACATCCTGCGGCTCCAGCGGCGTGATGCGGCTCGCTTCGTTGCGCACGGCCGTCTTCAGGCCCGACAGCGAAAAGTTCGCGTCCGCCCGACCCAGCATCGGCCGCGGGAAGGCGAACCGCTTCGCATCGCCCGCGCCCGCCGCGATCTCGACCTGCGGGCCGCCCGGATAGGGCAGCGACAGCATCTTGGCAACCTTGTCGAAAGCTTCGCCCATGGCGTCGTCAACGGTGGTGCCGAGCCGCACATAATTGCCGACGCCGACCACGGCGACGATCTGGGTGTGGCCGCCGGAAGCGAGGAACAGGCAATAGGGAAAGGCGAGCGCGCAAGTCAGCCGCGGCGTCAGCGCATGCGCCTCGAGATGGTTGACCGCGATCAGCGGCGTATCGTGCACCATCGCGATCGCCTTGGCGGTGGTCAGCCCGACGATGACGCCGCCGATCAGGCCGGGGCCGGCCGCCGCCGCCACCGCCGAAAGCTGCGCATAGGAAATTCCGGCGTCCTTCATGGCGCGGTCGATGATCCCGTCGAGCAGGTCGACATGGGCGCGCGCGGCGATCTCCGGCACCACGCCGCCGAAGCGGGCGTGCTCGTCGGTCTGCGAGCGCACTATGTTGGAAAGAATCTTGCCGCTGCCGTCGCTCTGGCGCTCGACCACGGCCGCGGCAGTTTCGTCGCAGGTGGTCTCGATCCCCAGTACCAGCATCGGTGCGTCGTTAGTCAATGTGATCCCTTGCATGATCTGTCAAAGAGGCGTTTTGCTGCTTCGGTAGCATTGCGAGGTCGCTGCGTGCAATCGCCACGCCAGCGGCAAATCCCCTCGCGGAGACCTGGTATGGCCGTTCTCGTCACCCGCCCGTTGCCCGACGGCGAGACCACCGCTGCGGATTTGCGCGCGCGGGGGGTCGAGGTTGTTACAGCCCCAATGCTGCGCTTCGAGCCGTTCGGCTTCAAGGACGAGGCGGAGACGCCCTATGGCGGGATCGTCGTCACCAGCGTCAACGCCGTGCGCGCGGTCGAATCGCAACTGGCCAGCAGCCCGCTCTTGAAACTGCCGCTGTTTGCGGTGGGTGAACGCACGGCGGCGGCCGCACGTGCTGCGGGCTTTGCCAAGGTGCTTTCGGCTGACGGGGACGCGGCTGCCCTGCGCGACCTCGTCGTTGAGAGCGCGAAAGCGAAAAAGCTGAAGAGGAAATCGCCGCTGCTCTATCTCGCCGGCGAGGAGATCTCGCGCGATCTGGCGGGCGAATTGCGCGAGCAGGGCTTTGAGGTCGTCACCCACATCGCCTACCGCATGGTTCCCGCCAAAAGCCTGCCGGGCGAGGTGGTTGACGGCTTTGCCGCCGGCCGGATCGAGGCGGTGCTGCATTATTCCCGCCGCAGCGCGCGAGCCTTTGTCGAGGCGGCACGGGCCGGCGGGGTGGAGATATCGGCGCTGGCGCTGCCGCAATGCTGCCTGTCGGCGGCGGTGGCCGAAATCGTCCGCGAAGCCGGTGCGACCCAGGTTACGGTCGCGGCCCGGCCGGACGAAAATGCCTTATTCGAGGCATTGAAGCGTGCTTTGCCGGCCCGACTGGCTTAAAGAGAGCGGTCCTGTTCTGCTAAGTTCGGTCGGAATCAGAGGTACTTGCGATGGTCGATGATAGGCCCGAAGATGCGACTTTAGCCGAATCCAGCCGGCCCAAGCGCGAGCCGCCGACCATCGACCTCAAGGCCACCGACGTCTCCGAGGCGCCGAAGCAGGAGGCCAAGGCCGCCGGTGAGGCCGAGCATGCCGCGGCGGAGCCGGCCCCGGAGCCTGCGCCGCAGGCCTCGCAAACAGTTCCGCAGCCGGTTTCGCCCTGGGCGATCGCGCCGATCTCGGGCGCAGTGGCGGCGGCGCTCGTGATCGGCGTCGGCTGGGTGCTGGGCTGGCCGGCGGTGCAGGCGCCTACTCCCGCGCCGAAGCTTAATGCCGCCGCGATCGACGATCTCACCGCGCGGATCGGCGGCCTCGAATCGAAGGCGAGCAAGCCGACGGCCGATCCCGCCGCCGCTGCGCGGATCGACGGTGTCGAAAAGGCCGTCACGGCGCTTCGCAGCGAACTCGCCGCTGCCCGTGCCCAGGCCGACAAGCTTGCCTCCGCCGTCAATGAAATCCGCGCGCAGCCGCGCGACGGCTCGGCGCCGGCGGCAGCTTCGGTCGATTTGTCGCCGATCAACGAGCGCATTGCGCAGATCGAGCGCGCGGCAAAGGCGCAGGAGAGCGAAATAGCCGCGATCAAGTCCGCCGAGGCCAAGCCTGCGAATGAAAAGCCGGCGGATGATGCCACGCTGCGCCGCGTGGTGGCGGCCTCGCTGCTCGACGTCGCGGTGCGCCATGGCGATGGCTTTGCCGCGCAGCTTTCAGCAGCGAAACCGCTCGCGCCGAGTGCCGACGCGCTGAAGCCGCTGGAAGCGTTCGCGGCCTCCGGCGTTCCCTCCGCGCCCGCGCTGTGCCGCGAGCTCGTCGCCATCGTGCCGAAGCTTGCGCCGTCGGCGCCGGAGGCCGAGACCACCGGCAGCGGCATCGTCGATCGCCTGCAGGCCGGCGCGGCAAAGCTGGTGCGCGTCCAGCGCGCGGACGCCACCGGCACCGATCGCGCCAGCGTGGTGGCGCGTGTCACAACGGCTGCGTTGCGCAACGACCTCAACGAAGCGCGGCGCGAGCTGAACCTGCTTGCTCCGGCCGATCGCGCCGCCGCGCAAGCCTGGCTCGACAGGGCAGATAGCCGGGACGCTGCGCTCGCCGCTTCGCGCAAATTCGCCTCCGACGCCATGGCCGCGCTCGCGACAGCCAAGTAGGAATTCCATGATCCGCATCATCCTGTTCCTGGCCCTGATCGCAGCGCTGGCCGCCGGCGCGGCATGGGTTGCCGACCAGCCCGGCGACGTCGTGCTGTCCTGGAGCGGCTGGCGCGCCGAGACGTCGCTTCCGGTATTCGTGCTGGGGATCGGCATCGTCGTCGCGGTGGCGATGATGCTGTGGTCGATCCTGCGCGGGCTGTGGCGAACGCCGGAGCGCATGCGCCGGCGGCGTCACCAACGGCGCCAGGCGCGCGGCCGTCACGCCATCACGCAAGGATTGCTCGCGGTCGGTCACGGCGATGCGTCCGCCGCGCGCCGGCATGCCGGCGAAGCGCAGCGTCACGCCGGGCAGGATCCGCTGGCGCTATTGCTGACGGCGCAATCGGCGCAGCTCGAAGGCGACCGCAATGGCGCGCAGCGCGCCTTCCGCGCCATGGCCGAGCGCGAGGATACGCGCCTGCTCGGCCTGCGCGGCCTGTTCATCGAGGCGCAGCGCGCGGACGATCCGGTCTCCGCCGTGATGATCGCGGACGAGGCGCTGAAGATTTCGCCGTCCTCGACCTGGGCCTCGCATGCCGTGCTCGGCTTCCGCTGCGCCAAGGGCGACTGGAACGGCGCGCTGTCGATCCTCGACAACAATCTTTCCTCCGGCCTGATCGACAAGGCGACCTATCGCCGCCAGCGCGGCGTGCTGCTCACCGCGCGGGCGCTGGAGCTGGAGAAGGTCGATCGCGATCTGTCGCGCGACAGCGTGGTGGAGGCGGTGAAGCTGGCGCCGACGCTGGTGCCGGCCGCCGTGCTCGCCGCCAAATTCGAGAGCGAGGCGCATCAGGTGCGCCGCGCGATGCGCCTCGTCGAGGCCGCCTGGCTGTCGCAGCCGCATCCCGACCTGGCCGATGCCTATGCACATGTGAAGCTCGGCGATTCCGCGCGGCAGCGCCTGGTGCGGGTCGAGACGCTGTCGGCCAAGATGCCCGGCCATATCGAGGGCGCGCTGGCGGTGGCGCGGGCTGCGATCGACGCGTCGGAATTTGCCCGCGCGCGCGAGGCGCTGGCGCCCTTCATCGACAAGCCGACGCAGCGTGTCGCGGTGCTGATGGCGGAGATCGAGCGCACCGAGCATGGCGACAGCGGCCGTGCCCGCGTCTGGGCCATGCGCGCGGTGCGCGCGCTGCACGATCCGGCCTGGACCGCTGACGGTTATGTCAGCGACCGCTGGCGTCCGGTCTCGCCGGTGTCAGGCAAGCTCGACGCATTCCAGTGGCAGACGCCGGTGGCAAGCCTGCCCTCGGACAAGGGCAGCACGATCGAATCCTCGCCGTTCGAGGATGCGATGCTCGCCGCCCCGCCGCCGAAGCGCATCGAAGCCGGGAGCAAGGCTCCGGCCGAGGTCGAGCCGCCGCGCGACGACGTGGTGGTGCCGCTCGCGCCGGCCGCGCAGGACAATACGCCCGCTTCTCTCGCCTCCGCCGAGCCCGCGCCGTCTCCTGCGCCCGCCGCAGAGCAGGCAGCGCCTGCGGCCTCGGCAGCCCCGGCGCCGCCGAAACCCGAATCGGCCCCGGCCCAGCCGGCGCCATTGTTCCGCGCCCGCCAGGACATCCCCAAAACCATTCCACAGGTCATCCCGATCGTCCGCGCCCCCGACGATCCCGGCGTCGACGACGAAGCGCCAACCGACGAATTTTCCGAGCAAATAGGCACGCCAAAGGCGCAGGCCGGCGGCTGGCGCGGATTCCTGTCCCGCTGGGGGAGCTGAGTCCGGCCTTTGTTTTGACGCGTTTTCTTCATGCGAACCGGCCCCATCCCGCATCAGGTGCGGGACAGGCTCTCGCTTGAAAACGCTATGGAAAGGGCTGCTTTTCCTTGCCAATCGGGGCCGTGCCCGATATCAGGTGCGCGACGCGTTTCCGGCCCTCGTCCGGTCGCGTCTTGCATGGGTCCGCCGCAATAGCTCAGTTGGTAGAGCACGTCATTCGTAATGACGGGGTCGGGGGTTCGAGTCCCTCTTGCGGCACCAGTGCTCGGCTTGTCCAGCCCGGACACATAGGTAACAGGTCGTACCCCTGGGTGATTGAACCGTTGAACGCATCGCAGCGCCTGTTCGACGAATCCATTGTCCGTGATCTAACTCACATAACGATCTGCCCGCGTCGGTTATTTTGCCGCGTTGATCCCCGGGGGAGACTTCCCATGCGCTTATTCGCATTGATTGCCGCATCCGCCTTCGTATTCGTGTCCGCGACGGCGCAGGCCGGCGAGGGCCGCAGCCTGTCGCTGAACGGTGTCGACCAGAAATTGCCGGGCGCGCTCGGCAAGGCGGCGGTCGCGCCGAAGGTCGTGGAGGCGCCGAAGCCGCCGGATCCGCCCAGGCCGCCCGAGACGCCGAAGGCGGCCGAGGCGCAGCCTGCCGCCGCACCTGCGCCCGTGCAACAGGCCGAGCCGCCGGCCTTCGTGCAGCGGCCGTCCGTCGTCGGCGCCAAGCCCGGCGAGGCCAAGGAAGGCCAGGTGACGTTCGACGAGAGCAAGCCGGTGCCGGCTGCGCCTGCGACGACGACCGCACCGGAGAAAGCGAAACAGGCCAAGAGCGAAAAGCCCAAACGCAAACGCGTGCATTGGGACGAGGCGCGCATCATGCGCGAGATCTATCGCTACGGCGGCTACGCCGGGATGATCGGCGGCTGGTGAGCCGCATCGCCAGTCACAAGTTCGACGTCATGGCCGGGCAAAAGCGCGAAGCGCGTCTTCACGCTGGATGTCCCGGCCATCCACGTTTTTGGGCTAGCATGGAAGTAAGACGTGGATGCCCGGGACAAGCCCGGGCATGACGAAGAGAGTACGTATAGCCTGCGGTCGATACGGATCGCTTAAGTCTAATCCGTCACCGTCTGCACCACGGCGCTCACCGGGCGGCTCGAGATCTGCGGCAGCTTGTCGTGCCTGACCATCATCGCGTCGTATTCGGGCAGCGTCTCGAACGGCGTCCTCGCCTTCATGTGCACGACCTTGTAGCCGCCGGCCTTCAGGCGCGCGAGCAGCGTCGGCAGCGCCTCGCCGGTCAGCCTCTGGAAGTCGTGCATCAGGATGATGCCCTTGCCGAGCTTGTCGACCTTGGTCATGACGGTGTTGACGATCTGCTCGGCATTTTTCGAGCGGAAATCGAAGGAATCGAGATCGGCCGAGAACATCGCGACATTGCGCGTGCCGAGATAGGCCATCGCCGCCGGATTGTGCTGCAGCTGGGGAAAGCGGAAGAACGGCGCGGGCGCCTGTCCCAGCGCCATCTTCACCGCGCTGAATCCCTTCTCGAGCTCGTCGCGGACCTGCTGCTCGGTCATCTTCTTGCTGTTGAGGTTGACGTGCGAGAAGGTGTGCGTGCCCACGGTGTGGCCGGCGGCCAGAACCTGCTTCAGGATCTCCGGATGATAGCTGGCGTGCTTGCCGACCGAGAAGAACAGGCCCTTGGTGCATTCTTCCGCGAGCGCCCGCAGCACAGCTGCGGTGTTGTTCGGCCAGGGGCCGTCGTCGAAGGTGAGCACCACTTCCTTGTCGGCGAGGAAATCGAGCTGCTTGAAATGCTCGAAGCCGAAGCCCGGGCCGCCCGAGGTGTCGATGACGACGGTGCGGGCGACGCCGAGCGCGTTGGGATTGGCGCAAGCTTGCTTTTGCTGCACGGGCGCGGGGGCGGCCGCAGGCAGCGGCGCCGGCCTCGTCAGCGAGGCCGTGACCTGCACATCGTCCTTCGCGGCCGGTGGCAACGGCTCGGCCTTGCGGGCGGCGATGGTTTGCGGGGGCGCCACGTCAGCGCGCGGCGAGGAAGTCCAGAACCACACTCCGGCGATCACGACCGCCGCAACAACACTGGCCAGCATCAGGCCCAACGCATTACGCATCGTTACAATTCCCACTGAACTTGTCGTGACGCGTTCTCTTCACGCGAAACCATTTCGCTCGAAAACGCGCCAGTTCCGTAACGGCGCATTAATGCCAATGAGGTCTTAACGCCCCACCAACGAATCGCAGGTCACACAAGGAAATTTGGCGCACCGTGCGAAACTGCGGCTCCTGTTCGCCGTACTTCCAATACGGTAACATTATCAACGGGTTGCTTGTGTGATCTGCTCTGTGATGGGTATCACGGTGCCTGGAACTGGATCGGGCCACAGTGGCACCAACAGTCAACGGGCCCCACGGAGGGGCCAACAGGAGCCGACCATGACCGCCGCTTTCACCAGGACCATTCGCAAGGCCGTTCTCGCCCTCACCATCGCGACCACGCTTGGCGCAATGGCCTCGACCCAGACCTTCGCCTACAGCGCCGAAGCCCAGCAGCAGTGCACGGGCGACGCGTTCCGCCTCTGCAGCAGCGAGATCCCGAACATCCCGAAGATCACTGCCTGCATGTTCAAGAACCGCGCTTCGCTTTCTCCGGGTTGCCGCGCCGTGATGGACAAGGACCTCGCGGCCCAGAAGACGCGCAAGGTTTCGGCCGCGGACTAATCCTCCCAGTTTGCGGTCATGCGATCCGGCGCGGGAACGCCCGCGCCGGATCGTCGTTTCCCGACATGCCCATTGCGATGCCGTGAGAGCAGCCTTAGAACCCTGATCGCTGGGTATGAAGGTGACGGCGATGCTTCGGTTTCTTGTTGTTATTCCCTTTGTCGTGTTGGCCGTTTCAAGCGCCTCGGCGCAGCAGCGGCCGGGCCAGGATGCCTGCGGACGGGATGCTTCGCGCTTCTGCCGCGCCCATCTCAGCGAGGGCGATCAGGTCGTGCTCGCTTGCCTGCAGCAGCATCGCGCAAAGCTCAGCAAGGCCTGCCAGGCGACGCTTGCCTCGCACGGAAGGTAGATTTTACGTACTGCTCCCCGCCGCCTGCGCGACCACGGGCAGCACTTCCTCGGCGGCGCGGTCCGGCGTGTCTTCCTTCCAGCGCACCGAGCCGAACGGCCGCTCCAGCATGCGGCGCACCCGCACCGGCTCCGGGCCGAGATGGAAGGCGATCGCCTGCTGATGCAATTCGCGCTCGGACTGCGTGGCGCGATTTCGCTGACGCAGATAGTCGAGCCAGGTCGGGCAGTGATAGCGCTCGGTCCACAATTCGGGGTCGGCGATGTCGCGGGCGATCGACCAGCCATAGGCGCCGTTGCGCTGCCGGCTGAGCTGCACCTCCTGCATCACGTTGTGGAACGCCCGCGCGTTGTCCGTTGCGACACGATACTCGATCTCGACCACCAGCGGGCCGCTTCGCCCCGTGAGCGACAGCTTCACCTCGGGATCGGCGAGCAATTCTGCCGCCGGCTCGTTGCGGGCGCCGATCGGCGGCATGCGCAGCCACAGCCCCAGCAGCGGCGACAGGAACATCAGCCCGGCCGAAGTGAGCAGCGCGATCTCGACGCCGGCGTAATCCGTGAGGTGACCCCAGAA
The DNA here is from genome assembly GCF_052389815.1 of Bradyrhizobium sp. GTDB lineage: Bacteria > Pseudomonadota > Alphaproteobacteria > Rhizobiales > Xanthobacteraceae > Bradyrhizobium. The sequence continues at coordinate 41,088 of NZ_JBQTHN010000148.1, read as the reverse complement.
CCAGCTGCCGACACCGATGCCTCCGGCGATTCCGGCCTGGAACGCCGCGAGCGAGCGGCCGGCGACCCAGCGCGGCGCCGACAGCTGCACGCCGATATTGAACAGCGCGACCGCCAGCATCCATGCCGCGCCCGTCACCACCAGCGCGGCGGCGGTCAGCACCGGTTGCTTGCTCAGCGCCACCGCCGTGATCCCGCCCGCCATCGCGATGGTGCAGGCGCGGATCGCGCTCTCGCCGTTCAGCCGCTTGCGCACCTCGGTTATGTTGAGCGCGCCGACCACCGCACCCATGCCGAAGGCGCCCAGCATGATGCCGTACATCTGCGCGCCGCCGAGCAGGAGGTCGCGCACGATCAGTGGCATCAGCGCCAGCACCGAGCCGCCGATGACCCCGGTGACGAGGGTGCGCGTCAGCACGATCCGGATCGACGGCGAATTGGCGATGTAGCGCACGCCGGACACCATGGCGCGGTTGAGCCGCTCGCGCGGCAGCCGCGACGGCTCGCTGACGCGATTCCACAGGTACAGCACGATCAGCAGCGGCACGTACATGATGGCGTTCACGGCAAAGGCCGCCACGGCACCCGCGGTCGCCACGATGACGCCGCCGACGGCAGGTCCCACGCTGCGCGCGATGTTGAAGCTGATGCCGTTGAGCGCCACCGCGGCGGGCAGGGCTTCCGGCGGCACCTGCTCGCTGACCGAGGACTGCCAGGCCGGGCCCATCAGCGCCATGCCGGTGCCGACGACGAAGCAGAACGCGAGCAGGATGTTGGGCGTGATCAGGCCGAGCCAGGCCAGCACGGTCAGCGCGGTGGCGCCGACCAGCGAGATCGACAGCGCCACCATGGTGACGACGCGGCGGTCGTGCATGTCGGCGATGGCGCCGGCCGGCATCGAGATCAGCATGATCGGCATCATCAGCGCGGTCTGCACCAGTGCTACCTTGTCGGCGGAAGACGCCATCTGCGTCATCGCCCAGGCCGCGCCGACGCCCTGGATCAGCAGGCCGAGGTTGGACAGCAGGCTGGCGAGCCAGATGCGGCGAAAGACCGAGAACTTCAGCGGCGCGATGATGCCGTGATCGGCTGTCGTACGTGGCGGCGATTTCGTCATATCCCGTTCCGTCTGGCTTGCTATGGCAGGCAGCTCAGGCGCCACCGGCACCAGAGATGCCTGCGAATGCGCGTTCCTGTCCAGTGCCTAAAGCGTGCTTTCCGCGCTCATTCGGCTCCGTTAAACTGCTGAAAACACGAGGGAGATCACAAGATGGGCATTTCACGGCGGACGCTGTTGGGAGCTGCGGGAACCCTGCCCTTGTGGGCTGGCGGCGTGGCGGATTCCGCTTTTGCCCAGACCGCGCCGGCGAGCCCGCCGGCGTCCGAAATTCCGCCGATCCTGTTCGTCCACGGCAACGGCGATCATGCCGCCCTGTGGATCACGACGCTGTGGCGGATGGAATCGAACGGCGTGCCGCGCCAGCGTATGGACGCCATCAACTTCACCGATCCGCTCGCACGCAGCGACGATGCGGTCGCGCAGAGCAACCGCTCCTCGACCGAAGACCAGCGCCGCGAGCTCACTGAGGCCATCAAGGAGCTGAAGCGCCGCACCGGGGCCTCGCGCGTCGCGCTGATCGGCAATTCGCGCGGCGGCTACGCCATCCGCAACGTCGTCAAGACCGGGGGCGGCGCCGATGTCAGCCACGCGGTGCTGTGCGGCGTGCCCAATCACGGCGTGTTCGACTGGGAAGCCAATCCCGGCAACGAGTTCAACGGCCGCGCTCCGTTCCTGCGAGGACTCAACGCAGGCGAGAGCGACGTCACACCGGGAACGGCGTTCCTCACGCTGCGCAGCGACGGCATGGACAAATACGCGCAAGCCGACGGCCGCTTCGTCGGCAAGCCGGGCACGCCGACCAACGTCACCAACGACGGTCCGGCGCTGAAGGGCGCGACCAATCTGATGCTGGGAGCGGTCGATCATCGCGAGACCGCGTTCCATCCGCGCGGCTTCCGCGAGATCTACAAATTCGTCGCCGGCCGCGAGCCGTCACGCATCGAGATCGTGCCGGAGGCCGAGGTGAGGCTGAGCGGGCTCGTCACGGCGACGCCCGGCGGCGTCCAGACCAATCGCCCGGTGGGCGGTGCTGCGGTGGAGATCTATCGGGTGTCGCCGGATAGCGGCGAGCGGCTCGGCGGTCCGGTCCATTCCTCGCAGACTGGCGCGGACGGGCGCTGGGGGCCGGCGAAGGTCGATCCCGCCTGGTATCTGGAGATGGTCTTGACCTCGCCGGGCGCGCCGATCACGCATTTCTACCGCTCGCCCTTTCCGCGCTCGTCGGACGTCGTGCATCTGCGCGCCGCCAGGGCGCCGGGTCCGGCCGATGCAAATGCCGGCAGCGTCGTGATCCTCACGCGGCCGCGCGGCTTTTTCGGCCTGCCGCGCGACGTCGTGCTGCTGGACGGCAAGGAGCCGGCCGATGTGAAACCGGGCGTGCCGACCGATTCCACCGCCACCTTGCGGCTTCCGGCAGCGGAGGTGGGACGGCCCGTGGTAGCAATGTTCAACCAGGAGCGTATCGTGGCGAGAGCCTGGCCGGTCTCCGAAAACCGGATTGTGATGGCCGAGTTGACTTACTAGCTGTTGCCGCCAGGCGCGGCCTTTGAAGCGGCGGGATTGCGGACCTACATTGGGGGTGGACCTTGAGCCCCAGCGAGGCATCATGAGCATTGCCGAAATCATCGATCCGCCGCTCACCCGCCGGCCCCTGGTGCCGCCGACCCCGCCGCGCGCGCCCGACAGCATGACGGCGTTCGGCCGCATGCGGACCATGCGCGTCAACCCGATCCAGACCTGGGGCAATCGCGCCTACGCGGAAGACATCGTCCAGGGCCGCTTCGTCGGCCGCAGCAGCTTCATCCTCAACACGCCCGACGCCATCAAGCACGTCCTGGTCGACAACTACGAGAACTATACCCGCACCCCGGCCGGCATCCGCGTGCTGCGCCCGATTCTGGGCAACGGTGTCCTGATCGCGGAAGGCCGCGCCTGGAAGCACCAGCGGCGCACGCTGGCGCCGGCTTTCACGCCGCGTGCGGTCGGCACGCTGATCCCGCATATGACCGGAGCCATCGACGAGACCGTGGCGAAGCTGATGGCCGCGAGCAATGCACCCGTCGACTTGCGCGAGGTGATGCAGCGCATGACACTGGAGATCGCCGGCCGCACCATGTTCTCGTTCGGAATGGATCAGCACGGCACCGCCTTGCGCGACTATGTCATGGAATATGGCGAGCGGCTGGCGCGGCCGCATTTCCTGGATCTGTTGCTGCCGCTGAACTGGCTGAGTCCGCAGGACTTCCAGCGCGCTCGTTTCCGCAAGCGCTGGACGAAGTTCGTCGCCATGCTGATGGTGGAACGGCGCGCCGCCGGCAAGAAGGACGGCGCGCCGCCGCGCGACCTGTTCGACCTGATGGGCGAGGCGCGCGACCCCGAGACGGGACAGGCGTTCAACGACGAGCAGCTCGGCGACGAAGTCGCCACCATGATCCTGGCCGGTCACGAGACCACTGCGACCGCGCTGTTCTGGTCGCTCTATCTGCTCGCGCTCGATCCGGCGACGCAGGAGCAGGTGGCAGCGGAAGCGCGTGAGGCCGTCGCAGGCGGCGGGCTCGAGCTCGAGCGGCTGAAATTCACCCGCGCCGCGCTCGACGAGGTCATGCGCCTCTATCCGCCGGCGTTCCTGATCGCGCGCACCGCCGCGGGGCCCGACGTCGTCGCCGGCCGTCCCGTGCGCAGAGGTGACGTGATCCTGATCTCGCCATGGCTGCTGCATCGCCACGAAAAGCTGTGGCCGGATCCGAACGCCTTCATCCCCGCGCGCTTCATGACGCCGGCGCCGCCGCCGGACCGCTTCGCCTATCTGCCGTTCGGCGTCGGCCCGCGCATCTGCATCGGCGCGCATTTCGCGCTGGTGGAGGCGACGCTGGCGCTGGCGCAGATCATCGGCAAATTCCGTATCACGCTGCTCGACATGGCGCCGGTGATGCCGATCGGCGTCGTCACCACGCAACCCGACCGCTCGCCGATGTTCGCGATCTCTCCGCGTTGATCTCATCGAGGCCATCAATCATGAGTGAAACCCAGGCCTTGTTCTCGGTGCTGAAGCAGACCGCCGACGCCGACGTGGTCGATGCGATCAAGGATCTGGTCGAGAAGGGCGAGGACCGCGAGCTCAACCGCATCAACCTGCTGGATTTCGCGCGCAAGACCGGCCTCGATGAAGAGAAGGTGATTTCCGGCTTCCTGCACGCCTCCCGGCTCGGTGTGTTCGATCTCGGCTGGAATGTGCTTTGTCCCGGCTGTGGTGGCGTGCTCGATGCGCACGCCACGCTGAAATCGCTTCGGCCCGACGATTACAATTGCGCGCTGTGTGCCGCGGGCTATGAGGCCTCCGTCGATGAGCTGGTCGAGGTTGCCTTCACCGTCAGCCCGCGCGTGCGGCGCATCGCCGCGCATGATCCCAACACGCTGCCGATCTGGGAATACTACCGCCAGATTTTCTGGAGCTCTGGCGTCGACGTCGACGACGAATCGTTCACGCGCCTGACGGAAGAGGTAACGCTGGAGGCGATCGAGCTGCCGCCGGGCGAGAAGGCGGTCCTGTCGCTGCAACTGCCGAAGCAATTCGTCATCGTGTTCGAGCCGGTCACGCATGCCGCGCACTTTATCGACGTGCAGGGCGAGCCCATCAAAGAGCGCCAGCAGCTATCCATGGTGTTCAACAAGGTGCACGCGCCGACCGGCACGACGGTGATGCGCCCGGGCCCGCTTCGCCTGACGCTGGACAACCAGTCGGACGTCCGTGTGCTGCCGGGCGTCTGGATCGCCGGCGACGCGATGCATGACATGATCGGCAAGCGCAAGCCGATCCTCACGGCCAAGCGGATGCTCTCCAACCAGACGTTCCGCGATCTCTACAAGGCCGACAACCTCAACATCGACCAGCGGCTGAAGATCACCTCGCTGACCTTCCTGTTCACCGACCTGAAGGGCTCGACCGCGCTATATGAGCGCGTCGGCGACCTCGCCGCCTTCGATCTGGTTCGCGCGCATTTTCGCGCGCTGCTCGAGATCATCGCCGCGGAAAAGGGCGCCGTGGTCAAGACCATCGGCGATGCCGTGATGGCGACCTTCATCCGTCCCGAGCACGCGCTGAGGGCGGGCTTGCGCATGCGTACGGCGATGAAGGAACTCAACAGGACGCGCGGAACCGAAGACCTGATCGTCAAGATCGGCCTGCACGAAGGGCCGTGCCTCGCGGTGATGCTGAACGAGCGGCAGGATTATTTCGGCCAGACCGTGAATGTCGCGGCACGCGTGCAGAGCCTTTCGACCAATCAGGAGATCCACATCACCCAGCCGGTGATCGGTGCGCCGGAAGTCGCCGCCATCATCGAGCGCGAGGCGATCAACCCGATCCGCAAGGAGGCCGCGCTGCGCGGCATCGCCGACAAGATGGTGGTGTACGAGATACCGTAGTGAGTTCGCGCGCTCTCTCTCCGTCATTGCGAGCGCAGCGAAGCAATCCATATCTCCGCGAGACGAAAGATGGATTGCTTCGTCGCTTTGCTCCTCGCAATGACGGCATTTAACAGTGCCGGATTGCCAAAACGTAATCCCCGGCGGGGACTTTTGGCCGATTGCAGCCCGCGCGTTCCCGCCCATATAGTGGCAAGCAGCCTCAACAATGTTCCCCAGAGAGAATTGATGCTCGACGGACTTCGCCAATTCATCACCGAGATCGTTTCTCCGGACGCCCAGCAGCGTGTTTTCGACGAGGCCGATTACCGTCTTGCCGCGACGGCTCTGCTCATCCACATCGTCTCGCTCGACGGCGAGCCGACGGCGGTCGAGAGGCGCAAGCTGCACAGCCTGATCGAAACCAGCTTCAAGCTCGATCCCGGCACCGCCGATCGGTTGATCGTCTCGGCTACGCATGCCGAGAGCGATGCCGTCGATCTCTACAGCTTCACCAGCGTGATCATGCGCGAGTTGGACGAGGCAGGCCGGCGCCGCATCGTCGAGATGATGTGGGAGATGGTGTTCGCCGACGGCAAGGTCACCGAATTCGAGGACAATGTGCTGTGGCGCGCGGCCGACCTGCTCGGCATTTCCGGGCGCGATCGCGTCGAGCTAAAGCACCTGGTGCAGGAGCGCCAGGCGGCCCGTACCGGAGGCGACAAGGACAGTGCCGGCGCGGCCGTCTGATCTCGCGGGACCGGGAACCGCTGCTGCCCATTTGCACATGACCAAAATTTAACGTGGCCCGGGCGTGCAACCGGCCACCAAATGCCCCGCTTGGCGCCGTCGCGCGCCGCACTGCCGATGCCGGCCATGCGGCGGATGGCTTGCCCGCGCTTTCCGCCTATGGTCTTGTCCGCCCGCAACCGCGACGCTTCCCTGATTTTGAATAAGAGATTTGGATCGTGACCGATCGTGTGACGCTGGTTACCGGTGCTTCGGCCGGCATAGGCAAGGAACTTGCGCGTATCTTCGCTGCAAAGGGTCATCGCGTGGCGTTGACCGCGCGACGCGCGGAGCGACTCGATCAGCTTGCCTCCGAGATCGTTGCGGCCGGCGGCAAGCAGCCCCTCGTCATTCCCTGCGATCTGCAACGGGCGGACGCCTGCGACACCATCGAGCGCGCATTGGCCGCGGCGGGAGCAGAGCTCGAATATCTCGTCAACAACGCCGGCTTCGGTGTTTTCGGCCATGCCATCAAGCGCGACCGCAACGACCAGCTCGGGATCATCGCCGTCAACGTCTGTGCGCTGACCGACCTGACGCTGCGCTTTGCCGACCAGCTCATCCGCAACCGTGGTGGCATACTCAATATCGGCTCGATCGCCGGCTTCCTGCCGGGGCCGGGCATGGCGGTCTACTACGCCACCAAGGCCTACGTACTTTCGTTTACCGAAGCGATGCGTCACGAGCTGGCGCCGCTGGGTGTGCGTGTCACCGTGGTCTGCCCCGGCCCGGTCTTGACCGAGTTTCAGGCCCGGGCTGGGTTCGCGCCCGGCTATGACTCCGCCATCCTGAACGTCTCCGCCGCCGAGGTCGCGCGGCAGGGTTATGAGGGCCTGATGGCCAACAAGCGGGCAGTGCTGCCCGGGTTCGGCATCAAGATGGTGCCCTTCCTGCTACGGCTCTTTCCCCGCTCGTTCATCCTGGCGGCGGTCGGTGGTTTCCAGCTGCGAAACCGCTGAAATCCGACCGCTATCGGCTCCTCCCACATCACTGGCCCGTGATTTGCTTGGATTTTTCCGGGTGTGACCGAACTCACCTCAAATTAACGACCACTTAGGTACGATTTCACCCGAGTGCTGTCAGAAGCAAGGACCATGTCTTTTCGGCCGGCCACGCTGAGCGCCAATGTCCTGCCCTTTCCGGGCCAAGCGGCGTGCGCCGTCGAGCCGACTAGCGACCTGCTTCCCGTGCTGATCGTCCTGCATCAGGAAACCTCCACGCCCGGCCGCGTCGGCAATGCGCTGCGGGCGCTCGGCCATACCCTCGACATCCGCCGTCCGCGCTTTGGCGATCCGCTGCCGGAGACGCTCGATGCGCATGCCGGCGCCGTCTTCTTCGGCGGACCGATGAGTGCCAACGATCCCGACGACTACGTTCGCCGCGAGATCGACTGGATCGAAATTGCGCTACGCGAGCAACGGCCGTTCCTCGGCATCTGCCTCGGGGCCCAGATGCTCGCCACGCAGCTCGGAGCGATGGTCGCGCCGCATCCGCAAGGCGTTGCGCAAATCGGCTACTATCCGATCCGCCCCACGCCGGCGGGCGAGGCCGTGTGCCCGAACTGGCCCGCTCACGTCTATCACTGGCATCGCGAGGGCTTCGAGCTGCCCTGTGGCGCCGAGTTGCTTGCCGAAGGCGACGACTTCCCCGTGCAGGCGTTCCGGAGCGGCCACGCCTTCGGCTTCCAGTTTCATCCCGATGTGACCTACGCGATGATGCATTGCTGGACCACGCGCGGCTACGACAACATGGATTCGCCGGGCGCGCGGGCGCGGCATCAGCATTTTGCCGATCGCGCCGTGTACGATTTCGCCGAGCGCGCCTGGCTCAAGCGGTTCATCGACGGCTGGCTCGCGCGCCGGCCGCATCCGATGCTGGCGCAAGCCGCGGAATAGTCCGCGACGCAAAATATCCGCCTCGTGCAGCCTGTCCGCTAGAGCCCGCAGAGCGAAGGCGGAGACGGCTTGTCGTTTCCGCAGCTGTGCTAATCTCGCTCCCAAAAGAAATTGGGAGGCGGCATGACGCGCGAGGAATTCGCAACACTCCTGAGCGACTTCACGTTATCGGCGGAGAGCGGCGATGGTGCGCGCTTCGCGCGAAACTTCACCGAAGACGGCATCTATCACGACTACATCTACGGCCCGCACAAAGGCCGCGCCGACATCGCGCATATGATGCAGGATCTGTTTCACCGCGACGCCACGGACTATCGCTGGGAGATGTTCGATCCCGTGTTCGACGGCAGCATGGGCTATGCCTGGTCGCTGTCGAGCTTCACCTCCACGGTCCCGCAATTCAAGGGGCAGCGCGTGGTGATCGACGGCATGAGCCGGTTCATCGTCCGTGACGGGCTGATTGCGGAGTACCGCGAGTCCGTCAATGGAGGCGTTGCGATGTCGCAGCTCGGCGTCGAGCCGGAGCGCATGGCGAAGGTCTTCAGGCGCTGGACCGGCTGGCTGATCGAGCGTCCGGAAACGCAGGACTATCTGACGCGGCCGAAGGGCTCGCGCGCGAAATCCTGAAATCAATGAAACGCGCGCCGGCCAAGGCGCGAGCAAGGGAGACGAGATGACCTATCAGCACATCCTCTATGAAGCAAAGGACAAGATCGCGACCATCACGCTGAACCGGCCCGACCGCATGAATGCGTGGACGCCGGTCATGGAGCGCGACGTCCGCCAGGCGATGGAGACGGCAGCGGCCGACGACAATGTGCGGGTGGTCGTGCTCACCGGCGCGGGCCGCGCCTTCTGCGCCGGCGCCGACATGGATGCGCTGAAGACGCTCGATCCCGACGACATCAGGCGCGCCGCGACCCTGCCGCCGTTCGACATGAACCGCGGGCCGGATTGGCAGACGCGCTACGGCTATTACCCGTCGATCGCAAAGCCTGTTATCGGCATGCTCAATGGCGCCACCGCCGGCATTGGCCTCGTGCACGCGCTCTATTGTGACCTGCGCTTTGCGGCCGACAACACGGTGTTCACCACGGCCTTTTCCCGCCGTGGCCTGATCGCCGAGCACGGCATCAGCTGGATGCTGCCGCGCATCGTCGGCCACGCCAACGCGCTGGACCTGTTGATGTCATCGCGCCGCGTCACTAGCGACGAGGCGCTGCGCATCGGGCTCGTGAACCGGATTTATCCGCCGGAGCAGCTGGCCGAGCAGACCTATGCCTACGCCCGCGATCTCGCCGATTTCGTCTCGCCGAGCGCGATCGCCGTGATCAAGCGGCAGCTTTACGACGTGCCGTTCCAGACGCTGGCGGAGGCGACGATCGATGCGAATCGGGAAATGGTGATCGCGCTCAGGGGTAGCGATTTCCGGGAAGGCGTGGCGAGCTTCATGGAGAAGCGGCCGCCAAGGTTTACGGGGAAGTGAGGGGGGAGAGGGGTCAAGGCCTGTCCAGGCCCGCCGTCGCCCTTCCGCCTCCGCTCAGCGAGCTTCGGCGTGACGAGTCGGGCTATGGCGGGCAGCCTTCGCTCACTTCGCTACGAGAGAGGGTACCGGGCTTGCCGAGCCGTAGCTGGCGAAGCCAGCGAAGGCTGGTGGAGCCAGGCGGGATCGAACCGCCGACCTCGTCATTGCGAACGACGCGCTCTCCCAGCTGAGCTATGGCCCCGTCGCGACCGCCTTTGAAGGCGGTCGACAATCGGCGCCATTTACCTGCTGCGGACATGCCAAGTCAAGGACGGTCAATCTGCGGTTTTCCGCACTATTTTGCCGGGAACTTCCCTTGTTTGCCGGGGGGCGAACCGATATTTAGCAGGGCATCACACCTCGCGAGCTCCCCCCGCCATGCGCGCTGTTCTCGACATCCTCCTGATCGTCCTTGACCTCTATGTCTGGCTGCTGATCGCCTCGGCGATCCTGTCCTGGCTGATCGCCTTCAACGTCGTGAACACCCGCAACCAGTTCGTCGCGGCGGTTTCCGAGTTCCTGTGGCGGATCACCGAGCCGGTGCTGCGCCCGATACGCTCGTTCATCCCGTCGCTTGGCGGGCTCGATATCTCGCCGATCATCGCGATCCTGGCCATCATGTTCATCCAGCGGGTGATCACCTATTACGTTTATCCGAACGTCGTCTGAGCGGGTCGTTGGTTGAACCCTGGCGCTATTCGGGCACCGGCATCAGCATCGCCTTGCGCGTGACCCCGCGCGGCGGCCGTGACGACGTCGACGGCATCGAGACGCTGGCCGACGGCCGGTCGGTGCTGAAGGTCCGCGTCCGGGCGATTGCGGACGGCGGGGCCGCCAACAAGGCGGTGACGGAATTGCTGGCGAAAGCGCTGCGCGTGCCCAAGGGAAACGTGAAGATCCTGTCGGGGGCGACCTCGCGCCTCAAGCAGGTTGCGGTCGACGGCGACCCCAAATCGCTAGGCGAAGCCCTGCGTGCGCTAACCGCCAAAAGTTCTGAACGGAAGGATTGAGATGACCGCCCGCATCATCGACGGAAAAGTCATTGCCGCCGACCTGCGCGCCCGCGTCGCCGACGAGGTCGCGCGGGTCAAGCGCGAGAATTCCCTGACCCCGGGGCTTGCGGTGGTGCTGGTCGGCAACGATCCCGCCAGCGAGGTCTATGTCCGCAGCAAGCACACCCAGACCCAAGCCGCCGGCATGGCCTCCTTCGAGCACAAGCTGTCGGCCGAGGTGTCGCAGGCCGATCTGCTGGCGCTGATCGGAAAACTCAACCGCGATCCCGCCGTGCACGGCATTCTCGTGCAATTGCCGCTGCCGAAGCATTTGCATACGGAGACCGTCATCAACGCCATCGACCCCGCCAAGGACGTCGATGGCCTGCATCCGAACAATGCCGGGCGCCTCGCCGGCGGTTTTGCCGCGCTGTCGCCATGCACGCCGCTCGGCTGCATCATCCTGACCAAGAGCGTGCATCCCTCGCTCGAGGGCATGAACGCGATCGTGATCGGCCGCTCCAACCTGGTCGGACGGCCGCTATTGCAGCTGCTGCTCAACGAGAACGCCACGGTGACGATCGCGCATTCGCGCTCGCGCGACCTGCCGAAGCTGTGCGCGCAGGCCGACCTGGTCTACGCTGCCGTCGGCAAACCCGAGATGGTGCGCGGCGACTGGCTGAAGCCCGGCGCCACCGTGATCGATGTCGGTATCAACCGCATCCCGACGGCCGAAGGAAAGACCAGGCTGATCGGCGACGTCGCCTTCCAGGAAGCGCTCGGCGTTGCCGGCGCCATCACGCCGGTGCCCGGCGGCGTCGGCCAGATGACGGTGGCGTGCCTGTTGGTGAACACGCTGCGCGCGGCGTGTGCCATTCACAAGCTGCCCGCGCCGGGAGTCTAGTCTCCGCCGTCATTGCGAGGAGCGAAGCGACGAAGCAATCCAGCTTCGTGCTTGCTGCACAATGGATTGCTTCGCTTCGCTCGCAATGACGGAAGCGGGAGTCTCACCCCGCCGCATTCTCCAGCAGCCGCCGATAGAACCGGATCATGTCGGCATAGCCCTCGATCGACAGCCGCTCGTTGGTGCCGTGGAAGCGCTTCAGGTCCTCGCCATTGGCGCGCACCGGCGAGAAGCGGAAGATCTTGTCGGCGACGCCGGCATAGTGCCGCGAGTCCGTCGCGCCGACCATCAGGCCGGGCGCGACGATCACGTCGGGAAAGATCTCGCGGATGGTGCGGTTGAGCATCCGGTAGGACGGATTCGCGGTACCCGTCGCGGCGGGCGGATCGAAATTGCCGGGGAACGGCTTGATCGCGATGCGCTCGTTCCGGATGGTCTCGCGCACGTGCTCGGTGACGCTCGCCTGCGTATCGCCGGGAAGCAGGCGGAAATTCACCGTCGCATCGGCATGGCCGGGCAGCACATTGTCCTTGTCGCCGGCGTTGAAGATGGTCAGCGCCGTCGTGGTGCGCACGGCGGCTTCGGTCGGCCCGGTCTTGGCGAGTTCGCGCAGCAGCAGCGGCTTGAACAGCCAGAGATTGGACAGCGCCACGCGGTTGACGCCGCGCATCTCGGGCGCCAGCGTGTCGAACATCTCCGCCACCGTGCCACGGATTTGCAGCGGCAGGCGGTGATCTTCCAGCCGCGCCAGCGCCGCGGCCATCATGCCGATCGCGGTATCGCGCGGCGGCATCGAGGAATGTCCGGGGGTGGCCTCCGCATGCAACGCCAGGGTCGCATAGCCTTTCTCGGCGAGCCCGATCAGCGCCGCCGGCCTGTCGAGACCTTTGAGGAGACCGTCGGTGATCAGCAAGCCCTCGTCGATCACGAAGTCGAGCTTCACCCCGCGCGAGGCGAGCAGGCCCGCGATGTTCTTCGCGCCGCGCAGGCCCGCGATCTCCTCGTCATGGCCGAAGGCGAAATAGATGGTGCGCTTCGGCTTGAAGCCGGCTTTCGCCAGCGCCTCGGCGGCTTCCAGCATGGAATAGAGGTTGCCCTTGTCGTCCCATGAGCCGCGCCCCCAGATGAAGCCGTCGGCGACGACGCCGTCATAGGGCGGATGCTGCCAATCCTTGTCGGTGCCCGGCGCGACCGGAACGACGTCCTGATGCGCCAGCAGCGCGATCGGCTGGGCCTTGGGGTCGGAGCCCTCCCAAGTGTAGAGCAGGCTCAGTTCGGCGACCAGCTCGCGCTTCGCCGCGGCATGGAATGCCGGAAAACTCTTTTCGATATGCGCGTGCATGTCGCGCAGCGCATCGGCGTGCTGCTCGGGTTTCTCGTAGGAGGAAATGGTGCGAAAGCGGATCGCCTCGGCGAGCCGCCCCGCCGCGCCTTGCGCATCGACCTGCGCCTTCGGCACGGCCGCGACCTGCAGCTGCCGCGAGCCGTGGCCAACGACGTTGAAGGCGAGCACGGCAGCGAGGACGACGGCCGCCGCGATTAGCACCAGGAAGACGTTGCGGATGATTTCGATGAGGCGTCGCATGCTGGCTCTCCCCTCATGGTGAGGAGCGCGTCTTCGCGCGTCTCGAACCATGAGGCCATCGGTCTGTCGGCATTCGGGCCTTCATCCTTCGAGACGCCCGCAAGTGCGGGCTCCTCGGGATGAGGAGCCAAGATCCCTACTTCTTCTTCGCCCGCTCGATGCCTTCCATGATCAGCTGCTGCGCTTCGGCGGCATCGCCCCACTTCAGCACCTTTACCCATTTGCCTTTCTCGAGATCCTTGTAGTGCTCGAAGAAGTGCTGGATTTGCTGCAGCGTAATCTCGGGCAGGTCGCCGAAATTCCTGATCTTGTCGTAGCGCTGGGTCAGCTTCGACGACGGCACGGCGATGATCTTCTCGTCGCCGCCGGCTTCGTCCTCCATCAAGAGCACGCCGACCGGGCGCACGCTCATCACGGCGCCCGGCACGATGGCGCGGGTGTTGACGATCAGGACGTCGCAAGGGTCGCCGTCGCCGGACAGCGTGTGCGGGATGAAGCCGTAGTTTCCGGGATAGCGCATCGGCGTGTAGAGGAAGCGGTCGACTACCAGCGTGCCGGCTTCCTTGTCCATCTCGTACTTGATCGGCTCGCCGCCGACCGGCACCTCAATGATGACATTGACGTCGTGCGGCGGGTTCTTTCCGATCGAAATGGCGTCGATGCGCATGGGTGGCTCCGCCGTTGCGAGGTCAGTCTGACTGTCATACGCGGGCTTGACCCGCGTATCCATCGCACTTTCAAGGAGCGCTTTAGGAAAAGATGGATTGCCGGGTCAAGCCCGGCAATGACCGCAGAGGAGACTCAGTTGGTCCAGGCGAAGGCGACCTTGTCGAGCGACTTCGGCCCGAACTTTTCCGAAGAACGCGCCACCATGCGGCCGCCGAGCGCGCGGTAGAATTCGGTCGCCGGCTCGTTGTCGGACAGTGCCCAGATCACCATGCTCTTCAGGCCGCTCTGCATGAGGTCGCGCCGCGCCGCGTTGAACAGGCGGCGGCCGAAGCCCAGCCCCTGGAATTCCGGCCGCAGGTAGAGCTCGTAGATCTCGCCGTCGAAATGCAGGCTGCGGGCGCGGTTGCGGCCGTAATTGGCGTAGCCGGCGACCTTGTCGCCGAACACCAGCACGCTGACGCGGCTGCCCTTGCGGATCGCGCTGTCCCACCATTGCGGGCCGCGGCGATTGATCAGCTTCTCCAGCTCCGCGCCGGGGATGATGCCCTGATAGGCCGAGCGCCAGGCTTCGTCATGCGTGGACGCCACCGCGGTAGCATCCGCAGCTTTGGCAGGCCGTACCTCGATCAGGGTTGTGCTCATGCGCCGATCAAAGCAAGTCGCCGCCTTCGCTTCAAGGTCCATCGTTAATTATCGGTTAACCTGTGGACTTTTTGCATCAGTCTTTCGTTAACCGTGTGCCGAAAGAGGACAGGTTGCTGACCTAACCCGGATTCCGCTGATGTATCAGCAATCAGCACGGCCTCATCGCTTCGCTCATGGCGAGCAAAACCTCCCGGAAAATCCGCGCAAAGTGATTCGTTGTCGGTATTCTGCGGGCGGTTTTCCCCCGCTCTGTCCGGCAGCTTCATGCGCGCGGTCAAATCGCTGTTATTGCTGGTCGTGCTTGCGGTCGTCTCCCTGCATGCCGCGCTCGCGCAGAGCCGATTCGGCCCTGGCGGCGACGAGGCCGGGCCCCACCGCATGCAGCCATGGCGGGTGCCGACGCCGCTGGCGGACGTCGCCGCGCACGCGCTGCTGTTTCGCCCCGCGGGCGAGGGACCGTTTCGACTTGCCGTGATCGCGCATGCGACGACGCAAAACGTGCTGCGCCGGGCGCAGATGAAGCAGCCGGAGTACCGCGCGCTCGCAGCCTTTCTGGTCGCGCGCGGATTTGCAGTGCTGGTGCCGGAACGTCCGGGCCATGGTGCGACCGGCGGCAAGTATCTGGAGGACCAGGGCGGCTGCGACGAGGCGGACTACGCGCGCAGCGGCCGCGCCACGGGGCAGGCGATCGCCGCGGCAATGGATTTCATGCGCCGGCAGCCCTTCATCAAGCCCGATGGCGTCGTCGTCGTCGGCCATTCCGCCGGCGGCTGGGGTGCTTTGGCGCTTGCCGGCCGGACCGACGTCTCGGCCATCGTCGCGTTCGCCGCCGGGCGCGGCGGCCGGGCCAACGACTTTCCGAACCAGGTCTGCGCGCCCCATATGCTGAAGGCTGTCGCGGCGGAGTTCGGCAAGGGCGCGCGCGTCCCGGTGACCTGGCTGGTCGCCGCCAATGACAGCTATTTTGCGCCTGCCTTCTCGAAGCAGCTGGCCGATGCCTTTCGCGGCGCCGGCGGCAAGGTGAGTTTTGCCGCGCTTGCCGCGCATGGCGGCGAAGGGCACTGGTTGCCGGAGAGCGAAAGCGGGGTCAGACTTGCCGCGTCCGAACTCGAGCGCGCGCTGAAGCCGATCCGGGCGGCGGCGGGAAAACGCTGATGCCGTTCCTCCTCATCGAATATCTGCACGTGCTCGGCGCCATCGTGATCCTCGGCACCGGCACCGGCATCGCCTTCTTCATGCTGATGGCGCACCGCACGGGCGATGCCGCCTTCATCGCCAGGACGGCGGACGTCGTCGTCATCGCCGATTTCATCTTCACGCTGTCCGCTGCGCTGCTGCAGCCCGTCACCGGCAGTCTGCTGATGTGGTTGTCCTCGACCTCGACCACGGAGGGCTGGCTGATGACGGCGCTCGCGCTCTACGTGATTGCCGGCGCGTTCTGGGTGCCGGTCGTATTCATGCAGATCGAGATGCGCGATCTCGCCCGGGTCGCCGTCACCGGCGGCACCCCGCTGCCGCCGCGCTATTTTGCGCTGTATCGCCGCTGGTTCCTGTTCGGCATTCCCGGGTTCGGCTCGGTGATGGCGATCCTCTGGCTGATGATCGCAAAGCCGTTCTAGAGCATGATCCCGAAAAGTGGGAACCGGTTTTCGGACAAGATCATGCTCAAACAACTAGATGAGCTTCGATGGGCACTTCGCGCAAGATTCTCGTCCTCGGCGCCTCCGGCCTGATCGGCCGCTTCGTCACCGACGATCTGCGCGTGCGAGGTTTCGTGGCGGTCGGCGTCGCCCGGAAATTCTCCGCCTCGCAAGCGAACGGCCCGCTCGACCTGGAGCTGCCCGTCATGTCCATGGACGCCTCGGCGCTTGCGCGACTGCTGCGAGAGCGTGCCATCGACGTCGTCGTCAACTGCCTCGGCGTGCTGCAGGACGGCCCCGGCAGCGACACCGCTGCCGTGCACCGCGATTTCGTCGCGCGGCTGCTGCGGGCCATCCGCGAGAGCGGCCGCGCCATTCGCCTCGTTCACATCTCGATCCCCGGCACCGCCGAGACCGACCGCACCGCCTTTGCGTCCAGCAAGCGCGAGGCCGAAAGGCTGATCGCGGCGTCCGGCATCGCCTACGCGATTCTGCGCCCCGGCTTTGTGGTCGCGCCCGCAGCCTATGGCGGCAGCGCCATGCTGCGCGCGCTGGCGGCGCTGCCGGTCGATCTGCCGGCGCGCGAGGCGGCGGCGCCGTTCCAGCCGGTTGCGGTGGAAGACATCGCGAAAACCATCGCCTGGCTCGCCGGGCGCGATGGGAGCGAAGCGCCTGCCGTGACGTGGGACCTGATGCAGAAGGAGCCGGTCACGCTCGGCGGCGTCATCAAGCAGTTCCGCCATGCCTTCGGCACCGCGGCATGGCCGAGGTTGCGGCTGCCTGCCTTCCTGCTCGATCTCGGCGCCAGGCTCGGCGATCTCGCCAATCTCCTCGGCTGGATGCCGCCGATGCGGAGCACGGCGATTGCGGAACTCCGCCGCGGCGTCGCCGGCGATCCCGGAGGCTGGATCGCGGCGACTGGCATTGCGCCGAGGACCATCGGGCAGATGGTGGGCAGCGGCACGGCCACGATCCAGGACAAGTGGTTTTCCCGGCTGTTCCTGGTCAAGGCGCTGGTGATCGCCAGCCTGGTGCTGTTCTGGCTGATGTCGGGCTTTATCGCGCTCGTGGTGTCCTACGAGGCCGCCGCGAATATCCTGCGCACCCACAATTTCCCGCCGGCGCTCGTCGATCCCCTCACCATCGCCACCAGCCTGATGGATATGTCGATCGGCGTGCTCATCGCCTTCCGCCGCACCTGTGCCTTCGGGCTCGTCGCGGGTATGATGGCCTCCCTCGGCTACATGGCCGGCGCCGCCGTCCTGACGCCCGATCTCTGGATCGAGCCGCTCGGCGCGCTGGTGAAGACCGGTCCCGCGATCGTGCTGATGCTGGTCGCGCTGCTGACGTTGGACAACCGATGAGCATTTGGCCGGACGATAACGTGATCCTGTACGACGGCGTCTGCGTGTTCTGCTCGCGCTGGGTACGCTTCGTGGCCACGCGCGACGTCAACCAGAAATTCCGCTTCACCGCGATCCAGTCGCCCTACGGCACGCGCCTGGCGCAGGCCTTCGGCATCAAGCCGGCCGCCCCCACTACCAACGCCGTGATCCATGGCGGCGTCGCCTGGTTCAAGTCCGACGCCGCGTTGACGGTGGTGAGCCAACTGCCGGGCTGGCAATGGGTGATGGTCCTGTTCGCAGTGCCGAGGCCCTTGCGCGACCTCGTCTACAACCTCATCGCCCGCAACCGTTATCGCATCTTCGGCAAGTACGACGAGTGCTTCGTGCCGGACGAGGATATGCGGGCGCGGGTGCTGGAGTAGAGACCGTGTTCCCTACTTGAAGGACGCTTCAAATGAAAGCGGCTCAAGGTGAACGAACTCATCCAGAGGAGGAGCAAGCTCGAACATCTTCGGGATTTTGGAGAAGTCGTACAGGCGGCAAATTCGGAACTCCCGCGGCCGTTCCTTCGAAAAGGAAAGTTCGTTCCTCGTTAGATAGAAAGGAGCCGTCTGCGAGCCCACCGTTGTCTTGACTTCGAGAAATCGCTCGCTGCCTTTTTGATCAAAGGACAAGATGTCGTAACCGGCGCCATCACCATCTTCTTGGGATATCCATCGGACCTTCCTGGCGAGATCGGATCTATCCATTTGTTTCAAGCGCTGCTGCTCAAACTTGAAGACCATTTCTTCGCCATTGTAACCGAGTTGGCGATTCAAGAAGTCTCTATCGGCGGGGTTAAACTTCCGAACGAGACGCTGAACAAATTCCGGATGATCCTTCTTGGGTTCGAGCTGAGGCGGAGGCTCTACAAAAAGGTGGGGTCTTTCTGAAAAGACCTGAGCCAGCGCTTCCGGACGCTGGGCGGCCGGATGCTTCAGTATGTATCGCTCGACCGCATCTACGATGGACTTCTGGAAGTGTGCTCTCGGCTTGTATCCATTGATCCAGGGTAGATCGAGTAGCTGCAACACCGCTGAAATGTTGTGATGCTTGAATTCGATCGAGCCATTGCTGCGATCAATTTGGCCCATGAGAGCCTTCCGATGCTGGGTCTTATCGTAGGATGCCCGCCGTATTTCGGCATTTAGCATCGCGAAGTAGTCAGCAACGATCAGGTCGAGCTCCTTGGCCGTCCAGTCCTCGTTGCGTTCCCCGTCCGCCATTTCGAAAAAATGAATGAAATGGCAGCGGCCGTCTAGCCCTGTCCTGGCTTCAAACTAGCCATGACTTCCTGGGCCGCCCGCTCGCCGCTGTCCCTCGCCCCATGCGCCGTCGAGAAGAAGTCCGGCGAGGTCGCCTCCCCCGCGAAGAACAGCCGTCCGTCCACCGGCGCAGCTAGCGCCGCACGATCGCCGGCATGTCCCGGCAGCGCATGTGAATACGATCCTCGCGCCCATGGATCGTGGGCCCATCGCGACTCCGCGAGCGGTTTCAGTTTGCGGCGGAAGTCGTTGCCGAGGATGCCCGCGATCTCGTCGATCGCCGCGGCGCATATTGCACCGTCGCCCGCGTCTTCCAGTTGCCGGGCAAAACGGCCGCCGAAGAAGCCTTCGATGCAGGGCTGGCCGAACGGGCGCAGATGATAGGTCCCCATTTCGGTGCGCATGGTGGCGGCGCGGAGGTTGCCCTCGATCGGCAGGGTTTCGGGGCCGGCGAGGGCGATTGTGACCTTGTCGGCGAGGCCGAGCGGCAGGCCGCGGGCGGCGTCGAGCTTGGCAGGCAATGCAGGATGGAAGCGGATCGTCTCGTCGGCGATCAGGTTGGTCGGCACCGTGACGATCGCCTTGTCGGCGCTGAGCGTTCCGCGCGACGTCTCGATGCGCACGCGCTTGCCGGAATGGTCGATCAGCGTCGCGGCGCAGTTCAGCGCCAGCGGGCAGGCGGCGCCGTAGGCGGCCACCAGCGCGCCATAGCCGCGTCGGACGCGCCAGTTGATGTTGCTGTCCTCGTAGGCGTCCATGTCTGATATGGAGACGCGGTCGAGCTCGCTGCCGTTGATGTAGGTGGAGATCGCATCGATCATCGGATTCCAGCGGTTGCCGGGCTCGAGATATCGACTGGCCGGCTCGTCGCGCCCGGCGCGGCGCGCTTTCTCTGCGGCCTCTTCGGCGCGGTCATAGAATTCGTCCAACGCGCGGATGAATGCGTTGCGCTCCTTTTGCGGAAACGCGTTGCCATAGGCGCGTTCGCGCCAGGGGGGCAGCGTCTTGTCGAGCTCGAAGCCGAATTGCTCGGCGATGGGAACGAACGAGTTCTCGTCGGCCGAATGCAGCCAGCCGCAGCCGACATCGAAGATCACGTCGGGCGAGGCCTGGATCGTGTGCGCCCGCCCGCCGACGCGCTCGCGCGCCTCCAGCACGATCACGGAGAGGCCGCTATCCTTCAGCGCGTTCGCCGCGCCAAGGCCGGCGGCGCCCGCGCCGATGATGGCGACATCAACGGTGGAGGGGAGGGAGGTCATGCGAGCGCTCTAGCACGTTCGACGCCGTGCCAGAAGCCGCGCAAAAGCGGCTGTGACAGCGCAACGAAGACAATACTATCGTGTCCCGGAACGCTGCTCCGCAGAGCCGGGACCCAGTCTTTTCCGAGGCATGGGCCCGGCTCAGCAGTGCACCGCTACGCGCTGCACTGCGTCCGGGGCAAGAGACCTGATCAGGCCACCGCTTCCTTGGCCTTTTCCGCGCGCTTGCGGTCGTTGGCGTCGAGGAACTTCTTGCGCAGGCGGATCGACTTCGGGGTGACCTCGACCAGCTCGTCGTCCTCGATATAGGCGAGCGCCTTTTCCAGCGTCATCCGGATCGGCGGGGTCAGGCGCACCGCCTCGTCCTTCGAGGTGGTGCGGATGTTGGTAAGCTGCTTGCCCTTGAGCACGTTGATCTCAAGGTCGTTGTCGCGGGTGTGCTCGCCGACGATCATGCCACGATAGACCTTCCAGCCCGGCTCGATCATCATCGGGCCGCGGTCTTCCAGCTTGAACATGGCGTAGGCCACCGCGTCGCCCTGGTCGTTGGAGATCAAAACGCCGTTGCGGCGGCCCTGGATCTCGCCCTTGTAGGGCGCATAGCCGTGGAACAGGCGGTTCATGATCGCGGTGCCGCGGGTGTCGGTGAGCAGCTCGCCCTGATAACCGATCAGGCCGCGGGTCGGCGCGTAGAACACCAGGCGCAGGCGGTTGCCGCCGGAGGGACGCATCTCGATCATCTCGGCCCTGCGCTCGCTCATCTTCTGCACGACGACGCCGGAATGCTCCTCGTCGACGTCGATGACGACCTCCTCGATCGGCTCCATCGTCTGTCCGGTCGCCTCGTCCTTCCTGAGCACGACGCGCGGACGCGACACCGAGAGCTCGAAGCCCTCGCGGCGCATGGTCTCGATCAGGATCGCCAGCTGCAATTCGCCGCGGCCGGACACTTCCATGGCGTCCTTGTCGGCGGCTTCCACCACGCGCAGCGCGACATTGCCTTCGGCTTCGCGCAGCAGGCGGTCGCGGATCATGCGCGAGGTGACCTTGTCGCCCTCGGTGCCGGCGAGCGGCGAGTTGTTGACGATAAAGGACATCGACACCGTCGGCGGATCGATCGGCTGCGCCGGCAGCGGCGTCTCGACGGAAGGATCGCAGAAGGTGTCGGCGACAGTGCCCTTGGTAAGGCCGGCGATGGCGACGATGTCGCCGGCTTCGGCTTCCTCCAGCGGCGTGCGCTCGATGCCGCGGAAGGCGAGGATCTTGGTGAGGCGTCCCTGCTCGATCACCTTGCCGTCGGCGCTCAGCACCTTGATCTGCTGGTTCGGCCTGATCGAGCCCGAGGTGATGCGGCCGGTGATGATGCGGCCGAGATAGGGATTGGCTTCCAGAATGGTGCCGATCATGCGGAACGGCCCGTCCTCGACCTGCGGCGGCGCGACATGGCGCTCGATCAGGTCGAACAGCGGCTGCATGCCCTTGTCCTTCGGACCTTCCGGGCTTTCCGCCATCCAGCCTTGCTTGGCCGACCCGTAGAGGATCGGGAAATCGAGCTGCTCCTCGCTGGCATCGAGCGCTGCGAAGAGATCGAACACCTCGTTGATCACTTCGGTCGGCCGCGCGTCGGGGCGGTCAACCTTGTTGATGACGACGATCGGCTTCAGGCCCACCTTGAGCGCCTTCGACACCACGAACTTGGTCTGCGGCAGCGGGCCTTCGGCGGCGTCCACCAGCACCAGCGCGCCGTCGACCATGTTGAGGATGCGCTCGACCTCGCCGCCGAAATCGGCGTGGCCGGGCGTGTCGACGATGTTGATGCGGGTGTCCTTCCACTGCACCGAGGCGGCCTTGGCCAGGATGGTGATGCCGCGCTCGCGCTCCAGGTCATTGGAGTCCATGGCGCGCTCCGCTACTTTTTGATTTTCGCGGAAGGTGCCGGACTGCTGCAGCAGGCGGTCGACCAGGGTGGTCTTGCCGTGGTCGACGTGGGCGATAATGGCGACGTTGCGGAGGTTCATGGGCCGTTTCTTTGTCAGGTCATGCAAGGTGATGGGCGCTCTCGCCGGAAAATCCGGGACGCCGGTTTCGGATGACGCTCAAAACCTTTGAAATTCGAGGGGCTTAGGCCCCAAAAAGGAAGCCCGGCCAAATCGACCGGGCACTCCTTGCTCGTTGCGGCGCAATATATTCAGAAAACGGCAAAAAACAACGGTCTTTCGGGGGTTTGGTTAGCTCATTTTTGGGCCCAAGCCCGCTCAATTGTCCATCGCCGGGTCCGGATAGACCCCCCGCAAGACCTCCTCGAAGTGGGATTTGACGGCCTCGTTGCAGAGACAGGCGTGCTGGCGCAATGCGTCGGGCTCGCGCACCACAATGGCGCCGCGGCGGGTCTCGAGCACGCCCTGGGCCTTGAAGGTCTGGATCACCCGGCTGGCATAGGAGCGGCCGACCCCAAGCAAGGTGGCGAGCTGCTCATGGGTGAGCGGCACCATATGGTCGCCATCGGTGCGCTCCATTGCGGAGAGGATCCACTTCGCCGTGCGCTGCTCGATCGAATGGATGGCGTTGCAGGCGGTCGACTGAAACATCTGCGCCAGCAAGCAATCGGCGTAACGGGCAAAGATGTTGCGCAGGCTCGGCGAGGCGGCTTTGGCGGATTCGAGCTTGGCAATGCCGAGCCGCATCACCGGCCCGCCGAATTTGACGGTGATGCGGGTATAGGCCGGCAGAAAACCCTGGCTGACGATGCCGCCGACCGCGCCTTCGCGGCCGATCAGGATCGTCTCCACATCGCGGCCGTCCTCGTTCGGGACCATGTAGGTGACGAGCGTCGGTCCGCAGGGGAAGTGCACGGTATGGACGTTGTCGCCGGGGTTGTAGAGAAGGTCGCCGGCTTTCGTTTCGTTGGCGGCAAGATGTGGTTCAAGCAGCGCGTAGTCACCGGCATTCAGCCGCCGCAACAGATTATTGAACGGACGGTCGGCCACTTCGGCTTTTTCGTCGCGTCGCATCAGCATCGCAGATTCCCTCCAAGCGAT
Organism: Bradyrhizobium sp.; assembly: GCF_052389815.1. Classification (GTDB taxonomy): domain Bacteria; phylum Pseudomonadota; class Alphaproteobacteria; order Rhizobiales; family Xanthobacteraceae; genus Bradyrhizobium. The sequence continues at coordinate 17,974 of NZ_JBQTHN010000148.1, read as the reverse complement.
AAGCGACGATAGGCGATAGAGTTCCTGCTTTATGTCCACTAGTGCACAGACAACAACACATGGGATGTGATGGCTTCGCGCAGGGAACCGGCGGCGCGCTTCCATCGAGGCGCCGCCATCAGGGCCCCCTCCGGGCGTCCGCCGGGGGCATCCAATCCAACCTGACCCAGAGATCATGGAACCTGCCGATTCCCAGGGATTGCCGAACGACGTCCTGATTGTGGAGGACGATGCGATCATCGCGCTGGATTTCGAGGATACGATTCTCGGTTTTGGCGTGAAGACGGTGCGCACCGCCGGCAGCGTGGCGCGGGCATTGGAGCTGATTGCCGATCGCGCGCCTGATTTCGCCATGCTCGATGTCGGCCTCGCCGGCGGAAACAGTTTTGCGGTGGCCGAGCGGTTGCATGCGATGCAGATACCGTTCGTCTTCGTCACGGGCTATGACGGCGAGATCGCCTTGCCGCCCGCGTTGAAGGGTACGCCGAAGCTGCCGAAACCCTGCACCAGAGAGGTTCTGATAACGGCGCTGCGTCAGCACATGCAGCGCGGATAGATGCGGTTCTACACCGGCTTCGGTTCGAGCGTCGTCGACCATAGCGCGGTGTCGGCGCGGTCGCGCAGCGTCACCGTCATCCGGCCGGTCGCGCCATCGATGCGGACATGACCGAAGAACTGCATGCCGGCGGACGGCGGCAGGTTCTGCCTGCCCGGTCCCGGCGCCTTGACGAACTTCACCTCGGGTCCGAACGTGTTGTCGAGCTCGCCCGGGCCGAACGTGCCGGCATGCAGCGGGCCGGAGACGAATTCCCAGAACGGCTCGAAATCAGGGAATTGCGCCTTGTCGGGATTGTAGTAGTGCGCGGCCGTGTAGTGCACGTCGGCGGTCAGCCACACCGTGTTGACGATCCCTGCCGTCTTGATGAAGCGCAGCAGATCTGCGATCTCGAGTTCGCGGCCGCGCGGCGGGCCATCGCCCTGCGCCACCGCTTCCGAGCCGCTTTTGCTGGACCAGTCGTCGTGCACGATGATGGATAGCGGCATGTCGGAGGCGATCACCTTCCAGGTGGCGCGCGAGTTGATGAGCGCGCGCTTCAGCCAGCCGAGCTGATCGGGACCGAGGAAATACGCCTCCGGACCGTATTCCGTCTGCTGGTTTTCGCCGTTCGGTCCGCGATAGCTGCGCTCGTCCAGGATGAACACTTCGAGATGCGGGCCGTAGCCGATGTTGCAGTAGATACGGCCGGGCTCACTAAGGTTCTCGCGTGTCGGATACATTTCGTGGAAGGCGCGCCTGGCTCTCGCCGCGAGCAGGTTGATGTCGCGCACCTTGTAGGCCTGCGGCAGCTGCTTCGACGCCGACCAGTTGTTGACGACCTCGTGGTCGTCCCATTGCACGAAGATCGGCACTTCCGCATTGAAGGCGCGCAGGTTGTCGTCGAGGAAATTGTACTTGTGCGCGGCGCGGAACTCGTCGAGCGTCTCGGCGACTTTCATCTTCTCGGGAACCAGAACGTTCTTCCAGGTCCCGCCGTCGGCGAGCGTCACCTCCGGCTTCAGCGGGCCGTCGGCATAGATGGTGTCGCCGGAATGCAGGAAGAAATCCGGGTTGTGCTTGCGCATGGTGGCGAAGGTCGCCATGCCGCCGTCGTCGGGGTTGATGCCCCAGCCTTGCCCTGCGACGTCGCCGCCCCAGACGAAGCTGACGTCGCGGTTGCTCGCGGGCGCGGTGCGGAAGCGGCCGACGACCGCCTCGCCGAGGATGGTGGGATGGGCGAGGTCGCGGAATCGCACGCGATAGAAGATATCCTGCCCCGCCGGGAGATTCTCCAGCAGCATCTTTGCGGTGAAGTCGCTTTCGGGCAGCGCCGCGACCGGCGGCAGCGCGCGAAGGCCGGCAAAGGATTCGGTGGTGGAGACCTCGACCAGCATCTGCGAGGGCCGGTCGGCGCGCGCCCACACCACGCCGCTGCCGGTGCTGACGTCGCCGGACTGCACCCCTTGCGGAATCTGCGGCCGGTCCGCAGCGCGGCTGAGATAGGGCATCGCGATCGTGCCGAGCGCGGCGGCGCTGGCGGTCAAGACGAAGCGGCGGCGGGTTATTCGCACAGTCATGGGGGCCTCGCCGTCTTTTTCCCGTCATTGCGAGGAGCGAAAGCGACGAAGCAATCCAGCTTTGTGCTTGCCGCACCATGGATTGCTTCGCTTCGCTCGCAATGACGGGGGATGGTCCGGAGCGAACCGAACGGTCGGTCGAGGCTATAGGACGAACGCATGACGGCGCAACAACGCCACCGGAACGCTCAAATCGTCCCGGTGGCGCGGAGCTGCGCCGTGCGCTGCAAATACTGCGGCAGGCTCACCAGCAACGTGCGGCGGTCGGCGACCGCGTTGTGGAACTGCTCGAGCGCGATGTTGAAGGCGATCAGCGCGCCTTCCTCGATTGCGCCGTGCTCGAAACATTGCAGCGTTTCGCGCAGAATGTCGTCTGCCTCGGACTGCAACTGGTCGAGCTCGTCGGTCGATTCGCTCTTGCGGGCGGCGGCGATCATGTCCAGCAGCCGATCGCGCAGCGAGGAGTTGTTGTTGCGGTCATCCTTCTTCAGGTAGCCGGCAAACCACGCGCCAGCCGAACCCATCGCCGAGAACGCCATCAGCCCCCACCAGATGAAGTCGCTGTAGCGGTCGAGGAAAGTCTTTTCCTCGCCGTCGACGAAGGCGGCGGCGCCGGGATGCGCCGGGAGGGTGGCGTCCTTGTCGGTATCCGGCGTCTCGATCTTGGCGGCGAGCGGGAATTCGTTCTTCAGGGCCTGGCGGATCGAGAACAGCTGCCGGGTGAACGCGGCAACCGTCGATTCGGGCAAGCCTTTGCGCGCGACGATGTGATGCGCAAAGCCGATGGTCTTGACCTCTTCCTCCGGCACCGAGCCGAAGGAGCCGGCGGGGATGTCGGAAGCCTCATAGGCCGGATGGTTTTGCGCGATCGCTTCTGCGAGGTCGAGGGCGAGAATGGTCGGCGTGCCGCCGTCGCGGCTGGAGGCCAGGATCGCGTCGGTGGTGATCTTGCTGTTGACGGGACCTGCGGCGATGTAGGCGTCGGCCCGCTGGTTGCGGATCGCTTCCGCCGCCTCGTTGGCCGGGAACTGGACGATTTCGACCTTGTTCGGATCGACGCCGTATTGCTTCAGGATCACCTTCAGCAGGTTGACGTTGGCTTGGGTGCGGCCAATCACGCCAATGCGGTGGCCGGCGAGCTGCGCGATCCGGGTGATCTTCGGCGGCGTTTTCTTGCCCTTCGCCTTCGTCGTGGGCGGCACCCACAGCACGGCGACGTTCTTGCGCAGCGTGGCGACGGCCTGCGCGTTCTTCGGCACATCGAGATCGCCGCGGATGATGGCAAGGTCGGCCTTGCCGTCGGCGAGCGCCTGTGCGCTGGCGATGGCGCCTTCGGTCGGCAGCGGCCGCAGCCGGATCTGGTTGTTGCGCTGGTTGTTGAAGGCCTGCGCCAGCGTCTGCACCACCCTGAGATCGTCGCTGTTGGCGGGGCCGACCGCGACCTTCAGGATCACCGGTCGCACAGCGAAATAATAGGCGGCGGCGGCAATGCCGAGCACGGCCATCAGACCGGCCAGCGTGACGAAGGCGAGCCGGCGCTTCACCGAGCGCGATGAGCGCGGCGAAGGGATCGTCGAATAAGCGAGGTCGGGTCCGCCGGCCATGGATCGCGCAAACAACCGTTTCAAAGACAATTTCATGAGTACGAAAGCGATTAGACAGCAAATTTTAGCAAAATTTTGTTGCCGGCGCGCGGGGCCTCGCGGTCATGGTTACCGGCGCACGACACGGGGCCGATTGTGGCATGGATCGCGAGGCCGCGGCCGGTGTTAGGGTAAAGTTCCCGTGAAACGAGGAGGCGCACATGGCGGAGCGGTTATCGGCAGAGGCGAGGCAAGCGGCATTGACCGAGCTGGCGGGCTGGGAGGAGGCATCCGGCCGCGAGGCGATCGAGCGCACCTTCACTTTCAAGGATTTCAACGAGGCGTTCGGCTTCATGTCGCGCGCCGCGCTGGTCGCCGAGAAACACGACCACCATCCGGAATGGCGCAATGTCTACAAGACGGTGGAGGTGGTGCTGGCGACCCATGACGCCGGCGGGGTCACCAGGCTCGACATCGAGCTGGCCAAGGCGATGAACGGCATCGCCCGCCAGCTCGGCGTGTTCTGAAAGCCGCTTGCGCCGGCCGTTTGCTGTCCCTACCTGAATCCGGATCGCGGCGATCCGGCCGCCGCATCGTGAGGGCTGGAGCGATGGCAACGAGCGAACACGGTGTGGGGTTCGAGCCGGCCGACAGACTGGCGCAGGATCGCGACAGCGTGCGCCGGCGGTTCTGGATCAAGTTCAAGAAGGTGGTGGCGCAGCTGCCTTTCGCCGAGGATCTGCTTGCGGCCTATTACTGCGCCTTCGACCGGCAGACGCCGCGGCATGTCCAGGTCGCCCTCTTGGCCGCGCTCGCCTATTTCGTCCTGCCGTTTGACTTCATGCCGGACATGCTGCCGATCCTCGGTTTCACCGACGATGCCGCGGTGCTCGCCGCCGCCATCCGCATGGTCGCCGGCAACATCACTTCCGAGCATCGCGAGGCGGCACGGGCCGCGCTCAAGCGCGGCGTCGAGGCCGCCGATCCGTCCGCCTGGTCTAGCCAAAAGCAACAGGCGTGACCGCGGATATCGCGATCACGCCTGCAGGACTTGCCGTGCGGACTTGCTGCCGCCTTACTTCGCCGCCTGCGCCGGGCGGACCTGCGCCCGCGCATTGCGCTCGGCGTCCCACGCCTGGAACTGCTTGAACAGCGCCTCGCGATCGCCGTCGCTCTTGATCGTCGCGGCGGCTGCCGGCGCCTGCTTCAGGAATTCGTCGAAGCGGGTGCGGGTGACGGCTTCCACATTGTGCGACTTCAGCCACTGCTCGGCGTAGGGCAGGCGCTGCCAGTCGGCGAGCGGCGCGGACAGCGAGACTTCCTTCCATTTCGGATGGAAGGGCGGATTCTGGAACGCCGGGAACTTGGTGAAGAAGGCTTCGACGAACGTGGAGAGCTTGCGATAGCGCTCGGTGTTGGGCGCCCAGTTGTAGGCCGCCAGCACCGCCGGCACCGCGATGGTGTCCACCGTCTCGCCCTCGGCGATCAGGTTCGGGTAGTCCTTCGAGCTGAAGGTTGCGGGCAGGTAGTCCTTCTGCAGCGGCTTGTCGTAGTCGACCTTGGCGAGATGGAAGCGGCCGTCGTTCTTGAAGTTGCTGACCGATTTGTACGGCTTGCCGCCGCAGACGATCACGGCGTCGAGCTCGCCCTTGAGGAGCTTCTCCATCGCGATGCGCTGCTCGATGTAGAAGAACTGGGGCTTGACCCCGATCCGCTCGAACACGGTGTGCGCGGTCACGAAGGTGCCGCCGTTGGGCAGGTCGACGCTGACCCGCTTGCCGTTGAGGTCCTTCAGGCTCCTGATCGTCTTCGGCGCCAGCACCGTCATCTCTTCATTGTAGAGCTTCGTCACGTAGGTGAACTGCTTCTTGATGTCCTTGGCGAAGCCTCGCCGCTCCAGATAGTCGAGCGTGTCGGAGCGGACGATGCCGAGGTCGACGCCCTGCAGGAACAGGATGTCGGCGACGCTCTGGACCGAACCGCGCCCGACGATCGAAAGTACGCGCAACTTGTTTCCGTCGTCGAGCACGGAGGCCAGATCGGCGCCGAACTGCACATAGGTGCCGCCGATCGTTCCCGAGATCACGGTCACCGTGTTCGCGTTCAGCGCCTGCTTGGTGGCGGCCGAACCGAACTGAAAGATTGCCTTGAGGCTGTCGCTGACCTTGGCCGATTCCGTATCGGCTTCGTTGGCGCGTGCCGAAGGCCCGCATGTCATGGTCGCGGCAACGAGTGCCATCGCAAACAAACGTCGCATCAATAAAAGTCCCCTGCTGGTCGGGTTTGGTTTCGGGTGATTGCTGGTGCGAGACGGCGCGTCTTCCACCCGTCAGCCCGCGCCAGAATTTTGTGCGGATGGAATTCTTCCGCCCGCGTTTGCGCCTCTTAATCTTCGAGCATGATCCTCTCCGAAACCGGTGCCGACTTTTCGGGGATCAGGCTCTAGTTCTGGATCTGTGACAGCCGCCGGCGGGCATCGGCGGAGCCGAGCGTCGCGGCCTTCTGGTACCAATGCCGCGCCTTGGCGGCATCGGGCGTGACGCTGCGCATGTCCTGGTTGCCCAGCACCTGCGGATCGTAGGTGGTGCCCAGCATCAGCGCGGCTTCCGCTTCCTGCGCGTCGGCGGCACGTTCGAGCAGCAGCCGTGCAGAGGCGATATCGCCGACCGCGAGCAGGCTCTTGGCGCGCGTGAGCAGCCCTGCGAGCTCGTCCGGGTCGATGCGGCGTATTTGCGGCGCCGGCGCTGCTGGAAGCGGCGCGGCGGGCGCGAGCGCAGCCACCTGGCCCTTGATGGCCGATTGATAGGCGGCGGAGATGTCTTGCCGCGAGGGTGACGTGGCAAAGGCCGGATCCGCCGGCCTGGCGACGACCGCGGCTGCTGCAGCCGGTGCGGCGGGGGCCAATGCGGCCGGCGCGACGGTGGCTTCCGCCGGACGTCCGCGATAGACGGCCTGCGCTTCCGGCGCGGCGATCCGCGGTTCGGGTGCGGCGGTCTGCGCGATGCGCGGCGGCGCGGCTTCAGGCGGCGCACCGCCGCCGAACGAGGCCGGCGCGAGGCCGGCAAGCGAAGCCTTGGCATTGACGAACACCGAGCGCGTCGCGTCCATCGCGAAAAAACCGACGGTTGCGGCCACTGCGGTTGCGGCGATTGCGCCGGTCACGACGCGCGAGGTGCGCGGCTTGTCCCGCTTGCTGCCGAACGTGTATTCCGCCGCCTCGTCCTCGTAACGCGGCTGCTCGTATTGCTGATCGTAGTCCGAGAGGAAGAGCGGTACCCGATCCTGCGGCAGCGGTTCCAGTTGTCGCGATTCGGGACGCTCGTACTGATAGGTCGGATAAAGACCCGGGTCGTTGATGGCTTCGTCGAAGCGGTCAAACGGATCGCTCGTCCGGACCTGCTTGGTACTCTCCACCATGGTGATGCTTCCCCGCTACTGACACGCAACGACGGGAACGAGAGGGGCATCGATTTTGTTGTAGTGTTGCTGCCCCAAGCGCCCGCTACTGGGGTCATGAATCTCCTCGCGATTAGGTTGAAAAAACGACGCTCATCGGCGCGAATCGGGAAACATTTTGTTTTGATTGAGGCGTGTTCGCCCAATTCAATCACATAAAAATGCATTGTTGGCGCCGCGTTGATTCCGACTCGCGACGTTTAACGCCTGTGGAATCCGGGTGATCGCGATCGCGCGGCGTGCCGGCGATTAACCATCCACGTCGTTTCAATTCCGGCGAAATTTGTGCTGCCCCCGGTACACTACGGATGCACCGGGAACCCACGGATTTCAGGGATGCAGGATCACTTTGCCCATCGCCTTGCGCCCGGCGAGCACTTTCAGCGCGTCCGCCGTCTGCGCCAGCGGGAAGGTGCGGTCGACATGCGACGAAATTTTTCCTTCCGCCGTCCACTTCACCAGCTTCTCGAGATTGGCGCGGTTCTTCTGCGGATTGACGCGCGTCCATGCGCCCCAGAACACGCCGCGGATGTCGCAGCCCTTCAGCAGCGCGAGGTTGAGCGGCATCTTCGGAATGTCGCCGGCGGCAAAGCCGATCACCAGGAAACGGCCCTCCCAGGCGATCGAGCGCAGCGCAGCCTCGGCATAGCTGCCGCCGACGGGATCGAAGACGATGTCGACGCCCTTGCCGCCCGTCAGCTTGCGCAGGCCCTCCTTCAGATCCTCCTTCGAATAGTTCAGCGTCAGCTCGGCGCCATGGTGTTTTGCGAATTCGAGCTTCTCGTCGGAAGAGGCGCAGGCGATCACCTTCAGCCCCATCAGCTTGCCGAGCTCGCAGGCGGCGAGCCCCGTGCCGCCGGCCGCGCCGAGCACCGCGAGCGTCTCGCCGGGCTTCGGGCTGGCGCGGTCTTCCAGCGCATGCAGCGCGGTGCCGTAGATGATGATGATGCCGGCGGCGCGGTCGTAGTCGAGATTGTCGGGGATCTTCACGATGGAGGCCGCCGGCAGCGCGATCTTCTCGCGCGCGCCGTTATGGCCGCAGGAGGCGACCACGCGGTCGCCGACCTTGAGATCGGTCACGCCGGCGCCGACGCTCTCGATCACGCCTGCCACTTCCGCGGCCGGCGAAAACGGGAAGGGCGGCTTGATCTGGTACTTGCCCTGGATCATCAGGATGTCGAAAAAATTCAGCGCCGCCGCCTTGATCGCAATCACGGCTTCGCCCGGCCCCGCCACCGGATCGGGCACATCCGCCAGCACGAGATCGTCGGGTTGGCAGTATTGCGAGCAGAGAATGGCCTTCATGGATACCCCTGGGCTTGCTGGATTGATTGGTTGCCTGCTTCATGCCGGATTTGAAGCCGGGCTACAATCCGAATCGGCTGTTTTTGGCTGCTTGCAGGTCTAGCCTGCGTCATTGCGAGCGAAGCGAAGCAATCCATACTGCTGCAAGCGCAGGCGTGGATTGCTTCGTCGCTGGCGCTCCTCGCAATGACGGGGGCAAGAGGGGAGTGAAACAATGTTTGAAAAGAACCTGCTCAAGGGCAAGCGCATCCTCATCACCGGCGGCGGCTCGGGGCTTGGCGCGGCGATGGGGCGGCGCTTTGCCGAGCTCGGCGGCGAACTGATCATCTGCGGCCGCCGGCTGGAATTGCTGGAGCAGACGGCGTCCGCGATGCGCAGCGATTACGGCTCAACCGTCAGCGTCGAAAGATGCGACATCCGGGACGGCGGCGCGGTCGATGCGATGATGGATCGGGTGTTCGGCGCGGCGCCGCTCGACGTGCTGGTCAACAACGCCGCTGCGACCTTCATCGCGCAGAGCGAGCATCTGTCGTTCCGCGCCGCCGACGCGATCCTTGCTCCCACTCTGCACGGCGCGATGTATTGCACGCTCGCGGCCGGCAGGCGCTGGATCGAACGCGGGCACAAGGGCGTGGTGCTCTCCATCCTTTCGACCTCCACCATCACGGGCCGCGCCTTCACCGTGCCCTCGGCGATGGCGAAGTCCGCAGTGCTGGCGATGACCAAGAGCCTCGCCGTGGAGTGGGGGCCGAAGGGCATCCGCACGGTTGCGATCGCGCCAGGCGCCTTTCCGACGCCGGGAGCCACCGGCCAGCTTCGCCCGAAGGGCCGCGAGGAGAGCTGGGCGGACCGCAATCCGCTCGGCCGCCATGGCGACCACGCCGAACTGGCCAATCTCGCCAGCTTCCTGATTTCCGACCAGGCCGGCTTCATCAATGGCGAGATGGTGGTGCAGGACGGCGGTTCGCATTTGCGCAGTTCCGGCGCCGAAGACCTGCTGCAATGGACCGAGGCGCAATGGGAGAATCAGCGCGCCGCCCGCGCGAAAAACTGAGGCAGCGGTTTGGCACGATAGAGTGCGGAACGGCGTGTACAGCCGGGCTAACTGCCTTCCCAAACACGTCTTTCCCGGCTATCCATCTCGGCTTCGATGATGGCGGGGCGGGGCCATCTTCAGGTCACAATGATGGGGGAACGAGACCGGATCATGGTGCGGCACATCCTCACATCGCTGTTGGCGGTCACCTTCGCATGCGCAGGCGCCGGCCTCGCGCTGGCACAGGGCACGGCGCCACAAGCAGCGCCCAAGGCCGCCAAGAAGGAGGCGCCCAAACCGCCGCCTGCGGCCGCCGGCGGCGCCGAGCCGACCCTGCTCGGCCAATACGGCACCTGGGGCGCCTACGCCGCGACCCCGAACGGCAAACGGGTGTGCTTTGCCCTGGCAAAGCCCGCTTCCTCGAAGACCAATCCGCCGAATCGCCCGCGCGATCCCGCCTATGCCTTCGTCTCCACCCGGCCGGCCGAGAAGGTCACCAACGAAGTCTCGATCATGATCGGCTACCAGCTCAAGCCCGGCTCAGAATCCACGCTCGAAGTCGGCGGCGCCAGCTACGCCATGTACACCCAGGGCGACGGCATCTGGATCAAGAACGCCGCCGAGGAGGAGCGCATGGTCGACGCCATGCGCAAGGGCGCCGACGTCACCGTCAAGGGCATGTCGGCCAAGGGCACCGAGACCACGGACATCTTCTCGCTGAAGGGCCTGTCGCAGGCCCTCGACCGCATCGCGCAGGACTGCCGGCGGTAACGCCAAAAACGGCGTTGTTTGGAGCCCGTGGAAGGCCTATTTGAAGGCTATTGCTTCACCCGTCATTCCGGGGCGATGCGCAGCATCGAGCCCGGAATCTCGAGGTTCCGGGTTCGCGCTTCGCGCGCCCCGGAACGACAGCCCTCAGGTTCGCAGCTCGCAAGAAGACAGATGACCTCGACCGACACCATTACTGCGGCCACTGCGCCTTTGGAAAAGCAGCCGCTCGAAACCTACGTGCCGCCGGCAAAGCCGTCGCTGATCGGGCTATCGCGCGCCGAGATCGCCGAGCGCCTCGGCGAGATCGGCGTCGCGCCGGCGCAGCGCAAGATGCGAACCCAGCAGCTCTGGCACTGGATGTATTTTCGTGGCGCAAGTTCCTTTGCCGAGATGACCAACGTCTCGAAGGACATGCGCGCCGAGCTCGAGAAGCATTTCACCGTCGACCGCCCCGAAGTGGTGGCCGAGCAGATCTCCAGTGACGGCACCCGCAAATGGCTGCTGCGCCTGCCGAGCGGCGACAATGTCGAAAGGCCGCACGAGGTCGAGTGCGTCTACATCCCCGAGACCGACCGCGGCACGCTGTGCGTCTCCTCACAGGTCGGCTGCACGCTGAATTGCGCGTTCTGCCACACCGGCACGCAGCGGCTGGTGCGCAACCTTACCGCCGGCGAGATCGTCGGCCAGGTCATGGTCGCGCGGGATCGTCTGAATGATTGGGCCGATCGCGAGAACGGCAGCCGCCTCGTCACCAACATCGTCATGATGGGTATGGGCGAGCCGCTCTACAATTTCGACGCGGTGCGCGATGCGTTGCTGATCGTCGCCGACAACGAGGGCGTCGGCATCTCCCGCCGCCGCATCACGCTGTCGACCTCGGGCGTGGTGCCGAACATCGTGCGCGCCGGCGAGGAGATCGGCGTGATGCTGGCGATCTCGCTGCACGCCGTGCGCGACGAGCTGCGCAACGAACTCGTGCCGCTCAACCGCAAATATCCGATCGCGGAACTCTTGCAGGCCTGCCGCGATTATCCCGGCGCCTCCAATGCGCGCCGCATCACCTTCGAATATGTGATGCTGAAGGGCGTCAACGATTCCCTCGACGACGCCAAGCTTCTCGTCAAGATGCTCAAGGGCATTCCGGCCAAGATCAATCTCATCCCGTTCAACCCGTGGCCGGGCACGGCTTACGAATGCTCCGATTGGGATAGAATCGAAAAATTCTCCGAATACATCTTCAACGCCGGCTACTCCTCGCCGGTCCGCACCCCGCGCGGCCGCGACATCCTCGCCGCCTGCGGCCAGCTGAAGTCGGAGACGGAGAAGCTTTCGGTGCGCGAGCGCCAGGCCCTGCGCGCCATGGCGATGACGGATTGAACATGAGGCGATGCCGCACCTCCGCCGTCATTGCGAGCGAAGCGAAGCAATCCACCTCTCCGCGCGGGGATAGATGGATTGCTTCGTCGCGGAGCCTGTCATCGGGCGGCGCTTTGCGCCGACCCGTTGGCTCCTCGCAATGACGGGAGTCTGACGCCATGGCCCTGATCGGCCGCCTGTTAGTCATCCTCTTCGCCTTCCTCGCCTCATGCCTCGTGGCGGGGATGATCGTGGTCGGCGCGGTGCTGTTTCCGGAATTCACCGATTTCGGCATCGGTGAGGTCGATCCGGCGATCAACGTCATCATCGGCCTCGGCTTCATCTTCATTTCCGGCTTTGCGCTGTTGCCGGCGATGATCGTCGCCGTCATCACCGAGGCCTTCTCCATCCGCAGCGTGCTGGTATATGCCGTCGGTGGCGGGCTGGTCGGCGCAGCCTGCTATCTCGGCCTCATCCCCTTCGATCCCGAAACCATGCATTTCGACGGCATCGTCCGTCGCCATCTCGAGATCATGACCGGCGCCGGCATCGTCGCCGGCCTCGTCTACTGGATGATTGCCGGCCGCAACGCCGGCGCCTGGCGCATGCCGCCGCCGCGCCGTCCGCCGCCGCCCGTGCCGTCGAATTTGCGGCCGCCGTCGCTGTAGGGGCCATTTCCGTCATTGCGAGGAGCCAACGGGTCGGCGCAAAGCGCCGCCCGATGACAGGCTCCGCGACGAAGCAATCCAGCTTCGTTCGCGGCGCCATGGATTGCTTCGCTTCGCTCGCAATGACGGGGTTTTCATCCCCGCCTCCCTCGGCTAAACCGCGCGCCATGAACCGGACCGGACTCTTCATCGCGCTGGGGCTCTTCCTCGTCATCGGCCTGTTGTTCGGGCTCTATCCTGAGCTCGACCTGAAACTGGCGGCGGCCTTCTACGATGTCGCCACGAGAACCTTCCCGCTCAAGGTCAACGGCGTGGCGGCCTTTGCGCGCGATGCGGCGATGTGGATCGCCTGGGCTTTCGTGATCCCGTCCTTCGCGGCGCTGATCTGGAAGGCGTTCCGGCCGGACCGGCCGCTATTGGTGAAAGGCCGCAGCATCGTCTTCCTGGTGGCGACGCTGGCGCTGTCGGCGGGCGTGCTCACCAATCTCACCTTCAAGACCTATTGGGGCCGGCCGCGCCCGGTCGTGGTGGTGCAGTTCAGCGGCCCCCAGGAGTTCGTGCCGTGGTGGGATCCTCGCGGTACCTGCGCCCGCAACTGCTCCTTCTTTTCCGGCGAGGGCGCCACCGCCTTCTGGACCTATGCCCCGGCGTCGCTGGCGCCGCCGCCATGGCGGCCGCTGGCTTACACTGCGGCCACCGTGTTCGGCATCGTCACTTCGGGCCTGCGAATGGCCTTTGGCGGCCACTTCTTCACCGACGTGACGATTGCCGGCCTCGTCACCTTCCTGGTGATCTGGCTCGCCCATGCGCTTGTCTACCGCTGGCCGCGCACCCGCCTGTCCGACGAGCGGATCGACGCGGCGCTGACCAAGCTGTTCTGGCCGGGCTACCGCCTCCGCCAGCGCTGGATGGGGCGCGAAGCAGGTCCGGCCCAAACCGTCTGAGCGCTGCCGGAACGCCATTGAAGCCGTGCCCAAAAACGCGTGCTCAAACCGGCGAAATTTGTTATCCGCCCACTCCAGCCACCACCGATGATCAGCACCTTCGACCGATTGGACGTTTGATGACCACGATCCTGAAGAGCCTGCCCAAGGGCGAGAAAGTCGGCATCGCCTTTTCGGGCGGTCTCGACACCAGCGCCGCGCTGCTCTGGATGAAGAAAAAGGGCGCGCGCGTCTTTGCCTACACCGCCAATCTCGGCCAGCCGGACGAAGCCGACTACGACGAAATTCCGCGTAAAGCGCGTGAGTTCGGCGCCGAGAAGGCGCTCCTGGTGGATTGCCGCACCCAGCTGGTCCACGAGGGCATCGCCGCCATCCAGGCCGGCGCCTTCCATGTCTCGACCGGTGGGCTGTCCTACTTCAACACCACGCCGCTCGGCCGCGCAGTGACCGGCACCATGCTGGTCGCAGCGATGCAGGAGGACGGCGTCAACATCTGGGGCGACGGCTCCACCTACAAGGGCAACGACATCGAGCGCTTCTATCGCTACGGCCTGATGACCAATCCGGCCCTGCGCATCTACAAGCCCTGGCTCGACCAGCAGTTCATCGACGAGCTCGGCGGCCGCGCCGAGATGTCGGCGTTCATGACCGCCAACGGCTTTGCCTACAAGATGAGCGCGGAGAAGGCGTATTCGACCGACAGCAACCTGTTAGGAGCCACCCACGAGGCCAAGGACCTCGAGCAGCTCGATAGCGGCATCAAGATCGTCAATCCCATCATGGGCGTGCCGTTCTGGCGCGACGATTGCGCAGTGAAGGCCGAAAAGGTCGTCGTGCGCTTCGGGGAAGGCCAGCCCGTCGCGCTCAACGGAAAAACCTTCGCCGATCCCGTCGCGCTGTTGCTCGAGGCCAACGCGATCGGCGGCCGCCATGGCCTCGGCATGAGCGACCAGATCGAGAACCGCATCATCGAGGCCAAGAGCCGCGGCATCTACGAGGCGCCCGGCATGGCGCTGCTGCACATCGCCTATGAGCGCCTCGTCACCGGCATCCACAACGAGGACACCATCGAGCAATACCGCATCAGCGGCATGAAGCTCGGCCGCCTACTCTACCAGGGCCGCTGGTTCGATTCGCAGGCCCTGATGCTGCGCGAGACCGCGCAGCGCTGGGTCGCCCGCGCCGTCACCGGCGAGGTGACGCTGGAGCTGCGCCGCGGCAACGACTACTCGCTCCTCAACACCGAAAGCCCGAACCTGACCTATGCGCCGGAGCGCTTGAGCATGGAGAAGGTGGAAGATGCCGCCTTCACGCCGGCCGACCGCATCGGCCAGCTCACCATGCGCAACCTCGACATCGCCGACACCCGCGCCAAGCTGAAGCTCTACACCGACACAGGTCTGCTGTCGGCCGGCGAAGGCTCGTACATTCCGAAGCTGGATAGCGATAAGGGCTAACTGTCGTCCCGGCGAAAGCCGGGACCCATACGCCGCGGCGGACATTGTTGAACCGCGCTGGGCGACGGCTTTCTCTCCACAACATCCACTCGTGGTTATGGGTCCCGGCCTGCGCCGGGGCGACGACAGCGTGGTCGCGGCTCCGTTATGGACACGTCATCTGGAACGGCTAGCTTGCCTGGAATTTGTTGCGGAGCCTCCACCATGATCAAGCCAGTCACCATCGCCCTCGGTCTCCTGCTTTCGGCATCGGCGGCCGCTGCCCAGACGATCTACCCGATCGACCGCGCCGAGATCCTTTCCGGCGCGCAGTTCGACTTCAAGGTCGAATTCCCCGACAAGGTCGATCCGGCGAAGCTGAAGGTGACGGTCAACGGCCAGGACTATGCCGCCGCTTTCGGCCGGGCTGGAACTTTCGTCGAGCGCGAGGATGGCAAGGACCAGTCGGCGCTGCTGCTGCGCGACGTCGCGCTGTCAGCGCCCGGTCCCGTCGTGGTCGAAGCCAGTGACGGCACGCGCAGCCGCAAGGTGACATGGACCGTCTACGACACCGGCCCGCGCAAGGCGAAGAATGTCATCCTGTTCATTGGCGATGGCATGTCGCTATCGCATCGCGTCGCGGCGCGGCTGCTTTCCAAGGGCATCGCCGAAGGCAAGAGCCTCGGCAAGCTCGCGATGGATGAGATGCCGCATATGGCGCTGGTGGCGACCGCCGGCTCCGATTCCATCATCACCGATTCCGCGAACTCGGCCAGCGCCTACGCCACCGGTCACAAGAGCGCCGTCAATGCGATGGGCGTCTATGCCGACCGCACCAAGGACCCGCTCGACGATCCCAGGGTCGAAACCATCTCGAGCCTGGTCAAGCGCCGGCTCAACATGGCCGTCGGCATCGTCAGCAACACCGAAATCGAGGATGCAACGCCCGCGGCAATGGTCGCACACACCCGCCGCCGCGCCGAGTATGACCCCATCGTCGAGCAGTATTTCGCAGCCAAGCCTGACGTGCTCCTGGGCGGCGGCAGCGCGAACTTCCTGCCCAAGGCGGCATCCGGCAAGCGCAAGGACGACGTCGACTACATCGCCCGCTTCCGCGACGCCGGCTATCCCGTGACGATGACCGCGGGCGAGCTCAATGCCGTGGCGGCAAGGGCGGAGACGCGCCGGTTGCTCGGCCTGTTCGCGGCCGGGAACATGGATGGCGCGCTCGACCGCAAGTTCCTCAAGGGCGGCGGCGTGAACAAATTCCCCGAGCAGCCGGACCTGACCGAACAGGTTCAGGCCGCCTTGAACGTGCTGTCGCGAAACGACGCCGGCTTCTTCCTGATGGTGGAGTCCGGCATGATCGACAAATACGCCCATCTGCTCGATATGGAGCGTGCGGTCTACGACACCATCATGCTGGACAACGCCGTGCGCCTGGCCAAGGACTGGGCGAGCAAGCGCGGTGATGACACCCTGATCCTTGTGGTGGCGGATCACAGCCACCCCAACAGCCTCGTCGGCACCATCAATGACGACATGAGCGCGACGCCGAACGTGCCGTTCCGCGAGCGCGTCGGCGTTTACGCCAGGGCCGGCTTCCCCAACTATCCGGCGCCGGATGCCGAGGGCTATCCGTCCCGCGTCGACGTCAGCCGTCGGCTCGCCATCTTCTCGGCCAGCCTGCCCGACCACTACGAGACCTTCCGGCCCAAGCTCGACGGCCCCAACGAGCCGACGGTGAAGGGCGACGATTCCGCGACGTTCAAGGCCAATGAAAAGTACAAGGACGTTCCCGGCGCCGTGCTGCGGCCGGGCAACCTGCCGGCCATGGTCGGCGCCAGCGTGCATTCCGGCGAGGACGTCATCCTGACCGCGATCGGGCCCGGCAGCGAGCGGGTCAAGGGTTCGATGGACAACACCGAAGTCTTTCGCGTGATGGCGGAGGCGCTTGGCCTGGCCGCGGTGGGGCGGTAGCGTCGCCGGGCGCCCGATGCGCCGTCAGGAAGACGGCGGCGCGGAAAAAAAATGGCCGGGATCGCTCCCGGCCATTTTCCATTTGCTGCGTGCCTTGCGCTACCGGCCCCCGGGCCCGACGCCGGGCGGAGGCGGCGGCAGCGAGGCCTGGCCGCCATTGAGCAGCGGGGTAATGCGGCGGACGGTGACGCGCCGGTTGATCAGGCTCGGCCCGTCGATCTGCTCCTTCGGATACTGCTCGCCATAGCCCTGCGAGGTCAGGTTCTCCGCCGGCACGCCGAACTGTTGCGTCAGCAGCGTGGCGGCCGATTCGGCGCGGCGGTCCGACAGCGAGAGATTGTCGACGTCGGAGCCGACCTTGTCGGTGTGGCCTTCGATCAGGAACACCTCGCGCGGGTTGGCCTGGATCGCCCGGTTGAGGCCGTCGGCGATCGCCTGCAGCTTCGCGGCCTGGTCCGGCGGAATCTCCCATGAACCGCTGGCGAAGTTGATGGTGTTGACGTCGATACTCGGCATCCGCATGCGGACGTTGGGGCTGTAGCGGATCTCGTCGAGCGAGTAGCGCCGATCGATGCGCTCCACCGGCGGCGCCACCATCGTCTCATAGATCACCTCCGGCGGCGCCTCCTCCGCGCTGACGATGTAGCGATCGTAGGGAATGCGGACCACCGGCGGCGGCAGGTCGACATAGAAGCCGCCGATCGCACGCGGGTCGCGATAGCTGTTGTCGATGATGATGATCTCGCGGCCGCGGTCGTCGCGGCGGATGCGGCGGAGCAGCCGCCCGTCGGAGCCGACCACGGTGATGACCTGCGTGCCGTCGGGACGGATCACCACGGTGCGGGTTTCGCCGCCGATCGTCTCGGTGCGGATGTCGCGGGCTCCGTAGCGGAAGCGATAGAGATCGTTGCCGCGGACGTATTGCTGCCCGCCCGGGTCGCGGATGATGACGCGGTCCGGCTCGTAGTAGACCGTGCGGCCGCCTTCGACGACCTCCCGCCGCTGGTTGTGGATGTTGGCGATGGTCGCGCCGACGACAGCGCCGGCCACCACGCCTGCGCCGATGGCGAGCGGCGTCAAATTCTCCCGCCGCGGCTGCGGCGGTGGCGGCAGCGGCGCTGTGACCTGAGGCGCGGCCCGGAAGGCCGGTGCAACCGTCGGCGGCGCGTATTGCGCCTTGTCGGGCGGCGGCGCTGCGGCTGCCGTGCCGGGAACGACGCTTGGCGCGGGGGCGCCGGGCGGAGGCGCGGGCGGTCGTGCGGCACTGGGTGCGCCGGGCGGAGGTGCGCCCGCGGCCGGCGGCGGCGCGCCGGGGGCACCCGGA
>NZ_JBQTHN010000147.1:0-7983 GCF_052389815.1 Bradyrhizobium sp. | reverse complement strand
GGTTTGGGTCCGGCACGAATCTGGCGCCCCCGCGCGCCGCGCCATCCGACTCAGGAAATCGGAATTACCGGGCTTTTGACGCGCCATCACGGCCGGATCACAACGCCGCGAGCGGGCTCTGCGCCGGACATCCCGTTCGAACCGCCGGCGCGAAGGCCGACACCAACGGGCACGACGACAGCAATCGTCAACATCGAGCGCGGGCCATCCCGGCTCCGTCGACAATACGGAGGATACTATGTCTCGTACATGTAAGCTTTCCGCAGCGGCGCTGATCGTGCTCGCCGCGGCGACTGCAGCGACGACCAGTGCCAACGCCTTCCAGGCGCGCCACGTTCGCTGCGACCCGGCCACCCCGTGGTATTGCGCCAACGTCCTGCAGCCCGAGGTGGTCCCGCAGAAATATTTGACGACGATCCCCGCGCGCAACAAGGACTACACCGATCCGCGCGACAACCCGGCCCTGATGGACGCCGGTGGCGGCGGCGGTGGCGGTGGCGGTGGTGGCGGCGGTGGTGGCGGCGGTCGCTAATTGCTTTCCAGGATTCAGCGCGCCGTCGGTGCAAGCCGGCGGCGCTCTGCTTTTCATATCCAGTACGTCGATGCGCTCGACAGCAAGAAGACCGGATCGAGCGGCGTCGAAACGATGTTCTGTGAAATGAGCACGCTTGGCCGTGGTGTGACGCCAGACACCGCTGACGCCCCAGTTTGATCCAGCAAAAGACATCAGGGATTTCGACTGAACCGTCCGCGCGCAGATCGGCACCAAGGGGCACGACGACAGCAATCGTCAACATCCAGCGCGGGCCATTCCGGCTCCGCCGACAACACGGAGGATACCATGTCTCGTACATGTAAGCTTTCCGCAGCGGCGCTGATCGTGCTCGCCGCGGCGACTGCGGCAACGAGTGCCAGCGCTTTCCAGGCGCGCCAGGTTCGTTGCGACCCGGTCAACCCCTGGTATTGCGGGAACGTCATACTACCCGAGGTGGTCCAGCAGCCGAAATACAAGACGATCACCGCGCGCTCCAAGGACTACACCGATCCGCGCGACAACCCGGCCCTGCATGACGCCGGTGGTGGTGGCGGCGGTGGCGGTGGTGGCGGCGGTCGCTAATTGCTTCCCAAAGTGTGGCGCCGTCGGTGCAAGCCGGCGGCGCTCTGCCTTTTCACGGCTCGATCGAGCGTCGATTCGCCTGAGGGGAAACGCGGACCGGGCGCGGTATCGACCACGATGTCAGAGGCCGGCCGATTTTCGGGTTCCATGACGCCCGCAGAAAGCTAAGCGCCTGATCCGTCCCTCGGGAGGGCTTGGTTGCCTATCCCTGGGAGGCCGTATATGAGTGCCCCCGGTGGGGCCACGTGGCGGAGTGGTTACGCAGCGGTCTGCAAAACCGTTTACACCAGTTCAATTCTGGTCGTGGCCTCCATTCATATAATCAAGCACTTGGCCTGAGTATATCGGAAGCCGCGGCAGCTTTCTCAGCAGGAGGCGTACCAGCCCTCGGGAAACGGGATCAGCGGCCAGCCCTTGTGGTCATTGTCATTGGCGGCACGCAGCAGCGGCGCGCGAAGCGGCTTTGATTCGGCCACGAATTCCTCCCCAAGATCAGGCACGATCGCCGTCTGCACGGCGTCCAGCAACAGATCGAACTCAACTTCACTCATCGCGCTCTCCCGCTCTTCGAGCGCGGAAGATCGCAAAACGGCTTTGTTTGCGGATTGAACGGATCGCTCGAATTTTAGCGATCTGCCCCCGGCGGCAAGGCTTGGTTACTAATGAGTTTCTCCCCTCGCGGTTCCTAACCTGCCGGCCGGGAGAGCCAATGTGAGAAAAATCACAGTTGGCGAAATTAATTTCCGATATCGCCCTTGATTAGCAAGGGCGCCGTGCCGGCACCAGCCTGATCGGGAGATCGCCATGAAGCCGAGGCCGTTGCGATTTGGAGCCTTCACCAGCCGCGCCGGCAAGAGCTGCACGCTCGGCCTGTTCCTGTCGCTGTTCGCCGGCGGCGCGGCGGTTGCGCAGTACCAGGGCACGCCCGACCAGCGCCGCGCCTGCACCCCGGACGTCTATCGGCTCTGTGCCGGCGAAATCCCCAACGTGCGCGCCATCACCGCCTGCCTGCGCCGCAACAAGGCGAGCCTGAGCGACGCCTGCCGGGCCGCATTCGATCAGGCCGCGCAATAGGGCATCGCCTGGCTCCCGACGCGATCTGGCGCGTCACGGGCGCGGGGTAGCGCCGAGGGGCCGAAGTTTTTGCGGGAGGCGCTTCGGCGGCATTGCAGACCCGAGAAATCCTTTGCCGGGCAGGGGGTTTCCCGGTCTTCCGCATTCGGTCACAGCCGGCCAATTGGTCCTTTGCAACGGCAAGAGCCTTTGTTATACGCAGGCCCGCTCGCGAACGTCCGTTTCGCCTGTTCCCGGATAGCTCAGCGGTAGAGCATTCGACTGTTAATCGAATGGTCGCTGGTTCGAATCCAGCTCCGGGAGCCAACATTACCAGTCATCTTTGCAGGATTCGATGCAGCGGGAATCGGCCGAGCCCCGTGTTGCGTTTTCAGCCCTCTTGCTCCAAAAGGGCACGGGTTTCCGCTTCGATTTCGGGGGTCGCCAAATGTCCGGTTTTTCGACCGCGCGCCAGAAAATGGTCGATGGCCAGGTGCGCACCAGCGACGTCACCGACAGCCGGATCCTCGATGCCATGCTGGGCACTCCGCGGGAGGCCTTTGTGCCCGCAGCCCAGCAGCCGCTCGCCTATCTCGACCTCGATCTGGAGGTCGGCGGCGCCGCCGCCGCCAAGCGCTACCTGCTCAAGTCGGCGTTGACGGCGAAACTTCTGCAGGCGGCCGAACTCAAGAGCAGCGACAATGTGCTCGTCGTCGGCGCGGCTTCGGGCTACGTGGCGGCGATCGCCGCAAAAATCGCCGCCAGGGTGACGGCCACCGAAAGCGATTCGGCGCTGGCTTCGCAGGCGGCGAAAACGCTTGCCGGGCTCGGGCTTGCCAACATTACCGTCCGTAACGCCGCCAGCGCCGATGGCGAGCCGGATTCTGCGCCCTATGACGTCATTGTCCTCAATGGGGCCACCGAAATTCCACCGGAGCGGCTGTTCGGCCAGCTTGCGGAAGGCGGTCGCCTGGTGGGCGTGTTCGCGACGGTCAAGCCGTCGCGGGCGATGGTCGTGACGCATGCGCATGGCGATCTCGGGCATCGTACATTGTTCGACGCGTCAGCCCCCCTGCTGCCTGGCCTGGAACGCCGCGCCGAATTCGTTTTCTAGGCGTTTTTCCGCCCTGCCGGCTGCGATTTCCGCCCTCAGCGGCTGCTAAATCCCGTTCCAAATCATAAGTGTGGCCGGATTGCCCCACTGCGGAGAGTTTCGGCTTCACCGGCCTGTCTGGGTGTTTCGTCGTGACCAGCGGCGGAATAAGGTGAGCCGGGACTCACCTGTAAGGGTGGCGCCGGCTCATGCGTTGGGCGGGCGGAAGATGATTGGATATTTGGGGATGCGAGGGACGAAGGTCTTCGCCGGAGCCGCGGCTTCGGTCCTTCTGATAGCTTTGCTGGGGCCGATGCCCGCGCTGGCCGACACGATCGAGGCTGCGCTGGTGCGCGCCTATCAGACCAATCCGCAACTCAACGCGCAGCGCGCGCAGGTTCGCGTCACCGACGAGAACGTACCGCAGGCGCTTTCCGGCTACCGCCCCAGGGTCTCGGTCACGGCGAGCGCGGGCGTTCAGTACACGGACGTGGTGACCACGGCGGGCGGCGACGCCGACAGGCTTGTGCGCGGCCACGTCGCCGGCACCAACGCGCCGCGCAGCGCCGGCCTGACCATCTCGCAAACGCTGTTCAACGGCCAGCAGACGGCCAACCGGACGCGCGCGGCCGAAAGCCAGGTATCCGCGGCGCGCGAAGCGTTGCGCGTGCTCGAGCAGACCGTTCTGCTGCAGGCTGCCACCATCTACATGGATTACTTGCGCGACTCCGCCAACGTCGAAGTTCAGCGCAGCAACGTGCGCGTGCTGGAACAGACGCTGAAGCAGACAAAGGACCGCTTCAATGTCGGCGAGGTCACCCGCACCGACGTCGCGCAGTCCGAGGCGCAGCTCGCCGCCGGCAAGACGCAGCTGCTGACCGCCGAATCCACTCTGACCACCACGCGCGCCAACTTCCGCCGCATCATCGGCAGCGAGCCGGTCGCGCTGGCGCCAGGCTCGCCGGTCGACCGCTTCCTGCCGCCCGCGCTGCCGGCCGCAGTCGAACTGGCGCTGATCGAGAATCCGAACGTCACGTCGGCCATGTTCGGCATCGATGTCAGCTATCTCCAGGTCAAGGTCGCCGAGGGCGCGCTGTTCCCGACCGTGACGCTACAGGCCTCTGCGACCCAGAACTACGAGCAAACGCTAACCATCCAGCGCTCGTTCACGGGTGCGGCGGTCGCGCAGGTGTCGGTGCCGATCTATCAGGGCGGCTCGGAGTATTCGCTGATCCGGCAGTCGAAAGAGACGCTGGCGCAGCAGCGCCTCGTGCTGGAGCAGACCCGCGACCAGGCACGCGCCAACGTCGTGCAGGCCTGGGGCCAGCTCGAGGCCGGCAAGGCACAAGTGCAATCCGCGCAGGCGCAGGTGACCGCGTCCGAGATCGCTCTGAACGGCGTGCGCGAGGAAGCCAAGGCCGGCCAGCGCACGACGCTCGACGTGCTCAACGCGCAGCAGGCGCTGGTCAACGCGCGCGTCGCGCTGATCACCGCGCAGCACGACCGCGTCGTGGCTTCGTATTCGGTGCTCAACGCAGTCGGCCGCCTGTCGCCGATCGTGATGAACCTGAAGACCGAGACCTACGATCCGAGCGTGCACTATCACCAGGTGCGCGACAGCTGGATCGGCGTGCGCACGCCTTCCGGCCAGTAGAGAACGAGCGGCTCCCGTATAGGTCCGGAGCCGCACCTTGCTTGCACAATTGTCGCCATGACGTAGCCTTGTTCGAGGCGGCGAAGCGATTCGCGGCGCACGATTCGTTGCCCGGCCGTCATGATTCGGCGTCATGACGGAACAGGGCTCGAAACGCGCGATCCGCTGCGGCGCGTTTGATCTGGGGACAAGTCCGGGCCGTTCCATGAAATTGCCGGACGGCAATTTTCGGAACCGGCAAATCAGCGGCCGCTTGGTGTAAGATTCGGCGTTGATGATGTGGAGTCGGAGATGACGCAACCTGCGAAGGTCCAAGAGCCCTCGATGGAGGAGATTCTGGCGTCGATCCGTCGCATCATCGCCGATGACGAGGCCAAGCCGGCCGACAAGGCAGCCGCCGCTCCGGCCCCGCCGCCGCCTTCGAAGCCTGCCATGAAGGACATTCCGCCCTCGGCCATACCTGTCGCGCAAGCCGCAGCCGTCAAGGCCGCTGCACCGGCGCCGAAACCTGCGCCGCCCCCGCCGCCGGAACCCGCGGCAAACAACAGCCAGGACGACATCGATGCGATGCTGGCGAGCCTCGACGAGGAGACCTCGGCCGAGGAGGTGAGGCCGCCCCAACCCGACGGCGACGTATTCGAGCTCACCGACGAAATGGCGCTGCCCGATCCGCCGCCGGCTCCCGCGCCCGCCGCGTCCTTCAGCAAGATCGAGCCGCAGGACGATCTGGAATTCACCGAAGCCAGGGCGGCCCCGCGCCTGCCCATGCCCGAGCCGTCGCCGGTCGACGTGCCGATGGCGCCGATGCTGTCGCGCTCGACGGTGAACGCGGTGGAGTCTGCTTTCAATACGTTGGCTCACACCGTGCTCAGCAACAACGCACGGACCCTGGAAGATCTGGTCAAGGAAATGCTGCGCCCGATGCTGAAATCCTGGCTTGACGACAATCTGCCGGGGCTGGTGGAACGCATCGTCAAGGCCGAGATTGAGCGGGTATCCCGCGGCCGCTAGCCCCCCATTTGGGGCCGGTAGCCCCGATTCAGCCATCCGTTCCGGCCTGATCCGGTCATTTCGGCGCCGCAGCGTGTTGACTTGCACGGCCGCGGCGGCTTTTTAGCCCGTCAAACCCCCAAAAGCTTGCACGGTCATGATCGAGAAGAACTACCAGCCAGCCGACATTGAAAACCGCATGGCCCGCATCTGGGAAGACAGCGGCGCGTTCCGGGCGGGCCGACCCGAGCGCAAAGACGCGCAAACCTTCGCCATCGTGATCCCGCCGCCGAACGTGACGGGCTCGCTGCACATGGGTCACGCGCTCAACAACACGCTGCAGGACATTCTCTGTCGCTTCGAGCGCATGCGTGGGCGTGACGTGCTGTGGCAGCCCGGCACCGACCACGCCGGCATCGCCACGCAAATGGTGGTCGAGCGGCAATTGATGGAGCGCCAGGAACCCGGCCGACGCGACATCGGCCGCGCCAAATTCCTCGAGCGCGTCTGGCAGTGGAAGGCCGAGAGCGGCGGCACGATCGTCAACCAGCTCAAGCGCCTCGGCGCTTCCTGCGACTGGTCGCGCGAACGCTTCACGATGGACGAGGGGCTGTCGAAGGCCGTCGTCAAGGTGTTCGTCGAGCTTTACCGGCAGGGGTTGATCTACAAGGACAAGCGGCTGGTCAACTGGGATCCGAAGCTGCTCACCGCGATCTCCGATCTCGAGGTGCAGCAGATCGAGGTCAAGGGCAGCCTGTGGTACCTGCGCTACCCGATCGAGGGCCGCACTTTCGATCCCGCCGATACCGAGTCCTTCATCGTGGTCGCCACCACGCGGCCGGAGACGATGCTGGGCGACACCGGCGTGGCCGTGCACCCCGAAGACGAGCGCTACGCCGATCTGATCGGCAAGCACGTGATCCTGCCGCTGGTCGGCCGCCGGATTCCGATTGTCGCCGACGAGGTTTCCGATCCCGACAAGGGCTCTGGCGCGGTGAAGGTGACGCCGGCGCACGACTTCACCGATTTCGAGATCGGCAACAGGCACGGCCTGCCGCGCATCAATGTGTTCGACAAGGAGGGCAGCCTCTCGCTGGTCGACAACGAGGATTACCTGCGCGGCCTGCCTGAGGGCGCGCTGATGCTCGCCGAAGAGCTGCACAATGTCGATCGCTTCGCCGCGCGCAAGAAGATCGTGGCGCGGTTGGAAGATTTCGGCTTCCTCGAGAAGATTGAGCCGAACACGCATGTGGTGCCGCATGGCGACCGCTCCAACGTCGTCATCGAGCCGTATCTGACCGACCAGTGGTATGTCGACGCGAAGACGCTGGCGCAGCCCGCGATGGCGGCCGTGCGTTCGGGCGAGACGACCTTCGTGCCCAGGAACTGGGAAAAGACCTATTTCGACTGGATGGAGAACATCCAGCCCTGGTGCATTTCGCGCCAGCTCTGGTGGGGCCACCAGATCCCGGCCTGGTACGGGCCCGACGGCAAGGTGTTCGTCGCCGAGACGGAGGAAGAGGCGGTCGGTAACGCGCTTGGCTACTACGTCGAGCAGGAGGTGATCACGCCGGAGCAGGGCGCCGAGCTGGCGCGCGATCCGGCGAAACGCGAGGGCTTCATTACCCGCGACGAGGACGTGCTCGACACCTGGTTCTCCTCCGGCCTGTGGCCGTTCTCGACCCTCGGCTGGCCCGACGAGACGCCGGAACTGCAGCGCTACTACCCCACCAACACGCTGGTGACCGGTTTCGACATCATTTTCTTCTGGGTCGCCCGCATGATGATGCTCGGCCTCCACTTCATGAAGGAGGTGCCGTTCTCGACCGTCTACATCCACGCCCTCGTTCGCGACGAGAAGGGCGCCAAGATGTCGAAGTCGAAGGGCAACGTCATCGATCCCCTGCATCTCGTCGACGAATACGGCGCCGACGCGTTGCGCTTCACGCTGGCCGCGATGGCGGCGCAAGGCCGCGACATCAAGCTTTCGACCCAGCGCGTCGAAGGCTATCGCAATTTCGCGACCAAGCTGTGGAACGCCTGCCGCTTTGCCGAGATGAACGGCTGCGCGCTGCC
>NZ_JBQTHN010000146.1:0-8984 GCF_052389815.1 Bradyrhizobium sp. | reverse complement strand
GAGGCCGCTTTGGTAGACCATCTTTTGCGTCTTGTCACCAATTTCAGCAACGATTGTTCAAAATTCCAGCAAACTGCGAAATGATTGGAATTGTGCGACCGGTGGTTGCAGGAAACGGAGGAAAAACCCGTGCCGGAGTAAGGGGATAAGGGGCGAGCCGAACAATAATTCCGGTGCACCTTGCGCTATGACAAGACCCCCTGGTGCCGATCCAATATCTCATGGCCGCATGCCGGAGAATCCAGGGAACCCCGCCTCGACTTCGCACTCTGCAGGTGGTTATTCTGGCCCCGAACGGGTGTAGCAATGCGCAGGCGGCTGAAGAACTTTCTGCCCATAGTTCTGATTGCGCTGGCGGTGCAGGTCTTCGCGCCGATCGCTTCCTGCTGGGCTGCCTCCATCGCCGCTTCCGATCCGCTGAGCGTTGCGGTGATCTGCCATGGCAACGGCGGGACCAGCCAGGAAGACCCATCCGGCGCCCAAAGCGGCTGCTGCGCGCTTTGCGGCGTGCTCCACACCGGCGCTCCCGTCGACCCGCCGCAGAGCGCCGCCGTCCTTGCCGTCGAACGCCAGGTCGCCTCGGTGGTCTGGCGCGAGCTGGCGCTTGATCCGGCGACGTCCCGTGCCGGTTCCCCCGAGCAGGCGCGCGCTCCTCCGTCCCTTTCCTGACCCGAACCTCGCCACCGGTATCGGCTTGCCGTGCCGGTGAATGCCCGTGAGTGGCCGGCGACAGCGCCGGCGTCAGGAAACTTCCATGTCCAGGTATCATGCCCCTATTGGCGTGAGCATCCTTGCCATCCTCGTGGCCTGGATCGCACCCGTGCAGCCGGCCCTTGGCCAGAACGCCGAACCAGCGGCATTGCCGCCCATCAATGTCGAGGCGCCGCGCGAGGCCCAGGCAGGGCACGCTGCGCCCAGGCGCGCCGGCGCTGCTGTCGCGGGCCCGCGTCGAATGCAGCAGCCGGCCGACGCGAACGAGCACCGGCTTCCCGTCGTGGTGATCAACACAAGCGGTGTAGGTATCGGAAACTTCTCCCTGGTGCCGAACGGCCAGACCGGCACGACGATTGACCGCAGCCAGTTCGAGAACCGGCCAGCCTTCTCGGTCGCCGACGTGCTGCGCGATAGCCCCGGCATCTCCATCAAGCAGGGCAACGGGCCGCGCGACTTCGGCATCTCGATCCGCGGCTCCAACGCCCGCAACGGCTTCGGCATCCGCAACATGGTGATCTTCGACGACGGGTTTCCCGTCACCCAGCCGGACGGGCTGTCCCGCAGCGACCTGATCGACCCGCACGCCTATGGCGCCATCGACGTGATCCGAGGGCCGTCGTCGGCGCTCTACGGCAACTACGCGACCGGCGGGGCGATCGACTTCCGCACGCGGCCCGGACGTGTGATCGACGGATTCGAGTACGGCGTCGATGGCGGCAGCTTCGGCTACCTCAACAATTACTTCACGGCGGGGAAGAAGGTCGGCGATTTCGAGTATTCGTTCTTTGGCAGCGACGTTCGCGGCGACGGCTACATCCAGAACAGCTGGTTCAACACGCAGACGGTGAATTTCCTCGGCACGTTGCACGCGACGCCTGACGACCGCCTGACCTTCAAGCTGATCCACAACCACCTTGCCACGCGGCTGCCGATCCGGCTCTCGCTGAACCAGTTCCATCAGAACCCGTTCCAGGCGGGATGCGAGACGTCGGGTACGCCGGGTTGCGGAACGGTGTCGCTGTTCAACAATGGATTCAACGGGCCGCGGACCCCGGTGACCGCGATCGTCGCTGGCCTTGGCCGCGATGATCGCCGCACCATCGTCGGCGGCCGCTGGGAGCACGATTTCGACAACCGGACAACCTGGCGCAACCAGTTCGTGTTCGACGACCGCAACATCAATCAGCCGACTGGCACCACGAGCGGGATCGGCGATTTTGCCTCCTACAACTTCATCAGTGACGTTACCCGGCGCGGTGAAATCCTCGGCATGGACACGACGACCTATGTCGGCGGCTTCTACAACACGCTGCCCTGGTCCAGCGATACGTTCAACGTGATGCCGGGTGGCGGTGCGACTCTTGGGAGAATAAGCGCCAACACGACCGCCTCGCACACCAATTGGGGATTTCGCGCGCGCGAGGAGATGAAGCTCGCCCCGACGCTCACTGCCATTGCCGGCATCGGATGGGAGAATACGAATCTGCGGGGCTTGAACACCGCTTACACCTATACGGGACCCGCAGGAATCACGACGACCCGCCTGACGGGTGCCGACCGGCAGTTCCAGAACACGGCGCCCGAACTGGCGCTCTTCTTCAAACCGAACGATGAATGGCAATTCCGCGCCAGGGCCGCGACCGGCTACGGGACGCCGCAGGTCGGCAACCTATTCGTTGTGTCCAGCGGCCAGTTTGGCAACAACACTCAACTGAATGCGCAACGCAATCTCGGTTACGACCTCGGCGCCGACTGGACGCCGAACAAATCGCTGAAGGTCAGCCTGACCGGCTTCTACGAGTTCTTCCGCGACGAGCTCGTCACGCAGGCGACGCCTGCCGGAGCGCCGAACGCGAGCTTTACCTTCAACGCGCCGCGGTCCGAGCATCGCGGCGTGGAGCTGGCCGCAGATTGGCGCTTCCTGCCGACCTGGCGCTTCACCGCCGCCTACACCTATCTCGACCAGTTCTATACCGAATATGTCGAGAACATCACCAATGGTGCGACCTACAGCTTCAATCGCGCCGGCAACAAGATTCCCGGCATCTCGCCGAACGAACTGACGGCGCGGCTGTCATGGGATGAGACCTCCGGGCCGCTGCGCGGACTCGGCGCCTTCGTCGAGGTGGTGTGGAAGGATTCCTTCTACATGGACAACGCGAACTTGCTGAAGGCTACGGGCTATGAGCTGGTCAACGCCAACGTGCGCTACAAGACCGATCTTGCCTCGGAAACGCTGAAGTCGCTCAGCGTATTCCTTGAGGTGCGCAACCTGTTCGACCGCACCTACCTCGCCTCGGCCAACAACATCGGCAATACGGTGACTGCGGCAGGCGTTCAAAATCCCGCGAGCGTCCTGGCGAACAGCACAGGATCGATCCATGCCGGCTCGCCGCGGGCGTTCGTTGCGGGAATGAAGATTGCGTTCCGGTGATCGAGATGCACCCGATGATGAGGATACTTCGAACGACGTTCACCGCAGCTGCGGCCCTCGCCCTCTGGCAGGGAGTCGCAAGCGCGCAAATGCATCACCAGCACGGCTCCGATGCCGCCTGCAACGAGCCTGAATTGCGCTGCGCCACCAAGGTGACGCCGGCGTTTGCGGCGGACGGAACGCTGTGGCTCGCCTGGATGGCCGGCGGCAAGATTTCCGTCGCGAGCTCCGGCGATGTCGGCAAGAGCTTTTCGCGGCCGGTCGCGGCGACACCGGAGGCGCTCGATCTCGATTGGGGGCCTGATGCTCGCCCGAAGATCGCAATCGACGGCAAGGGTGGCATCGCGCTGGCGTTCTCCATCTTCAGGGACAAGGCTTTCAACGGTCAGGTGCTCGCCACGCGATCGGACGACGGCGGCAAGAGCTTTGCCCCCGTCCGGCCGATTACGGCGGGCAAGGAGAGCCAGCGCTTCGAAGCGATCGGCTTCGACGACAATGGCGCGCTGTTTGCCGCCTGGCTCGACAAGCGCAACCGCGTTCCGGCCCGGGAGGCGGGAAGGAAGTACGAAGGTGCCGCGCTGTTCTTCGCGTCCTCGAGCGACGGTGGGGCGAGCTATTCGGACGCGCGGATGGCGATCGACAACACCTGCGAATGCTGCCGCATCGCGCTGGCGTTCGATCCGTCGAACCGTCCAGTCGTGGTGTTCAGGAACATCTTCGAGGGCGGCATCCGGGATCACGCCGTCATCGCCTTCCGCGATGCCGCCACGCCCGGCGAGCCACGTCGCGTCGCGGTGGACGACTGGCAGATCGCGGCATGTCCGCACCACGGACCGAGCCTTGCCGTGTCGCCGAACGGCACCTATCACGTCACATGGTTCACCAACGGCAAGGCGCGCAAGGGCTTGTTCTACGCCCATTCGCGCGACGGTGGCGGAAGTTTTTCCTTGCCGCTTGCCATCGGGCAGGCGAACAGGAATCCATCCCGGCCGTCGGTGATTGCGGGACCGAACGGGCTGGCAATGGTCTGGAAGGAGTTCGACGGGGAGCGGACCACGGTCAATCTGATGACCTCGGGCGATGACGGAGAAAGCTGGAGCAAGCCGCGCGCCGTTGCGGGGACTGCCGACAGCTCCGATCATCCGCTGCTGGTTGCGGACGGACGGAGAACCTATCTTTCCTGGATGACGAAAGCCGACGGCTATCGCTTCATCCCGATCGGGGACGAGTCGTGAAACGGCAATTTCTCGCGCTCGTTCTGTTGTTGGCGCTGCTGGTGCCCGCACCGGCGCGGGATTCGCAGACACAGCTCAAGCCGTTCGGGCGGGGCAGCTGGCACGAGCTGACCAAGGCGCATGCGGGACGGCCGACCATCGTCCACTTCTGGGGCGTGACCTGCGGGCCCTGCAAGGTCGAACTGCCCCAGCTCGGCGCGTTCATGAAGGATCACCCCGGCATCGACATGGTGACGATCAGCGCCGACTTCGTTCCAAACCTGCCGGAGGCCACGCGCGCGATGCTGGAGCGATCGGGTCTGGCGCTGGCCGAAAACTGGATATTCGACGGCTTTGCCGACCGCCTGCGTTTCGAGATCGATCCGACCTGGCAGGGTGACATTCCCCGAACGCTGCTGATCACCCGTGAAGGCGAGATGACGACGATCGAAGGCTCGGCCGAGATGGCGGACCTCGAGCAATGGTCGGAGCGGCAGCTCGCCGCGAAGAAATGAAACAAGCCCCTGGAATGCGAAAGAAGGAAATCATGAAGCAACTTACCCGGACGATTGCACTCGCCGCCATGCTCGCAGCCGTCATCACGACGCCCGTTCGCGCCGAAGACGTCAAGGCCGGCGATCTCCTGATCAGCCAGCCGTGGAGCCGGCAAACGCCTGCAGGCGCCAAGGTCGCCGGCGGCTATTTCACCATCGAGAACAAGGGCGCGGCCGCCGATCGGCTGGTCGGCGGCAGCGGCGACATCGCCGGCCGCGTCGAAATCCATGAGATGGCGATGGAAGGCGGCATCATGAAGATGCGCCCGCTCGACAAGGGCCTCGCCATCGATCCCGGCAAGACCGTCAAGCTCGGGCCCGGCGGCTACCACCTCATGCTGATGAACCTGAAGGGCCAGCTCAAACAGGGCGACAAGGTGCCGCTGACGCTGCAGTTCGAGAAGGCCGGCAAGGTGAACGTGTCGCTGGACGTGCAGGGCGTCGGCGCGCAGGCTCCGGGCGGCGGCGATCACTCCGGGCATTCCGGACACATGATGAAGAAGTAGCCGCGATTGTTTCGTGCCGCGCCAAGCGAAAGGCGAAGGCACGGAAACCGCAGGAAATCGGCCCGTATGGCGGCTTTTTGACGGGCCCCGGCCTTGTGTTTTGCCGGGCAATCCGGTTTGACTGCGTCACCCGTTTCCCCCGAATCCCTCGAGCCAACACCCATGCGATTGTCGCGGTTCTTCCTGCCCATCCTGAAAGAGAATCCGAAGGAGGCGGAGATCGTCTCGCACCGGCTGATGCTTCGGGCGGGCATGATCCGGCAGGAGGCCGCCGGCATCTATGCCTGGCTGCCGCTGGGTTTCCGGGTGCTGAAGAAGATCGAGCAGATCGTGCGCGAGGAGCAGGACCGCGCCGGCGCGCTCGAATTGTTGATGCCGACGCTGCAGCTGGCCGACCTCTGGCGCGAGAGCGGCCGCTACGATGCTTACGGTCCGGAAATGCTGCGCATCGCCGACCGCCACAAGCGCGAGCTGCTGTACGGTCCGACCAACGAGGAGATGATCACCGAGATCTTCCGCGCCTACATCAAGTCGTACCGCAGCCTGCCGCTCAATCTCTATCACATCCAGTGGAAGTTCCGCGACGAGCAGCGTCCGCGCTTCGGCGTGATGCGTGGCCGCGAGTTCCTGATGAAGGATGCCTATTCCTTCGACCTCGACGAGGCCGCCGCCCGCCGCGCCTACAACAGGATGTTCGTCGCCTACCTGCGCACTTTCGCCCGCATGGGCCTGAAGGCGATCCCGATGCGCGCCGAAACCGGCCCGATCGGCGGCGACCTCAGTCACGAGTTCATCGTGCTCGCCGAGACCGGCGAGTCCGGCGTCTACTGCGACAGAAGTGTGCTCGACCTGCCGATCCCCGCCGACGACGTCGACTGTGAGGGCGATCTGACCCCGATCATCAAGCAGTGGACCTCGGTCTATGCCGCGACCGAAGACGTC
Organism: Bradyrhizobium sp.; assembly: GCF_052389815.1. Lineage (GTDB taxonomy): Bacteria > Pseudomonadota > Alphaproteobacteria > Rhizobiales > Xanthobacteraceae > Bradyrhizobium. Next base: position 2,620 of record NZ_JBQTHN010000146.1, on the reverse strand, counting down.
CACGACGCGGCGCGCTTCGAGGCCGAGGTGCCGGCCGACAAGCGCCTGCATACCCGCGGCATCGAGGTCGGCCAGATCTTTTATTTCGGCACCAAATACTCCGACTCGATGAAGGCGTTGGTTGCCGGTCCCGATGGCGTGGAGGTGCCGATCCATGGCGGTTCCTACGGCGTCGGCGTCTCGCGCCTCGCCGGTGCCATCATCGAGGCCTGTCATGACGATGCCGGCATCAAATGGCCGGAAGCGGTGGCCCCGTTCCGCGCCACCATTTTGAACCTGAAGCAGGGCGACGCGGCGGTCGATGGAGCCTGCGAAAAGCTCTATCGCGAGCTCGGCGTCAAGGGCGTCGACCTGCTATACGACGACACCGACCAGCGTGCCGGCGCCAAATTCGCCGGCGCCGACCTGATCGGCATCCCCTGGCAGATCCTGGTCGGCCCCAAGGGCCTTGCCGAAGGCAAGGTCGAGGTGAAACGGCGCGCCGACGGCGCGCGCGAGAGCATGAGCCCGGCCGACGTCGTCGCGCGGCTGAGCGGGTAGAGCGTTTTCGAGCGAAGTGGATACCGGTTCGCGTGAAGAAAACGCGTCAAATCAAGAATCCGGAGCCTCGGTTCTGATTCAATCAGAACCGAGGCTCCGGGCGTTCATTATCCACCGCGCGCGGGCCATTGCGGCCACATTTGGCCCGAATCATGGGATTATCAAGCTATGGATGAGACCATGACAGAGCCGCAACGCACTGCACCTTTTGCGCCATTCGAGTGGCTGCTGTCGGGACGCTATCTGCGGGCGCGCCGCAAGGAAGGATTCATCTCCGTCATCGCCGGCTTCTCGTTCCTCGGCATCATGCTCGGCGTCGCCACGCTGATCATCGTGATGGCCGTGATGAACGGCTTCCGCAAGGAGCTGCTGGACAAGATTTTGGGCCTCAACGGTCATCTGCTGGTGCAGCCGCTGGAGTCGCCGCTGACCGACTGGAAGGACGTCGCCGACCGCATCAGCCAGGTGCAGGGCATCAGGCTCGCCGCGCCCGTGGTGGACGGCCAGGCGCTGGCGTCCTCGGCGTTCAACGCCTCCGGCGTGCTGGTGCGCGGCATGCGCGCGGAAGACCTCAACAACCTCACTTCGATCGCCAAGAACATCAAGCAGGGCTCGCTCGAGGGTTTTGACGCAGGCCAGGGTGTCGCGATCGGCCGCCGGCTCGCCGACCAGCTGTCGCTGCATGCCGGCGACAGCATCACGCTGGTGGCGCCCAAGGGGGCAGTGACGCCGATGGGCACCACGCCGCGGATAAAGCCCTACAAGATCGCCGCCGTGTTCGAGATCGGCATGTCGGAGTATGACGCCGGATTCGTGTTCATGCCGCTGCCGGAAGCGCAGGCCTATTTCAACCGCAACAACGACGTCACCGCGATCGAGGTGTTCACCGCCAATCCCGACCGGATCGACACATACAAAAAATTGGCGACGGAGGCGGCCGGCCGGCCGGTGTTCCTGGTCGACTGGCGGCAGCGCAACTCGACCTTCTTCAACGCGCTGCAGGTCGAGCGCAACGTGATGTTCCTGATCCTGACCATGATCGTGCTGGTGGCGGCCCTGAACATTGTCTCCGGCCTGATCATGCTGGTGAAGGACAAGGGACAGGACATCGCGATCCTGCGCACGATGGGCGCCTCCCAAGGCTCGATCATGCGGATATTCCTGATCACGGGCGCCGCCATCGGCGTGGTCGGCACGCTGGTAGGCTTCCTCGTCGGGCTGCTGATCTGCATGAACATCGAGTCGATTCGTCGTTTCCTGTCCTGGCTCACCAACACCGAATTGTTCTCGCCGGAGCTGTATTTCCTGTCGCGCCTGCCGGCGGAGGTCGATTTCGGCGAGACCGCGGCGGTGGTGGTGATGGCGCTGACCCTGTCCTTCCTCGCCACGCTCTATCCGTCGTGGCGCGCCGCGCGCCTCGATCCAGTCGACGCGCTCCGGTACGAGTGAGGGACAGATGGAGCAGGGGGCGGAAGACGTACCGGTCATCTATCTTCACGAGATCAGGCGGCAATACCGTCAGGGCGAGGACACGCTGACGATCCTGGATGGCGCCAAGCTCGCGCTGTGGCCGGGTCAGTCGGTGGCGCTGGTGGCGCCGTCCGGCTCGGGCAAGTCCACGCTGTTGCACATCGCCGGCCTGCTGGAATCGCCCGATGACGGTGAGGTCTATGTCGGTGGGACGCCGACGTCACAACTGAGCGACGCCGACCGCACCCAGATCCGCCGCTCCGATATCGGCTTCGTCTATCAGTCGCACCGGCTGCTGCCGGAATTCACCGCGCTGGAGAACGTCATGCTGCCGCAGATGATCCGGGGGCTGAAACGTTCCGAAACCGTCAAGCGCTCGACGGAAATACTCACCTATCTCGGTCTCGGCGACCGCGTCACCCACCGGCCGGCGGAACTCTCCGGCGGCGAGCAGCAGCGGGTGGCGATCGCGCGTGCGGTCGCTAATGCGCCGCGGGCGCTGCTGGCGGACGAGCCCACCGGCAATCTCGATCCGCACACGGCGGATCATGTGTTCAACGCGCTGATGCAGCTGGTACGGGCGACGCGGGTGGCGATGCTGATCGCGACC
>NZ_JBQTHN010000145.1:0-19804 GCF_052389815.1 Bradyrhizobium sp. | reverse complement strand
TCCTCGGTCCGCACAAAGCCGCGCTCGATGCGCACGGTGCCGTCATGATTGAGAATGACAAAAGCCCCGCAACGGGCGATGTCGGCGGGGTCGTATGCCCTGCGCTTGGCCTCAAGCCGCTCGATCTCGGCCTCAAGCTCGCCGAAACGCGCGTCGACCTCGTCAGTCAGTTCCTCGTCGTTCTCATGCTGCTCCGTCGGGCTGTCGAACTCGCCCCTCGCGGCGTCCAGGGCGGCCTGATCCTCCGCCGAAAGGTCCACGGCTTGCGGATAGGTCCGGCGCAGCCCGTGGCTGTGGGGGTAGTCGAGATGGACCTGCGCCCACTTCCAACCCTCGGCCTCCATCAGGGCGTCGGCTTCGCGTCCAAGCTTTGCCATGACCAGCATGTCGAGAAGCGCCACGTCCTCGAAATAGCCGCCACCATCCTCGGTGAAGAGGTCGCGCAGGATCGTACCGCCAGCCTCGGCATAGGCTTCCGCGCCGACAAAGACCGCGCGGCGATCGGTGGCGGCGACGTGTGCTTCCGTCAGCAGGCGGCGGATCGTGCTGGCGTCGCGGTTAAAGGACAGCCGCTCATAAGCGGCCTCCTGCCGGGCATGGTCCTCGGTGATGGCAAAAGCCATCAACTGGTCCAGCGCAAGATCGCCGTTGCGGTAGATTTCCATCAGCTTGGGCGAGACCGCGCCCAGGCGAAGGCGCTGCCGCACCACCTGCGGCGTCTCGCCGAACCGGGCAGCGATTTCCTCCGCGCCATACCCGTGATCCTCCGCCAGCTTCTTGAACGCCTCGAACTGATCGGCTGGATGCATCTTCTCCCGCGTGACGTTTTCGTCGAGGCTGATTTCGTGCGGGTCGTTCGCGGTGTCGAGCACACAACGGATCGGCTCCGTCTTCTTGATCTCCTTCCGCTTCGCCCGCAGAAGCTGGGCGAGCCGCCTGCCCTCGCCGATGGTCACGAGGTAGAACCCGGTCGCGGCCCCTTCCCCGTCATACTCCGGTTCGATGACGAGGTTTTGCAGGATACCCTTGGCGGCGATGCTCGCCGCTTTGGCCTCAATGGCCGCCTCGCTGTGCGGCGTCTTGCGCGCATTCTTCGGCGACTTCTTGAGCTTGTTGAGCGGAATGAAAATCTCGGTTCCGCTCTCCGTGACGGTTTCAACTTTCTTGGCAGACATGATCGATCTCCTTTTAAGGGCTTGGGTGCAGAGCGCACCTCGCGCCTGCGCCCCTGCCCGTCGGCGAGACCGGGGGTAGCAAGTGCCAGGGCGACCCGAGCGGAGGGGGATCGCCCGCCCTCAAGGGCCGCTTCGTGAAGCGGGTCTGCACAAGCGCAGGCCAGGATTTCCCGGGGTTAAGGATTTGAGAGAGCGCGGAAGACCGGGGAGACCGCTCGGGTCGGCGCCGGCGGAAGCCGGCGCTTTACCCTGGCGCGCGCGAGGGGCAGAGCCCCTTAGCCCCGTGCGAAAGGGGAGACCCGTTGGTTGATGAAAATTGTCCCGGCAAGGAGAGAAGGCAGCCGACGAAGGGGCAGTGATAACGACGCGGGCATGAAATGACCGCGGGCACCGAGGCGACTGCAGTCGCGAGACCGGTTAAGAAGGCACCCGCGTTCGGGGCAGTGATAGCGGCGCCGGCATGCAATGCCGGCGGCCCCTAACGCGAGAGCCTCCGGCGAGCGACACGTTCTAAGCGACATGATTCCAACACAAAGAGCCACTCAAAAACAAAGAGCCCCGGCGTGAGATAATTCGATGCGCGTCGAACACGGTGCAGGGAACGCCAGCCGCATCGAGACGCCGATGAGGATTGGTGCGCCATGGTAAGCGATCGCAATCGGCAGATCGTTGAACGTCGCCGTTCAAGCGAAAGTCTTGGCGCTATCGGCTCCGCGATGGGAATCTCGCGCGAACGGGTACGCCAGATCGTCGATCGCGAGGAACGCCGCGACCGGCGTGCCCAGGAGCTCGAGGAAGCCGCTCGCCTCCCCCAGCAGCCGAATCCGCTTCAACTGACGCCGCGGCTGCGCAACATGCTGGCCAAGCTGATCGGAACGACGGACTTTACGCCAGACCAGGTCGTAGCTCTTGAATATACGGTTGCGATGTTCTCAACGATCCCCAATTTTGGATCGCGGGATTGGAAAGAGCTTAAGGCCTGGATGGAACGTGCGGGAAAGTCGCCGGCGTATCAATGCGTCGGCGGCAGTCGGCGTTCCCATGATTCTCGATTGCGGCGCGGAGCTGAGCATGACCGTCGGGGACGCAGAAATTCGGATCGAAATATTCCCGCCGTTTGGGCCAGACCGCCGGCGGACGACGGCGGGCTATGATTCGGATGGACGCGGGCGGCATGCCGCCGAAGGTCGGAGGAAAGCCCACGGCAGCGCAAACCAGATCCATGCTGCGATCTGGAAGGCGAGGCTGAGAGCAAAGGCAGTCTGATAAGCGATTTCCGGATAATGCCCGGCTTGAGGCGTCCAATGCCCAAGCACGACACCGGTCGCGTACTGCACGACGAACGCCGCGGCGATGTGCAACAAATTTAGGGCACCGTTGGCCCGTCCAGTGAGCTGTTTCGGAAAATATTCGGCCAGTATGGCAAAGCTGAGCACGGTAGCCGCGCCGACCGCCGCCACAACCGCCCACTCCAGATATGACGGCAAAGGCAAGCGCAGGATCAAGGCGAACTGAGTTGCAATAAACACGGCCGCAACAAGCCCCAGAAGCATCTCTGGTCCGACGCCACGCCTGCGCAGCCGATCGGCAGCGACCCCGAGCAGGATCGCGCCCAAACTGAGGGCGATCGCCATGGCAAACAAATGAGATACCACGCCGGTACGGTCGAGGCCCTCCACATCCCTGAGCCACTGCGCCGCCCAGAGCCCTTGGAGCGCCCACGCCGTTCCAATGCAGGATGCCGAGAGTGGCGCAATACGCCAGAAGCGTGGATCGGCGTAGACCTTTCTCAAGCCGACCGGGGCGCCATTGCCTGGCGCCGGCGCAGCCTCAGGCACGACGAGATAGACCATGACCGCAGAGGCGGCGGTTAACGCAGCGAACAGGCCGAACAGTTCACGCCAGCCGATCCAGGCGAGCAGCAAGTCGGCCGGTAATGTCGCCGTCACCGCCCCCAGAGCGCCGAGCATGACCATCAAGCCGTTGAGGAGCGGCACGCGATTTTCTGGAAACCAGAGAACGAGCGCCTTCAATCCCGCGGTTAGAGTAGAGGCGACACCCAGACCTATCAATGCGCGACCGACCAGAAGCGCAATGAAATGGTCCGACACCGCAAACAATGTCGCGCCGGCCGCTGCAATTGCCAGCAACACGCTCTGAATCCGCCGCGGACCGTATCGGTCGAGGAGGATGCCGATGGGTATCTGGGCGGCTGCAAACGTCAGGAAGTAAACCGACGTCAGCAAGCCAAGATCGTCGGCACCGAGCCCCAATTCCGTTGCCAGGGGAGCCGCCATGACCGCGTTGATGGTCCGGAACAGATAGGCGATGTAATAGCCGGCGACGAATGGCAGGAACACGCGCAAGATCAAGGAGCCGATTTCAACCGGATCTTTCGTCACACTCGCCGCCGTTGGCGAGGTTCGTGCGGATCGTCGTGAAACGATCGCCGTCCCGTCTTCCTCGATTGCTCGGCAGCTAGCAGCATCAGTAAAAAGCGCTGCCTGTACGGCCTCGAAAGCCGCCGTTGCTGCCGTCCTCCCGGACGGCAGCAACAGGCGCTGAGGCGTCATCAATCGCAGTCGATGCCGGAAGACCTGGTTGGTACGCAGTGGATCTGGAGCCGAGGGACTCGAGTTCCGCAAGATCGCTTGCGAAAGCGTCCGCCCTCGTTGCGCCGACCCTGTCAATCGTCTCTCGTATGAGGGGAATTTTGAGATCAACCCGCCTTGCTACTTGCGCAGCAAATTCCTCGAATCGCTCTGCTCCGAGCGCGCATGCGGCACCTTGCGCGGCTCCCGGCAATATCGGGGTTACCGCGAGATGAAACCGGACATGAAGAGCAGCCGTCTCATTCGCAATCCTGAGATTGCGATCGAGCTGCTCGATCTGGTGGCTCAAGCCACCGAGGCGGCGCGCCACGGTCGCGGCATCGCCGACGTCGTCGTCAGAGCCCAGGAAAAGATCGAGGGCTGCTTCGACGAGCGCAGATTTTGTGGCGCCGGGACGTTTGGCCGCCTCTGCCAACCGCGCAGCCATTTGCTCGGAGAGATAAACGCCAACCCTGGGTTTCATGGGGGATCTCGCTTGGACGCAACTCAAGGCCATCATCTGTGGTGCAAACGAACCACGTCGGCACCGGCTGTTTCCTGATCAAACTGGACGAGCGAGTGGTCTCGACATCCGCGCCGATACAATCCAAGGCTTGGATCAATCTCGTTCCCCGGAAAGCCGCGGCGCCAGCTTCCGCGCTCGACAGCGCCCAGGAAGCCTTCAACTTGAGCATCGAATGAGGCCGGCTCTTCCAGGTTGATCGCATGGCCGGTATTGGGGCAGATCCACAGACCAGCGTTGGGAAGCACGGATTTGAGCATCAGGTTGGTCTCGAGGCAGCGGACGTCCTCGTCACCTACGGCGAGCAATACCGGAACCGCCATGTCAGACAATTGATCGCGCAAGGTATGCAACGACGGCCGCAAGGCCTGGCAGCGCGCCATCGTGTTCGACATGCCCTGCGGCGAATGTTGACGCAGACGGACCACGAATTCCCGCCAGCTAGCCTGGTCCTTGTATTTCAATTGGATGCGGGCCGGACCGCGCGCCATCCTCTCGGCCACTCCGACCATTCCATGGTCGATGAAAATCCGCGCGAGAATCGACGTTTCCCTCAACCAGGCGTCATGCTGGGAAGGATGAGAGCCAGACCCCACGCCTGCTGCGACAATCGAGCTGGCTTTTTCCGGATACCGCAACCCAAACTGTAGAGCGGCATATCCGCCCATGCTCAAGCCGACCAGATGGGCGCGCTCGATCTCGAGGCCCCGCATCACAGCGGCGATGTCGTCTACCGCCAACTCCCAACCATATGAGGCGAAATCTTCCGGGATATCGCTGGGCGGATAGCCGCGAGCATTGTAAGCGATACAACGATAGCCGCGAGAGAAATGGCGAGTCTGGGCTTCCCATCCACGGATGTCCGATGCGAGTTCATGGATGAAGATGATCGGATAGCCGTGGCCACGCTCCTCGACATAGAGCTTTGCTCCTGTGGCCTCGACATATGGCATCGCTGCTCTTCCTCATCCCCAACGTGCGTGTTCGGGTGCAGAGACAGAAAAGCAGAGAGGATTGCAATCGGTGCGTCGATGTCATCGCGCCATGGCGTAGCACGGCGTAGAATTGCCGGGGTACGGGCGAATACCTGCGATATCTCGCGTCGGCCGGCGCGCCGCGTCAGCATGATTTTGAGTCGATCCTTGATTAATCTCGATAGGCATTGAAGCCACCGCAGATCACTCATCCCATTTGCCGCAAGTGGCGGTCGATTCCACGATCAATGCGTTCCGGACGTTCATCTCGGAATGCGCATTTGCCGAGACGGCGAAAAACCAACGTTCCATTGTTAGTCTCGGTGTGGATCATAAAGCGCTCGACCGCTCGAATCGATATGTTGCCCCACCTTGGCGCGTCAAATTTTTATTAGTTCGACGGCGTGGCGCGCGTCATCACGTCCAACGAACCGAGCGAACACCTACCTTGGATCGACGCTAGATCGGATCTTTACCTGCGCTTTGCGCTCCTGGCGAGAATCGATCTGGGCTTCCGGCGTAGCACGATGAGGATGACGGGCCAGAACGCAAAAGGAGAAGTGTATCCAACCTATTTGTGCGCGTTTTCCGCCGATTCAGTTATCTCGGCGCTAGACTTGTTCACCTCGGATCAGCCCTCTGCGATCGTAATAGTCCCGGTCGCCTGTGCCACGCTTGCAGGTGTTCATTAGCAGCCTGACCTGGTTGCTCCATTAGCATCGAGAAAGATTTTTTCTATGCGCGTCATTGATCCGGCGGATTTCTTGTCTGAAGACGAGGTGCTCAGACGATGGCCAATGCTTACAAGGGCGGAGCTGCGGCGCGCCCGCCGAGCGAATCCGCCGAGGATCGAGTTCTACGGATTCAGAAAAAAAAGCGGCGGCCCTCGTTATACGCCAGAGCAGGTGCAGAGCTATATCGAACGGACGTATCTTAAGGTGTCAGAATGCCAGCAGGAAAGCAGCAGGCTGCCTCAACAGGCACTCAGCAGTGTCGATTCGAACTCGGCGGCTATTATCTCGAGCGCACGCATCCAGAGCATCTCGGCTTCTGGTACGCTTGCAAGTATGACGCCGGAACTCGCCAGGTCCGCCGCAGAAGTCTTAAGACTACAGATTTCGAAGAGGCCAAAGTTTCGCTCGCGGCGCTCGTCGCGTCGGCTCCCAGCAGCGTGAACCGGGCAGGGCCGCCCGGCCCCGACCAGGTTCTTAGTGTGGCCGCACTCAAGGCATATCTCGACGAACGCGGCTCACACATTGCATCAGAGGACGCGGCCGAGCGGGCAGTGGCGCTGTTTACGGACTATCTCGCTAGCATAAGCAAGATCGATGCACCTGTCGCATTTTGGACGCCAGCCCGCCAGCTCGAGTTGGCCAAATGGTGCGTCGAAAAACACCGGCATTCCGCTGGCTACATTGAACGATTGTTTAATGTAATGAGATCTGCGTTCAACGACGCCTGCGTCACAAAAATTAGAATGGATGGCGTCGGAAATAAGATCGAGACCGCGCTGATGAGTCACTCGCCGAAAATTGTGTGGAAACGTGAGGCAATCGCTACTGAACTCAAAATTTCAGCACGTCGGCCGCGACCGGTGACACTTTCCGTCGAACAGATGGCCACGGTGCTGGATTCGCTCAAAACACCCCATCTCTTCCGCTTTGCGATAATGAGTCTGTGCACGTGGGCTCGGCCACAAGCCATCATCGATTTCGATCCGGCAACGCAGGTTGATTGGAACGGTGGCGTGATTGATCTTGCTCCGATCGGTTGGGTACCTACGAAAAAGCGCCGGCCCCGCCAGCCGCTCACCGGGTGCCTCGCGGGCTGGCTACCGGTCTGGAACAAAGAAGATGAGGCTCGGCTGGCAGCCGCCCTTGCCGAGAATCGGACCCCACCTGAGCTCGGACTCATCGTGTACAAGGGCAAGCGCGTCGCTACGGTGAAGCGGGCCTTTCGACGTATCGGCACAGAGCTCGGACTGATGGGCTTTTCACAGTACAGCTTGCGCCATTTCATGGCCGACCAAATAAAGAAGCTGTTCCGGAATGTGCCGCGCGAGCAGCGCTCATTGTGGATGGGGCACGTCGTGCGTGATGGCTCGCGCACAACGGCGAATTACGAGTCAGACGATCCGGAAATGCTCGCGGACGTCGCGCTGGCCACCGATTGCGTAATCGCACTGATCCAGCAGCACTGCGCTAGGCCGCTATTTGCTGTTGACGTACTGTTGACGAAGAAGGATTTGCACGCGATCGGGGCGAGGGTGATTCCAGAAATGCTGAGAAAACAGAGAGTTGGTGGTGGGCACGACAGGGATCGAACCTGTGACCCCTACCATGTCAAGGTAGTGCTCTCCCGCTGAGCTACGTGCCCGGATAGAAAAAGGTGGTTGGGTCGGGGTCCGTATAGCGGCTGCGGACCGGGGCTGCAAGGACAGTTGGTCCTAAATTGCCCCCGAATCAGGCCGCCAGCATCTTGTTCACTTCGCTGACCAATTCGCGAAGATGGACCGGTTTGGCCAGGACCTTGGCGTTCTTGGGGGCATCCGAATCCGAGTTCAGGGCGACGGCCGCGAAACCGGTGATGAACATGATCTTGATGTCGGGATCGAGCTCGGCGGCGCGGCGGGCGAGCTCGATGCCGTCCATCTCGGGCATCACGATGTCGGTGAGCAGCATCTCGAACGGCTCCTCGCGCAGCCGCTGATAGGCCGACATGCCGTTATCGTGGGGCGAGACCTCGAAACCGGCGTTTTCCAGCGCCTTGACCAGGAAGCGGCGCATGTCGTTGTCGTCTTCGGCGAGGAGAATTTTGTGCATGGGTTTGGGTCGTCGCTTCCGGGTCACTGGATCACTCCACTCACTAAGCCCTGCAGACGGTAAATTTCGGGTGAAAGACCGCCGGCCGAGGATCCGCCGGGCACCGGCCGGCAGACGGCGATCTTACTGCATCAGGAGCCCTGCGGAAGGCAATCGAGACGGTTCGCATGGCACGGCAAAGAAGCGTTCCAGGGTAAACGGGCTTTTTTCGCTTGGCAGAACGGCTGCGATCCCGGACAATATCGCCTCACAAAGCACGCGATTTTCCGGCAAAAATGAGCCTGTCGGAGGAATCGCGGACGGATAAGGGACGGCGCCCCGCGAATGACCCAGTTTGATGGCGAATTGTCGCCACCGTTCGAGATCGTGGAGCCCGCGAGCTGGCGGGCGCCGATCATCTTTAATTCCCCGCATTCGGGCTCGGTGTATCCGGAAGAATTCCTTAACGCCTCGCGGATCGACCTCGCCGCACTGCGGCGCTCCGAGGACTCGTTCATGGACGAGTTGATCGGCCATTTGAGCGGGCACGGCTTTCCGGTTGTGACCGTTAATTTTCCGCGCTCCTATGTCGACGTGAACCGCGAGCCCTATGAGCTCGACCCGCGGATGTTCACCGGGCGGCTGCCGAGCTTCGCCAATACGCGCTCGATGCGGGTCGCCGGCGGGCTCGGCACCATCCCGCGCGTGGTCGGCGACGGCCAGGAGATCTATCGCGAGCGGCTGTCGGTCGATGACGCACTCGGCCGCATCGAGGCGCTGTACAAGCCCTACCACCGCGCGCTGCGACGGTTGATCAACAAGGCGCACCAGAGCTTCGGCACCGTGGTCCTGGTCGACTGCCATTCGATGCCGTCGGTCGGGGTGTCGCGCGACGAGCCGCGGCGCCCCGACGTCGTGATCGGCGACCGCTACGGCACGAGCTGCGCGCCGCTGCTGCCGGAGCTGGTCGAGGACACGCTCGCTGGGCTCGGCTATTCGATCGGCCGCAACAAGCCCTACGCTGGCGGCTTCATCACCGAGCATTACGGCAATCCGGCCAGCGGGCTGCACACCGTCCAGCTCGAGCTCAACCGCGCCGTCTACATGGACGAGCGTCGCAGGGAGCGCGGCCCGCGCTTTGCGCAGGTGGCTGCCGATTTCGCCGCCATTGCCGACCGCCTGGCCGAGTTGCCGCTCGGCGATCTCGGGCCGTTCCAGGCCGCGGCGGAATAGCCCGCCGACGTTGCGCGCGAGATTGCGCGTAATTTGTCGTCAAACCCTCTGACAATCTTTCAGGGCGAGAACAGCAGGCCGTTAACGCTTTGCCGCTGTTTGCCGCCGACGACGGGTCCTCTGCCGGGAATTACGGAGCATTTTAGGGTTCTGGTTCAGCACCCCTTCAAGCTTGGAACCCAAGGTCGCTCGCGCGGACCCTGGAACCGCGTACGCTACCAGCAACCTTGGAGGTCAAGTTGAAGCAGCTCTTCTCAAAGTTCATGAACGACGAGTCGGGGGCAACTGCGATCGAGTACGGCCTGATCGCGGCCGGCATCGCGCTTGCGATCATCGCCGTCGTCAACGGCCTCGGCACCAACCTCAACAACAAGTTCACGTCGATCAACACGTCGCTGAAGTAAGCTTCCGGCAAAGCCTTCGCGGCCACGCCGTCCCTCGAGAGCGTGATGACGTTTCCTCGGATCGTCATCGCGCTCTTTTTTTGCTCGAGCATGATCGCCTCGGCGCTCGGGACATGCTCCGGGCAAGAAAAAAGGGCCGCTTGAATGAACAAGCGGCCCAAGTCTAGGGAGGAAACGCCCAAGGAGGGCAGCGATAACGCAAAGCGCTACCGCACCGCAACAATATGCGACCGCGCTGCACAAAAGGCAAGGGCTTTCGATTAATTTCTTGCGCATTCCCGGCGAGGATGGCGGGAATGCAACAGTCCGGTTAAATACGAAAATATTTCTATTTTTCAATAGGTTATAAAAATACTCCGGGCGAGTACTGACGTTGCCGAATAGCCACCATGCAGACAAATCTCAACTTCGTGATGGATGCGGCTTTCGAAGAATGACTGACCAAGCGAAGCCGATTCGAAAGAAAAACGCGCGCAGGCAGGTGGATTAACGTCTCGCGGCCGATGCGCCGGCGTACGGTTTGGGCTAGGGGAAAGGTGAACACCCTCTCCCCCAGCGCCTGCCCAGGGACTGCCGTGACGGTCATCGATTTCAAAGCCTTCATCGGTCGGCTTGCGACCTCCTCCGGCGAGACCATCCTGCCGTTCTTCCGCACCTCGCTCTCGATCGACAACAAGAGCGTCGCCCAGGATTTCGACCCCGTCACCGAGGCCGACCGCGCAGCAGAGGCGGTGATGCGGCGGCTGATCAAGGCCAACTTCCCCCAGCACGGCATCGTCGGCGAGGAATTCGGCAACGAGCGCGAGGACGCCGAATATGTCTGGGTGCTCGATCCCATCGACGGCACCAAATCCTTCATCGCCGGATTTCCGATCTGGGGCACGCTGATCGCGCTGTTGCACAAGGGCACGCCGGTGTTCGGCATGATGCACCAGCCCTATATCGGCGAACGCTTTTCGGGCGACAACGGCTCGGCCCATTATGCGGGACCATCCGGCGCGCGACGGCTGACCGTGCGGCGCTGCGCCGCGCTGAAGGAGGCGACCGCCTACACCACCAGCCCGCTGCTGATGAACGCGGCCGACCGCGCCCAGTTCGCCAAGATCGAGAGCGCCGTCAAGCTGACGCGCTATGGCGGCGACTGCTACTCCTATTGCATGCTGGCGGCGGGCCATCTCGACCTCGTCGTCGAGACCGAGCTGAAGCCCTACGACATCGCCGCTCTGATCCCCATCATCACCGGCGCCGGGGGCGTCGTCACCACCTGGGACGGCAAGCCGGCGCAAAGCGGCGGACGCATCGTCGCCGCCGGCGATCCGCGGGTGCACGAAGCCGCGATGAAGATACTCAACAGCTGAAGTGCGAACCGCCAGGGAGAGCTTCGATGCGGACGATCGGCAGGCTGCTGGCGGGATTGACGCTCTTTCTAATGCCGGCGCTGGCCACGGCGCAGGAATTCCCGGCCAAGCCGATCAAGCTGATCGTGCCGTTCCCGGCGGGCGGGCCCAACGACATCGTCGCGCGCATCGTCGGCCAGCGCATGTCGGAGTTGACCAAGCAACCGGTCGTGATCGACAACCGTGGCGGCCAGGGCGGTACGCTCGGCACCGATGCGGTCGCAAAAGCTGCTCCCGACGGCTACACCATCGGCATCGTCAACGCCGGAGCGCTCGCAATCAACCAGAGCATGGAGAAGGTGCCGTACGAGACCTCCAGGGATCTCGCGCCGGTCACCCTGGTCGTCACGGTCCCGGAAATGCTCGTGGTGGCAGGCAACGTGCCGGCGAAGAACATGAGCGAGCTCGTGGCGCTGGCCAAAGCGCAGCCCGGCAAGCTCAACTTCGCCTCCACCGGCCCCGGCAGCCTGCCGCATCTCGCCGGCGAACTCCTGAAGCTCACCGCAGGGATCGACGTCGTTCATGTGCCCTATCGGGGCGCTACGCCCGCCATCAACGACCTGCTCGGCCAGCAGGTGCAAATGACCTTCCTCGACCTGCCCGCGGTCCTGCCGCACATCAGGAGCGGCACGCTGAAGCCGATCGCGCTCGGCACCGACAAGCGCGCACCGACGGCGCCCGACGTGCCGACCACCTTCGAGCTCGGCATGCCGGCGCTGCGCATCGAAAACTGGTACGGCATGGTGGCGCCTTCAGCCACGCCGCCGGCCGTCATCGCGGCGCTCAACAAGGTCGCAACGACGGCGCTCGCAGACCCCGCCGTCAAGGAAAAGCTCGCCGGACAGGGCCTCACTCCCGTCGGCAACTCGCCGGAGCAATTCCGCGACTACATCGCCAGCGAAACCGCGAAATGGGCGAAGGTGATCAAGGACGCGGGCGTGCAGACGTCGAAGTGAGCTGACGCGCCCCCTTGCGCAAATGCTCGACCAGCTGCTGCGCCGGCCGCGCGAGCGCCTTGAAGCTGCGGGCGCAGATCGCGAGCCGCCGGTCGGCCCAGGAATCCCTGATCCGGACCACGGCGATCTTCATCGAACGGGCGCAGCGCCGTCCGGCGACCTCCGGCATCACGGCAACCCCGATACCGGCCGCCACCATCTGGCCGATGGCGTCGAAATTGTTCAATCTCGCGCGGAAGCGCAGGCGGGCGCCGAGCTTCGCCGCGTGACCTGAGACATGGGCATGCAGCGCGCTCGAGGTGACGAGACCGACGAAATCGCGGCTCACCACTTCGCGGAAATCGACCTGGCGGCGTCCTGCCAGCTCGTCCTGCCGCGGCACGACCAGCACCAGCCGGTCTTCGCTGAAGGGGATGCGCTCGATGCCCTCGGGCAGCGCATGCTCGGCGGCGAGACCGAGATCGGCCGCGCCCGAAGCGATGGCGCGCGCGATTTCGCCGCTCTCGCGCTCCTCGACATCGATGGATATCCGCGGATGCTCGGCGAGAAAGGCGGCAAGCGCTTTCGGCAGATATTCCGAGATGCCCGACGTGTTGGCGAGCAGGTGCACGCTGGCGCGCGCGCCGCTGGCGAAGGCGGCGAGATCGCCGCGCAACGCATCGACATTGTGCAGGACGATGCGGGCGTGGTCGAGCAGGCTCTCGCCGGCCGAAGTCAGCTCCACGCCGCGGCGGCCGCGCTTGAGCAGCGCGACCCCGAGCGCCACCTCCAGCCGCTTGATCCGTTCGCTGGCCGAAGCCAGCGCCAGGTGCATGCGGGCGGCGCCCGCAGTGATGCTGCGGGTCTCCGCCACCGCGACGAACAGCTGCAGGTCGACCAGATCGAAACGCATTACTTCCCGGCTTTCTCCATGCCTTCGTCACAGCCGAAGGCATCCTCCGTAAGGTCCAGATTGTGCCGGATGGGCCGATCGGTCAATGTGACCCGCATGCAAGACTCGCTGCTCATCCTCATCGCCGCCGCGTTCCTGGCCGCCGGATTCGTCAAGGGCGTGATCGGGCTCGGACTGCCGACGGTGTCGATGGGCCTGCTCGCGGTGACCATGTCACCGGGCCAGGCGATCGCGATCGTCATCGTGCCGGCGATCGTCACCAACATCTGGCAGACATTCGGCGGCCCCTATCTGCGCGACATCATGCGCCGGCTGTGGCCGCTGATGATCGGCACCGTGATCGGCATCTGGCTCAACGCGGGGCTGTTGACCGGACCCTATGCGCCCTGGGGCACGGTGACCCTCGGCGCGCTGCTGGTGATCTACGCCGTCATGGGGCTGAGCAAGCTACGGTTCACCGTCGCGCGCCGCAACGAAAAATGGATTGGCAGCATTGTCGGCCTCATCACCGGCGTGGTGTCCGCGGCAACCGGCGTGCAAGTGATTCCGTCCATGCCCTACATGCAGGCGATCGGGATGGAAAAGGACGAACTGGTGCAGGCACTAGGGGTGTTCTTCACCATCGCGACGGTGGCGCTGGCCTTCAACATCACGGCATCTGGACTGCTGACGGCGGCGACGGCGCTGCCGGGCGCCATCGCAATGGCGGCGTCCTTTGCCGGCATGTTCATCGGGCAGGCCGTGCGCTCGCGGATGCATCCGGAGGAATTCCGCTGCTGGTTCCTGATCGCGCTGATCCTGCTCGGACTCTACATCGCCGGCAACGCGCTGGTCAGGATCCACGGCTGAGATCTCAGTGGCGCATGATCTCCGCGCAAACGCTTCGCGTTTGTCGCAGGGAAAACCGGTTCCCACTTTTCCGGATCATGCGCAACTCAGCGCGCCTCCAGCATCGCCACGCGGATGCCGAGATAGACGAACAGCCCGCCGAGCGCCCGGTTGATCCAGGCGATCGCGCCTTCCGACCGGCGGAGTCGCCTCGCCGCCTTCGACGCAAAGGCCGCGATGGACAGACACCACAGCGTGCCGTTGAAGATGAAGATCGCCCCCAGCAGCAGGAAGGCCAGCGGCTTTTGCTCCGAGGCGCCGTCCACAAATTGCGGCAGGAAGGCGAGGAAGAACAGCGCGACCTTGGGATTGAGCACATTGGTCAGCGCGCCCTGCCAGAACACGGACGAAAGCGAAGTCGCCCCGTTCCCGGCCGCGACGTCGGTCAGCGGCCGCGACCGCGACAGCAGCATCTGCACTCCCGCGAACAGCAAATAGGCCGCGCCGGCCAGCTTCAGGAAGGTGAACGCCGTCGAGGAGGCCATCAGCAGGGCCGACAAGCCGATGGCGGCGCCCAGCACATGGACCAGGCAGCCGCAGCTGATGCCAAGGGCGGCCGCCGCCCCGCCGCGCCATCCGAGCTGGATGCTGCGGCCGATGATGTAGGCGGTGTCCGGCCCCGGCGTGATATTGAGTAAAAGGCCAGATAGAACGAAAAGCCAGAGTTCGTGAATGCCGAGCATGGTCACTTTGCTTTCGGATCGCCTCCGATCCGCCATCTGCATATTTCATGACGGAAAAGCGACACCCGGCCGCTCCCGCCTCTTGCATTCCCCTTGCATAGGGATTGCATGGGCCGCAGCATCTGATCGGGCTTCCGTCTGCGACAACCTGTCTGTAAGGGAATTGGTGGGCGGAATACATAGTGATTCCAGCCGTGCCGGAATTCGAGGAATAATGCAAAGACGCCTGGCTGCCATCGTCTGCGCCGACGTCGCCGGCTATTCCCGCATGATGGGGGCCGACGAGGCGGGGACGCATGCCGCCTTCAAGGCCCATCGCGGCGCAATCTACCCGCTCATCCTCAATCATGGCGGCCGGATGGTCAAAAACACCGGCGACGGGTTCCTGCTCGAGTTCCCGAGCGTGGTGGGTGCGATCGAGGCTGCGATCGAGATGCAGCGCCTGATGGCCGAGCGCAACGCCCAGCTCCCCGCCGACCGGGTCATGCGCTTCCGCATGGGCGTCCACATGGGCGACGTGATCGCCGACGAGGACGAGGTGTTCGGCGACGACGTCAATATCGCCGTTCGCCTGGAAGCGGTCGCAGCTCCCGGCGGCGTCGCCGTGTCGGCCAAGGCTTACCTGGAGGCCGGCAAGCACCTTTCCACCGCCCTCGTCAATGCCGGCAGCCACCAGCTCAAGAACATCGGCGAGTTGGTCAATGTCTGGACCTGGGAGCCCGGCGGGACGGACGCCGCGGCCTTCGAATCCAAGGCCACATCGCAGCTTCCGGCCCAGTACCGCACCGCCATCGTCGGTGTGTTGCCCTTCGTCAATCTCGGCGACACCGACGAGTATTTCGCCGACGGACTCACCGAGGACCTGATCCACGCGCTGTCGCTGCAGTCGTTCTACCGGGTACTGAGCCGGAGTGCGACCTTCGCCTTCAAGGGCCAGAACCTGAGCGCGCGCCTGATCGCGCGCGAGATCGACGCGACCTATTTGATCCAGGGCTCGGTGCGGCGTGGCGGAAACAAGCTGCGCGTCACCGCGGAGCTGATCGCGCCGGAGACCGGCGCGCAATTGTGGGCCGGCCGCTATGACCGCGACATGGGAGACCTGTTCGCGCTGCAGGACGAACTGACCACGAGCCTCTCGGCCGCGCTGGCGCCGGAAATCTTTCGTGCCGAGGCCTCGGCGCCATCGCGGGCGTCATCGACCGACCTCACCGCCTGGGACCGCTTCCTGCGCGGCCTTTCCCACTACTACAAGCAGACCAAGCCCGATTTCGAAGCCTCGATCACCTACTTCCGGGAGGCGATCGCGCTCGATCCGTCGCTGGCGATCGCGCGCGCCTATCTCGGCACCATCCTGATCCAGGGCAGCCAATACGGCTGGATCAAGAGCACCCACGAGCTGTGGGCCGAGGCGAGGGAGCTGGCGCAAAGCAGCGTCCGGCTCGATCCGCGATCGGCCTTTGCCTATTCGATCCTCGCCTTCGTCCAGGCGATGGAAGGCGATCACGAAGCGGCCATGGAAGCGGGACGGCGGGCGGTCGCGCTCAACCCCTACGACATGGGCGCGCGCGGCGTGCTGGGATGCTGCCACCTGTCGATCGGTGAACACCGCCAGTCGATCGACCTGTTCACGACCGCTGTACAGCGCGGCAACAGCGACCCACGCTATCAATGGGCAGCGCTGCTCGCCTTCAGCCACTATCTGCTCAGACAGTACGACGCCTCGCTGTCCTGGGCGCGCGAAGCGCTCTACCTCAATCCCAATCACCTCCAGGTGCTGGCGGTGCGGACTGCCGCACTCGCGCAGCTCGGACGGGACGAGGAGGCTGCCAAGGCAACCGAGGTCCTGCTGAACAGCTATCCCGGCCTCACCGTCGAGAAGCACCTGCGCAATTTCCGCTGGAGGGAGCTGAGCGACGTCGCCCACTATCGCGATGGACTTCTGAAGGCCGGCGTGCCGTCCACCAAGCTCATCCTGGTCGAGGCCGGAAGGCGCACCGCGAATTCCTGAGCGGCCGTCGGCTGCGTATCCGTACGACGTGTTGACAGTGTCTCCGATTCGGCCAAGATTCCCGTTCATCCACAGGTAGTATTCGCCTTGCGGCATTGCGCCGTCGCTTCAATTGCGTCGCCGAATCGCTTTTTCATTGTCCGCTGCTTTTTGGAGGATTGGGATCATGCAGGACCGCACCGGGTCGAATTCGAGCACGACAGGCCAGCCGATCGCCGTTTCGCCCGACAATCCCTGCCCGTTCCTTCGCGCGGTCGTCTCCGAAGGGTATGTCGGCGGGCACAACGTCCCGCTCGGCACTCTGGCCCAGACCGTGCAGGCAGCGAGCGGCAAGACCGGATTTGCGAAAGTGAAGGTCGGCATCGAGACCCGGCTGGTCGCCCTGGTCGCCAACGGGCTCAGCCCCTTCCGCCTGATCAGGAGCTGGTGGTCCGGCGCCACGCTCGACGAGCTGCGCAACGGCCCGCTCGACAAGCACGGCGTCGGCTCGCGCATCCTCGATGCCAAGGCCGATGTCCATGAGGACGAGATTGAGCGTCTGGCCTCCTTCGGCAAGGAGCGGCTGGACCCGATGGGCGGCGGCATGGAGATCGGGCTGAGCGGCAGCGAGATCACCACCTACATGAACGCAAATTTCGAGCGCGCCAAAGGCCATCGTCGCGCCGTCGACCGCATGCTGATGAACGGCGAGTGGCCGGTGCTGCTCAACATTATCGGCAAGGGCGAGGGCGAGGCGCGCTATCTCAGCGTCGCCGAGGTCCGCACCCTGTTCAAGGAGCGGCGGCTACCGGAGCGGATCAATGCGCGCCTGTCGGCGCACCCAGTGCACAAGAACGGCTTCGTGCGCAAGCTGGCCAAAGGCGCCGTCGGGCTCGTCGCGGCGCTGGCGGCGTTCGTCGTCGTGTTCGCCGAATTTCCGGAACTGATCCGCCCGATCCCGATGCTAGGCCAGCTCGAACCGCCGGCCTTGCCCGCGCGCCAACCGCTCAAGGCGGCTCATTGGCTCGACCAGAACTGGTCCACGGAAGACCGGTTCTGGTTCCACCATGCCAGCCAGGGCACGGCGACGTTTCCGGTGCCTTATTCCTGGTTCATGGCGCTGGAGCAGCCCGGCCTTCGCCTGTGGGGCCGGCCCGGCATGCTGGCCGACAGCGCCTATCTCGAGCGCATGGGTTTCCTGCCGAGCCCGAAGACGGTGCGCACCGACGAAGCGACCTTGCGCCGCTACGGCTTCGTGAACACCAGTGCGAAGGCAGAGCCCGCGCCGGAATCGGTGGCTGGCCTGAAACCGCTGCCTGCCGACAATATCGACGGTTTGCCGGTCGGCTTTGCGCGCATGACGGGCGTCGTCGATCCCGGCACCGGCAAACCCGATACGGACAAGATCGGGCTGACCTGCGCGGCCTGTCATACCGGCAGCATCTACTACAAAGGCGTCAGCGTCCGTTTCGACGGCGGCGCCTCGATGCTGGAGCTGCGCAAGCTGGAAGCTGCGACCTTCCTTTCGATCTTCTACACGCTCTACACGCCCGGCCGCTTCGACCGCTTCGCCTCGCGCGTGCTCGGCCCCGACGCGTCCAAGGCGGAGCGCAAGCAGCTGAAGACGAAACTGTCGGAGATAAAGGACTTCCTGTTCAAGCAGGAGCAGATTCACCAGAAGACCATCAAGGCGAAGCCGAAAGCAAAGGGACAGTCGGACACCGACGAGGGATACGGTCGGCTGGACGCGTTGAACCGGATCGGCAACCAGGTCTTCTATACCGACCTTGTCATGGGCGGTCTTTCCGGCCTCGAAGACAATATCTACCCCAACGACGCCCCGGTCAGCTACCCGCCGATATGGACGGTGCCGTGGCTGTGGTGGGCGCAGTACGACGCCTCGATCGAGCAGCCCCTGATCCGCAATGCCGGCGAGGCGCTCGGCGTCTCCGCGCTGGTCAACCTTTCGCCGGAGCACCCGCCCAACAGGCTGTTCAGCTCGTCGGTCGCGCTGGAGAACCTCGTGCGCATCGAGGCGATGCTGCGCGGCTCGGATCCGTTCAGCCGCAACCCGAAGAGTTTTGCCGGGCTGCAATCGCCGAAATGGCCGTCGCAACTGTTCCCCGACGACGACGCCTGGAAGATCAAGCCCGAGCGCGTCGCCAAGGGCCGCAAGCTGTACGCCGACATCTGTGCCGAGTGCCATCTCGGCCCCGTCAACGACAAGGAATTCGACGACCAGTACAAGGACAAGAGCTTTTGGACGTCGAAGCACTGGAGCCAGGACGCCAAAGGCGGATGGGTGCTGGACGAAGTGCAGAAGAGCGTCAAGGGCATGGGTACCGACCCCGCACAGGGCAACGTGCTGCGCGAGCGGATGGTTCAGGTGCCCGGCTTCCTCAACCTGCAGCCATCGGAGGACCTCGGCGCGCGTTGGAAGTGCAAGCAACTGCCAGCCTCAACATCTACCGAAATGCCCTTTGCGGTCGCCCTCATGATCGTTGTCGACAAGGTCAGCCAGAAATGGCTCGCAGATCGCAACATCACCGATCCGAAGCAACTGGCGGAAGTCTGGGGCGAACGCAGCAACTGCCCGAATCCAGACCAGTTGAAGGAAGCGATCTACCGCGCCCGCCCGCTGAACGGCGTGTGGGCCACCGCACCCTACCTGCATAACGGGTCCGTGCCGTCACTGTACTGGATGCTGAGCCCGCAATCCGAACGCCCGACCAAATTCTGCATGGGCGCGCGCGAGTTCGATCCCCGCGACGTCGGCTTCCGCGTCGAAGGAAACGAGACCTCGTGCAAGACCGGCCAGACCATCTTCTCCATGACCGGTTCGGACGGCACGGACATCAAGGGCAACAGCGTGCGCGGTCATTCGCTGGAGGCTGCGGCGGACGCCGACAAGAAGACCTATCCGGATGGCGTGATCGGCCGGAAGCTGAGTCCGGAGGAGCGCTACGACCTGATCGAGTATCTGAAGACGCTGTAGGGTTCGGCTCTTCGTAGCAACTATCAAGTTGGACGCGGATGAGCGCGCCCCGACCGGCTGCAGTGTGACGCCGCGCGCAGACGTCGTCAAGGATGGCCGTCGCGCATGTCGGTAGCGCGTGATCTGTCGCCTGTTTGTAGCTCGTGAAGTGTCGTGTTTTTGGTGCCCCAGAACAAAGGGGGCACGATGGGCACGGCATCCATTCACGAGGGTGTACGACGGATGCGATTTTCGGATTTGCTGGATCGGACGGAAGCCAAGGAACTGACGCAGGAGGCTGCGGCCGAACTTCTCGGGATCAACGT
>NZ_JBQTHN010000144.1:0-27827 GCF_052389815.1 Bradyrhizobium sp. | reverse complement strand
GCTGCGAGGAAAACCCCGTCAACCTCGACCCCCGAATGGCCAAGCTCGCCGGCGGCGTCCACCGCCTCGACGGACAGCTCATGGTCGTCCTCGACGTCGATCGCGTCCTCGAACTCGCGCCGAAAGTCGCGCTTGCTGCCTAATCAAACCCTGAACGCTCCATCCGGAGGGCCGCTGAAATGAAGACATGCCTCGTGGTGGATGACTCCAGCGTCATCCGGAAGATCGCCAGCCGAATCCTGGAAGACATGAACTTCCGGATCGTCGAGGCCGAAGACGGCGCGGTAGCCCTGGAGATCTGCAAGCGCGAGCTGCCGGATGCGGTGCTGCTGGACTGGAACATGCCGGTCATGGACGGCTTCGAATTCATGGTTCATCTGCGCCAGCTTCCCGGCGGCGACGCGCCTAAGGTGGTGTTCTGCACCACCGAGAACGGCATCGACCACATTTCGAAAGCGCTGCATGGCGGCGCCAACGAGTACATCATGAAGCCGTTCGACAAGGACATCGTCGCGGCGAAATTCCAGGAAGTCGGACTGATCGCTGCGCCGGTCTGAGCCGGGCCGTTTGTTTGTTGCGTTCGTGTGAGAGGTTGCCGTGACACCGCCAGACTATGAGTACCTGCGCAAGCTGCTGAAGGATCAGTCCGGTCTCGACCTGTCTGCCGACAAGCAATATCTGATCGAAAGCCGCCTCGCGCCGCTGGCTCGCAAGGCCGGGCTCGCGGGCATTGCCGAACTCGTGCAGAGGATGAAGACGGGTTCCACCTCTCTCGTCGCGCAGGTCGTCGAGGCCATGACCACCAACGAGACGTTCTTCTTCCGCGACAAGGTGCCGTTCGACCATTTCCGTCAGTCGATCATGCCGGAAATCCTCAAGGCACGCGTGGCGCGCAGGAGCATCCGCATCTGGTGCGCCGCCGGTTCGACCGGCCAGGAACCCTATTCGCTGGCGATGTGCCTGAAGGAGATGGACAGCCAGCTCGCCGGCTGGCGCGTCGAGGTCATTGCGACCGATCTGTCGCAGGAAGTGCTGGAGAAATCCAAGGCCGGACTTTACAGCCAGTTCGAGGTGCAGCGCGGACTGCCGATCCAGCTGCTGGTCAAGTATTTCAAGCAGACCGGCGAGTTCTGGCAGATCAACCCGGAGCTCCGCGCCATGGTGCAGCACCGGCGGCTCAATCTGCTGCACGATTTCTCGGGGCTCGGCACGTTCGACGTGATCTTCTGCCGCAACGTGCTGATCTATTTCGACCAGGACACCAAGATCAACATCTTCAATCGGCTCTGCAAGGCGATGGAACCGGACGGCTTCCTGGTGCTGGGCGCTGCGGAAACCGTGGTCGGGCTTACCGACGCCTTCAAGCCCTGTTCGGACAAGCGTGGCCTTTACCGGCCGAACGATCCGCGCGTGGTCAAAGCGCCGGCGGCGGTGCCGAGGATCGCGGCGGCCGCCGGGATGTAACCGATGTCTGACGAGAACAGGGGAACCGAACGCGTTACCTTCAGCCGAGGCTATGACGTCTGCATCATGGCGATCGATGGCACTTGGCGGCGCGACTGCCTGCTGAACGCCATTTCCGACAACGATGCAGCGCTCACGGTGGAAGGTTCCATCCAGGGTCTCAACCTCAAGGAATTCTTCCTGCTGCTGTCGTCGACGGGGCTCGCCTACCGGCGCTGCGAACTGGTACGCGTCAACGGCACGGAGATGGACGTTTCCTTCCTGAAGGGCAAGAACGCCAGGAAGGGGCGCGGTGGCGCGTCCGGCAATGACGCCATGATGCCGTAGGTCGCGCTGTCTCCGTGCGGCGGATCGTCGCCGCTCCGGTCGAAAGAGATCAGTGCGCCGGCAGCAGGCCTCCTGCTGTCACGAATTCACAGGTACGATCCCCGGCGGCGTGGACTCCTGCAGCAGGTGAAGTGCGGCGCTCAGCCCGGCCTCGCATTCCCGCAGTGCAGCCTGTGCCCGCGAGTAGCCCGGCGTCACGTCGTCCAGCACGATGATGTCGGAAGCCTCCTCGCCTTCTGCTTCGCTGGCGATTTCCGATTCGATCAGTTCGAGGCTGTTCCTGACGCGGCCGATGACCGCGACCAGGTCGGACACGACCATATGATATTTTTCGTTCCGATCGGCGGATTCCGGCTGCATGCCGCCACCCTTTGTCTTCTGCATGGCTGTGCTCCTGCGCCTACTTCTAGTGGCAACGGCGCTACTTGTGGGTTAAGTCAACGTCCCGTACAAATACGGGACGCCCGATCCGGGGCCGTTCGGCTCCGTTCGGCCGGGTGCGCGTCATTCTCAATCGGCGGTGGACGAGGGCACATGTCCGAAAAAACCGGTTCCCGTGGCGAGATCTTCGTCGTCGACGACGATCCCGCCGTTCGCGATACGTTGTCGATGGTGTTGTCGGCGGGCGGTTACCAGGTGATCTGCTTTGCCGACGGCGCTGCGCTGCTGTCGATTGCACGAAGCAGGACGCCGTCATGCATCCTGCTCGACGTGCATATTCCCGGCAAAT
The DNA here is from genome assembly GCF_052389815.1 of Bradyrhizobium sp. Taxonomy (GTDB): domain Bacteria; phylum Pseudomonadota; class Alphaproteobacteria; order Rhizobiales; family Xanthobacteraceae; genus Bradyrhizobium. The sequence goes on along the minus strand of NZ_JBQTHN010000144.1, from coordinate 25,306 downwards.
CCGGGCTCGATATCCTCAGGGAGCTGCACGGCGAGGATTATCCGGCACCTATCTTCATGATCTCGGGGCAGGGCGACATCGCCATGGCAGTCAGCGCCATCAAGAACGGCGCGCTCGACTTCATCGAAAAGCCGTTCCGCGGCAGCGAAATCGTGACCAGGTTGAACGAGGCGATCGACGCTTATGCGCGCCGCAAGTCCGGCAGTACTTCGAACGTCCAATCGCTGCATTTCCCGGGCCGGGAACCGCTGACGCGGCGCGAGCGCGAAGTTCTCGAGCAGTTCACCAAGGGCGCCTCCAACAAGGAAGCAGGCCGGCAGCTGGGCATCAGCCCCCGCACCATCGAAGATCATCGCGCCAACATCATGAAGAAGCTCGGCGCGCGCAATGCCGCCGATCTCGTCCGCATCGTGATGACGGCCTCGCGCAACGCGTAAGCCGCATCGGGGCCTCGTGGTTCGAGACGCCGCTTCGCGGCTTCTCACCATGAGGGTCTAACAGCTTGCGCGATTTCCGCGCCTCGCCGGCGCGTCCCGTGGCCGTCCCCATGCCCTAGCCGCCGAGCGCCTTGCGGATCATGCCCGCGAGATCGGACTTGCGGTAGGGCTTGGCCAGCAGCAGCACGCCGGTGTCGAGCCTGCCGTGATGGATGATCGCGTTCTCCGTGTAGCCCGACGTGTAGAGCACCTTCATCCCCGGGAGGCGGCGTTCGATCTCGTCGGCGAGCTCGCGGCCGTTCATGGCGCCGGGCATGATGATGTCGGTGAACAGCAGGTCGAACTGCCGGCCGGCCTCGACCAGCGCCAGCGCCTCCGCCGCATTCGCCGCATCGAGCGTCACGTATCCCAGCGAGTGCAGTTGGGTCAGCACGTAGTCCCGGACCAGCTTGTCGTCCTCGACGACCAGGATGGATTCGTGGCCGCCCTGTATGGCCGTCACTACCGGCTCGGCGGCGACCGCCGCGCCGGTGCCGGGCGGCAGGTACATCCTGATCGTCGTGCCGTGCCCTTCCTCGCTGTAGATCTTGATGTGCCCCGCCGACTGCTTGACGAAGCCGTAGACCATGCTGAGCCCGAGGCCGGTTCCCTTGCCGGGGCCTTTCGAGGTGAAGAACGGATCGAATACCTTGTCGAGAATATCGGAGGAAATGCCTACCCCCGTATCGCTGACCGCGATCATGGCGTAACGGCCCGGGCGGACATCCTCGTTGCTCCTGGCATAGTTGTCGTCGAGCACGACGAAACCGGTTTCGAGGATGAGCTTGCCGCCGTTCGGCATGGCATCGCGGGCGTTGAGCGCAAGATTGAGCAGCGCGGTCGCAAGTTGATTGGGGTCGACGGTGGCAACGCAGACGTCGTCTTCGAACACCGATTCGATCTCGATCTGCTCGCCGAGCGTCGGGCGCAGCAGCTTGGCGGTGTCGATGACGAGGGTATTGATGTCGGTCTCGCGCGGCTGCAGCGGCTGCTTGCGGGCGAAGGCCAGCAGATGCTGCGTCAGTTCGGCACCGCGCGAGGCGGCGTCGTCGATCATTCCGGTGATGGCGGCAAGCTGCGGCTTGCCGGCGACCGCCTCGGCGAGGATCTCGATCGTTCCGGTGATGACGGTGAGGATGTTGTTGAAGTCGTGCGCGATGCCGCCGGTGAGATGGCCGACCGCCTCCATCTTCTCCGCATGCCTGATGCGGTCTTCGGCCGCCAGCTTGTCGGTGAGGTCGCGGATGAAGCCGTTGAACACGATGCCGTCGCGACGCCTCAACTCGGTGATGGAGAGCTCGACCTTGATCTCGCGTCCGTCGCGCCGCAGCGCCTCGATTTCCAGCCGCTTCCCGAGGATGCGGCCCTCGCCGGTGAACAGGAAATGTTCGAGGCCTGCGCGATGCGCGGCGCGATGCTGCTCGGGGACGATCAGCTCGGCCAGCCTCCTGCCGATCGCCTCGCTGCGCGACCAGCCGAAGATTTTTTCGGCCTGGCTGTTCCAGTCGGTGATGCGGCCGCTTTCGTCCATCTGCACGAAGGCGTCGATTGCGGTCTCGATGATGCCGCGCGCCAGCTGCTCGCTCTCGCGCAGGTTCTGCTGCGTCCGCAGGGTTTCGCTCATGTCGCGGCCGACGAAGAAGAAGCGCTTCACCGGCTCGGACCACGTCCCGAGCCATGACAGCGGCACGGTGTGCCCGTCCTTATGGAATACCCGCGTATCGGATATCCTGGTGCGTTCGCCGCGCCGCGCGGCGCGCATTTCCGCGCGAGATATCTCGAGATCGTCGGGGTGGATGAAGGCCTCGCCGCTGCGGCCGATCATTTCGTCCGGCCGGTAGCCCAGGATGGCCTCGCAGCTCGGGCTGATCTGGACCAGATAGCCGCGCGAATTCATCACCAGGATCAGGTCCTGCGAGGTCTCGAAGATGCGGCGGCGCTCCTCGGTCTGCTGCCGCAACGCCAGCCGGGTGCGGTTGGTTTCGGTGATGTCGCGGGCGACTTTTGAGATACCGATGGTCGCCCCCGAGGGGGCCTTGATCGGCGAGATGCTGAGCGACACCTCGACGAGGCTGCCGTCCTTGCGCAGGCGCACCGTCTCATTGTGCTCGATCTTCTCGCCCCAGCCAATCCGCCGCAGGGCGTCCTCGACTTCCGAACGCCGGTCCGCGGGAACGATCAGGTCGATGTTCCTGCCGACGGCTTCGCCCGCGGCGTAGCCGTACAGCCGTTCGGCGGCGGAATTCCATCCGGTGATAGTGCCGTCCAGCGACATCGTGATGATGGCGTCGTTAGACGACTCGACCGCCGCGCTGAACAGCCGCTCGCGCTCGGCATGATGATCGCGTGCCGCCTCGGTGCGGCGGTGCTCGGCCACTTCGCGTTCCAGCGCGAGTGTCTTGTCGGTCGATTCCGTGACCATCCGCGCGAAGGCGCGGGCCAGCACGCCGGTTTCTCCGGTCGTGTCCGTTGGGATGACGACTGCGGCGCCGTGGCCGATGCCTTCGACCGCCTTCGTCAACTGCACGATCGGCCGCGCCAGCGACCGCGCGATCAACAGCGCCAGCGCCGCGGCGCAGAGTACCGCAATGACGCCCACCTTGATCGCGGTATTGCGGACCTGCTCGGCCGGGCCGATGATGATCGCGTTGGGCACGGTCTCGATGATTCCCACCCATTCGCTGCCGGCGAGAGCCGCGGAAGCTAGCGCCGCGCCGTCCGGCTGGCCTTCGGCGTTCGGTATCGTCCGCGCAATGCTTGCGGTCGAACCGAGCAGGGGAGCGAGATCGGGAAAGTCCTTGCGCCAGTCGGCCGATTTGCCGAGATCGGAGGCGAACTCGCGCGTCCGGTCGGGATGCACGAAATAGTCGCCGCGCTTGCCGACGGCGTAGATCGCGCCGCCCTGCCGTACCGACGCCCGCACCCGGTCGAGCGCCGGGCGCATGTCGACGTTGACGATCGCAATTCCGAACGGCTTGCCGTCCGGCCGCCGCAGCTGCGTGGCGATGCGCAAGGTGGGCAGGTGGGGCGTCTGGACCGCGCCATGCTCCTGGTTGAGGTCGAGCGCCGAAACGTAGATCTCGCCGAGGGGGAGGCCGATTGTTTCCTTGAAGTAGGTTCGCTCGCCCTTTTGCTGCAGCTCAGCCGCCGGGACGAGACGAACCGCGCGGTTCGGTCCGGATCGATCCACGCGAATGAGTTCACGGCCGCCGTCGTCGACGCCAATGATCCGGAACTGCGCATACTCCGGCTTGGCCTGCAGTTCGGCGACCAGGCGTTCTGCCATCCGGTCGTGCCAGGTTCTTTCCGAGAGTCCGTCGATCGGATCGATGCCGCCGGCGGCGCGTGCGCGGATGAAACCGTTGAGGGCCGCTGCGGAGCGGAAGCCGGCGATGTCGCCGCGCGCGCCCCGTACATGCGATTCCAGATCGAAGGCCACCAGCCGCGCGTGGTTTTCAGTGCGATCGAGGATGCGCGGCAGGACTTCCTGTGCGATGTCGCGATAGCCGATCCATCCGACCGCGGAAACCGCGATCGCGACGAGCAGGATCATTGCGATGGCCAGCCTTGTCGTGAGCGTCATGTCGCGCTCTTTGCTATTTTCCCCCAGCTCGCCGCGGAGCGGCCAACGGCAAGGCAGCTCGTTTCGCGTCAGTGGCCGGAGACGATCCTGCCGGCCCCTGCTCGCGACGATGGACGGTTTGCAGCGTCAAGACAAGCGGCAACTGTCGCCAAAAGAACGCTTGCCCGGAACGGCTTGTGCAGGCTCCTGACGGCGCCGAGCTTGGTGGCCATGACGAGAAAGTCCGGTGCCTCGTCCGGACCCGTGGGGATCGGCCGCCCCGAGATCGCAATGATGGGAAGCGATGCATTCTGCTGGCGGACGAGCCGCAACGTCTCGAACCCGTCCATGCCCGGCATGAAGATGTCGAGAATCAGGAGATCGAACGTCCCGGCGCCGAGCAGGCTGAGGCCGCGACGGCCGTCGTTGGCGGCAACGACGTCATGGCCGGCTCCTTCGAGAAGCAGCCGCAAGGTCACCTGAACGGAATTGTCGTCGTCTACGATGAGGATCTTAGCCAGGGCCGCCGCTCTGCCGGGAATCACGTCAACGGAAGGTTGAATCGTTATCCGAGTTTGCCGCTCGCGCAAGAAATTCGACGGTTCCGTCTCCGGCGGGGCCGCTATGCACGGTAGCGGGCAGACCTTGGCATGGCGCGGGTTTGCCCGTAACGTGCGCCCTGCGCTTCAGTCGTCAAGATATTCCGGGTGCCGCGCGCGGATTTGCCCGATCTTCCGCACCACCGAGCGCAACACCTTCCAGAACCGGGGCACCCAGGCATGACCGACAAGAAGAAGCGTCCCGACCAGCTGCGCAGTGCGCGTTGGTTCGCGCCCGACGATCTGCGCGCGTTTGGCCACCGCTCGCGTGCGATGCAGATGGGTTACGCGCCGGAGGAATGGAAGGACCGGCCGGTCATCGCAATCCTCAACACCTGGTCGGATGCGCAGCCCTGCCACATGCACTTCAAGAGCCGCGTCGATGACGTCAAGCGCGGCGTGCTGATGGCCGGCGGTTTTCCGATGGAGCTGCCGGCGCTGTCGCTGTCGGAATCGTTCCTGAAGCCGACCACGATGCTCTACCGCAACATGCTGGCGATGGACGCCGAGGAGCTCTTGCGCGGCCATCCCGTCGACGGCGTCGTGCTGATGGGCGGTTGCGACAAGACCACGCCGGGCCTTCTATTGGGGGCTACCAGCATGAACATCCCGACGATTTACCTTCCCGCAGGGCCGATGCTGCGCGGCAACTGGAAGGGCAGGACGCTCGGTTCGGGGTCGGACGCCTGGAAATACTGGGACGAACGGCGGGCCGGGAAAATCTCCGACAAGGACTGGGTCGACGTCGAAGCCGGCATCGCCCGCAGCTACGGCACCTGCATGACCATGGGCACGGCCTCCACCATGACCGCGATCGCGGAATCGATCGGCATGACCCTGCCCGGCGCCTCCTCCATCCCGGCCGCAGATGCCAATCACATCCGCATGGCTTCCGAATGCGGCCGCCGCATCGTCGAGATGGTGTGGGAAGATCTCACCCCGCAGCAGATCCAGACCCGCAAGGCGTTCGAGAACGCGATCGCCGTCGCAATGGCGATGGGATGCTCGACCAACGCGATCATCCATCTGATTGCGCAGGCGCGCCGCGCCGGCCAGGACATCGGGCTCGACGATTTCGAGAAGGCGAGCCGCAAGGTGCCGGTCATCGCCAATGTGAGGCCGAGCGGCGACACCTATCTGATGGAAGATTTTTTCTACGCCGGCGGGCTGCCGGGGCTGATGAGCCGCATCAAGCCGCACCTGCATCTCGACTGCGTCACCGCGACCGGCAAGTCGCTCGGCGACAACATCGCACGCGCCGAAGTCTACAACGACGACGTCATCCGTACGCTCGACAACCCCATCTACAAGGAGGGCGCGCTGGCGGTGCTGAAGGGCAATCTGGCGCCCGACGGCTGCGTGATCAAGCCGAGCGCCTGCGAACCGCGCTTCCTGAAACATACGGGACCGGCGCTGGTGTTCGACGATTACCCTTCCATGAAGAAGGCGATCGACGCCCCCGACCTCGACGTCACCGCCGACCACGTCCTGATCCTGCGCAATGCCGGGCCGCAGGGCGGACCGGGCATGCCGGAATGGGGCATGCTGCCGATCCCCACGAAGCTCGTGAAGCAGGGCGTGCGCGACATGGTGCGGCTGTCGGATGCGCGCATGAGCGGCACCAGCTACGGCGCCTGCATCCTGCATGTGGCGCCGGAATCCTTCGTCGGCGGGCCGCTCGCACTGGTGAAGAACGGCGACAGGATCACGCTCGACGTCGCCGCTCGCACCATCAATCTCGACGTGCCCGAGGCTGAGCTCGCCAGGCGCCGCGCCGAATGGAAGCCGCCCGAACCGCGCTACGAGCGCGGCTATGGCTGGATGTTTTCCAGGCACATCAAGCAAGCGAATGACGGCTGCGACTTCGACTTCCTGGAGACCGGCTTCGGCGCGCCGGTCGGCGAGCCTTCGATCTACTGACCGCCGCCAATTGCGTGCGCGTTCTGGATAGCGTGCCGGGCAGGCGCAATCCTGTCATGCGCCTGCCCCGTTGACCGCACTCGCCGTGCCCGGCACGGTAGCGGAATTGCCAGCCGGTCCTTCCCATGTTCTCCCTCGCCTCGCTCTGGATTCCCTTCACCATCGTCGCGGCGCTCGGCCAGGTCGCGCGCAACGCGATGCAGCGTTCGCTGACCGGGCCGCTCGGCACCTGGGGCGCGACCAATATTCGCTTCCTGTTCGGCTTTCCGTTCTCGATCGTCTTCTTCGTCGTGGTCGTGCTGGTCTCCGGCGATGGCGTGCCATGGCCGGCGGCCTCGTTCTGGCCGTGGCTGCTGCTCGGCGCACTCAGCCAGATCGTCGCCACCGGGCTGATGCTTGTTGCCATGAACGACCGTTCTTTCGTGGTGACCACGGCGTATCTGAAGACCGAGGCGATCCAGACCGCGATGTTCGGCTTCGTCTTCCTCGGCGATCACCTGACCTGGCTGAAAGTGCTGGCGATCGTCATCGCCACCGTCGGCGTTGTCATCACGGCACTGCGGCCCGGCGGCGAAAAGGGTTTTGCCGAGATACGCCCGACCATTATCGGCCTCGTTGCGGCGGCGGGTTTTGCGCTGTCGGCCGTCGGCTTTCGCGGCGCGGTCATCGTGGTGCCCGACGTCTCCTTCGTGACGGCGGCATCATACACGCTGGTGTTCGGCCTGTTCGTGCAGACGCTAGTGCTGACGATCTATCTGCTCGCCCGTGCGCCTGCCGTGCTGAAGGCGATTTTGGGATTGTGGAAGCCCTCGATGCTCGCGGGCTTCATGGGCGCGTTCGCCTCGCAATTCTGGTTTCTGGCGTTGGCGTTGACGGTGGCAGCCAATGTGCGGACGCTGGCGCTGGTCGAAGTGCTGTTCGCGCAGGCGGTGGCGCACTATTCCTTCAAGCAGCCGATGTCGGCGCGGGAAGGGGTGGGCATTCTGCTGATCGTGGTGGGCGTGGCGCTGCTGGTGGCGGTGTAAACGCCGTCATTGCGAGGAGCCAACGGGTCGGCGCAAAGCGCCGCCCGATGACAGGCTCCGCGACGAAGCAATCCGCGCTTCCGCCTGCGGCGACATGGATTGCTTCGCTTCGCTCGCAATGACGAGGGAAGCGACGCCTCAATTCCGGTCTTCCGGCAGCGTTGGCAGCGGCGAGACCTCGACGCCTTCGTCGATCAGAGCGCGCGCCTCCTCGGGCGAGGCCTCGCCGTAGATCGGGCGGTGCTCCTTGTCGCCGTAATGCATCGCTCGCGCTTCGTTTGGAAAGCGTTCGCCGACATTGTCGGCGTTCTTGACGATATGGTCGCGCAGTTCCTTGATCTTGGCGCGCAGCTCGCGCTCCTGCGCCATCATCAGGGATGTCGATTCGGTGGCCGGCGTCTCCACCGCCGCGGCGGCTTCCGCCGGAGCCGGCACCGGCGCCTTTTCCCGGCCCTTCTTGCCGATGATGCGCGGGGCCATGATGGCCTTTTCCACCTTGGCCGAGCCGCATACCGGACAGGCGACGAGCTTGCGCTTCACCTGCGTCTCGTAGGTGGACGAACTCTGGAACCAGCTCTCGAAAGAGTGGCTTCGCTCGCAGCGCAGGGTGTAGCGGATCATGCCGAGCCCCGCACCAGGTGCAGATGATCGGGGCCTGCCTTGGGATCGGCGATGCCGAAGCGGCGACCATGCTGCAGCGACGGAATGCTCTTCCGCGCATTGTCCACCAATGCCGGATCGATCTCGGCCGTGAACACGCCGGGCTCGACGCCGCCCTCGGCGATCACGACGCCCCAGGGATCGACGATCAGCGAGTGCCCGAAGGTCTCGCGCTTGTTCTCATGCATGCCGGCTTGCGCAGCCGCGAACACGAAGCAGCCGGTTTCGATGGCGCGCGATCGCAGCAGCACATGCCAGTGCGCTTCGCCGGTCTTGCGGGTGAAGGCGGAAGGCACGGTGAGGAAAGCGGCGCCGCTCTCCGCCAGCGCACGGTACAGCGCCGGGAAGCGCAGGTCGTAGCAGATGGTGAGGCCAATGCGGCCCCAGGGCAAATCGGAGATCACCGCCGTCTCGCCGGGCTGGTAGTTGGCGGACTCGCGATAGCTTTCCCCGCCCGGCAGGTCGATGTCGAACATGTGGATCTTGTCGTAGCTCGCCAGCAGCTCGCCTTCGGGCGAGATCAGGAAGGAGCGGTTGACCGCCTTCTCCGGCGAGAACTTCAGCGCCAATGACCCGACGTGAAGATGGATGTTCAATTCTTTCGCCAGCGCGCGATAAGCCTTGAGCGACTTGTCGTCCTCCTCGCTCGCCAGTTGCTCGAACAGCGCCTTGCGGTTCAGCTGCATCATGTTGCTCACCTCGGGGGTGAGCACGTAGTCGGCGCCCTGCGCTGCCGCCTCGCGGACCAGCTTCATGCCCTGCTCGAGACTCGGCTCGGGTAACAGGGAGGTGCGCATCTGCACCATCGCGGCGGTGAATTTGTCGCCGGCCATCAGAGCACGCCTTCGCTTTCGAGCAGGGAATCGAGCTTGCCGGCGCGGTCGAGGGCATACAGCTCGTCGCAGCCGCCGACATGGGTCTTGCCGACGAAGATCTGGGGGAAGGTCGAGTCGGCGCCGGCGCGTTCGTACATCTGCCCGCGATAGGCAGGGTCGACGGCGGTGCTGAACTCCTTGAACGGCGCGTTCTTGCGCGTCAGCAGCGATTTCGCAGCCGAGCAATAGCCGCAGCCCGGGCGGGTGTAGATTTCGATGGCAGCCGTCATCTCAAGCTCGATTCGGCGAATATGCCCCGATTATATGGGCCCTTTAGGGCTGTCCACAACCCGGGCGAACACCAGCACGTCCACCTGCGCCGCTTTGGCGCGGAGCAGCGCCCTCGCACAGGCATCGCTGGTGGCGCCCGAGGTCAATACGTCGTCAACCAGCACGACGCGGCGACCCTGGATATCAGCCATGCGATCCGGTGACACCTTGAAGGCGCCCTGCACATTGCTGGCGCGCTGAGCGCGCGAGAGCCCGATCTGCTGCTCGGTCGCCCGCACCCGCCGCAAGGCCTCGGTCGCGACTTCCACCCCGCTTTGCCGCCCGATGGCGCGGGCAAGCGCGCCCGACTGGTTGTAGCGGCGGCTCCAACCGCGTCGCCAGTGCAGGGGAACCGGCACCAGCACTTCGGCCTGCCCAAGCAGCTCGCGGCCGGCCCGCGCCATCCAGCGGCCCATGGTCGGCGCTAGATCCGTGCGGTCGTGATATTTCAGCGCATGCACCAGCGTGCGCGCCACATCGTCATAACGAACCGCGGCGCGGGCGCGCTGGTACGCCGGCGGATTGGCGATCGCCTCCATCGACAGCAGCTCGGGGCCGGGGTCGTAGACGAAGGGGATGCCGAGCCGCGGGCAATAGGGCGGTTCGATGAACGACAGCTTGGCCCAGCATTCGGCGCAGACGCCTTCGCCGTCTACCGGCTCGCGACAGGCAACGCACAGCGTCGGCAGCGCGACGTCGAGCGCGAATTTTGTGGCCTGCCGCCACGCGTCGCGCAAACTGCCTAGGATCGAGCGGGAGGGGGCCTCAGCGTCCATGAATCGAGGCTAGCGCCGCCCCGCACGTCGCTCAAGCAGGCGATTGCCACGGCCCGGCCAGTCGGCGTACCAACCCGGCATGGCCGAGCCCGCCAACACCGCCCCCGTTCTGTTCGACCGCGCCCTTTTGCGAGCGCGGCAGGCGCGCGCGCGCAAGCAGGGCGAGGCCACCTTCCTGCTCGACCGCGTCGCCGAGGACATGGCCGACCGCATCGCCGCGGTGCGGCGCGACTTCTCCGATGTCGCCGACATCTGGACCCCGGGCGACGTGCTGCGCGCGCCCCTGGCGGGGCGCTTCAGGTCGATCGCGCGCATCGGACTCGATCCGGCGAGCGAAGTCGTGCCGCTGCAGCCGGGGTCGATCGATCTGGCCGTCTCCGCGTTAGCCTTCCAGTTCGTCAACGATCTGCCGGGCGTGCTCGCGCAGATCCGGCGCGCGCTGCGGCCGGACGGGTTGTTGCTCGCGGCATTGCCGGGGGGAGATACCCTGACGGAGCTGCGGCAATCCTTCGCCGCGGCCGAGGCGGAATGTGAGGGCGGCGTCTCGCCGCGCGTCGCGCCATTGGCCGATCTGCGCGACATCGGCCATCTTCTGCAGCGCGCGGGCCTCGCGCTGCCCGTCACCGACGTCGACCGTGTCGTCGCGCGCTACGACAACGCCTTTGCGCTGATGCATGATCTGCGCCGCATGGGCGCGACCAACGTTCTCATCGAGCGCCGCCACGTGCCGACCCGCCGCGCCACCATGCTGCGCATGGCGCAAATCTACGGCGAGCGCTTTGCCGATCCCGACGGCCGCATCCGTGCCACCTTCGACATCGTCTGGCTCTCCGCCTGGGCGCCGCACGAAAGCCAGCAAAAGCCGCTCCGTCCAGGCTCGGCGAAGGCGAGCCTGGAGGCCGCGGTGAAGGGAAGGAAGAAGTAATTTTCGTCATTGCCGGGCTTGACCCGGCAATCCATCCGCGTCGCAATAGTCTTTTCAAGTGTGATGGATGCGCGGGTCAAGCCCGCGCATGACGGGCGAAGCTACAACAACACATCGATCAGATGCGGGATCAGCGGCAGGTCCGCGGGCGGCATCGGGTAATCGCGCAGTCTGGTCGCGCGCACCCAGGCGAGGTTCTGGCCCTCGCGCGCCATCGCCTGGCCTTCCCAGCGCCGGCAAATGTAGAGCGGCATCAACAGATGAAACGTCTCGTAGGCGTGGCTCGCGAAGGTGAGCGGCGCCAGGCACGGCTCGGCGACCGCGATGCCGAGCTCCTCGTGCAGCTCGCGGATCAGCGTCTGCTCCGGCCGCTCGCCCGGCTCGACCTTGCCGCCGGGAAATTCCCAGAGGCCCGCGAGCGCCTTGCCTTGCGGCCGCTGGGCGATCAGCACGCGCTTGTCGGCATCGACCAGCGCGCAGGCGACCACGAGAGTGAGTTTGACGTCGGCCATGCCTGGGGGAATTGCCTATTTCGAGTGCAGCGGGTCCGGTTTTCTACCGACTTTCCTTAACCGCCGGGCGGCCGTTCACCAACTGCTTTGTTCGCCCGGCCCGCCGCGATGCGGGTAAGCCTGAAATTAACCGGTTGGATGCAATGGTTCGCAAGTCTTGTACAGACGAAGGCTTGTACAGGCGAAGCCTTGCCCAGAACAGGCGTCCGTGATGCGTACGTTGCTGCCCCTCCTCAATCGCTTCCGCCGCGATCGCACCGGCAACATCGCCGTCATCTTCGCCCTGACGCTGGTGCCGATGATTTCCGCCGCCGGAGGCGGGCTCGACTATATCCGCGCCACCGCGATCAGGACCAAACTGCAGGCTGCGGCCGACGCCGCCAGTGTCGGCTCGGTGGCGAAAAAGGCGCCCGCCTTCATCGCCGCCGGCACCATGAGCTCGGACGGAGCGATCGCTGCGGGCGTCGCCGACGCTACCAACATCTTCAATGCCAACATGAGCGGGATCACCGGCTATACGCTCAATGGCCTCAGCATCACCGTCAGCCGCATCAACGGCGTGGTCAGCAGCAACGTGCAGTTTTCCGCCGACGTGCCGGTGATGTTCCTCGGCGTCATCGGCAAGAGCAAGCTGACGGTTACCGGATCCTCGACCGGCACCGCCACCATGCCGCTCTATATCGATTTCTACCTGCTGCTCGACAATTCGCCGTCGATGGGCGTCGGCGCGACCACAACCGACGTCGCCAAGATGGTGGCGAACACCAAGGATGACTGCGCCTTCGCCTGCCACGACCTCAAAGACAAGGACAACTACTACAAGCTCGCCAAATCGCTCGGCGTCACCACGCGCATCGACGTGCTGCGCAGCGCGACCCAGCAGCTGATGGACACGGCCGGCAACACGCAGACCTATTCCAACCAGTTCCGCATGGCGATCTACGATTTCGGCGCCTCCGCCTCGACGACCGCGCTGCGCAGCCTGTTCTCGCTGTCATCCAGCCTGACCAGCGCCAAGTCGGCAGCGGGCAATATCGACCTGATGACAGTCAACGGCCAGAACGAGAACAAGGACCAGCATACGCAGTACACCAAGATCCTGCCGGCGATGAATTCGGCGATCTCCTCGCCGGGCACGGGCACGGGCACGTCCTCCTCGCCGCTGAAATACCTGTTCTTCGTATCCGACGGCGTCGCCGACGAAGACAATTCGGGATGCCTGAAGCCGGTTACCTCGGGCTCGCGCTGCCAGTCGCCGATCAATCCAGCGCTCTGCACCGCCATCAAGATCCGCGGCATCAAGGTCGCAGTGCTCTACACCACCTATCTCGATCTGCCGACCAACAACTGGTACAACAAGTGGATCTCACCGTTCAACAAAGGCCCCTACGGTCCGTCGCCGAACAGCGAGATCGCCCAGAACATGCAGAGCTGCGCCTCGCCGGGCCTTTACTTCGAGGTCAGCATGACCCAGGGCATTTCGGACGCGATGAACGCCCTGTTCAAGAAGGCCGTGGCGGACGCACGCATCAGCGGCTGACGCTAGTCAAATGCCGTCATTGCGAGGAGCGCAGCGACGAAGCAATCCATAGTGCTGCGCGCGGATAGATGGATTGCTTCCGCCTTCGCGCACGGCGCTTCGGCGGACTTGAGCCCTGCGAAGCTTGCGGAGCAAGCGTAGAAGGGTCGCTTCGCTCGCAATGACGGTGGCCATCACGACCGGTAATCGCCGTTGATCGCGACATATTCCTTGGTGAGGTCGCAGGTCAGCACGCGGTCGCGGCCCTTGCCGAGGCCGAGCGCGACCTTGATCTGGATCTTCGGCGCCTTCATCGCCTCGGAGACTTCCGCCTCGTCGTAGGAGGGATCGCGCGCGCCGCTCCTGGCGACGCGGATGCCGTTGAAGGAGATCGACAGCTTGTCGCGGTTGGCCGGCTCGCCGGCCTTGCCGACCGCCATCACCACGCGGCCCCAATTGGCGTCCTCGCCCGCGATCGCCGTCTTCACCAGCGGCGAATTGGCGATCGACATCGCGATCTTCCTTGCCGAAGCCTTCGTGGCCGCGCCTTCGACCACGACCTCGACCAGCTTGCGGGCGCCTTCGCCGTCGCGGGCCACCTGCTCGGACAGGTTCGCCAGCACGTCGTTGAATGCCTTCGTGAAGGCCTTCAGCCTGGGATCGCCGGCGCGCGTGATCTTCGGCGCGCCGTTCGCCGCCGCAGCACCCGTCGCGAAGGCCAGCAGCGTGTCCGACGTCGAAGTGTCGCCGTCGATCGTCACCGCATTGAACGTGTCTTCGACGCCGCTTCTGAGCAGTGACTGCAGCACGGCGCCCGACAACGGCGCATCGGTGAACACGAACGACAGCATGGTCGCCATGTCGGGCATGATCATGCCGGCGCCCTTGGCCATGCCGTTGATGGTGACTCTGGCCTTGCCGAGCTTCACCGTGGCGGTGGCGACCTTCGGAAACGTGTCGGTGGTCATGATGGCGCGCGCGGCGCTCATCCAGTCACCGGGCGCGGCGGTTTCGTTGATCTCTGCCAGCACGCCGTCGAATTTGGTCGCATCGAGCGGCTCGCCGATCACGCCGGTCGAGGCGAGGAAGATGTCGTTGACGCTGCAGCCCACCGCCTTCGCCGCGATCTGCGCCGTCAGCGCTGTCGACTGCCTGCCGGTCTTGCCGGTGAAGGCGTTGGCGTTGCCGGAATTCACCACCAGGGCGCGCGCAAATGCTCCCCTGGATCCGCCGCGCTTCAGTTTGGCGCGGCACCATTCCACCGGCGCCGAGGGACACTTCGACTTGGTGAAGACACCGCCGACCGTGGTGCCCTTGTCCATGACGGCCAGCAGCACGTCGGTGCGCCCCTTGTAACGGATGCCGGCTGCCGCAGTCGCAAGCCTGACGCCCGCAATTTCGGGCATGTCGGGCACATCGTTGGGGGCGAGAGGGGAGACGGCGGTGGACATGGGAGGCTTTCCGGCTTTCTGGGAGGGAAGCGCTCTGTATCACCTTCGCAGGCGAGGCGGGAGTGGGCGGGCAGATGCCACAAACACCAATGTCGTCCCTGCGAACGCAAGGACCCATAACCCCAGGCGGTGATTGTAGAGGGAAAGCCGGCGACCAGCCTGCCCCGAGTGTGGCCGCGGCGTATGGGTCCCGGCTCAGCGCTCGCTAACGCTCGCTTGGCCGGGACGACAACGCGTCACTTCTTCGCCGGCGGCGCCATCTTGGAGTCGGACGGCTTGGCCGGCTCCTTGGCTGCATCGGGCTTGGCCGCCGGCTCGGCCGGCTTGTCCATGCGCTCGACCTTGGCGGCCTCGCGCAGCTTGGCGACATAGTCGGCCTGCGCCTTGCGCGTCACATAGGTCTCGATCTGGCCCTTGACCTGCTCGATCGGCGGGGCCTTGCGGTTGCGCTTCTCCTCGACCTTGATGACGTGCCAGCCGAACTGCGACTTCACGGGATCGGAGATCTTGCCCGGCTCCAGCGTAAAGGCGACCGCGGAGAATTCCGGCACCATCTGCTCCTTCGTGAAGAAGCCGAGGTCGCCGCCGTCGGAGGCGCCCGGGTCCTTGGACTTCTTCTTGGCGAGCTCGGCGAAGTCGGCGCCCTTCTTCAGCTCCTCGACCACGGCCTTGGCCTCGGCCTCGGCCTCGACCAGGATGTGGCGGGCGTGCACCTCGACCTCGCCGGTGATCTGCTTGGCCGCCTCCTCATAGACCTTCTTCAAGGCCTCCTCGGTGGTCGCCGCCTTGCCCTCGGCGGCGAGCAGGCTGTCCATCATCAAGCGCTTGCGGGTGAAGGTGAGGCGCTTCTTGAAGTCATCGGTGTTCTCGATCTTCTTGTCTTCCGCCGCCTTGGCCACGATCTGCAGGTCGATCAAAAAGCCCAACACGTTCTCCTTGCGGGTGGCCGGGTCCATCTGCTGCAGCGACGGCGCCAGTTCCTCTTCGGCCAGCGCCACGTCGCTCTCCTTGACCTCCACCCCGTTAACCTTGGCCAGCACCTTGTCGTCGGCGCGGGCGGGCGACCCCGCGATCAGGGCCAAAGCGACGGCCGCGGCAAAGCCGAGACGCAGGCCGGTTTTCGTTTCCGGGAACGAGGCGGTCATGCAAAATCCTTGAACTTGAGACGAGGGTGTTCGGGCGGCGGGACACTCGCCCAATCGAGGGGGCTTGGCAACGCGAAAAACCTGTCAAAATGATGAATTTCCTGACGTTCGGCGCGCCTCCGGACCACGTTGACATCGCCCCGGGCCGGCCATATCTCTGCCCCGTCGTTTCAGCGGCGATGGCGTTTATTTTGCTCGCGTTTTTGCCGTTGAACCTTGGATGGCCCGTTTCCCACTCAATTGGCGGATGATCCTCGCCACCCGAATGGCACCGCGACGCGTCACGGTGAGTTGATGGGTAATCCAGAGCATGGTTCCGAAAAGTGGGTACCGGTTTTCGGACCAGACCATGCTCAAACGAATAGTGTATCTACGCGGCGCTCCACGGGCCGCAGGAACAGGACTTTCGCATGATCGGCGCGCTCGCCCGCAAGCTTTTCGGCACCCCCAACGACCGCCGGGTCAAGGGCTACCAGTCCCGCGTCAACGCCATCAACGCGCTCGAGGGGGAGATCGAAAAGCTCTCCAACGAGCAGCTCAAGGCGCGCACGGATGAATTTCGCAAGGAACTCGCCGAAGGCAAGACGCTCGACGACATCCTGGTGCCGGCCTTCGCCACCGTGCGCGAGGCCGCCAAACGCACGCTCGGCCAGCGCCATTTCGATGTGCAGCTGATCGGCGGCATGGTGCTGCACGAGGGCGACATCGCCGAGATGAAGACCGGCGAAGGCAAGACGCTGGTCGCTACCCTTGCGGTGTATCTCAACGCGCTCGCCGGCCGCGGCGTCCACGTCGTCACCGTCAACGACTACCTCGCCCGCCGCGACGCCGCCTGGATGGGCCAGATCTATTCCTTCCTCGGCATGACCACCGGCGTGATCGTGCACGGCCTCGACGATGCCGAGCGCAAACAGGCCTATGCCTGCGACATCACCTACGGCACCAACAACGAATACGGTTTCGACTATCTGCGCGACAACATGAAGTACCGCCTCGAGGACATGGTCCAGCGCGGGCACTACTACGCCATCGTCGACGAAGTCGACTCCATCCTGATCGACGAGGCGCGCACGCCGCTGATCATCTCCGGCCCGCTCGACGACCGCTCGGACTTCTACAACACCATCGACACCTTCATGCCGAAGCTGGAGAAGAAGACCGATTTCGAGGTCGACGAAAAGCAGCGCACGGTGACGCTGACCGAAGGCGGCATGGAGAAGATCGAGACGCTGCTGCGCGAAGCCGATCAGCTCAAGGGCGAATCGCTCTACGACGTCGAGAACGTCTCGGTCGTGCACCACGTCAACCAGGCGCTACGCGCGCACTCCCTTTTCGCCCGCGACAAGGACTACATCGTCCGCGACGGCGAGGTGGTGATCATCGACGAATTCACCGGCCGCATGATGCCGGGCCGCCGCTATTCCGAAGGCCTGCACCAGGCGCTGGAGGCCAAGGAGAACGTCCAGGTCCAGCCGGAGAACCAGACGCTCGCCTCCATCACCTTCCAGAACTATTTCCGGATGTACGAGAAGCTCGCCGGCATGACCGGCACGGCAGCGACCGAGGCCGACGAGCTGTTCGACATCTACAAGCTCGAGGTCGTGGAGATCCCGACCAACCTGCCGGTGGCGCGTCTCGACGAGGACGACGAGGTCTATCGCACACAAGGCGAAAAATACGCCGCGATCCTCGCCGAGATCGAGCGCGCCAACAAGCGGCTTCAACCTGTATTGGTCGGCACCGCCTCGATCGAAAAGTCCGAGGTGCTAGCCGACTTCCTGAAGAAGAACGGCTACAAGCAGATCGAGTTCGGCAACGAAAATGCGATGGAGAAGCTTTACGCCGCCGCGCGCGCCGGAAAGCCGGCAAAGCTGTTCGCGGTGCTGAACGCCCGTTTCCACGAGCAGGAAGCCTATATCGTCGCCGAGGCCGGCGTGCCCGGCGCGATCACCATCGCCACCAACATGGCCGGCCGCGGCACCGACATCAAGCTCGGCGGCTCGCTCGACATGCGTCTCCAGCAGGAGACGGCTGACATCACCGACGAAGCCGAGAAGGCCAGGAAGATCGAGCAGATCAAGGCCGACATCGAGCGCTTCCGCGAGATCGTCCTGAAGGCGGAGGAGACCGTCGAGCTCGAGCCCGCCAAGGGCGCCAAGGCCGCACGCGCCGAGCAGAAGCCGGGCGGCCTCTACATCATCGGCTCCGAGCGCCACGAATCACGCCGCATCGACAACCAGCTGCGCGGCCGGTCCGGCCGCCAGGGCGACCCCGGCCGCTCGAAGTTCTTCCTGTCGCTGGAAGACGATCTGATGCGGATCTTCGGCTCCGACCGGCTCGACTCCATGCTGCAGCGCCTCGGCCTCAAGGAAGGCGAGGCCATCATCCATCCCTGGATCAACAAGGCGCTGGAGAAGGCGCAGCAGAAGGTCGAGGCGCGCAACTTCGACATCCGCAAGAACCTCTTGAAGTTCGACAACGTCCAGAACGACCAGCGCAAGGTGATCTTCGACCAGCGCATCGATTTGATGAAGGACGACAGTGTCGCCGAGACGGTCGCCGACATGCGCCATGCCTATGTCGACGATGTCGTCGTCAAGCATATCCCCGAGCATGCCTATGCCGAGCAGTGGGACGTCGCCGGCCTCAAGGAAGAGCTCAACCGCGTGCTCGGCATCGAGCTGGCGGTCGACGAATGGGCCAAGGAAGAGGGCATCGCCGACGAGGAGATGCTGAACCGCATCGAGAAGCGCGTCGACGAGCACATGGCGGCCAAGGTCGCGCAATGGGGCCCCGACGTGATGCGCTACGTCGAGAAGACGATCCTGCTGCAGACGCTCGACCATCTCTGGCGCGAGCACCTGATCATGCTCGACCATCTGCGCCAGGTCATTGGCCTGCGCGGCTACGGCCAGCGTGATCCCTTGCAGGAGTACAAGTCGGAAGCTTTCAACCTTTTCGAGACCATGATCGCGCACCTGCGCGAGGCCGTCACCGCGCAGCTGATGCGGGTCGAGATCGTGCCGCCCGAGCAGCCGCCCGAGCCGCTGCCTGTCATGGAAGGCCACAAGTTCGATCCGAACACCGGCGAGGACGAGATGGCCCTGGCCTCGCTGGTCCCGGCCATGGCGAATGGCGCTGCGCGCGACCCGCAGAACCCCGCCAGCTGGGGCAAGGTCGGCCGCAACGAGGATTGCCCCTGCGGCAGCGGCAAGAAGTACAAGCACTGCCACGGCAAACACGCGTAGGGCGTGGGCCGTCAATCATGCACTGACGTCATCATCTGCGAAGGCGGATGATCCAGTACGCCGCGGCTTCTCCGTATCTCACAACCGTCATCGAATACTGGATGCCCCGCTTTCGCGGGGCATGACGGCTGCTACTGTGGAGAAGGAAGGCGCGCTCGCGCCTACTTCATCGCGCCGAAACGGCTCTCGAACGAGTTCGCCGGCAGGGCCGGCGCCGCGCCGGCGATGGTCGCGTCCTTGGCGGCCGGTGCGGGGGCAGCGGCGGCGGACACGGGCGCGTCGGACACCGAGGGCTTCAGCGCGGGAGCCGGCGCAGGCTTGGCTGCGGCCGGCTTCGGCTCGACATGCTTCGGCGCCGCTGCGGTGGCGCGCACGATCGAGGGCGCGGGCCTGCTCTCGGCCTTCGGCTTGGCCGGCGGCGGGGCGCTCGCCGTCGTCTCGGCGCCGCCGAGCCCGACCTTGCGGGCGAGGTTGGAGAACCAACCGTCCGACTGCTGGGCCGGTTTCTCCGCCGGCGTTGCGGCGGCGACGCGCGTGGCCGGGGCGGACACGGCCACCACGGGCTCTTCCTGCGGGGTCAATTTTGGTTTCGGCGGGTTGACGTGCGAGGGGATGGTGCCCGGCGCGCGCGACAAGGCAAGAAGCGAAAGGCCCTGGCCGTCGCCGCCTTCGGAGAGGCCGGTATGGCCGTCGGGCAGCTTGGCGGCGAACACCTTGTTCATGCCGCCGTCGATGCCGGTGTTCATGCGCGCCACCGGCGTGCCGCGCGAGACCAGCTTGTTGGTCTCGGCCTGGTCGTGCTGCTGCTTCTCGCGCACGGCGTCGGCGACGTCTTCGGGGATCGCATAGGCCGGACACTTCGCCGATGCGTTGAACACCGGATCGCGCGTGGCGTTCGGCGCGCGCGTGGCGTCGAAGACGTACTTCTTCTCGCAGAAATCGACCTTCGGCTCCTGCCGCGTCACCTCGAAATGATCGTAGCCTTGCTTGATCATCTTCCAGAACGGCATGCTCGGGTTGTTGCGATGCTTCGCCATATTGATCGGCGTCATCTTGAACGGATAGGCTTGCAGCTGGAAGGCGCGCTGGCCGCCGAAGAAGGACTCGCGGCCCAGCGAATAGATCTCGGCCATCTGCTCGTCGGTCATCGCATAGCAACCGCGCGACGAGCAGTCGCCATGCACCATCAGCTGCGAGCCGGTGCGGCCGAGCGCCTGGTCGAACGCGTTGGGGTAGCCGGTGTTGAAGGAGAGGTAGAACGACGACTGCGGATTCATCTGCGCCGGCGTGATGGAGTAGAAGCCTTCCGGCGCCTGGCGGTCGCCCTCGCGCATCTTGGGACCGAGGTCGCCGGACCAGCGGCAGATCGGATAGGTCTTCAGCAGCGCAAAGCGGCCGTCGCGATCCTGCTTCCAGACCTCGAGCTCGGCTTCCTGCTTGAAGATGCGCACCAGGATCGGCGACTGCAGCTCCATGTTCTTTTCGGTCATGGCCTGCACGAGCTTGGGCGGCACCGGCTGGTTCGCCTTGGCGTTGTTGGCGAGCGAAATGTCGTCGGTGTTGCAGCCGGCCAGCGCAAGGCCAGCCGCGAGCGCAGCCGAGGTCACGAGCAGCCGAACGGGAAGGCGAGAAATCAAGCGGAAGCTCCACACCCACCGGGCGATGCCGGCAACCCCAACATCAGCGTCATCGCCCTGAAGCCATTGACTAAAATATTACCCGTCGCCCTGATGCGTCGCAACCCGAACGGCGCCGTTCCGAAGGATGCGAAGCAGCCATGGTCAACCAGAGCTTAAACAGGCTGCTCGCGGCCTAATTGCGGCCGAAAATGGCTATTTTTGCCCAGATGTTGCCGTAATTTCAGGGGGGGTGGCAACCTGTGATCGGCGTGCCCGGAACTAGCCAGGACGAGAGGGAGTCACCTCACCCCAGCTTGCGCCCGATATCCAGAAATTTCTGCCGCCGCTGCTGGCGGATGCCGGCCGCGTCGAGATTGTGCAACTCGGTGAAGGCCTGCGCGATGGCTTCGCCGGTGCGGGCGATCATGGCCGGTGGGTCGCGGTGGGCGCCGCCCGGCGGCTCGGTCAGGATGCGGTCGATGACGCCGAATCTCAGCATGTCCTGCGCGGTAATTTTCATGCTGTTGGCGGCTTCCTGCGCCTTGGTGCCGTCGCGCCAGAGGATGGAGGAGGCCGCTTCCGGCGAGATCACGCTGTAGATCGCGTGCTCGAACATCAAGACCTTGTTGGCGGTGGTGATCGCGATCGCGCCGCCCGACATGCCCTCGCCGGTGACGATGGCAACGTTGGGCACGCCCAGCGCAAGGCACGCATCGGTGGAGCGCGCGATCGCCTCGGCCTGGCCGCGCTCCTCGGCGCCGATGCCGGGATAGGCGCCGGCCGAATCCACGATCGACAGCACGGGGATGCCGAAGCGGTCGGCCATCTCCATCAGCCGCACCGCCTTGCGGTAGCCTTCGGGGCGGGCCATGCCGAAATTGTGCTTGATGCGGCTCTCGGTGGAGTTGCCCTTTTCCTGGCCGATCACGCAGATCGGCTCGCCCTGGAAGCGGCCGAAGCCGCCCATCAGCGCTTCGTCCTCGCCGAACTTGCGGTCGCCGGCAAACGGCGTGAACTCGGTGATCAGCGCGCCCACGAAATCGGAAAAATGCGGCCGCTGCGGATGTCGCGCCACCAGCGTCTTCTGCCACGGCGTCAAATTGGCATAGAGGTCGGCCAGCGCTTGCGCCGACTTCTCCTCGATCTTCGCGATCTCGTCGCCGATGTCGCTGCCGCCGGCGGCGAGCGTGCGCAGCTCGTCGATCTTGGCCTCGAGTTCGGCGACGGGCTTTTCGAAATCGAGATAGGAGCGCATCTGGTCCGGCATCAAATCAATATAGGGACAACGGTGCTGTCAGGCGAAGCGGTTTTGACGTTTCGGAAGAAAGTGCCTGTCTTCAACGATTTAGCGCGCATCCAAGTCCGATTCATACCAGGGGGCGAATGCACGCCGGGCGGGTGCAGGCGTCTTTCTAGTGAGACGGCTCGGAAGTCAAGCGGGCTGGCCGGTCTGCCGCAGCGCCCGCCGTGCCAGCGCCAGTCCCATCAGCACGAAGGCGGAGGTGACTTCCGCACCCCCGACCAGGATCCGCGTCGGCGTCTTCATCTTGTTCCACTCATAGGCCTTGTAGGGCCCATGCCGCCCGCCTTCGCCGAGGGAGGCGACGATCACATGCAGCGCCGGCGTGAAGGTTGCGATGTCGGCGCCAAGATGCGCCAGCGCCATCAGGGCGAGCGCCGCGTCGAACGCGTTCATCTCATGGGTGATCATCTCGCCCTCGACATAGGCGAGCACGCGGGCGCGGATGAAGGCGAACGAGCCGTCCGGATCGATGGCGCGCTGCGCCGAGACCGGCAGCGCGATGAAGGCGGCATAGCAGCGGCCGAAATAGGCGGAGTAGAGCTCGGGCAAATAGTAGATGTGCGAGCGCGGATTGGAGAAGGCGCCGCTTTCGGCGAGCCTGCGCTGGAAGGCGATGATGCGATGGACCGTCTCCAGCCGCGACGGCGTTTCCAGGATCTTCCAGCGCGACAGGTTGCGGAAGGAGACTTCGAGAATGTCGAGATTGAGCGTGGGGTCGAGGTCGTTGCCGTAGGGCCGCTCGCCCTTGATGTTGTCGATCCAGGTGACGACCGCGCCGTCATAATCGATGTTGTCGTTGAGCGGCACGGTGACGCGCGGCTCGTTGGCGCCCGCGCGCACCTGATAGCCGCGGTAGAAATCCAGCAGCGGCTGGTCGAGGATCGGATCGCGCGAGCCCGCCTGGGTCGCTGCCGAGAACGAGCAGGCCGTGGTGTCGCAATCCGGCACGTAGATGCCGAAGCCGAGGTCCTGCTTGATCTGGGCGAAGAAGCGCGAGAAGCGCGGATGCGGCAGCGGCGCCAGCGCCGTGATCACGTTGACGGTCGAGCCGTCGTGCGAATGCACTTCCTCGCGGCTGATGTTGAGGCAGAAATCCACCATGTCGTCGATGGCGCGCTTGGCCTGTTCCGTCTCCTGCGCGGAAGCCAGCCCGCTTTCGATATAGCCGAGCAGCGCCTCGGTGAAGAAGGCGTCGTAATAGGCCGAGCGGTGGCGGATCTGCATCGGCTCCCACATCGGCTCGGCGATCCCGGTCCAGGGCGGGTTGATCAGCGCACGCGCCGGCGAATGCGCGATGAAGATGCGCGCGAGCGAGAACAGAAGCGTCGAGTTCTTGTAGCCGCGCGAGTTCAGGCCCGTCAGCGCCATCACCATCTCGCGGCCGCCCATGTCGGCATCGCCCAGCAGGTTGAAGGCGGCATAGGTCGGCAGGAAGCCGTTCCTGGAATAAGAGCGCAACAGATGCGCCGCGCAGCAGCGGATCGCCCTGTCGATGTCGGCAGGTCCCGGCGCGCGGGCCGGCGCGGGGCTGGGCGCGGGCCTGGGATGCCTGACATCGATGCCGTCCATCAGCGCAGCCACGGGCGCGCCGACCGCGGCCCAGTCCGGGGCCTCCTCGTCGCGGGCGCGAACGATCGCGGCGCGCAGTTCGGCGAGCTGCCTTTCGTCCTTCAGCGCGGGCAGGCCGGTCCGCCTGAGCAGCGGCCGCAGCGCCGGGTTGCCGAGCGCGGTCCGATAGAATTGGCCGAGATGGGCGTCGCCGCCGGAATATTTCAGCAGCAGCGGATCGCAGACGTCGTACAGCGATGGCCCGTCCTTATGCGCCGTCAGCGCCCGGAGCGCGGCGCCGGCGAAATAGTGAAACCCCATAGGAAGCTTTCTGCGAGACTTTTGGCGCCGGCCGGAGGGAACCGCGAAGTTTTAAGTTATTGGAAAAGCTATACGAACGGTTGGGATTTACCAAATGTGACAGACATCACAGCTGGGACACGATTTTTCCCCTTGAATGGCCCCGGCATGGTCCCGGGGGAGAAATAAAATTCTTCTATGGAACCAATAGCTTGAATGAGGATGGACGTTCTGTCTTGCCGTGAGGGATATAGCGGGGTAAGGGTTTGCTTGTTGCGACGCCGCAAAATGAGCGCAATTCAGCGGCACCAACCCGGCCAACCCCTCAAACCTAAATCTGATTGGCGCGACTACTGTTCGGCTGCGCTGCTTTGACGATGACAGGAAGTACCGAGATGAATGTTAGCCAGCTCATTTCCCGCCGCTCGGTTGCCGTGATCGCCGGCCTCGTTGGCATGGTGTCGCTGGCCATCGGGGCGCACGCCGCGCTGAACAAGCGCGCGCTGGATGCCGCCAAGGCGATCGGCACCGAGCAGGCGGCCGATGCCGTCACCAGGCAGTCGCGCCTCGCCCTTGTCATCGGCAACGGCCATTATCCGGACGCCGCCGCCCCCCTCAACCAGCCGATCAACGACGCGCGCGCGCTCACCTCGACGCTGCGCCAGTCCGGCTTCGACGTCGACGTTGTGGAAGACGCCAGCAAGGACGACATGCAGCGCGCCATCGGCCGTCTGAAGTCCAGGATCAAGCCCGATTCCGTCGTCATGCTGTTCTTCGGCGGCTATGGCATCCAGGCCGGCCGCGAGAGCTACATGATCCCGGTCGATGCGCGGATCTGGAAGGAAAGCGACGTCCGCCGCGAGGGCGTTTCGGTGGAGTCCGTGCTCGACGGGATCAAGGAAAAGGGCGCCCGCGCCAAGCTGGCCGTGATCGACGCCTCGCGCCGCAATCCCTATGAGCGCCGCTTCCGTTCCTATTCGCACGGTCTGGCGCCGATCGCCGCGACCGACAATGCGCTGATCCTCACCGCCGCCACCCCCGGCAAGGTCGCCGACGACTCCAGGGGCCAGAACAGCGTGCTGGTCTCCGAGCTGCTCAACAACCTGGCCTCGCAGGGCGCCGGCGGCATCGAGGGCGTCTTCAACAAGACCCGCGTCACCATCTCCCGCGCCTCCGACGGCGCGCAGGTGCCGAGCGTGTCGTCCTCCCTGCTGGATGAAATCCGCATCGGCGGGTGACTGTCGTCCCTGCGAAAACGAGCTGTCGTCCCTGCGAACGCAGGGACCCATAACCACCGCCGTCAATGATTGCGGGCGGCGCAGCCACATCCTAACCTTGCGCGACAACGCCAGCATTGGTGCTTCGCGCATGTACTATGTCTACATTCTCGCGAGCCGACGCCACGGGACACTCTACATCGGGGTGACGAATTCGCTGCGCAAGCGGCTGGAGCAGCATCGCAGCGGCGAGGGCTCGGAATTCGTCAAGAAGTACGGCGTTTTCCGCCTCGTTTATGTCGAATCCTATGAGCGGCCAGAAGAAGCGATCGCGCGTGAAAAGCAGTTGAAGCGAT
>NZ_JBQTHN010000143.1:0-2823 GCF_052389815.1 Bradyrhizobium sp. | reverse complement strand
CCCACGCGGCCGGTGTCGCTGGTGCACGGCTTTGCCGCGGGCGGCAATGCCGACGTGATGTCGCGCATCATGGCCGACCAGATATCGAAAGATCTTGGTCAGCCGGTCGTGGTCGAGCCGAAGCCCGGAGCCGGCGGCAACCTTGCCTCGGCCTTCGTCACCAAGGCCGCGGCCGACGGCTACACGCTGCAGCTGCTGGTCGGCGGACACACGGTCTCCGCCGCGCTCTACAAGAAGCTGCAGTTCGAACCGGTCAAGGACTACACCTTCATTTCGACGGTGGCGAAGTTTCCGTTCTTCATCGCCGTGAAGGCGGGTACCTATCCGACATTGCAGGCGCTCATCGCCAAGGCGAAGGAGAAGAATGGCGGCCTCAACTTCGGCAGCGCCGGCGTCGGCACCACGCAGCACCTGACCGGCGAATTGCTGGCGCAGCGCACCGGCACCCGCTTCACCCACATTCCCTACCAGGGCGGCAGCGCCACCGTGACCGCATTGCTCCGCGGCGACGTCGACTTCATCGTCGATACCGGAACGGTCATCAAGGGACAGGCGGCGTCAGGCGCGATCGATATCCTTGCCGTGTCATCGAAGCAGCGGTGGAATCTGACGCCTGATGTCCTGACGGTCGCCGAGACGGTGGCGCCGGATTTCGACATCATCTCCTGGACCGGCATCGGTGTGCCCTCGGGCACGCCCGCCGCCGTCGTCGACAGGCTCGGCACCGAGGTGCGGCGCGCGCTCGCCACCGCCGCGGTTCAGGAGCGGCTGCGTGCCCTCGACAGCGAACCCGCGCCGTCGAGCAGCGCCGAGATGAACGAATTGATCACGCGCCAGATCGAAACCTGGACGCGGGTGGTGGAGCAGGCGAGGCTGGAGAAGCGGTGAGAGCGGCGCCCCAAGGTGGAACACTTTGTTCCAAGGCGGCAACAAGTATCAGTCAAAAGTGTAACGATGTGCACCTTAGACCAGTTGCGCCGGTGTAGCTGATCTGGCTTGATGGCCGCGTGGGGGCAGGTTCTCCGTTTTGCACGGTCAAGAGCGTGTCCAACAGGTACAACAAGGGCATCTTTGCCGGAAGCGGCCCGCTGATTGCGCTGGCAGTCGCGGTTGGGATGTTGCTGAGTATCGGCGGACCTAGCTCGGCGCAATTCTTCAATTTCGGCGGATATCAGCAGCGCCCGCAGCCGCAGCGCGGTGGCGGCTGGATCGGTGGCGGCGGCTGGTTCGGTGGCGACCAATTTGACCCGTTCCAGCAGCGCGCGCCGCCTATGGAAAGGCGGCCGCCGCCGCGCGAGGATTTTTCAAGAGCGCCGCCGCCCGAAAAGCGCGACACCGTTCCGTCGCGCAACGTGCTTGTGATCGGCGACGCAATGGCCGACTGGCTTGCCTACGGGCTTGAGGGCGTCTACTCCGAGCAGCCCGACATGGGCGTGATCCGCAAGCACAAGACGGCTTCAGGCCTCATCAAGTACCAGCCCAAGGGCGAGCCCGCTGACTGGATCGCGGCAGCCAGGGGTATACTGGCGACCGAGAAGGCTGACGCGATCGTCGTCATGCTCGGCCTCAGTGACCGCGTGCCCATCCGGGAGCCTGTCGCGGAGCAACCGGCCGACAACAAGGGTGACGGAAAGGACCCAAGCACGAAGCCTGAGGCCAAACGGGGCAAGGCTAGCGTGCCTGATGGCAAGGCCAATACGGACGGCAAGCGCGCCGACAGCGAATTACCGCCCGACGACGCCGACAAGCCTGCGGCACCCGAGAAGGTTGCGCGTTCGCCGAACGGCCTTTCTGAATTTCGCGCCGCACGCTGGGTCGACCTTTACAACAAGAAGATCGACGAGATGATCGGCGTGCTCAAGAGCAAGGGCGTGCCGGTGCTGTGGGTCGGCCTGCCGGCGGTCCGCGGCCAGAAGAGCACCTCCGACATGCTGTTCCTGGATGCGCTCTACCGCGAAGGCTCGGCCAAGGGCGGCATCACCTACGTCGATGTCTGGGATGGCTTTGCGGATGAGGCCGGCCATTTCCTGCAAAAGGGCCCCGACTTCGAAGGCCAGATCCGCCAGTTGCGCACCCATGACGGTGTCTTCTTCACCAAGGCCGGCGCGCGCAAGCTCGCACACTATGTCGAGCGCGAGATCACGCGCCTCCTGGCGCGCTTGGCGCCGGTCGCGCTGCCGAGCGAGCCGGCAACCCCCGACGCCAACGCCGTGCCGGGCCAACCGGCACCGCGGCCGCTCGCCGGGCCGATCGTGCCCCTGGTCGCATCCTCCATCTCGCCCGATCGGTTGCTTGGCGGGCCGGGCTCGCTGCCGGCCACAGTCGATTCGCTCGCCGCCCGCGCGCTGGTGAAGGGCGAGGCGCTTTCGCCACCGGCTGGGCGTGCCGACGATTTCGCTTGGCCGCGCCGCGAGATCGGTCGCGAACAGATCAAAGGTGATCCTCTCGCCGCATCGGCGGCGATGCCGCCGACCGCATCGCCAAAGCCGAGAAAGCAGCGCCGCTAGGATTCGGCCACGGGCGGTTGATCGTCGCGGGGTCGATTAGCTCAGCGGCGAAATCCCCCGTCGGACCTCGGCTGGGACGGGGCTTTATTCTCTTGCTGCTCCAAAAACGTGGATGGCTGGGAAAAGCCCGGCCATGACGAAGAAAAGCACGGCCGGAACCCTCACGCCGCCTGCATCTTCTCCTGCCGCTCCGCCACGCGCTTGACCAGCGCGACGCAGCGGTCGGGTTGCGTCATCGGCAGCATGTGGCCGCCTTCCGTCAGTTCCAGATCGAGTGCGGGGCAGACGATCTTCATCGCCTCGCCCTGGCCGCGAT
>NZ_JBQTHN010000142.1:0-23220 GCF_052389815.1 Bradyrhizobium sp. | reverse complement strand
GCTGGTGCGCCAGTCGACGCAGGTGCCGAACACGTCGAAGACCAGCGCCTTCACCCCTGAAATATCCGACATGCGGGTTCCCTTTTCTTGTTGTCATTCCGGGGCGATGCGCAGCATCGAACCCGGGCTCTCGAGATTCCGGGTCTGGTCCTTCGGACCATCCCGGAATGACGGCGGTTAGAGTTTCTTCCGGTACTGTACGAACCCCGGACGATCGGCGACCTTGTTGTAGAGCAACTGCGCGGTTTCGTTGGTCTCGTGCGTCATCCAGTAGAGACGGCTGGCGCCGGCAGCACGTGCTGCCGCCTCCACCGCCGCAATCAGCTTGCGTCCCGCTCCGCCACCGCGCAGCGACGGCTCGACGAAGAGGTCTTCGAGATAGCAGTAGCAGACCGGTGCCCAGGTCGAACGGTGCAGCAGATAGTGCGTGAGCCCGACCAGCCTGCCGTCGCGTTCGGCGACGAGAGCATACAGCGGCTCGAGCGGATCGAAGAAACGCTTCCAGGTCGCATCCGTCACGTCCGGCGCGAGCGATGACTTGTAGAACGTCAGATAGCCCTGCCAGAGCGGCTCCCAGGCGGCGCGATCATCCGGTCGCACCGGCCGGACGATGATGTCGCCCACCATGCCGTCTCCGTCAGTCGAGGTAGAACTTGTCGAGCTGCCGGTGCTCGGCCTTGATGTAGCGCACGGTGCCCGTGACCGAGCGCATCACCACCGTCTCGGTCTCGATCACGTTGTCCTTGCGGAACTTGACGCCTGTCAGCAACGAGCCGGTGGTCACGCCGGTTGCGGCGAACAGGCAGTCGCCCTTCACCATGTCCTCGATACCGTAGATCATGCGGGGGTCGCTGACGCCCATCTTGGCGGCGCGCTCGCGCTTCTCGGCGGAATCCAGCACGAGGCGGCACTGCATCTGTCCGCCGATGCAGCGCAGCGCCGCCGCCGCGAGCACGCCTTCCGGCGCGCCGCCGGTGCCTATGTAGATGTCGACGCCGGTTTCCTCCGGCGTCGCCGTGTGGATCACGCCGGCGACGTCGCCATCGGTGATCAGGCGCACGGCAGCACCGGTGGAACGGACTGCCGAAATGATCTCGGCGTGACGCGGACGGTCGAGCACAAGCGCGGTGATGGCGGAGGCCGGCACACCCTTGGCCTTGGCAAGGCGCTGGATGTTTTCGGCCGATGGCGCGTCGAGGTCGATCGTATTCTTTGCGTAGCCGGGCCCGATCGCGATCTTCTCCATGTAGACGTCGGGCGCGTGCAGCAGCGTGCCGCCGTCGGCCATCGCCATGGTGGCGATCGCGCCCGGCATGTTCTTGGCGCACAGCGTGGTGCCTTCCAGCGGATCGACGGCGATATCGACCCGCGGGCCGGCATTGAGGCCGACCTTCTCGCCGATGAACAGCATCGGCGCCTCGTCGCGCTCGCCCTCGCCGATCACGACGGTGCCCTCGATCGGCAGCTTGTTGAGCTCGCGCCGCATCGCATCGACCGCCGCCTGGTCGGCCGCCTTCTCCTGGCCGTGGCCGCGCAGCCGCGCGGCGGAGACCGCGGCCCGCTCCGTCACGCGCACGATCTCGAGCGTCAGGATGCGCTCCAGCAACAGCTGCGGCGGAACGGAAATATGCGTCGACATCTCAACTACTCCTCAAGTCCCCGGGCGAACCGCACCGGTCCGCACCAATAATTCCACAGCGCGCGAAACGTTGCTCTCGCGCGCTAATTCTTCTCGATCCGGATCACCTGCGGCCGGCCGCTGATGACCTTGTCCTTCTGCACGGCCGCGAGCGCCCGATACACGGCATCCTCGTGCGTTGCGTAGGTGATCAGGATGACCGGCACCGGCGCGCCGTTCTTGGTGGCGCCTGCGGCGTCGACGCCGTCGGAATGACGCTGCACGATCGACTCCAGCGAGATCTTCTGCTCGGCAAGGCGCGTCGCAATCCTCGCGGCCGTGCCGGCGAGATCGCGCGCCATCAGGCGGATGTAGTAGCCGCCTTCGTGACGCTCCATCGGCGCCTTCTTCGTCTCACGCAGCTTGTCGACCGGGCGGCCGAACGGCGTCGCGCGGATGCCCCGCGCCACGTCGGCGATGTCGGCGACCACGGAGGCCGCGGTCGCAGCGCCGCCGGCACCGGGGCCGACCAGCGTGATCGGCGGCACGCCCTCGCCGTCGATGGTGACGGCATTGGTGACGCCCATCACTTGCGCGATCGAAGACGTCTTCGGCACCATGGTCGGATGCACGCGCTGCTCGATGCCCTTGGCGGTGCGCACGGCAACGCCGAGCAGTTTCACGCGGTAACCGAGCTCTTCGGCGGCGCGAAGGTCCTCCGGCTTGATGGAGGAGATCCCCTCCACGTAGATCGCGCTCTGCGACACCTTGGTGCCGAAGGCGAGACTGGCGAGGATCGCCAGCTTCTGCGCCGTGTCGTGACCGTCGACGTCGAACGACGGATTGGCCTCGGCATAGCCGAGCCGCTGCGCGTCCTTCAGGCATTCGGCAAACGTCAGCCCTTCCTGCTCCATCCGGCTCAGGATGTAATTGCAGGTGCCGTTGAGGATGCCGTAGACGCGGCTGACGCTGGTTCCGGCGAGCCCTTCGCGCAGCGTCTTGATGATCGGGATGCCGCCGGCGACGGCCGCCTCGTAATTCAGCGCGCCGCCGTGCTTTTCGGCGGCCTTCGCCAGCCGGACGCCGTGTTTGGCAATCAGCGCCTTGTTGGCGGTCACCACCGACTTGCCGGCCTTCAGCGCCGCCTCGACCGCCGAGAATGCGGGATCGCCGGAACCGCCCATCAGTTCGACGAAGCAGTCGACATTGGGATCGGTGGCAAGCGCGAGCGGGCTCCTGGCCCAGTCGATGCCGCGCAGATTGGCGCTTCGCTTCTTGACCCTGGAGCGCGCGGTCACCGCGACGACGCGGATGCCGCGGCCGCTGCGCGCCGACAGCACGCGGCCCTGCTCTTCGAGGAGGCGGACGACTTCGGCGCCAACGGTGCCGAGCCCCGCGATACCCACTTTCAGGGGTGCGACCATGAGATGAAATAACCTGCAGGTAGGATTAGCGCCGGTTGGCGAGAGGAACCACGTTGTGCAACGTTTCAATGCCGCTTTCAAGGAAGCGGCGCACACCGCGCGCGGCCTGCCGGATTCGCTGCTCGTTTTCCACCATGGCGATGCGGACGAAACCCTCGCCATGCTCGCCGAAGGCTACGCCCGGCGAGACCACCACGCCGGACTTTTCCACCATCAGGGTGGCGAATTCCATGCTGCCGAGCCCCTGGAACGCCTTGGGCAGCGGCGCCCAGGCGAACATCGAGGCCTGCGGCGGCGGGATGTCCCAGCCGGCCCGGCCGAACGATTCGACCAGCGCATCGCGGCGCTTGCGATAGGTCTCGCGCATCTCGCGAATGCAATCCTCCGGCCCGTTCAGGGCGGCGGTCGCCGCCACCTGCACCGGCGTGAACGCGCCGTAATCGAGATAGGATTTCACCCGCGCCAGCGCCGCGATGATGCGCTCGTTGCCGACGGCAAAACCCATGCGCCAGCCGGCCATCGAGAACGTCTTCGACATCGAGGTGAATTCGACGGTGACGTCCATCGCGCCGGGAACCTGCAGCACCGACGGCGGCGGATTCTTCTCGTCGAAATATACTTCCGCATAGGCCAGATCGGACAGGATGAAGATGTCGTGCTTCTTCGCAAACGCGACGAGATCCCGGTAGAAATCGAGATCGGCGACATAGGCGGTCGGATTGGAGGGATAGCAGACGATGAGCGCGATCGGCTTCGGGATCGAATGAACGATCGCGCGTTCCACCATCTCGAAGAATTGCGGCGTCGGCTCCGACGGCACCGAGCGGATCACCCCGCCCGCCATCAGGAAGCCGAAGGCGTGGATGGGATAGCTCGGGTTCGGGCACAGCACGACATCGCCCGGTGCGGTGATCGCCTGCGCGACGTTGGCAAAGCCTTCCTTCGATCCGAGCGTCGCGACGATCTGGGTATCCGGATTGAGCTTCACGCCGAACCGGCGCGCGTAATACGCCGCCTGCGCCTTGCGCAAGCCATTGATGCCGCGCGAGGCCGAGTAGCGGTCGGTCCGCGGCTTGCCCAGCGTCTCCTTGAGCTTTTCCAGCACATGGGGCGGGGCCGGCAGGTCGGGATTGCCCATGCCCATGTCGATGATGTCGGCACCGGCATTGCGCGCGGCCGCCTTGGCCTGATTGACCTTTTCGAACACGTAAGGCGGCAGACGGCGAATGCGGTAGAATTCTTCCATGGGTCTCAAGCTCCGGGGTGCCGGCACCCCTAAAGGACAGCCGGCACGGCTGGCGGCACGGCGGAACCCGATTCCGCGCAAAAAACGCGTCCAAATCAAGGAATTAGGCCAAGTCCAGCCGCCAAACCGTTGAATCGGAACGTTTTACCACGCAAGTCCGGCGATGCCAGCGCAAATCACGCGATTTCAGGGCTTATCGGCTGCGCGGAGCCGGCGAAGTCCCTGAGGAGGCCTGGCGGTCCCTCGCCGCAATCAACTCGGACTGTATCCGCTTCTGTTCGTCGGGCTTCATGGCGGCCTCGGCGCGCTCGGGCGGCAGATCGTGCACCGGCAGGTACCCGCCAACCTCCTTCGGCCTTGGCGGCGCGTCGGCCGGCAGGCCCACGGCCGGCAGGTCGGCAATCTGGGTCGAGCAGCCGCCGAGCGCGAGCGATGCCGCAAGCAGCGCTCCCGTCATCAACAGCTTCATCGTTCCACCCATCGCCATTTCCGCGGAATCCCAACCGACGCGCGTGCGTCGCCCCGATGGCCCGAGCCTTGCACTGAAATCTAGCACAAGAGGTCAAACCTTTGTCGCCTGAAACCATTAAGGGCAGGACAACCAAGGCTATCGGTGCGGCTTCATTGTGTCGGAATCGGGAAACTTTGACGCAGCGCAACAACAGCGATCGCGGAATTGATCGAAAGAATCGCAGAATTGATCCAAACAGATGTCATCGCCGTTCCCTGCGGTGACGAAGCGGAACGAAACGACTAAGTTGGCGACATGAGTGACGTCGATACAACGGACAAGACCGAGGCCAAATTCGACGCGGAAGCGTTCGCCATGAACATCGCGCGCGCGATGGAGAGCTCGGGCCAGGCGCTCGCGGCGTACCTGAAGCCGCGCGAGACCGGCGAGGTGAAGGACAAGCCGCCGAGCGAGCTGACCGAGGTGATCAAGACCTTCTCGTCGGTCGCCGAATACTGGATGTTGGACAAGGACCGCGCCAGCGACCTGCAGCACAAGATGGGCAAGGCCTATCTCGATCTCTGGGGCTCGGCGATGCGCCGCATGGCCGGCGAGGCGGAGGTCAAAGCCGCAGCCGCGCCGTCGCCGCGCGACAAGCGGTTTCAGGATCCGGAGTGGAAGTCGAACCAGTTCTTCGACTTCGTCATGCAGCTCTATCTCCTGACGACGCAGTGGGCGCACGATCTCGTGCGCAATGCCGAAGGCCTCGACCCGCACACCCGCAAGAAGGCGGAGTTCTACGTCCAGCAGATCACCAACGCGCTGTCGCCGAGCAACTTCGTGCTGACCAACCCGGAAGTGCTGCGCGAGACGCTGGCTTCCAAGGGCGACAATCTCGTGCGCGGCATGAAGATGCTGGCCGAAGACATCGAATCCGGCCGCGGCACGCTGCGCATCCGGCAGTCCGACCCTGCCAACCTCGAGGTCGGCGTCAACATAGCGACGACGCCGGGCAAGGTGGTCTACCAGAACGACCTGATGCAGCTGATCCAGTATTCGCCGTCCACGGAGACGGTTCTGCGCACGCCGCTGCTG
This sequence comes from Bradyrhizobium sp., assembly GCF_052389815.1. Lineage (GTDB taxonomy): Bacteria > Pseudomonadota > Alphaproteobacteria > Rhizobiales > Xanthobacteraceae > Bradyrhizobium. Next base: position 17,386 of record NZ_JBQTHN010000142.1, on the reverse strand, counting down.
ATCGTGCCGCCCTGGATCAACAAATTCTACATCCTCGATCTGCGCCCGGAAAAATCCTACATCAAATGGTGCGTCGACCAGGGCATCACCGTGTTCGTGATCTCCTGGGTCAATCCCGACAAGGAGCTCGGCAGGAAGACCTGGGCCGACTACATGAAGGAGGGCCCCCTCGCCGCCATGGACGTCATCGAGAAGGTGACCGGCGAGATGAAGGTGCACACGGCCGGCTACTGCGTCGGCGGCACCATGCTCGCCTCGACGCTGGCCTATCTGGCTGCGAACCGGCGGCAGCGCGTGGCGTCGGCGACCTTCTTTGCCGCCCAGGTCGACTTCACCCATGCGGGCGACCTTTTGGTCTTCGTCGACGAGGATCAGATCTCAGCGCTCGAACGCGACATGGCCGAATCCGGCGTGCTCGAAGGCAGCAGGATGGCGATGGCCTTCAACATGCTGCGCTCGAACGACCTGATCTGGTCCTACGTCGTCAACAACTACCTCAAGGGCCAGCCGCCTTCCGCCTTCGACCTGCTGCACTGGAATTCCGACGCGACGCGGATGCCGGCGGCGAACCATTCCTATTATTTGCGCAACTGCTATCTCGACAACCGCCTGTCGACCGGCAGCATGGTGCTCGAAAACACCCTGCTCGATCTCTCCAAGGTGAAGGTGCCGGTCTACAATCTGGCGACGCGCGAGGATCACATCGCGCCCGCCGAATCCGTGCTCTACGGCTCGCAGTTTTTCGGCGGCCCCGTGAAGTTCGTGCTGTCCGGCTCGGGTCACATCGCAGGCGTCGTCAATCCGCCTTCCGGCGGCAAGTACCAGTACTGGACCAACGACGACATCAAGGCCGCTTCCGTCGCCGAATGGATGAAGGGCGCCGTCGAGCACAAGGGCTCGTGGTGGCCGGACTGGCTGCAATGGCTGGAGGCGATCGACGCCGAACGGGTTCCGGCGCGCGACGTCGGCGACGTGCTGCCGCCGCTCGAGGATGCGCCCGGCAGCTATGTCCGCGTCCGCGCGTAGCGTATCGCGGTCCTCTCCGCTATAAACGATCGTCCCGCCGGGTCGGGTCTCGAAATTGCAATCAGGGGGAAGCGATGACGCGCGAATTGTTCTGGCTGACGTGCACGGTGATCCTGACGGGAATCCTGTGGGTCCCCTACATCGTCAACCGCTGCCAGGTGCGCGGCCTCGCCGGCGCCATGGCCAACCCCTCGCGCAACGACAAGCCGCAGTCCGACTGGGCGAACCGGTTGATGTTCGCGCACGACAATGCGGTGGAAAACCTCGTCGTGTTCGCGCCGCTGGTGCTGATCCTGTCCCAGATCGACTATTCCACCAGATGGACGGCGCTGGCCTGCGCCGTCTATTTCTGGTCGCGCGTCGCCCACCTGATCGTCTACACGCTTGGGCTACCGGTGTTCCGCACCCTCGCCTTCACCGTCGGCTTCCTCGCGCAGGCCGTGCTGGCGCTGGCGATCTTCAAGGTGCTCTGACGGTCGTGTCCCGGACGCGGTGCAGCGTGCAACGCTGCGCCGCAGAGCCGGGATTCCAAGAGCTACGGAAGATGAGTACTGGATCGACAGTGCAACGCTGGCATTCCGAGCGAGGCGGCCTGCAATTGCGCTCTCCCTTTACTTCACTTGCTGAGCGGGTCAGCCATTTATGAGTCAAACGACTGACAAGTTGCCGACTGATGTGGCGGTTTCGAGCGGCGCGACGTCACGATGGAAGAGCGCTCGGCTGACTCTGTTTTACTATTTCATGTTCGCGGGAATATTTCTGGACATCTACTTCGCCTGGTATGCATTCCGCTTCGAAGCGGAGTGCTCAGCGTCAGGAAACAATATACCTGGAACCTTCCCCTTGCTTACCGCGCTTTCGGCAATTCCAGCCGCCGCATCAATTATTTTTGGCCGTAATTCACTCTATAAATCAGCGTGTCTCAACCTATGGATTCTTTACTGTGGTCTTACGCTAGAGATGAACTGTGAACAGATTTTGATCGAGCGTCAGATTGGAATCAATTGTTATCGAGACCTCTGGGGTTCCGCGGTTGTGACAATCATTTTTGCCGCATATTTTGCGGTCGCGATCGTTGCAATAACTCTCGCGATTGGCTTGGTCGTGCTGGCGCGTCGGTATCTTCTCAAGGACTGGCCGAAAAAGCACGCGGCCTTGGCCTAATACGTTTTGCGCGCGAGGACGAAGAACATCTTGGCCATTGCATCGTCAAAGCCCCTGACCTCACCCGTCTCGATCGACAGATCACGCCACGCGCCTGCTTGCGCGTAAGTCGCGCGAAGCCAGTCTTCCGTCGGATAATTGTAGTAGCGGTCGAGCGAGTCGCGGCCGTCGCCCTCACCTGCCTTGTAGCTGGCATAGAACGCGCCACCCGGCTTCACCGCGCGATGGATCCGCGAAAGAACGCCGGCGAGCTGGTCGCGCGGGACGTGCAGCAGGCAGGCATTGGCCCAAATGCCGTCATAGGCCTCGACCGCATCGATTTCGTGGAACAGGAGCGTCTTGACGGGACGACCCAGCCGGCGCGAGGCAACCTCCGCCATTTCCGGTGAGCCATCCGTCGGCGTGACGTCGTATCCCCTAGCGATCATGTCAGCGGAGTCGCCGCCGGCGCCGCATCCGAGTTCGAGGATGGCGGCGCCGTTCGGCAGCAGCGCAAGAAATTGCGTCAGCCGCGCCTGGCGCGAGGTGATCTCGCGCTGCGCGTAGGCCTCGGCGTTGCGCCGGTAGAATTGCAGCGTGGCGTCGTCCACGAGGCTTACTTGTCCGGCAGCCCCAGCATCAGCCGCATGTTCTGCACGGCCGCGCCCGAGGCGCCCTTGCCGAGATTGTCGAGCCGGGCGACCAGCACCGCCTGGCGGTGCTTCTCGCTGGCGAAGACATAGAGCTCGAGCCGATTGGTCTCGTTGAGCGCTTCGGGTTCGAGCCGCCCGCCCTTGGTGGCTTCGTTCTGCAGCGGCATCACGGAAACATATGCGCTGCCGGCGTAGCGCTTCGCCAGCGCCGCGTGCAAATCGGCAGCGCTCGGCTTGCCCGGCAGCGTATCGAGATGCAGCGGCACCGAGACCAGCATGCCCTGCCGGTAGTTGCCGACCGATGGCACGAAGATCGGCCGCCGCGACAGTTTCGAATAGAGCTGCGTCTCCGGCAGATGCTTGTGCTCGAAGCCGAGGCCGTAGAGCTCGAACGACGGCGCCGCGCCGCTCTCGAAGCTCTCGATCATCGACTTGCCGCCGCCGGAATAGCCGCTCACCGCGTTGATGGTGACGGGATAGTCCGATTGCAGCAGGCCGGCATCGACCAGCGGCCGCAGCAGCGCCACCGCACCGGTCGGATAGCAGCCGGGATTGGAGACCTTCTTCGCGGACCTGATCTTGTCGGCCTGGTCGGGCGTCAGCTCCGGAAAGCCATAGGCCCAGTCGGGCGCGACCCGGTGCGCCGTCGAGGCATCCAGCACCCGCGGGCCCTTCGGCCCCATGCCATCGATCAACGCGACGGTTTCTTTTGCCGCATCGTCGGGCAGACAGAGGATGACGAGATCGACCTCCTCCATCAGCCCCCGCTTGGCGGCGGGATCCTTGCGTTTGTCCTCGGCGATGGTCTTCACCGCGATGTCGTTCTGCAGCTTGAGCCGCTCGGCGATGCCGAGGCCCGTGGTGCCCGAGCCGCCATCGACGAACACGGTCGGCTTTTTGACCGCGCCTGCGGTCTTCTGCTGGGTTTCGGAGAGGCTCATCACATGCTCCCTTCGAGCGAAGCGGTTTGGTTCATTGTTGCTGCAAAGGCTTGCGGCCGCGCCTCGCGCATCAACTGCGCGATGGTTTGCGAACCGGCGTCGGGCATCGCCGCAAGCCCGCCCGCGACCGCTGCATAGTCGGCCTCGGACTTGTGCTGGTTCAGCTTGAAGCTGCCCTCGACATCCTCGACCTGCATCGAAAGTCCCACGATCGCCTTCCGCATCGCCTCGAACCGCCCCGGCGTCATCTTGACCGAGGTCCACGGCTTCTTCGGCAGCAGCCGGTTCTCGAACTTGGCGCTGAGTGTGTCGACCTGCACGGTGAGTTCCTCATCGGATAGCATCCGCACCGGCCCGGTCAGATGCACGGCCTGATAGAGCCAGGTCGGCACCTGGTCCACTGATGCGTACCAGTCCGGCGTTACATAGGCATCGGCCCCGTTCACTGCGAGCACCCAGGGCGTCACGCCGTCGGCCGCCTTTACCAGCGGATTATGACGGGCGACGTGAAACAGCGCGACCGGCGTGCCGTCCGCGGCGTAGTCGAGATAGAACGGCAGGCTTGACGCGATCGGGCGCTTGCCATCCCACGCGCAGGCCGTGCCGAATCCGCGCGCTTGCGCAAACGCAAGGCTTGCGGTGCGATCGGGCTTGAACATGGGCGGCGTATACATCTTTCAAACTCCTGCTTTCGAAGAAGGAGCCGCCAGATCAGACCGCGTTTTTGCAAGGAGAGAAGCCGCGGAGAGGATCCGGCGGCAGGGCGACGATCTCAGACGCGAACGACCGCCCATACCGCTGACAAAGCGCGGCGGCGGCGAGCGATGGCGTTGGTCGGACCAAAGGTCATGGGCGCGGGTCATAAGGCCGGTTCCCCCGGCGGTCAAGGCAAAATGCGGCGGTCCGCCGGCCGCTCAGGTGCTTCGCCATATCCATTCGATGACGATGGCGAGCACGTCGCCGAACAGCAGCAGGACCGCCGACCAAAGCAGAGCCGACACGAAATTGGCGACCTGGAACGGCCAGTACGGCATCTCGAAAATGCCGGCGGCCAGCGGAACCGAGGCGCGCAGCGGCCCGAAGAAGCGGCCGATGAAGATGCTGGGCACGCCCCAATCCCGCACGAAGGCCTCGCCCCGCGGCAGGATGTCCGGATATTTCGACAGGGGCCAGATCTGCGCGACGTGCTCCTTGTACCTGTAGCCGAACCAGTACGAGAGCCAGTCGCCGAGGGCTGCGCCAATGCCGCCGGCGAGCCACACCGGCCAGAAGCTGATGTCGGCCGCGGCGATCAGCGCGCCGATCGCGATCAGCGCGCCCCAGGCCGGAACCAGCAGCGAGATGAAAGCCAGCGACTCCCCGAAGGCCAGCACCAGGACGATCGGGGCCGCCCAGTGCTGATGCTCGCGCACGAAACTGGCAATCGAGTGCGCGAAATCTTCCATTGTCTCGAAATGTCCTCAGGCCCCTGTGGTTCCCTTGGTAAGCCAGTGCCTTGCCGGACTTCAAGTCACAAAGCCCGGCTTAGCCCGTGAGCGGCCAAACCGTCCCCAGCCGTCACTTTTTAAGCCCAAGCGTGGCATAGTCAGAGCAACCGATTCGCGGCAGGAACCCGCGCGCACCATATGAAGAACCATGTCTAAGCCATTGAAATCATCGGCGAAAGCCAAGGAAAACGACCTGTTTGGCGGCCCGGAGCCGAAAGCCAAGGCCAACCTGAAGGTCGCCGCACGCTCCGGCGGCGCCGAGGCCGGCTATACAGCCCGCGACATCGAGGTGCTGGAGGGGCTTGAGCCGGTGCGCCGGCGTCCCGGCATGTATATCGGCGGCACCGACGAAAAGGCGCTGCATCACCTGTTCGCCGAGGTCATCGACAACTCCATGGACGAGGCGCTGGCCGGCCACGCCACCTTCATCGAGGTGGAGCTGTCCGCCGACGGCTTCCTCACCGTCACCGACAACGGCCGCGGCATCCCGGTCGATCCGCATCCGAAATTCCCGAAGAAGTCGGCGCTCGAAGTCATCATGTGCACGCTGCATTCGGGCGGCAAGTTCGACTCCAAGGTCTACGAGACCTCGGGCGGCCTGCACGGCGTTGGCGTGTCCGTGGTCAACGCGCTGTCCTCGCGTCTCGAGGTCGAGGTCGCGCGCAGCCAGAAGCTCTATCGCATGAGTTTTGAGCGCGGCCATCCCAAGGGCAAGCTGGAAGACCTCGGCAAGATCAACAACCGCCGCGGCACCCGCATCCGCTTCAAGCCGGATGCCGACATCTTCGGCGCGAAGGCAACGTTCAAGCCGCAGCGCCTGTTCAAGATGACGCGCTCGAAGGCCTATCTGTTCGGCGGCGTCGAAATCCGCTGGAAGTGCGCAGCCGAGCTGCTCAAGGGCATCGAGGACGTTCCGTCCGAGGACAGCTTCCATTTCCCCGGCGGCCTGAAGGATTATCTCGCCGCCGCCATCCACGCCGACACGCTGGTCCACCCGGATGTCTTCTCCGGCAAGTCCGGCCGCAACGGCGCGCACGGCGCCTGCGAATGGGCGGTCGCCTGGACCGCGGACGCCGACGGTTTCCTCTCCTCCTACTGCAACACCGTGCCGACGCCCGACGGCGGCACCCATGAATCCGGCCTGCGCGGCGCGCTGCTGCGCGGCCTGAAGGATCATGGCGAACGCGTCGGCCAGGGCAAACGCGTGGCCCAGGTTACCTCCGAAGACGTCATGGTGGGCGCGGCCAGCATGCTCAGCGTGTTCGTGCGCGAGCCGGAATTCCAGGGCCAGACCAAGGACCGCCTCGCCACCGCCGAAGCGCAACGCATCGTCGAGCAGGCGGTGAAGGATTCTTTCGACCACTGGCTTTCGGGCAATCCGCTGCAAGCCAACAAGCTGCTCGACTTCGTCATCGAGCGCGCCGACGAGCGGCTGCGCCGCCGCGCCGAGAAGGAAATCTCGCGCAAGACCGCGGTGAAGAAGCTGCGCCTGCCCGGCAAGCTCACCGATTGCACGAACACGGCGGCCGAAGGCTCCGAGCTCTTCATCGTTGAGGGCGACTCGGCCGGTGGCACCGCCAAACATGCGCGCGACCGCAAGACCCAGGCGATTCTGCCCCTGCGCGGAAAAATCCTCAACGTCGCTTCCGCCGGCAAGGACAAGCTCGCGGCCAACGCGCAGCTTGCCGACCTGATGCAGGCGATCGGCTGCGGCACCCTCGCGCATTACCGCGAAGAGGACCTGCGCTACTCGCGCATCATCATCATGACCGATGCCGACGTCGACGGCGCCCACATCGCCTCGCTGCTGATCACGTTCTTCTACCGGCAGATGCCGCGGCTGATCGACGAAGGCCACCTCTATCTGGCGGTGCCGCCGCTCTACAAGCTAACCCACGGCAGCAAGTCGGTGTATGCGCGCGACGACAAGCACAAGGACGCGCTGATGCGAAGCGAGTTCAACGCCAACGCCAAGGTCGAGGTCAGCCGCTTCAAGGGCCTCGGCGAGATGAACCCGCAGCAGCTCAAGGAAACCACCATGGACCCGGCCAGGCGCACGATGCTGCGCGTCGTGCTGCTCCCCGACGACCGCGAGGGCACGGCCGACTCGGTGGAACGGCTGATGGGCACCAGGGCCGAGGCGCGGTTCGCCTTCATCTCGGACAAGGCCGAGTTTGCCGGCGACGATCTGCTGGACGTGTAATTCGAGCTTCGTCGCGAACGTGCCTTGTGCGCCGGCTATGCGGCCAGCACGGCCTTCTTCACGGCCTGCGGCAAAGCGATCGAACGAAACGAGGTCTTCGGATAGAGATAGTCTTCGCCGGACTCATCGACGATCCGGAGCAGACCGTGCTTTTCGGCACCGGCATCGCGAAGCGCGATGTAGATTTTCCGCTTCTCAAGCGAAGCTGCATAACCTTTGTTGTCGATACATACGACCAACTGTTTTGCTTGCGCCATTGTTCGAATCTCAAAGCAGATGCTTGATCTTGAATTCTTTCCGTCCGATTCCGGCGGCTTCGTACCAATGTACTTCAGCCGAATGGATAGTGCCATCGGCCAGCCGGACGCGGGCGATTCCCTTGCGCTTGCGCCAGCGGCCCCGCCCGTAGGCCTTACGCAGCCGGGCGATTTCGCGAATGCCAGAGCCTGAGGCGAAGGTCTCAATGCCGGAAAATGTTGCCCAGTATCTCGAAACGCATCGGGTGATCGTGTCGTCGTCGCGCGACAGCGTCAATGCCGAGCGTGCAAGGCACGACGGCCAGATTCGCCTTTGTCTCCGACAAGGCCGAATTCGCCAGCGACGAGATGCTGGACGTGCAATTTCACCCATCGAGGCTACTTTCGGGCGATTTCCGGCAGTTTTGCCCGGTTCGCGCCCCGAACTTGCCCGCTCTGCGGGTATTTCCCCATCATTCGTTTTCGGTCGGGTGTGTTTCCCCCGCAACAGCATTTCGGCAGGAACTGCGTATAGTTGCCGTACTGAGTTTGGGGAATCAGTGCGAACGCACTCTTCTACCCGTCAAATTGACGCTAGATCTCGAGGGATTGAACATGAAGAAATTAGTGCTCGCACTGGCCGCCACCGCGGCGTTCGCCGGGCAGGCAATTGCCGCCGACATGCGTGCCCCTATCGCCAAGGCTCCCCCGCCGGTCGTCGCGCCGGTTGCGAGCTGGACCGGCTGCTACATCGGCGGCGGTGGCGGCTACGGACTGTGGAACCAGGAAAGCACGCAGTACTTCAACAACGTCCTGCAGGTCGACACCGTCACCTTCGGCGGTCGGGGCTGGTTCGGCACCGTGCAGGGCGGCTGCGACTACCAGTTTGGCGGCAACATCGTTGTGGGCGCGTACGCCGACTACGATTTCAGCAGCATCGAAGGCCGTTTTGGCGTTCTCGTCGGTAACTTGACCGGCAACGAGAAGCAGAGCTCGAGTTGGTCAGTCGGTGGCCGGATCGGCTGGTTGGCGACGCCGAACCTCCTCACCTATTTCTCGGCTGGCTACACCGAAACGACGTTCGACCGCATTGACCTGGCAACCTTGGGCGCGGTGCCGACCGAATACATCGGCGAGACGACCTACCAGGGCTACTACATCGGCTCGGGCCTCGAATACGCGCTGTCCTGGGTGCCCGGCCTGTACGTCAAGACCGAGTACCGCTTCTCGGAATTCGACGGTCAGCGGCTTGCCTCGCGCAATATTGTGACCAACGCTTTGACCGGCGACACTTTCGATGTGAAGAAGTATAGCCACACGGTTCGCACCACGCTGTCGTACAAGTTCAACTTCGGCGGCCCGGTCGTCGCCAAGTACTGATCTCTCCCGGACTTGAAAGACCTGAAGAGCCCCGGCCTCGGCCGGGGCTTTTTTCATGGTCTACCGATGCCGGCGTTCAAGAGCGGTCGGCAAATAGTCAGCGCGGACATGCGGCGCATGCGCCTGCCCCCTTGCCGGCCGGGTCGGCATTGTATTCGATCTGCTGGTGCGACGAGTTGGTCGATCCGTTTCCACGGGAGCCGGATGAAGGCACGGCCCGCCAAGAGAGTGAAAACCCATGCGCAAGCTGCTCGTCACATCAGGCTTTCTCGCGCTGGCGATCGGGCTGCTCTGGATCGGACAGGGCACCGGCGCGCTTCCATGGCCGGCGGCGAGCTTCATGATCGGCAGCCTGCAATGGGCGCTGTATGGCGCCCTGCTCGCCGCCGTCGGGCTGATTCTGATCTGGCAAGGCAGGCGGTGATTTCCACACTCGTCATGCCCGGGCTTGACCCGGGCATCCATCAATCTTCACAAGATTCTCGCGAAGAAGATGGATGGCCGGGTCAAGCCCGGCCACGACGAAGAGAACGCGGAGTCCAATGAAAAAGGCGCGGCGGAAGAGCCTCCCGCCGCGCCCCAACATTTGTCTCGCTGGTACCAGGGCTGAGAACGCCCCTTTGCCAGGCTGTCAGGCCTTAGCGGGCGATCCCAGCGAGGTGACAGCGCTTGAGATAAGACACTGAATCACCTCCTTTCGTTGTTGATGGGAATCCCAATATAGGCGGCGAATCGGCCGCCGTTAAGGGCGGCGTTGCCCTGTAGGGCCGGGCCGGCCGACCTGTCCGCTGAAGCGCGGAGGGCGAAGGCGCAACGCGGAATCTCGGCGACGTACCGGAAAAATCTCCTGGCCTTGATCTGCACGGAGAAATGCCGTACATGTCCAGAAAAGGAGAACGCTTATGCCTTCCCCGCGCAAGAAGCCGGCATCGGCGAAGAAGCCCGGATCCCGGCAGCGGGAACTCAAGACGCAACGTATGGAATTGCGGGTGGCTCCTTCGGCTAAGAAGGTGATCCATCAAGCGATGTCGGTTACCGGGCTTGCGGCCGGCGATCTGGCTTACGAAGGTGCGCGGCGGCTGCTGGAAGAACACCAGCGCATGGTTTTGCTGGGCGCCGATCGTGACGCTTTTATCGCGGCAATTGAACGAGACCCGCAACCCGCCCCGCGGCTCGTCGAGGCTCTCCGGCGCCACCGCCGTCTCCTCGGGTGAGCGGCTGGTGATCGCATCCATCGAGCCTCTCGGGAAGCACGAACGGCGTGCGTTCTCCTGCGGAGTGGCGGCGCTGGATGACTGGTTTCATCATCGTGCGTCTCAGGACGAGAAGCGCAATGTGGCTCGCGTTTTCGTCGCAATCGACGAAGAACTCGGCGTTGTCGGGTTCTACAGTCTCAGCACGTTCACGCTCGCGATCGTCGATCTGCCGCCGGAGCAGGCCAGGCGGCTGCCTCGGTACGATCTTATTCCGGCAGCGTTGATCGGGCGCCTCGCGCGCGATCGACGCGTTCGCGGCCAGGGCGTAGGCGATCTCCTGTTGGCCGATGCCGTTCGGCGCATTCTGGCGGCCGCCAGCACGCTCGCGGTCTTCGCAATAGTCGTCGAGGCGAAGGATGAACGGGCCGCGGCTTTCTACCGCGACTTCGGTTTCCTGCCTTTTCCCAATCGCCCACTTCGGCTGTTCATGCCCGTGGCGGACGCCATCGAGGCGATGTCGCGCGCGAAATCGGGATAGACCCTCGGTTCGGGGGAGAGACCGAAATCTGATACGGTGCCTCCCGCGGGGCCGGCGGCCGGCACGGTTGAGACCCGCCGCGTGCCGTGTTAGGTCACCCCCAGCGCGGGTGTAGCTCAATGGTAGAGCAGCAGCCTTCCAAGCTGAATACGAGGGTTCGATTCCCTTCACCCGCTCCAGCCTTCGCTCGCTTCACGAGCTACGGCTAGGCAAGCCAGCCCAACTCTCTCCAAAGTGAAGCGAGCGAAGGCTGTCTCGCCGAAGCCTGCAAGGGCGAAGGCGGACTGGCAGTTGTTTGGCGAGCTACGGCTCGGCAAGCCACGGCGTCAGAACGATCCTTGTTTGAAGTGACGGGCAGGCGGCGGGTCTAATGCGCATCCTCTACTTCAGTCTCGGTTGGGTGATGGTCGCGCTCGGCGTGATCGGCCTCGTGATGCCGCTGATGCCGGGGATGGTCTTTCTGATCATTGCGGCGGCGTGCTTTGCGCGCTCCTCGCCCCGGCTGGAGGCATGGCTGCTCGATCATCCCAAATTCGGCAAATCGCTGCGGGACTGGCGCGCCGCCGGAGCCATCCCGCGTCCCGCCAAGGCCATGGCCTGCGCCGGCATGACGGCCGGGTATTTCATCTTCTGGCACAGCGCCGAGCCGTCGCTGCCGCTCGCCGCCGGCGTGGCGGTCGCGTTCCTCGCCTGTGCCGCCTACGTCGTGTCGCGCCCGGCGACGGTGGATGAGGACAGCTCCGTTTAGTGCTGAAGGAAGGGGCGCAGTCCGAACGATCTCCGGACGACGGCGGGCCTTGAATACGCGTCACGATTGAACGCCGCATATCCGCGAAGGGACAAACCGATATTGCTCCGATTGCGAAGATCTGTCTTGAAGCCAAAAGCAAATACTGACGACCGCGGGCGTACTGGTCTTCCTCGGCCTCGGTGTTTACCTATCGTCCAGGGCGTCGAGCCGAGCATGGCCACTTGCTCGAAATACTCGCTGATCTGCCGCCGGTAAGCCGCGCTCGATGATGGAGCGCCCGGATGCGCGCCGATGCCAAACCGGCGGACGCGGTCTCGCGATCGCGAGCCCCGCCCGACAAGCTCATCGCCTATCTCGTCCTGAACCTTGCGCGGCAGAGTATCTCGACGGATGCTCTTGATCGCCGCACGCCTCACCCAGGAACTCCCCATGCCCGTCGACACGCACGCCGCCACCGACCGCCTCATGCGCTTCCTCGCTGTCGAGGGTGTCACGGGAAAGGAGGCCGCGATCGGGCGCGAGCTTGCCGCGGCGCTGCAGGAAGCCGGCGTGTCGGCGGACGCGATCCGGCTCGACGATGCCAACACGCGCATTCCCGTGCCGACCGAGACCGGTAATCTCATCGTCGATCTGCCCGGACGCGGGGCGATGCACAACCAGCCGCGCATCATGTTCATGACCCACATGGACACCGTGCCGCTGTGCGCCGGTGCGAAGCCGAAGCTGGCCGGCCGCAAGATCGTCAATGAGGCGAAGACGGCGCTCGGCGGCGACAATCGCTGTGGCTGCGGCGTGCTGGTGACGCTGGCGGCGGAGCTCGAGAAGCAACAGCTCGATCATCCCCCGATCACGCTTCTCTTCTGCGTGCGCGAGGAGAGCGGGCTTTACGGCGCGCGGCATGTCAGGACCGAAGAGCTCGGCTCGCCCGTGATGGCCTTCAACTTCGACGGCGGCGCCGCCTCCAATGTCACGATCGGCGCGGTCGGCGCGGATCGCTGGCAGGTCGAGATCTTCGGCCGCGCCTCGCATGCCGGCGTCGCGCCCGAGCGCGGCATTTCCTCGACCATGATCCTGGCGCTGGCGCTCGCCGACGTGAAAGCCGGCGGCTGGTTCGGCAAGGTGGTGAAGGGCAAACGCCAAGAGAGGAGGGAAGGCACCAGCAATGTCGGCCCGGTCACCGGCGGCGAGGGCAGGCCGGCGGGCGACGCCACCAACGTCGTCACCGACTACGTCCACGTGCGCGGAGAAAGCCGCAGCCACGACCGCACCTTCTTCAAGGAGATCACCAGGGCCTACAAGGCGGCGTTCGAGAAGGCGGCCAAGCGCGTCAAGAACAGCGACGGCAAGACCGGCCGCGTCAGGTTCAAGGCCGAGACCGACTATTATCCGTTCCGCATGAAGGAGAGCCTGCCCGTGGTCAGGCGCGCGATGGCGGCGGTGTCCGAAATCGGCGGAACGCCGAATATCCGCGCCGCCAATGGCGGGCTCGATGCCAACTGGATGGTCCGCCACGGCGTTCCGACGGTGACCTTCGGGGCCGGGCAGAACGAGCCGCACACGACAGACGAGTGGATCAATCTCGACGAATACGACAGGGCGTGCGCGCTGGCGGTCAAGCTCGCGACGATGCGGTGAGCCTCACAAGGAATGTCTCTCCGCCGCGTCCGTCATTCCATGCGGCAAACTTTCTGCGCCGCAAATTCTTCACCGATCGAGCACGCGAAAGGCCGCAACGCGACACAGAATCAATCCGATTGCGACACAATTTCGGCGAGTGGGGCCATGACCCTGCACCTCACGAGGCAATAACAACAATGTTACGGAGGGAATGCGATGCGGGCGATCGCCGATACGCGTTGGGGGACCGGACTAACGCACAGGTCACGTGCCGTTCAAATCATGCAGCAGCTTTGTGCTGCGCCGGGTCGCCGCCTCGCGGCGCTGGCGCTCCTGGCCATGGCGTGGCCCCTGCATTCGGAACCGGCCGTTGCCGCGGGTCCCGGCGATGCCGAAATCCGCATCGGCAACACCATGCCCTACAGCGGTCCGGCCTCGGCCTATGGCGTGATCGGCAAGGTCGTCGCCGCCTATTTCGACAAGGTCAACGCCGAAGGCGGCATCAACGGGCGCAGGATCAAGTTCATCTCCTATGACGACGGCTACAATCCCGCCAAGACGCTGGAGCTGACGCGCAAGCTGGTCGAGGAGGACGATGTTCGCTTCATCTTCGCCAGCCTCGGCACCAACACCAGCGCCGCGGCCCAGCCCTATCTGAACGCCAAGAAAATCCCGCAGCTCTTCGTCGCCTCCGGCGCCTCGATGTGGGACAAGCCGCGCGAGTTTCCCTGGAGCATGGGCTTTCTGCCGGGCTACCAGTCGGAATCGCACATCTATGCGCAGTATCTCCTGGAGAACCACCCGAAGAGCAAGATCGCGGTGCTCTATCAGGACGACGGCTTCGGCAAGGATCATCTCAAGGGCCTGAAGGACGGTCTCGGCGGCAAGATCCCGATCGTGGCGGAAGCGCCCTACAAGGTCACCGACGCCAGCATCGAGGCGCAGATCGCGAAGCTGAAGGCGTCGGGCGCCGACGTCTTCATGCAGTTCACGACGCCGAAGTTCGCGGTCATGGCGATCCGCCGGCTTGCCGAGCTCGGCTGGAAGCCCGTGCATTTCCTTACTTCCGTGTCGGAATCCTACTCCGCCGTGATTCACCCGGCGGGTCCGCAAAACGCGAAGGGCATCCTGTCGGCGGGTTATCGGCTCGAGGGCGAGGACGCCGCCGGGGCGGGCGAAGCCGTGTTCAGCGAGTGGGCGGCGTTCATGCAGCGCTACGCCCCGAGCATCAGCCGCTCCAACGGCCAGGCCGTGTTCGGCTATCTCGGGGCGCGCACCATGGTCGAGGTCCTGAAGAAGTGCGGCGACGACTTGTCGCGGGAAAACATCATGAAGCAGGCCCGCTCGCTCAAGGGCCTGCAGATTCCCATGATGATCCCCGGCATCGTGATGAACACCTCGGCCAGCGATCACGCGCCGATCGAGCAGATGCGGATGATGCGCTTCACCGGCGAGCACTGGCAGCATTTCGGGCCGGTGCGCAGCGGCATCGATCCCGGCACCGTCAGCGAATCCTTCAAGTCGATCTTCCGCTACGGCACCGCCAAGCGCGACCTCGCCAACCAGGTCAACGCCAACACCGTGAGCCTGGTGACGGGATCGTTCGGCTCCACCTATGCCCAGATCGGCGCCGACCTCGCCTCCGTCCTCGACAACGGCACCAGCCTGCGGATGCTGCCGGTGATGGGCCGCGGCTCGGTGCAGGCGGTAGCCGACATCCTGCTGCTCAAGGGGATCGACGCCGGCATCGTGCGCAAGGACACGCTGGCCTATCTGGAGCGCAAGGATTTTGCCAACGACATCCGCAACCAGTTCGTCTACGTCGCGAAAATGTTCAACGAGGAAATGCACGTGCTGGCGCCGCGCTCGATCGCCAGCATGAAGGACCTCGACGGCAAGACGGTCGTGGTCGATCTGCCGGACTCATCGACCTTCGTCACCGCGATCAACGTGTTCGAGCGGCTCGGCATCAGGCCGCATCTCGTCTACATGGAGCCGCGCCTGGCGCTCGACATGTTGCGCAAGGGCGAGGTCGACGCGATCGTGGCGATCGAGGGCAAGCCGCTGACCTGGCTCGGCCAGGTCGCCGACCGCAACCTGCATCTGGTGCCGGTCGAATACGCCGAGAACCTGCAGGAGGATTATCTCCCGTCGAAGCTGTCGGCGGCCGACTATCCCAACCTCGTGCCGGAAGGCGGCCACGTCGACACCATCGCCGCCGAGGCCTTGCTTGCCGCCTACAACTGGGCGCCGAACACCGACCGCTATCGCCGGCTGCAGCTCCTGGTCGACCAGCTCTTCACCGGGATCGAGCGGCTGCAGAAGCCGCCGTTCCATCCGAAGTGGAAAGAATTCGCCGTGCGGGCGCAAGTCGCCGGCTGGACGCGTTTCCGCGCGGCGCAGGAATGGCTCGACCGCAATATGCCGCCGACGGCCGCGGTATCGCAGGCATCGGGCGCCGTCGCCGCGGCCGGAGCCTCGCCGCGGGAGAACGATGCCCTGTACAAGCAATTCCTGGAGTGGCGCGCCGCCCGCGCCAGGGCCGGCCGGTAATTCGAAATCGAGGGCGCTCGGCTTCGGGGCGCCCTCCTAGCTTCGTGCGCGCCGTAACAGGGCAGGGAGCAATAGCGAAAGCCCCAGCACGCCGAGCGCGCCCGCCAGCTCGACCGCGCCGTTGACGGCGAGGTAGCGCGGCAGCGAGAAGGCAGGCCGCATCTCGCCGTATTGCAGACGGCACGTTCAATATCGCCCCCTCGTGGCGTGCTCAGCCGCACCGCGGCAATAGCCGTATGCCCATGCCGCCGGTGCAGTGCTCGCCGCCGAAAAATAGTATATCGGCTTGCTCCAGAACGCCGCGGGAGTTCCCGCGTTGAAGACAGAAGCTCTGGAGGAACTGCCATGTCGGCCCTGCCGCTTTCCGGCATCAAGATCGTCGACCTCACACGCGTGCTGGCCGGCCCCTTGTCGGCACAGATGCTGGCCGATCTCGGCGCCGAGGTGATCAAGATCGAGCGCCCCGGCGGCGGCGACGATGCCCGCGCTTTCGGCCCGCCCTACCTGAAAGACCCCGAGGGCAAGGCCAACAACAACAATTCCTTTTATCTGTGCGCCAATCGCAACAAGAAATCGGTCACCGTCAATATCGCCAGCTCCGAGGGGCAGGAGATCGTCCGCGAGATCGCGAAAAGCTGCGACGTCTTCATGGAGAACTACAAGGTCGGCGACCTCAAGCGCTACGGCCTCGACTATGAGACGATCAGGGCGATCAACCCCTCCATCATCTATTGCTCCGTCACCGGCTTCGGCCAGACCGGACCGTATGCGGCGCGCGCCGGCTATGACGCCATCCTGCAGGCGATGGGCGGCCTGATGAGCGTCACCGGGCATCTCGACGGCGAGCCCGGCGCCGGCCCGATGAAAGTCGGCCCGTCGATCGTCGACTACATGACCGGCATGAACGCCTCGATCGGCATTCTGGCCGCGCTCCACCACCGCAAGGCGACCGGCGAGGGGCAGCATGTCGACGTCTGCCTGTTCGACACCGTGATCGCTTCGCTGTCGCATTGGGCGCAGATCTACCTCGTCAGCGGCGTGACCCCGCCGCGCCGCGGCACCTGGGGCAATGGCGGCATGCCGGCCGGCGTGTTCCGCTGCACCGACGGCGAGCTGATGCTGGTGGTCGGCAATGACGGGCAGTTCGCGCGCACCTGCGAGGTGCTGGGCCGGCCGGAGCTGGCGAGCGATCCGAAATTCATCAAGAACAACGACCGCGTCGTGCACGGCAAGGAGATCATGGCGATCTTCGCCGGGCTGTTCCTGCAGAAGCCCGTCGCCCATTGGCTGGAAGAGCTGGAGAAGGCCGGCGTGCCCTCCGGCCCGATCAACGATTTCTCGCAGGTGTTCAATGACCCGCACGTGCAGTCGCGTGGCATGCGGGTGAAGGTCAATCATCCCTTCGAGCCCAACCTCTCGCTGATCCGCAACGCCATCGCCTTCTCCGGCACCCCCGTGAAGGAATACCGCGCGCCGCCGCTGCTCGGCGCCCACACCGGCGAGGTGCTGGCTGATATCGGCTACGACGAGGCGAAGGTGAAGGGGCTGAAGGAGCGGAAGGTGATCTGATGCGTCGGGCCTGCGCTCAGCGCAGGGCCTGCCGGTCCACGAAGATTCGGTGGTTATGAATTGCCTCGGGCGCCGTTTTTTACGACGGCGCAC
>NZ_JBQTHN010000141.1:0-2858 GCF_052389815.1 Bradyrhizobium sp. | reverse complement strand
AACTCGAGACGTTGGGCACGAAGATGAAGGTCCGCGTCCTTGAACCGTGGAGAGGCGCTGTCTTCCCGGTCGTCCGGCATCGCCAGGCGCTTATGCATTTCATCCTCCACCTCGCTGGAAAGTGGCGCTAGCGTTCCAGCCATTTGCAACTTAAAGGTATAGATGGCCGTGATTTCCGTCGCGAGGGTGAACGATCCCTTTTGAAACCCAGTCAGATTGCAACCATCGAGATTTCCCCGAATGCGCGTGAGGGCGGCTCGCCGCTCGGGGCGCCTGGGGGCGGCTAGCATTTATCTGGATATTGGTATGGACGGCGCTGGAGCCGCGGCGCCTCGCGAGGTGCGAGGCGCCGCAAGCCCGGGGTCAGCGCGACCAGACCAGCGCGTAGCCGTCATCGACCGCGACGAGGTTGGCGTAGATCGGTGCCGGGAAGGACGGGTCGTCGAGCTTCACCGAGTGATAGACGGTGTTGTCCTTGGAGGTCCGCTGCCACGCGGCGCCTATCTCGACGTTGCCGGACATCACGCGCAGGTTCGGAGCCCTCTCGTTCTCGGAGGGTTCGGCCGGAAGGAAGCGCGCCTTGATGTTGAGCGAGAGCGTCTTGATGACGCCGGTGTACGAGCCGCCTTCGGCGCGGGTGAAGGTGCCAATCTGAGCCATGGTGATCTCCTGTTGTTGTTTCCAGGCCCGCGACCATCGCGGCCTTGATGGCGATCTCTGAGCGCCGCAACGACTGAGCCGCAGCCTTGGCCCACAGCGCCAGCGGAGGATGGCGGGCTGAGCGATCTTGTTGCCTCGCGAGGAATGCCGCCGCTTCGCGGCAGGGGAAGAAGATCGCGAACGAGCCATTGCGGATAAAGGTCGGCGAGCGCAGCGAGCGTATTGTGGGGCGTGATCCGTCAGCAAAAGGCCGCTATGGACGTGGGCCAAGCAGCCTGACAGGAGAGCATCGGCTCAAAGGCACCCACCACCGCCGCGACGCGGCAGCACACTCTCGATACAACAGTGAATACCGACCATGGGAACAACCGTTGAGCGTAGCGCTCATTGCCGGCGAAGCTGAAACTCCGCCGAATCGTGTCCCGGGTCTATTCCTCGTCTTGTTCCTCGGCGTCGCTGCCGGCGCTATCAGCCCAGCGATGACGGCGGCTGTCGAGATGCATATCCAGGTCGCGCTCGGAGAAAGCAATCAGATCGCTGTGACCGAACGCTTTGGAATAATCCAGTACGGAGATGATTTCGGGCACAATGCGCAGCAGGACCACGCTGTCTGGAGAAGGCTTTGGCGCCGCGCGTTGTGCCGCACCGTCGGTTGCAGCCCATGGCGGCGAGGCTGCATATTCTGGATGCCGTTTGAGGCGCAATGCGGAGACGTAGTCGAACTCGTCATGATCGGCGACCGGAGTTGCTCTTGCAGCCAACGAGAGGCCCTTGATGTCGCGCGGCTGCGGTGCGTCGCTGCCAATTGCGATCGAGACTCTCGGGTCCCGCAGGATGTTTGCATATTTCTGCGCATTCCGGGCAACGAAACAGTACAGCAGAAAACCGTCATTCAAGTAGCCAACTATCGTCGCTTGCGGCCATCCATCGGGACGGTTTGTGGCGATGGTCATTACACGATGCTCGTCGAGGAGCTGTAAGACCAAGTTCTTCAATTTTCGATTCACCGGCAACTCCGCCGAGAAGGATGACAAAACCACTGGGCCTTGCTCTGAATCAAAGGCCGGAATCGCTTGTCGGTCCAAGCGAGCCTGGTGAGAGACGCGAACGCGCGTGCCCGACCACTCATTTGATTCGAGGCAAGACCTCGAATTGATGGAATGGCGGCGGGGAGGACAGCGTCCATTCCAATGTGGTCGCACCAACTCCCCATGGGTTTTCGCCCGCCTCCTTCTTCCGGGCGAATGCAAGAGCCATGTTCAGGAAGAACACAATCAGGCTTGCGGCGGAAATGTACGAGCCGATCGACGATATCAGATTCCAGCCCGCGAATGCATCGGGATAATCGGCGATGCGGCGCGGCATGCCGGAGAGGCCGAGAAAGTGCTGCGGGAAGAAGATCATGTTGGCGCCGATGAACATCAGCCAGAAATGCAGCTTGCCGAACGCTTCCGAATAGAGGTACCCGGTCATTTTCGGGAACCAGTAGTACCAGGCCGCGAAGATCGCAAAGGTCGCGCCGATCGACATCGTGTAGTGGAAGTGCGCCACCACGTAATAGGTGTCCTGCAGCACCCAGTCGACGCCGGCATTCGCCAGCACGACGCCGGTGACGCCGCCAACCGTGAACAGGAAGATGAAGCCGATCGCCCACATCATGGGGGTGCGGAATTCGATCGAGCCGCCCCACATGGTGGCGTTCCAGGAGAAGACCTTTACGCCGGTGGGCACTGCTATCACCATGGTGGCTGCGACGAAATAGGCCTGCGTCGCGCTCGACATACCGACCGTGTACATGTGGTGCGTCCACACCACAAAACCGATACCGCCGATCGCAACCATGGCATAGGCCATACCGAGATAGCCGAATACCGGCTTGCGACTGAACGTCGACACGATCTGGCTGATGGCGCCAAAGCCCGGCAAGATCAGAATGTACACCTCCGGGTGGCCGAAGAACCAGAACAGATGCTGGAACAGCACGGGATCGCCGCCGCCCTCGGCAGAGAAGAACGTGGTGCCGAAATTGCGATCGGTGAGCAGCATAGTGATGGCGCTGGCGAGCACCGGCGTATCCGTCCGGTGAAGGCCGCCTTGCCGAGTGAGGCGTGTTGTTGAGAACTGTCCTTATGGACAGTGATAGGCGCAGTGCCCAAGTCGAGCGGCTCGAAGTTGTTGACACAGGCCGGCGGCGGCGC
>NZ_JBQTHN010000140.1:0-25002 GCF_052389815.1 Bradyrhizobium sp. | reverse complement strand
TCACCTTGCAGACGTCCTCTGATGTCTCGACCGTGTCGCTGGCGACGTCGATCACGCCGGCCTGGATCTTCTTGCCCTTGAGCAGCGCAAGCAGGTCGAGCGGTACCTTGGAATTGCGGCATTCGATTGCGACCTGCTGGATCGAGCTTTTGGCGATCGCCGGAAAAATCTCTTCATACTGCCGCCACTCGCTGCCCAGCGTTTCCTTCCAATCGACGTTGGCCTTGATGCCGTAGCCGTAGCAGATGTGCACGGCGGTGGCGCATTTCAGCCCCTGTGCCGCGCGCTCCAGCGCCTGGATGCCCCAGACCGGGACTTCGTCCATGAAGACGTTGAAGGCGGGTTCGTCGAACTGGATCATGTCGAGGCCGTCGGCTTCCAGCGCCTTCGCTTCCTCGTTGAGCAGCTCGGCAAAGGCGAACGCCATCTTGACGCGATCGCCGTAGTGGTTGTCCGCGACGGTGTCGGCGATGGTCATCGGACCGGGCAAAGTGAATTTCAGCTGGCGTGTGGTGTGGGCGCGCGCGGCGCGCGCTTCGTCCGCGTGCACGCGGCCCTTCAGCTTCAGGGGCGCTACCACCTGCGGCACCATCGCCTTGTAGCGGTCCTTCCGGATTCCCATCTCGACCCTGTGGGCGAAGTCGATGCCGTCGACCTTCTCGAGGAAGCCGTGCACGAAATGTTGCCGCGCCTGTTCGCCCTCGGTGAGGATGTCGATGCCGGCATCCTCCTGCAGCTTCACCGCCAGCAGCGTGGCGTCGCGCTTGGCCCGGACCAGCTCCTCGCCCTTTGCCTTCCACGGCGCCCACAGCATGTTCGGCTCGGCCAGCCATTCCGGCTTCGGCAGGGAGCCGGCGATCGTGGTTGGAAACAGCATGGGAGCCTCCCGGAGCGCAGCGTCTGGTTATGATTGAGCGTCTCCATGCCATGTCTTATGGTCGAGGTACAGAACAACGAAAGTCCCACCGGGGCCATTAGGGGAGCCATGATCGACCTGCATTACGCGCCGACGCCGAACGGCTGGAAAATCTCGATCATGCTGGAGGAACTCGGGCTCCCCTATAAGGTCATCCCGGTCAATATCCGCGCCGGCGAGCAGTTCAGCCCGGAGTTTCTCGCAATCAGCCCCAACAACCGCATTCCCGCGATTGTCGACCATGCGCCTGCCGACGGCGGCGGGCCGTTCCCGGTGTTCGAGACCGGCGCGATCCTGATCTATCTCGCCGACAAGACCGGGCGCTTCCTGCCCACGGAATTGCGGGCACGCTCCAACGTAATCCAGTGGGTGATGTGGCAGATGAGTGGGCTGGGGCCCATGCTCGGCCAGCACGGCCATTTCGCGCTCTATGCGGCGGAGAAGATTCCCTACGCCATCGAACGCTACCGCGACGAGGCGGCGCGGCTCTACGGCGTGCTCGACCGCCAGCTCGGCAAGACCGGCGCGTTCGTGGCTGGCGATGAATTTTCCATCGCCGACATCGCCTGCTTCCCCTGGACCATAACCCACAAGGCGCAAGGTTTCTCGCTCGACGACTATCGCAACGTGAAGCGGTGGTATGCGGTGGTGCGCGCCCGGCCGAAGCTGCAGGCGGGACTTTCGATCGGAAAGTTCGTCAAGGAGCCGTTCAACGAGGAGACGCGGAAGGTGATGTTCGGACAGATGGCGAAGGAAGTGCTGGGGAGGAAATGACGTCCTTCACCTCTCCCCGCCTGCGGGAAGAGGTCGGATCGCATCGGAAGATGCGATCCGGGTGAGGGGGTACAGGTCTATCGATAGGTCACGTCTCGTTGAGAGAGCCCCTCACCCCAACCCTCTCCCCGCAAGAGCGGGGCGAGGGAGCAGAAACAAACAAAGGAAACACCCATGATCGAATTCTTCTTCGACTGCTCCAGCCCCTGGACCTATCTCGCCTGGCACAACATCCAGCCGATGGCAAAGGAGCTTGGCGCCGAGATCAGCTGGCGGCCAATCCTGGTCGGCGGCATCTTCAACACCGTCAATCCCAGCGTCTATGCGCAACGCGAAACGCCGGTGCCGCTGAAGGCGCGCTACATGCAGAAGGATCTCGGCGACTGGGCGCGCTCGGCGGGGCTTGCCATCAAGATGCCGCCGACGGTGTTTCCGGTAAACAGCGTCAAAG
This sequence comes from Bradyrhizobium sp., assembly GCF_052389815.1. GTDB lineage: Bacteria > Pseudomonadota > Alphaproteobacteria > Rhizobiales > Xanthobacteraceae > Bradyrhizobium. Next base: position 22,861 of record NZ_JBQTHN010000140.1, on the reverse strand, counting down.
CGATGCGCGGCTGCATTTGGCTCGGCAACAAGGACATGGTGCCGTTCGCCCGCGCGGTATTCGAGGCCTACTGGGGCGGCGACAAGGACATCTCGCAGGACGCAGTGCTATCAGACATCTGCAAGAGCGTGGGCATCGATCCGCAAAAGTTCCTTGCTGGTATCGGCGACCAGGCGATCAAGGATCAGCTCAAGGCCAACACGGACGAAGTAATGGCGCGCGGCGGCTTCGGCTCGCCGACCATCTTCATCGACAGGACCGACATGTATTTCGGCAATGACCGCCTGCCGCTTATCCGCGAGGCCTTGCTGCGCCGGAAGGCGAGCGCCGCCTGATGCCGAAGATCGTGGTTTGCCGCGAGCTCGGCCCGCCCGAGGCCTTGCTGCTGGAAGAAATCCCGTCCGCGCCGCTGACGCCTGGCGAAGTGCGAGTCGCCATCCGCGCCGCCGGCATCAATTTCCCAGACGTGCTGATGGTGGCGGGGGAGTACCAGCTCAAGCCGCCGCTGCCGTTCACGCCGGGCGTCGAAGCTGCAGGCGATGTCGTGGAGGTGAGCGCTGCCGCAACGGGCGTTGCCGTCGGTGACAAGGTCATCGTCAGGATGCGCCATGGCGCCTATTGCAGCGAGGCGGTGGTGACGCCTTCGCAACTGGTGCCGATGCCCTCGACCTTCGATTATGCGGAGGCCGCGACATTTCTCGCCGGCCACGGCACCGCCTATCACGCGCTGGTCGATCGCGGGCAGATCAAGCCCGGCGAGGTGCTGCTGGTGCACGGCGCCGGCGGCGGGGTGGGGCTTGCCGCGGTCGAGATGGGCAAGATGCTGGGCGCGACGGTGATTGCGACCGCGTCGAGCGACGAGAAGCTCGAGGTCGCCAAATCGCGCGGCGCCGATCACCTCGTGCGCTACGACCGCGAGCCGTTTCGCGACGCGGTCAAGCGCATCACCGACGGAAGCGGCGCCGACGTGGTGTTCGATCCCGTCGGCGGCACGGTGTTCGAGGACTCGATGCGCTGCATCAACTGGGGTGCAAGGCTGCTGGTGATCGGTTTCACCGGCGGCATTGGCCTTGCGAAAACCAATCACCTGCTGATCAAGGGCGCCAGCGTGCTCGGCGTGCGCGCCGGCGAGGCGGTGCGGAGAGATCCTGCGCTCGGCGCAAAGCGGCTGAAGGATCTGCTCGCATGGGCGGAAGCGGGAAAACTGCGGCCGAACGTTTCGCATCGGCTGCCGCTCGAGGATTATGCCAAGGCGATGCGGCTATTGATCGAGCGCAAGGCGATCGGGCGCGTGGCGCTGGTGATGTGACGCCGTTGTGACGCAGTCGCATTTTGCTCGCCTAGTTTTGAGTCAGGGCGTGCCCAAAATTTCACCGCCACCGCGGAATCAAATATTTACAAAATATAACTATCACTTGGTCCAACAAGAAAAGGTGGACCATGCTGAAAAACACAAGAATACTTCATCGTATTGCATTATCGTCATTGTTTCCCCTCGTCACTCTCGCCGTTCTGGCAGGGCACGAAATCTCGATCAAATGGGCGGTGCGCTCGGAAATGGCGCGCATGCAGCCGGTCGCCGAAGGCGTCGGCAAGCTCAGCAGGTTCGTTCACGAGGTGCAGCGGGAGCGCGGCATGTCTTCGGCGTTCCTGGCCAGCAAGGGCACACAACTGCGCGCAGAATTGCTGGAGCAGCGAAAGCGCACGGACGCCGAGCGTGCCATTGCGATGCCGGTCTTGAATGAGCTGCGCCAGGCCGGCGATGGCGTGCTTGCGCTCGGGACGCAGGCCAGTGACGAGGTCCTCGCCCGGCTCGACCGGCGACGCGGCGAGATCGACGGGCAGACCATCGCCCAGCCGGATGCGGTCCGCTACTATACCGAGCTCATCGAGCGCCTGCTTTCCGTGGTCACCGGCATTTCCAAGCTGAGCGTCGATGACGAGATCTCGAAATCCATCTCCGCCTACGCCAACTTGATCGAAGGCAAGGAGCGCGCTGGGCTCGAACGGGCGACGATAGCCGGCGGCATCGCAGCCGGCCGGCTGGAGCCGCAGGCCTATGTGCGCGCCGTCGGTCTTGCGGCGGCGCAGGAGAGCTTCTTTGCGTCCTTCCGCGCCGTGGCGCTGCCAAAGGCGAGGGAGTCGTTTGCAGCGTCAATGTCCGAGCCGGCCATCGACAAGTTCAACGCGATGCGCAAGCTTGTCGAGCAGGGTGGGCTTGCTGGCGACTTCAAGTCGCTCGACAGCAAGGCCTGGTTCGATGCCGCCACGGTTCGGATCGACTTGCTGAAGAAGATCGAGGACGGATTGGCCGCTGAGCTTTCCAGCCTGATGCTCGGCAAGAAGACCGATGCCACCGCAAGGCTTGCCATTGTCGGTGGCCTGATGCTGCTGGCACTGCTTGCGAGCCTCATCGCTGTGTTCGTGCTGGCGCGCACCATCACCTCGCCGATTGCCTCGCTGGCGGCGACCATGACGCGCCTTGCCAGAGCCGAGCTCGATGCCGAGGTCGAGGCGACCGATCGTGGCGACGAGATTGGAGTGATGGCGCGATCGGTCCAGTTCTTCAAGGAAAACCTGTTACGGAACCGGGAGCTGACCGCCAGGGAAGCCGAGGCCAACGAGCGGCGGGCCGCCCGCGCAGCGCGCATCGGCGAACTCGTCGATCAGTTCAATGGTGACATCGCAGCCGTGATCGACTCCGTCATATCGGCCTCGTCGCAACTGGAGTCTACCGCGGCGTCGATGAGCAAGACTGCGAACGGTACCAGCCGCGATGTGGCGAGTGTTGCGGAATCGACCGGGATAGTCTCGAGCAACATGCAATCGGTTGCTGCGGCGACCGAGCAACTTTCGGGCTCAGTGCGCGAGATCGGGCGTCAGGTGACGCAATCTTCGCAAATCGCGCAGAAGGCGGTCGCCGAGAGCCGGCGGACCAACGAAACCGTGCAGGGCCTCTCGGCCGCAGCGGAGAAGATCGGCGACGTCGTGAAATTGATCAGCGAGATCGCGAGCCAGACCAACCTGCTGGCGCTGAATGCGACCATCGAGGCGGCCCGCGCTGGCGACGCCGGCCGCGGATTTGCGGTGGTCGCAGCCGAAGTCAAGGGCCTGGCGGAACAGACGGCGAAAGCGACCGACGACATTCGTGGGCAGATCGATGCCATCCAGGTCACGTCGGGCGATGCGGTGGACGCGATCCAGGGCATCGCGGCCACGATCGGTCGAATCAATGAGATCGCCGCATCGATCGCGAGCGCGGTGGAGGAGCAGGGCGCCGCCACCCAGGAAATCGCCCGCAACGTTCAGCATGCCGCCAGCGGCACCGGAGAGATATCCTCCAGTATCCGCGCCGTGACGAGCGCAGCGACCGAGACGGGCGCTGCCGCAAGCCAGGTTCTCGGCGCGTCCGAAGAGCTTTCGCGTCAGTCCGCGAACATGCGGGAGTTCGCAGAAGCCTTCATCGACCGGATCAAGGCGGCGTGAGGCCCGAGCGGCGGTGAAACGATGAAGCAGGGTGGGCAAAGGCGCAAAGCGCCGTGCCCGCCTTCAAGCGTTTTGCTCGTAGGGTGGGCACGCTTCCGCTTTGCCCACCCTACGGCATTTCGCTATCTATAATCCCGCTCGTCCCACCACGGGAAATAATCGGGCATGTCGCTCGACACCTTGTTCTTGAACTGCGCCGGGCGCTTCTCCAGGAACGAGACCACGCCTTCCTTGACGTCGTCGGAACGACCGCGGGCGTAAATGCCGCGGCTGTCGACCTTGTGCGCCTCCATCGGATCGTCGGCGCCGAGCATGCGCCACATCATCTGGCGAATTAGGGCGACCGACACCGGCGCGGTCTTTGCCGCGATCTCTTTCGCTAGCGCACGCGCGGTCGGCAACAGCTGGTCGGGCAGCACCACCTTGCTGACGAGGCGGCCGGCGAGCGCCTCCTGTGCCGGGAAGACGCGACCGGTGTAGCACCACTCCAGCGCCTGGGCGATGCCGACGATGCGCGGCAGGAACCAGCTCGATGCCGCCTCCGGCACGATGCCGCGCTGGGAGAATACGAAGCCGAAGCGCGCATCTTCGCTTGCGATGCGGATGTCCATCGCGAGCTGCATGGTGACGCCGATGCCGACGGCCGGGCCATTCACCGCGGCGATCACGGGCTTGAGGGATTTGAAGATGCGCAGCGTCACCTGGCCGCCGCCGTCGCGCACCTGCGGATCGCTGTAGTCGACCTTGCCGTCGGCGAGCCGCTTGACCGGCCCGCGCCGCGCGTCGCGATCGAAGGTGTCGGCGCCGGAGGCGAGGTCGGCGCCGGCGCAAAAGGCGCGTCCTTCGCCGGTCACGATGATGGCGCGGATGTCGTCGTCCTTGTCGGCCGCATCGAAGGCGTCGATCAGCTCCTGCTGCATCTGGCCGGTGAAGGCGTTGAGCTTTTCCGGCCGGTTCAGGGTGATGGTGAGGATCTGCTCTGACACTTCGTACTTTATCGTCTCGTACGCCATGGGTGTTTCCTGCTGCACATGTTTATCGCGTCATTGCCGGGCCTGACCCGGCAATCCATCCCCTTCTTATGAAGAAGATGGATGCGCGGGTCGAGCCCGCGCATGACGACTTGTGATGACGACTTGTGCCTAGACGCTACTTCTTCGGCGGCGAGGGCCACGGTTTTTGCGCACCGCGCAGGCCTTCGAACGCCTTTGCCATGCCGAGCACGCCGATGTCGTCGAAGCGGCGGCCGACGATCTGTAGGCCGATCGGGAAGCCGTGCTTGTCGTAGCCGGCGTTGACGGAGACGGCCGGGTTCTCCGACATGTTCCACGGCAGGGTGTAGCCGATGTGCTCGAACGGCTTGTCTGGATCGTTGAGCGGCGCGGCAAACTCCGCCGGGAAATTCACCACCGGCGAGACCGGCGAGATCACGTAATCGAACTCGCAGAACAGTTTCGCCGCCGCGCTGCGGATCGCCATGGTCTGGTTGAAGCCGTTGATGACCTCGACGCCGGAGAGTTTTGCACCGCGCTCGGCCCATTGCAGGATGTAGGGCAGCGCCTTGGCGCGTTCCTTCTCGGGCAGTTTCGACAGATCGCCCCACATCCGGGCGCGGAAGAAACCGTCGATGCCGTCGAGCATCTCGCGGGTCAGGATGCCGCCGATCTCGGTGACGACGGCCCCCGCCGCCTCGAAGGCCTTGGCGGCGTTGATCGCGACGTCGCGAACCGGCTTCTCCAGCGCCTGGCCTGCGGCATCGAGCATCAGGCCGAGCCGCAGCTTGCGCGGCGACTTGTCCAGCGCCTTCCAGTTGATGTCATGGGCGGGCAGGCTCATGCCGTCGCGGCGGTCGGGTTTTGACAAGACGCTCATCATCAGCGCGGCGTCGTCGACCGTGCGCGTCATCGGGCCCGCGACGCGGCCGACGTAAGGAGGATCGATCGGCACGCGGCCGAGGCTCGGCTTCAGCGCGACGAGGCCGCACCAGGTCGCGGGCAGGCGGACCGAGCCGCCGATATCGGTGCCGAGATGCAGCGGGCCATAGCCGGCGGCAGCGGCGGCACCCGCGCCGGCGGAGGAGCCGCCGGGATTCTTGCTGAGGTCCCAGGGATTGCGGGTGAGGGGATGGAAGCTCGAAAGCCCCGACGACAGCATGCCGTAGTCGGGCATGGTGGTCTTGGCGAAGATCACCGCGCCCGCTTCGCGTAAGCGAGCTGCGGGCGGCGCGTCGCGTTCGGCCGCCACCAGCGGCACGCTGGCCGCGCCCAGCGGGATCGGCTGGCCCTTGGTGGCGATGTTGTCCTTGATCGTGACCGGCACGCCATCGAGCACGCCCGCGGGCTCGCCGTTGTTCCAGCGGTCGGTTGAGGCCTTCGCCACTTTGCGTGCGCCGTCGGGATCGAACAAATAGAGCGCCTTGATGTGCGGCTCCCAGCGCCCGACATGCGCAATCACGTCCGCCAGCACTTCGGAGGGCGTGAACTGCTTGGTCTTGTAGCCCGCGATCAGGTCGTGGGCGGAAAGGTCGTGGAGCGAGGTGACGGTTTCTTCTTGTTTGGCCTTATGCATGGGCACCTGCCGGGAGACGGGTTTCGATGATGCGGGCGAACATGCTGGCGCCAATGGGGAGGATCTTGTCGTCCAGCACGTAACCGGGATTGTGCACCGGGACCGAGCCGTCGTGGCCGACCCAGAAATAGGCGCCGGGAATCTTTTGCATCATGTCGGCAAAGTCCTCGCTGCCCATCTTCGGCTGCGAGCGGGTGATGACCTTTGCCGGATCGACCACGGTGCGCGCGACTTCCTCCACCACCCTGGACTGCTCTTCCTGATTGATCAGCACGCTGAATATGTCGCGGATGTCGACGTCGATCTCGACCTCGAAGGCGGCGGCCATGCCGGCGCAGATCGCGCGCATGCGCTCGCGGATCAGGCTGCGGACTTCATCCGAGAAAGCGCGCACCGTGCCGCACAGCCTGGCTTCGCCGGGGATGACGTTGTAGGCGGAGCCGGCGTGAATCTGGGTGATGGAGAGCACCGCCGACTGCAGCGGATCGACGTTCCGGCTGACGATCGTCTGCAGCGCCTTGCCGACGGTCATCGCGATGACGACGGCGTCCTTCGAACGTTCCGGCATCGCGCCGTGAGCGCCATAGCCGTTGATGACGATGTCGAAGAAGTCGGCGCCGGCCATGGCGGGGCCGGGCAGGATGGCGATCTCGCCATGGTTCAGGTCCGGCGCGTTGTGCAGGCCATAGAGCTCGTCGCAGGGAAACTTCTCGAACAGCCCGTCCTTGATCATGGCGCGGGCGCCGCCGAGGCCCTCTTCGGCCGGCTGGAAGATGAAGTGCACGGTGCCGTCGAAATTGCGGGTCTCGGCGAGATAGCGCGCGGTGCCCAGCAGCATGGTGGTGTGGCCATCATGGCCGCAGCCATGGAAGCGGCCGGGAATGGTCGAGCGCCAGCGCAAATTGGTGTTCTCTTCCATCGGCAGCGCGTCCATGTCGGCGCGCAGGCCAATGCGCTTTCCGCCATTGCCCTTGCCCTTGAGCACGCCGACCACACCGGTGCCGCCGAGCCCGCGATGCACCTCGATGCCCCAGCCCTTCAGCTTCTCCGCGACGATGCCCGACGTGCGCACCTCCTCGAACCCGATCTCGGGATGCGCGTGCAGGTCCCGGCGTATGGCTGTGAGTTCGTCGGCATAGCCTTCGATGCGTTCGATGGTGGGCATAATCTTTCTATCCGGTTGAGCGTGATTTGGTTGCAGGAATAAAGGGAGCGCCGTTCGGCTTGACGCGGATGCCGGGCTTGAGCCGCGTCCAGGGCAGGTCGGCGGTGTTGGCCGGCATCGCGCCGGGCGCGGCGCAGATCAGCAGCCTTTCGGCGATCGGCTCGAAATCGGCGCGGAAGTGCACCGAGCTCTTGTTGACGAGAATCTTCTGTTCGGTCGGCTCGATGCCGACAAAGCGGTACATGGCCTGATCCGCGAGCTGTGTCTTGTTGGAGGCGACCACTGCGCGGACATCGCCGATGCGCAGGGATGCGGACGGTCCCATCTCCATCACGCGTCCGCCAAAATACGGGCCGGGCGCGATGAAGTTTCCGTCCGAGAGCTTTTCGACGACGAACGTCTCTTTATATGGCGCATCGCCCGGGATGCCGGACCTGCCGCCGAGCGCCAGCGTGACGGTCGCGCCTTCGCCTGCGGCATGGGCGGCCCTTGCCGCCTCTGGATCGTAGATCACGCCGGTGGCGGCGGCTTCCGCCTTGTGGCGCACCAAGGCGCGCAGCATGCCGGTCGTATCGGAATCGCCGCCGGCGCCGGGATTGTCCTGGGTGTCGGCGATGACGATGGGCTTTGTCGCGGTTTTCGCCAGTTCCATGGCGTGAAGGACGCCCTCGTCGGGAGACCAGATCTTGCCGTCGAAATCGTTCTCAAGGCTTTCGATCAGCGCCGCGATCGCATCGGCTGCCGCGTCGGCCGCGGCCTGGGTTCGGCCATAGGCGAACACGCTCGGCGCGCAGTGGGGGAAATCGGCCGCGGGAAAGCCCGGCGCAAAGGACAGCGTCGGCACGGCCGGGCTCTCCACTGCGGCCAGCTTCTCATAGATGCCCCTGGTGGGCTGGTCGTTGGTGCATTGCCAGCTGATCGGAATCAGGAACGGCAATTGGCGGAAGGCCTTCGCGAAGCGCTGCCTCGTCTCCAGCATCAGCTTGAGATGGCGTGCGCAGGCCCGCCCGGTCTCGGCCATGTCGACGTGGGGATAGGTACGGTAAGCGATCAGCGCGTCCGCATGCTCCACCATCTCGGGTGTGACATTGGCGTGCAGGTCGAGGCTGACGACCAGCGGCAGGTCCTTGCCGATCACCTTGCGCACGCGAGAAAGGATTTCGCCTTCGCCATCGTCGAGATGTTCCGTCACCATCGCGCCATGCAGGTCGAGATAGACCGCGTCGATCTCTCCCGCCGCGGCGATGCCGTCGACCATGACCTTCGCGATCCGCTCGAACGCATCCTCGGTGACATGGGCGCACGGCGTGGCGGCCGTGAAAATCGTCGGCACCAGCTCCCAGCGCTCGGCTTCGGCCGCGTCGATGAAACCTGCAAGGCCGACATTGATGCGGCGCAGCGTCTTCATTACGCTGGCGCCGATCTCCATGCGCGGCCAGCCGCCGCCATGCACAAATGCATCATAGGTCGCTTTCGTCGGCGCAAACGTGTTGGTTTCGTGCAGGAAGCCGCCAATGGCGATGCGGGTCATTATTGTCTCGTACTGTCGTCCTGGCGGGCGACGTTAGCCTCGTCGCTGTGACCGGCGCAAGCCGTGAAGCACTTCCGGATTTGCATGCCGCATGGGCGTCCGGGCGGCTTCACCGTCCTCATGAACGAGGGTCATATGAGACTAATCCAGAATTCACTCCTTGACGTTTGCCAGCTTTGCGGTGCGGCGGGCCAGTAGTCTGATAGAGGCAACGAGGAGCCATGCCTCGGCGGAAGCGACGGACGCCTCCCCAATCCTTGGCAAGACGTCGGCAGCGGTTGAGCCATGCGAGGGTACGTTCGACGACCCTCCGGCTGGCAACGATGACGAAGCCGGTGCGCCATCCGGACGTCTGCGGCGCTTCCTCGTGCCGTTCAGCGTGAGCGCTGCGTCACAAAAGGTTCGCCGCGTTTTGATTTTTTAGCCACGACACAGACCATCCGAATCGGAGGCCAGAGATGTGGGGCATTGCTCCATCGGTCGGCAAGAAGATCATTCGCGTTGCGTTTCCGCCGCGTGACGTGAGAAACTCCGATACCGCGTCGCGCAAGCTCGTTGGCTCGCTTGGCCGGATCGGCTCCCTCGAAGTGCGCTTGGCGTCCTGTCGCAAGGATGTGCGCAAGGCGCAGCGGCTACGTTTCAAGGTCTTCTTCGAAGAGGGCGGCGCGGCGCCGCACCCCAAGGCCGCCTTGACGCGTCGCGACGTCGACAAGTTCGACAAGTTCTGCGATCATCTGATCGTCATCGATCACAAATGGCGAACGCGACACGGCAGGATCAAGCCGAAAGTCGTGGGGGCCTATCGCCTGTTGCGGAGCGACGTGGCGAACGCGAAGCGAGGTTTCTATTCGGCGGCAGAATACGATCTCGTCCCGCTGCTGGCGCGGCATCCCGACAAGAGGATCCTCGAACTCGGCCGCTCCTGCGTGCTCAAGCCCTATCGCGGCAAGCGGACGATCGAACTGCTGTGGCGCGGCATCCTGGCCTACATCGGCGCGCACCGGATTGACGTTCTGATCGGCTGCGCCAGTTTCGAAGGCGCAAACCCGCTGGCGCATTCGACAGCCCTCAGCTTTCTCGCGCATTGCGCGCGCGCAGAGGGCGACTGGCAGGTTCGTGCGCACGTCGGTCGACATGTTCCCATGGAGATGCTCGGCAAGGACGCTGTCGATGCTCGCAAGGCGCTCGCGCAGCTTCCTCCTTTGATCAAAGGCTATCTGCGCGTCGGCGCTCGGTTCGGCGATGGCGCCGTCGTCGACCGGAGGTTCAACACGACCGACGTGTTCGTGGTGATGCCGGTCGCCGAGATGGACGAGCGCTATATCGAATTCTTCGGCGGCGCCTCGTCCGAGAGGCGCGTCGCCTGAACCAGGGCGCGCACTGACGTCTCGGCCGCCGCAGCGAGCGCCTTTCGATCGCGACCTGCGGTTTCCACGGGCGGGCCGAACGCAATGTGGCAGACTACGTCGTCGCGCTTCATCAGACTCCAGAGATGGGGGACAAACGTCATGTCGCCGTACCAGCCGATGTCTGCGGGCTTGGCCTGATCTGTTTCCGTATAGGCGATGCCAACGGGCGCAAGGATGAAAGGCGGGGGAACCTCCGACGATTGCAGATCGCACAGCATCGCGAAATGCGCGGCGTTGAACTTCAGAATCGAAGCGCCATCGCTCGACGTGCCTTCCGCAAAGACGACGACATCGCGTCCGGCGCGCAGGACCTCCGAAAGAGCGGCGTTGACCTGCGGGATGCCTCGGCGGTTTCCGCGGTCGACGAAGACCGTTCCCTGCAAGCGCGCAAGAAATCCGAGAACGGGCCAGCTCGCCACCTCCTTTTTGGCCAGGAACACGAGCGGATAGAGGCTCGCCAGCGCGAGGATATCGGTCCACGACACGTGGTTGGCGACGACGAAGCGTGGACTGGCTCCCGTCAGTTGCCGGTGCGATCGCACTCTGATGCCGATGATTGCGAGCATCATCCGGCAGAATCCCGTCTGAACACGATGCTGCAGCGTCCAATCATAGCGGCGGGCAAACCACTGGAAGGGAACCGCGAATAAATAGGTCACGGCGAGCGCCGCCAGGAATCCGATTGCTCTGAGATATGGCATCGGGAGTTCATTCTACTGCGCCTGCGACAGTCTTATGACTTGCATCGTGCGATTTCCGGCGAGCCTTGCTCGAAAAATCGGAGAGCGTGGCGGTGGCCTGTTTCCTTAAGGCTGCCTGTTCTCGCCGACGGAAAGGGCACAGATGCGCGAAAGATGGGCGTAGGGCAGTTTGGTCTCCGCGGCCCATGCGTTGAAAGCCGCCTGCACCTTGGCGAGGTCGCCCTTCGACTTCACTTCCTCGGCAATGTCGATGCCGGCCTCGCGCAGGCACGCCACGACGTCCCTGGACGTGACAAATCCGTCCCAGCCGACGAAGCGCAGGAACATCTGCCCGGTGTTGCCGCCGAGCCGGCTGCCGCGCTTGTTCAGGAGATCGAGCAGGCCGATTTCATCCGAAGCGGGCCACGCCGCGAGGAATTTGCCGAAACTGCCGAATTCCCCGGCAATTGCCTGCACAAATTGTGCATTGTCGCGCACCGACATGATCTTGGCGCCGTTGCGGACGATGCGCTTGTCGTCCAGCAGCGCGTGCCAGAATTCATCGGGCTGGAAGGCGAGCTTGGCGGGCTTGAAGCCGAGAAAGGCTTTTTCGAAGTCGGGCCACTTCTGCTCGATCACGCTCCAGGCAAAACCTGCCGAAAAAACCCGCTTCGTCATCTCGGCGAGGAAGCGGTCATCGGGCAGTTTCGCCAGCGCCTTTATATCCGGCTTGGCGGGCAGCAGCTTTTCCAGCGCCTTCGGCCCGCCCTTGCGTTTCTCGGCGCGAGCGCGAATGGTCTTGAACGCGATCATTTTCTATTCCAGCGTCGCAAGCAGGCCCGCCATCAGGCGGCCGCGCTCGGCGAGGCTGTCGACGATGATGTGCTCGTTGAGCGTATGCGCGTCCGCGCCGCGCACGCCGAGCCCGTCGAGCGTCGGAATGCCCATCGCGCCGGTGAAGTTGCCGTCAGACCCGCCGCCGGCACTGCCGTGCGGCAGTTCCTGGCCGAGAGTCCTGGCGATGCCCTTGGCTTTTTCATAGAGCGCCATGGTGCCGGCATCCGGCTCCCACACCGGACGGGTGACGCCGCGCGTCACCTTGAAGGTGACGTCGTTGCTGGTGCCCGACAGCGCCAGCATCCTTTCGACGCCCTTGTCGAGATCGGCCTGGCGCTTGGCCATGCTGAGCGCCTCGCCGGTGCAGGTGGTGGCGACGCAGTTGACCCATTGTCCGCCGTGCACGATGCCGACCGAGAAGGTGCAGTCCGGGCTCGTCATCCCGTCGATCGCTATGATCTGCCGCGCCATCTCGCGGATCGCCGACCGGCCGGAGGAGAGGGTGGCACCAGCATGGCTCGGCCGGCCCGTCGCTTCCAGATTGAAGCGCGCGATCGCATAGCGGCCGGTGACCACGCCGTTGTTGTCGCGGCCGGGTTCCGGCACCAGCACATATTTGTTGCGCGCGGCCTCCGCCTCGATGATGTCGCGGGTGGAGGGGGTGCCGACCTCCTCATCCGGCGTGAACAGCACGGTGATCGGCAGCGGCGTGGTGAAGGAAGCGCGCGCGAGCTGGCGGATCGCCTCGAGGGTGAGGTAGTTGCCGCCCTTCATGTCGAAGATGCCGGGGCCGAAGCATTTGTCGCCTTCGCGCCGCCACTGCAGCTTCTCGATGGTGCCGACGGGGTGCACGGTGTCGAGATGGCCGGCAATCAGGATGCCGGGCTCGCCTTGCCGCGGATGGGGGAAACGCGCCCGCACGCAGCCGGCAAACCCCTGGCGCCCGGCGATGCGCTCGATGGTCGCACCCATGATCGCCATCTCCCGCGCTGCAAGATCGAGCATGCGCTCGACCGCGGCGGCGTCCCAGGTCGGGCTCTCGCATTCCACCCAGCTGCGCAATCCCTGCAGCATGACTTCGGAATCGAAGGGCAGATTGGCTGGATTCATGGGAGGGACTCTCGGTTCTTGATGAGTGTTCTTGGCGAGGTCCGCATACGAGAGGGAACAGCGGCATATTTGTAAAGCGAAAAGGCGCCCGCCGGAAAACCGGGTCGGCATGCGCGTAGCGCGGTGCTCACCTTCCGGTGCACAGTTGTCCCCGGTCGAATTCTGGCACGCTTCTGGCTTGGGTATTTTTGCCGCGGGCGCCGTCGATCGTCGGATGCCGGCGGCGGGGACGCCGGGCTTGGCCGGTCCGGGGTCCTGTGCCAATCTCGCCCGATCGACGGTCCGGATGGGTCTTGCCGGGCCGAGGGAGGGAGATCGATCCCGTGGAGGTAAAAAAATGAACGTGTTCAAAAATGCAATTCTAGCTGCCGCATGTACGGCCGGCATTGCGGTTGCCGCAACCCCCGCGGTTGCCCAGACGACATTGCGCGCGGTGATGCACTCGGATCTGAAGATCCTCGATCCGATCTGGACGACAGCCTACATCGTCCGCAACCACGGCTACATGATCTACGACACGCTTCTCGCCCAGGACGAGAAGGGCGATGTCAAGCCGCAGATGGTCGAGAAGTACGAAACCGCGCCCGACAAGAAGAGCTTTACCTTCACGCTGCGCGAGGGCCTGTTGTGGCACGACGGAAAGCCGGTGACGTCGGAAGACTGCATCGCCTCCATCAAGCGCTGGGCGGCCAAGGACTCGCTCGGCCAGAAGATGATGACCTTCGTCGCCTCGATCGATGCAGTCGATGCCAAGACATACACCATCAAGCTCAAGGAACCGACCGGTCTCGTGTTGCTCGGGTTGTCGAAGCCGTCGTCCAACGTGCCGTTCATGATGCCCAAGCGCGTCGCCGACACCGATCCCAACAAGCAGATCGAGGATTTCACCGGCTCCGGTCCGTTCGTCTTCGTCAAGGATGAGTGGAAGCCCGGCGACAAGACGGTCTATGTCAAGTTCGACAAATACAAGCCGCGCTCCGAGCCTGCTTCGGGTCTCGCGGGCGGCAAGATCGCCAAGGTGGACCGCGTCGAGTGGCGCGCCATTTCCGACGCGCAGCAGGCGATCAACGCACTCCAGAAGGGCGAGATCGATTTCATCGAGGCGCCCAGCCACGACCTGCTTCCCACCCTGAAGAAAGACCCGAACGTCACCGTTTTCGTCTCGCCGCTGGCGAAGAACCAGTACGTCTTCCGGCCCAACACGCTGCATAAGCCGTTCGACAATCCGAAAATCCGCCATGCGCTGTGGTACGCCTTCAACCAGGAAGACTTCCTGATGGCGACCATCGGCGACGAGAACTACATCAGGCCGTGCAAGGCGCTGTTCATCTGCGATACGGCGCTGGCCACCACCAAGGGAATGGACGGCCTTCTCACTTCCAACGCCAAGAAGGCGCAGGAGCTGCTGAAGGAGGCGGGCTATGACGGTACGCCCGTGGTGCTGATGCACTCCACCGACCTCAAGGTTCTGACCAATCTGGCGCCGGTGGCGAAATCGCTGATGGAGAAGGCGGGCTTCAAGGTCGATATGCAGTCGATGGACTGGCAGACTCTGGTCGCCCGTCGCGCCAAGAAGGACCCGCCCAACGCCGGCGGCTGGAACGCCTTCATGACGTCCTGGATCGCCGCCGACGTGATGAACCCGATCTCGACCGCCTATGTGAACGCCGGATGCGACAAGGCATCGTTCGGCTGGCCCTGCGACGAGAAGCTCGAGAAGCTGCGCGCCGACTTTGCCAGCGAGACCGACCCTGCCAAGCAGAAAGCGATCGCGGAAGCGGTGCAGCTGCGCGTCATCGAGTACACGCCGGAGATTCCGGTCGGCGAGTGGGTGTCGCCGAATGCGATGCGCAAGAACGTCAAGGGTTACCTGATCTCGCCGGTGCCGGTGCTCTGGAACGTCGAAATCACCAAGTAACGCAACGACGGCGGGCGGCGGTTCGCCGCCGCCCGTTCGTTTTTTGAGGATCGCGCGTCCATGTCGATGTATGGTTATCTCTTCCGGCGATTGCTCGGCACGATCCCCGTGATGGTGGTGGTTGCGGTCTTCATTTTCCTGATGCTGCGCCTCACCCCTTCAGATCCCGCGGCGATCATTGCCGGCGACAACGCCACCACCGAACAGGTGATGCAGATCCGCGGTCAGCTCGGCCTCGACCGCCCGATGGTCGAGCAGTTCTTCATCTGGTCGGCCAAGGTGCTGAGCGGCGATTTCGGCGAGAGCTTCTTCTTCAAGAAGACGGTCGCCCAGCTGATCGGCGAGCGCATCGAGCCGACGCTGTCGCTCGCCTTCTTCACGATCATGATCGCGGTGCTGGTCGCGGTTCCGCTCGGCGTGCTGGCCGCGCACCGGCACGGCTCCTGGATCGACCGCATCGTGATGGGCTTTTCGGTGCTTGGATTTTCCGTGCCGGTGTTCGTGATCGGCTATCTCCTGATCTACCTGTTCGCGATCTATCTGAACTGGCTGCCGGTGCAGGGCTATCAGCGGATCGGGGAGGGCGTCGGCGGCTGGGTGCAGCGGCTGATCCTCCCGTCCGTGACGCTGTCGGTGATCTATATCGCGCTGATCGCGCGCATGACCCGCACCAGCGTGCTGGAGGTGTTGTCGGAGGATTATATCCGAACCGCGCGGGCCAAGGGGCAGATCGAACGCAAGGTGCTGTTCCGCCATGCGCTGCGCAATGCAGCGGTGCCGATCGTCACCGTGATTGGCCTCGGCATCGCGCTGCTGATCGGCGGGGTCGTCGTCACCGAAAGCGTGTTCACGATTCCCGGCCTCGGCCGGCTGACCGTCGATGCCGTGCTGGCGCGCGACTATCCGACCATCCAGGCCGTGATCCTGCTGTTCTCCTTCGTCTACGTCATGATCAACCTCGCGGTCGACATGCTCTACACCATCCTCGACCCAAGGATCCGCTACTGATGGCCGATGTGATTCTCGATACCCCCATCGCGCCGGCGCCGGCCAAACCGAGCGCGGTGTTCCGCGGCCTGCTGCACAATCCGGCCGTCCTGTTCGGCGGAACGGTCATCGCGATCGTGTTGCTGATGGCGCTGCTGGCGCCGTGGCTCGGCACCATCGATCCCACCGGAATCAATCCGATCGCGCGCAACAAGGTGCCCGGCGCGGAGTTCTTTTTCCGCACCGATACCGGCGAACGCATCAAGATGGTCGCTTGGTTCGGCACGGATGGCCTCGGCCGCGACGTCTATAGCCGCGTGGTCTATGGCGCGCGCGTCTCGCTGCTGGTCGGCGTTGCGGTGGCGCTGATCAGCATTGTCTGTGGCCTGTTCATTGGTCTGCTCGCGGGCTTCTTCCGGCTGCTCGACGCCATCATCATGCGCATCATGGACGGGCTGATGGCGATCCCGGCCATTCTGCTGGCGATCGCCATGGTGTCGCTGTTCCGCTCCAGCGTGTGGACCGTGATCATCGCCATCACGGTGCCGGAGGTGCCGCGCGTGGTCCGGCTGGTGCGCTCCATCGTGCTCAGCGTGCGCGAGGAACCCTATGTCGAGGCGGCGGTGACGCTCGGCACCTCGACGCCGAAACTGCTCTGGCGGCACGTGCTGCCCAACACGATTGCGCCCATGATCGTGCAGGGCACTTTCATCTGCGCCTCCGCCATCCTCATCGAGGCCATCCTGTCCTTCCTCGGCATCGGCGTGCCGCCGGAGGTGCCGACCTGGGGCAACATCATGGCCGAGGGCAGGCAGGTGTTCAGCCTGTTCCCGCACAACATCATCTATCCCGGAGTATTCCTGGCGATGACCATTCTCGCCGTCAACATCATCGGTGACGGATTGCGCGACACGCTCGATCCCAAGATGGCGAAGCGGGTGTGATCATGGCAAACCGCGTTCTCGAAGTCGCCAATCTTTCCGTCGCCATCAAGGGCGGTGGCGACCGGCCGCACGCCGTGCGGGGTATCAATCTGACCGTCGACGCCAACGAGATCGTTTGCGTCGTCGGCGAATCCGGCTCCGGCAAATCCGTCACCGCGCAGGCGGTGATGGGCCTTCTGCCGAAGAACGCGATGACCGTGGAGAGCGGCTCGATCAGGCTCGAGGGCGAGGAGCTCACCACCAAGTCCGACGCCGGCCTGCGCGCGACCCGCGGCAAGCGAATGGCCATGGTGTTCCAGGAGCCGATGACGGCGCTCAATCCGGTGGAGCGGGTCGGCGACCAGATCGGCGAGGTGCTGGAGGTTCACACCGACCTCGACCCGAAGGAGCGGCGCAAGCGCGTGCTCGACATCATGCGCGCGGTGCATCTGCCCGATCCCGAGCAGATGATCGACGCCTATCCGCATCAGCTCTCCGGCGGCCAGCGCCAGCGCATCATGATCGCGGCAGCCCTGGTGCTCGATCCGGCGCTCCTGATCGCGGACGAGCCGACCACCGCGCTCGACGTCACCACGCAGGCGCAGATCCTCAAGCTGGTGCGGGAGATGCAAGCGCGCAAGAAGACCGGCGTGCTGTTCATCACTCACGACTTCGGCGTCGTCTCGGAAATCGCCGACCGCGTGGTGGTGATGCAGCTCGGCCGCATCGTGGAGCAGGGCGCCGCCGAGGAAGTGCTGCGCAACCCGCGCGAGGCCTATACCCGGATGCTGCTCGCTTCCGTGCCGAGCATGACGCCGCCCAAGCGCGTGCCGGTGACCGGGCCGGTGGTGCTGCAGACCGAGAAACTGTTCAAGACGTTCGGCAAGCGCTCGTGGCTCAATCCGAAGGCGCGCATCGTCAAGGCGGTCAACGACGTCTCGCTGGAGGTGCGGCGCGGCGAGACGCTCGGCATCGTCGGCGAGTCCGGCTCCGGCAAGTCGACGGTGGCGCGCTGCGTCGCCCGGCTGGTGGATCCGACCAGCGGCGCGGTGCGGATCGACAATTCCGACATCGCCGCGATGAAGGAAGCCCAGTTCCGTCCGATGCGGCGGCGGGTGCAGTTCGTGTTCCAGGATCCCTACCGCTCGCTCAATCCGCGCCGCACCGTGGGGGAAGCCATCATCGAGGGGCCGATGAATTTCGGCCTGTCGCGCCAGGAGGCGATGCAACGGGCGCGCGACCTGATGGCTATCGTGCATCTGTCGCCGGAGGCGGTCGACCGCTATCCGCACCAGTTCTCGGGCGGGCAGCGCCAGCGCATCTGCATTGCCCGTGCGCTCGCCATGGAGCCGGAGCTCCTGATCGGCGACGAGCCGGTGTCGGCGCTCGACGTCTCGGTGCAGGCGCAGGTACTGAAGCTGCTCGACGAGGTGCGGCGCAGGTTCAATCTCGCGGTGCTCTTCATCACCCATGACCTGCGGGTCGCGGCGCAAGTCTGCGACCGCATCGCGGTGATGCAGCGCGGCGTCATCGTCGAGCAGGGCACGACCTCGGACGTGTTCGCGGCGCCAAAGCATGAATACACCAGGGCGCTGTTCGACGCGGCGCCAGGCCGGCATCGGGAATTTCTCGCGGGCGCCGCCGCGCCGGCATGATCGGCGAGCGTGTCTCGTGCGAACGGCGCCGCGAGGGCGCCGTTCCGGTCTAGCCTCGATTCTTGATTTGACGCGTTTTCTTTACGCGAACCGGTATCCACTTCGCTTGAAAACGCTCTAACGTCAGCAATGGCTGTCGCGAACCAGCTCCGGCCCGTCATTCAGGAAGGGCGGCAATCCCGGCTCCGAAACAGGTTCATCGCCACGGGAATCGCGCGGCGGTTGGCGCTCGTCCTTCTTGGGGCGTCGAGGTGATGGCTTCTTGCCCGTCATGTCGTCATGCTCCATCCGCTGCATGACAACATTTTCAGGCCGGCAACGTTCCCGCGCCCGCAGTCAGGAACCCACGCGCAAGGGCGCGCCGAGCTTGCGCAAATAGGAGATCACCGACAGCGCCGTGATGCGTCCGGTGCGCGGATTTTCCGACGGCACGTTTTCGATCTGCATCGAGAAACTCGCCGAGTCCGCTTCGACCTCGATGCGGTGCACATTCCGTTCGAGCGAGGGATCGACCCAGATCTCGAGCGTCGTCTTGTCGGGCCCGATGCCGGCAAGCGACAGCGCCACCGCGACATTGAGGTTGGCGGGAAAGCCGATCGCCGCCTCCCGCGGCGTGCCCTGAAAGATGCGCAAGGGCGCGGTAATGCCCTCGATGCGGATATTGTGCTCGGCTAGATGGGGCGCACCGGCCAGTCCCCGCACCGGCTTGCGCGTCACCATGCGCACCGAGCGGATGGTGCCTTCCGCTGCCGCGGCAACCGCGTCGAGGCCGAGCAGGGCGCCGGTCGGCACGACGATCTGGCCGCCATGTTTCCGGGCGAGTTCGATCAGGTGCTCGTTGACGAGGATGGCGCCGACGCTGAGCACCAGCGCGGTCTTGCCGGCGCGCAGGAACGGCTCGGCAATCGCAGGCAGCAAATTCGCCGGCGCGCATTCGATGACGAGATCGGCCAACGGCTCGAGCTCTTCGATCGCAACGACCGGCGGCGGATGCGCGAGGTGGCCGAGGCGCGCGGCGGCCCTGCCGCGGTCACTGGCGGAAGCCGCCGCCAGCGCGCAGCCTGGAATGCCGCGATCCAGCGCCTCGGCGATCTTCAGGCCGATGGCGCCGAGGCCCGCGATCGCGACCTTGATCGGCGCGCCCTTGCGATGCGGAGCGATGCCCTCGTTCGGGCCAGGTGCGAACTGTTTCATGTCAAAGATTTGATCTCGCTTCTGTTTCGGATAGCATCGGACCTGACCGCATCATAACCGAAAAACAGCCCGCGCTCAGCTGCGGGCGTATCCTGGGGAGGATTCACATGGCCATCTCGCTGTACGATTTGAGTGTGCCGACCTACTTGCAGACGCTCGGAGCCGTGTCGGGCTTTCTCGAGAAGGGCCTCGCCCATTGCAAGGAATGCAACGCAGAGCCCGGCGAGGTGGTCGAGCACCGGCTATTCCCTGACATGGCGCCGTTCAGCTTCCAGATCAGGAGCGTGGCGCATCATTCCGCCGGCGCGATGGAGGCGCTGAAGAGCGGGGTGTTCAACCCGCCCGGCAAGGCCGACCCGCTCGACTATGCCGGCCTGCAGGCGCTGCTGACCGAGGCGAGGGGCAAGCTGGAAGCCTTGAAGCCGGATGAGGTCAACGCGCTCGAAGGCAAGGACGTCTTCTTCCAGTTCGGCGAGACGAAAATCCCGTTCGTCGCCGAAACCTTCGTGCTTTCGTTCTCGCTGCCGAATTTTCATTTCCACGCCACCACCGCCTACGACATCCTGCGCTCCCGCGGCGTGCCGATCGGGAAGAGGGATTATATGGGGCGGATGCGGATCAAGCGGTGAGGGGAACGCTCTTTCATTTTGTGCTTCCTGCTTCTATATTTTTCATATGATCAGGTTGCTCGAAAAGGCGCTGGAAGCGGTTCGCCGCTTGCCTCCGGATAGCCAGGACGACATCGCGCTCGCCATGCTGAGCGATGCGGGCGATCCGGAGGAAATCGATCCCGCGCATCTTCCGGCTGTGCTGGAGGGACTTGCTCAGGCCAGGCGCCGCCATTTCGCGAGCAACGCCGAGATCGAAGCCGCATTCCGCCGCTTCGAGCGATGAAGCTGCGCTGTATTCATCGGCAACCGCGTCATACATGCGAAAAGTCAGGTCTTCCTGTAGGCGCGGATAATCGCCTTGCGGCGTTCCGCCGGACTTTCGGCCTCGCTCTTTGAGATGGCAGCGCGACCCTTCATACCCGGCCCGAATTCAATCCCCTCGACCGCGCTGATTTTCCTGAATCGGGCGCTACCGACGACAAAGCCGGAACCCTTCCGCTTCTTGGACGTGCTCTTCTGTGAAGCCATGATTCGAGAGTACCACGATTTGCTTCCGCAGTCCGTCTTCGCTTCTCGCCGGCCCCCGGCGTGGCTGCTCCACGCGTAGCCCGTCAGGGCTGCGGCTTGCCGAGCCGTAGCTCGCGGCAACACGTCCGCCTTCGCCCTGTCGTAGTCCGTCTTCACCTTCGCTCCGCTCAAGCTACGTCGGACACGCTTTGCCCTTACGGTCCCGCGTGGCTGCGCCACGCGTAGCCCGTCAGGGCGAAGCGTGGTGCGGGCGGCCGGACTCGAACCGGCACAGCGATTGCTCACCGAGGGATTTTAAGTCCCTTGCGTCTACCAGTTCCGCCACGCCCGCATTTCTTTAAGAATCAAATACTTAGAGCAGAAGCCAAGTCAATCCGACCTGATGGTGCCCATATTCTTTAGAGAAATGAGATCGTAGAAGCAAAGCCTCAATCCCGACACCCACGGCTGCTTTAGGCATTCTCAACGTCCTCGATCTACCAAGGTCAGATGCTCCTTTCACTACCCGCTCGCCTGCCAATTTCGCGTGCCCGCGCCGCCGCGGTGCTGGCGCTTGCGCTGGCGCTGCCGGGCTGCTCCAGTATGAGCGACGACATGAGTCTGGCCTTTGCCGATCCCGCCAAATACGAGCTGTACGACTGCAAGCAGCTCGAGGCCGAGCGCAAGCGGCTTGCGGCGCGCTCGGCGGAACTACAGGGACTGATGGCGAAAGCGGAGACCGGCGCGGGCGGGGCCATCGTCGCGGAGGTCGCCTATCGCAACGATTATATCTCGACGCGCGGACAGGCTAAGCTCGCCGAGCAGGCCTGGCAGAAGAACCGCTGCCGCGAGACGATGCCGGGCGAGGCGATGCCGGTGGCGCCGCCTGCCGCGCCGGCTGCGCCGCCCTCGCGCGCCGGGCGTTCGGTTTATTAGGCCTGGTTCGTCACGGTCGGCACAAAGGCCAGCAACCGGAAGTTGCGGTGATGGCATACCTTCGACGGCTCTCCGGGTCGAGGGCTTTGTACCCGGCCCGGCTTGCCTGGTACCCCACCGGCTGTCTAGGTTCTGGGCTCGGGTAAGGCTACCGGCCTTCCAGTTCAGGAGGCCGCCGCCGGGAGGAAAGCGAATGAACGCGCCCGTGACCGGGTACGCCGCGCAGCCGCAGTTCGGCGAGGCCGCGCTGAAGGCGGCGCTGGCGGAATTCGGCCGCGCGCCGAACGCGCCGGGCTCGGGCGAGGCCGCCCATGCCGGCGCCGCCGCGTCGGCGCAGGGCCATCCCGAGGCGGCGCCGAAGACGGTGTCGCAGGTGCTTGGCGAGATCACCTGGCTGATGACGCAAAGCCCGCGCCACAAGCAGATTCCCCTCGGCGATCTCGAATGGCTGGTGATGCCGGCGATCCTGCTGCGCCAATTCCGCCTGTTCTACAAGGGCGAGCAGCCGGTCGGCGTGGCCCTATGGGCGATGGCCGACGACCTCGTCGCCAGACGCATCGACGGCGGCGAGAAGCGGCTGACCGCGGTGGAATGGAAGAGCGGCCCCAACATGCGCATCGTCGAGCTGGTCGCGCCGTTCGGCGCGGAGGCGGAGATGCGGGAGCAGGTGGCGGCAGCGAAGCCGATTTTGTGACGGGTGAGGATGGAAGGCGGCAACAGCTCTTTGCAAAGCGAGCGCGAAACGTGGTCAGGCGTAGACTATGAATTCCAGCAATCCATTTGAGGGTACCCTCGGATGACGCGGGGCCCTTGGTTTATGTTGCTATCTTTGGCGATCGCGGCAGTGATCATTCACGGGTCTCTTTGGATACGAAACATTCGGCCATCAAGAAGGGTCGGGTTGTGGGAGCGCATGACTTGGGAGTTCGCGCCCAAGGACGAGCAAACTAGAGAATACCTCAAGCAACGGTTTCTGACGGCCATTGTTGTCCTTCCCGCGACTGTACTCGTGCTGTACGTGCTTACCGAGATTTGGGGCGATAGATTTTCTAACTAGCGGTGTCAGATGGCAGACGAATCATTCGGTCTTTTTCGAGGAACGATCACGGGCCAGCTTAATGCCGGAGCCTTTGGGTTCTCGGTTGTAGTCAACACCGCCATCAATGGCTGGGGACAAAACAGTACCGCGGTCGGCTTCCAGTACCCAACCGCTCTGTTATTACGGTGACAGTGCACTTAATTGACTTTTCGCCGGTACGCCGCCGATGCTGGCGGGCATGGCCCGTCTTGCGCATTCCTCGATGGGCTCGAGCGCAAGACGCGACGCGTTCTCAAGCCGGCCAG
>NZ_JBQTHN010000139.1:0-6070 GCF_052389815.1 Bradyrhizobium sp. | reverse complement strand
GCGCGCATCTACCTGATGGGGCAATCCGCGGGCGCCGTGCATGTGGCGAGCTACGTGTCGCATCCGGAACTGCACAAGGTGAACGGTGGTGGAGTCGCCGGCGCCATCATGGTGTCCGGCATCTATGACCTCACCAGCTTGCCGCTCGGCGACCCCGAAATCGCCTATTTCGGCTCCGATCCGTCGCGCTATGCCGAGCGGTCGTCGCTGAAGGGGCTCGTGGAGAGCAAGACGCCGCTGATGTTCACCGCCGCCGAGCTCGATCCGCTCCGCTTCATCGAGCAGTACGACATGATGAAGCAGGCAACTTGCAAGAGCGCGAGGAGCTGCGCCCGCACCTACATGCTGCCGCAGCACAACCACATGTCGGAGGTCTATGCGATCAACACTGCGGATACGCGGCTGACGGATCAGGTATTGGAGTTCGTGAAGGCGGGGAAATAGAGCGCGGCCCGCCGCTTCGCTCAATGCCGGCCAGCGAGAGCGAGCGCGATCGCCCCGACCAGGATGAGACTGAGTGCCCAGATCGTATCCAGGTTGAACCAGCTCCGCGAAAGATATTGCAGCCCGAGATAACGGTAGACCAGCCACGCTGCACCTCCGCCGGCCGCGATCATGGCAACCGAGTGGACGACGGAGACGATCAACGCCATTCCGAGATTTGCGCCGACGAGCATGGCGGCAGCTTCATGTCCCCTGTCGAGGCCGGTGCTCTCGCACAGGCCGAGGTAGATCGGCACGAGCATCAGGCCGGCGCCATGGGCAATGGCCACCACGAATGACCAAAGCGCCAGTTGCGCCGGCTTTATCCTCGCGAGCACGCGCGGATGCCGCGGATAGACCAGCCGCAGCGCGCCGTAGGCGATCACGAGCAGGCTGGCGGCAAACTGGATCTGGGGCGCCCACTGGACAAGCGCCAGCAGCATCGCAAACGGCAGGAGCATCACCAGCATCGCCAGCAGATGACCGGCCGACAACGGCACGAGCGCAGCGAGCAGTGCCCGCGCGCTCTTGCCCATCATTCCCGCAGCGACCGCGAGCGGCCACCCCATCCCGGGATTGATCCCGTGGTAGAGGCCGCTCGCGACAATGGCCGCCCACAACCAGACCGCCGTGGCGTCCTGCCCTGCCATTCAGGCCGACGGATAGCAGAAGGAATCCGTCGAGCAGTCGCCGCCCTCGAGCCGGATCTGGTGCGCCCGGTAGCCTTGCGGGAAGTCGACCCAATAGTCCTTCGCCAGCTCCAGGCCGCCGTTCGCGCCGACATTGGCCATGACCTCGGCGCCCGGCACGCCATCGGGATAGAACTGGTCGTCCCAGGTCGAATACAGCGAGTTGGTCCAGTACACCCGCTTGCCGTCGCGGCTGATTTCGACCATTTGCGGACCGCCGCCGAACGGCTTGCCGTTGGGGTGCGGCGTGCGGCGCGCGATCCCGCCGATATGGACCGAGCCGGTGAGCTCCGGCTTGCGCGGGTCGGTCACATCGTACTGCCGCATCTCGCCGGTGCCCCAGCAGGAGACGTAGAGGAAGCGGTCATCCATCGACAGGTCGATGTCGGAGATCAGCGGCGGCACGGCGCCGAAACCCTGCAGCAGCGGCGGCAGCTTCTCCTTTGGCGCGGGCTCGGCCGGAACGGTTGCGGTCTTCTCGGCGCGGAATTTCCCGCCTTCGCGCCACCAGGTCCAGATCGATCCTTCGAGGTTGGTGGTGTCGACCACGACGCCGACAAAGCCGTACTCGCGCACGGGATCGTGCGCGGGCCGCACTTCGAGCGCCATCTGATGGTTGGCGCCGAGATCGATGGTCTGAACGTTGCGCCGGCCGCGCAAATCCCAGAAATGCAGGGAGTGGCCGTAGCGGTTCGACAGCAGGTCCTCGGGAACGATGCCGTTCTCGAACTGCGGCGGCAGCGCCCACTCGCTCGTCACCATGTAGTCGCGCGGCAGGTTCCACCAGAAATCATAGTGCCTGGTCTGCGGGCCGCGATCGAGCTCCCAGCGCCCCAGCACCTCGAACGTCTCGCAATCCATGATGAAGACGCCCGGAGGTCCGTCGGTGCCGTCCTTGCCGCCACCGCCGAGCGTAGAGACGTAGATGCCTTCCGGGCCGCAGTGGATGGTGTGAGGCCGTGAGTAGCCGGTCTTCTTGAACACCTCCTCGGGCTCGATGATCTTGTGGATCTTCGCCTTCGTCGGATCGGGCTTGGTATCGATGACGTAGATGCGGGAGGAACGCAGCCCGGGGATGATGAGATAACGCCGCTCGACGAAGGCGTGCCCGGTGAGCGGAGACAGGGCGGACGAGCAGGCGTTCCAGCCGAAATGATGAAACTCGTCGCCCTTGTTCGGCATCGTCACGGTGTGGACGATCTGGCTGTAGGTCGGCGAGCCCTTCTTGACGTCGACCACCGCCAGCGCGTCCGGTTTCGAGAAATCCGGACTGAGCAGCAATGTGTAGGCAAAGTTCTCGGGCGGAGCTTCCATTGCAAGCTTGGGCGATGCATAGAACGTGGGATCGGGCCTCATGTTCATGGTACTGCCTCCCAGTTTGTTTCATTCTGCGCCACACGCGATCGGGCATCCGAATCGGCAACAAGGCTTGAATGCGGATTTCCTGTAGTCCTCCTCTGATTTCCTTCGGATGTGCACGATGCAATTTACTCTACGCCCATTGCCGCGAGAGTGCCATTCACGTGAGTGCCAAATCCTGCGCTGACATGCCTTCCTCCTGGTGGGCATTCGGACCAATCTGCCGCAGCTCCGCCCAGGACCAAAAGGTGCTATTCTTGGCCGATGAAGGTCGAAGAAATCGCCGAAGCCGTTGTCAAGCTGCCGCCGGATGAACTAGCCCGCTTCCGCCGCTGGTTCGCCGCGTTCGAGGCGGGCCGCGCCAATCATGCCGACGAACTCGGCTCCACTGCGACCAGGCTCGGCCGCTTCGCCGGCCGTGCCTTCGCCGAATTGCGACGGCGCGCAAAGGACCGCGAGTCTTAACTCGCCCCCGCCCCGCTCCCGGCACAGCTTAGCCCAGTACTGCAGCCGCTTCCTGATCTCGCACGCGAAGCCTCGCTCGGGAAGATCGCAAAACGTCTGCTGCCCTCCGCGCGAACGCTTCGCGTTCGCAACGAGCGAAATCCTTCAACAGGAAAAATTGGTTGTGCTTGACGCTGATCATTACCTGGAAGTAGTTTCCGGTGCGGAGGTGGATTCTCCTAACAGCATTTGGCGTTGCGTGTCGTTGCCGAATTGAGGGAACTCGGGAATGCATGTCATCGCTATGGCCACGCAAAAGGGCGGGAGCGGCAAGAGTACGCTCTCCATCGGACTTGCCGTCGCCGCGATGGAAGACGGTCGGCGCGTCGCGGTGATCGAGGCAGATGCCCAGGGCACGGTATCGAAATGGAAGGAGCGGCGCGCCGATCCATATCCTCGCGTTTATCGCGCCGCCGGCCCTGCCGAGATCGAGCAAACGATACATCGCATCGAGGCGGATGGACTCTGGCTCGTGATCATCGATACCGCCGCCGCGACCAACAGCCTGGCCACCAGCGCTATCGCTAACGCTGACCTTTGTCTCATTCCGGCTCGCCCGAGCCCCGCCGATATCGAAGCGGCGATACCCACGTTGATGGCCATTCGCAGGCTCAATCGCCGATTTGCCTTCGTTCTCAATCAAACGCCGCCACGCGGCTGCCGGCTGAGCGAGGCCGCGGCTTCGCTCAGTTCGCTCGGGGTGCTTGCCCTTCCCTACATCGTGCAGCGCAACGACCACCAGGACGCGCTCGGGTTGGGCTTGGCCGCGACGGAATTTGAACCTGATGGCAAAGCGTCGGAGGAAATGCGCGCCCTGTGGCGCTGGGTCTCGAAACAGCTCATTGGAGGATCCATCGATCATGAGCAAACTGCGATCAAAGCCAATTTCCAGCGGCGCGCGGCGTGCGCGCCGCTCGCTCGTGGAACTCACGGCAGCGGCGGTGAGTAGTGCCGTCCAGGACGACCTGTTGGAGACGCCTGCCGCCTCGCCCGCCGCCTCCCCGGAGAAAATCTCGCCGGTTGAGGAGGTTGGAGGTGCCGCCAGGCACCTGGCTGGTAGTCCGCTGGCAGATGATCGGTCCGTCGCTGGGGAGGCACCGGCAGCGGTTCGTGTTTCCATCCCTGAGGCTGCATCGAACGCAGGCAAGTTCCAGGATTCCGGTCGAAACGACGCCACGACCGAGATGGCGGTCCGGATTGCCAAGGACTATCAGGCCAGTGTTTTGGACAGCATGAAGGCCAGCATGAATGCTGCGCTGGACTATGCAAAAGGTCTCGCCAACTCGCGAACGCCCACCGATGCGGCGTCGATGACGGCGCAGCGCGAGGAGGAGAATAACTCGCCGGCTCTGGACGCGGCGACCGAATATCGCACCGAGGCATTCGATCTGATGAAAACGAACATGAGCGCAACACTGGAATATGCGCATCAATTGATCAGTACGAAATCGTCCGCGGAATTCATCGAGCTATCGAGCACGCAGGCGCGAAAGCAATTCGAGTTGATCTTGAAGCAAGCGAGCGCGCTGCGATCGTTTGCGGAGACGATGACGATGAACCACGAGAGGACCCCACATGAGCACGACGACGAAGCTTGAAGCCGATGCTGCGAGAGAAATTTCGCGGTCAGACGGTGAATCCTGCGCGGCGGCGTCTACGGACGGACCGGCGCATTCCCTGGCGGACCTGGTTGAGCAGGGGTTTGCGCGTGTCAAAGACACGCATGAAAGAATGTCCCACCTGCTGGAGGAAGCCAGCGAGACTTTCAACCAGGCGTTCATGGCTGCGAGCAGAAGCTCGAACGAGTTCCGTATGCAAATGATCGAGATGATGCAGGCGAACATGCGCGCCGGGCTCGATGCGTCCAGGCAACTTGCTACCGCCAAGTCGCCGTCTGAGTTCGCCGAGATTTCAGCCCATCAGACGCGCAGGCACCTCGAAACCATGACAGTGCAAGCACAGGAGCTCTCCAAGATCACCGACAAGGTGGTGAAGAGCGCCGCATCATCGATCCGCGCCATCTCGGAGAAGTCAAGGCTTGCGGGCTGTTAGGCTGAGACGATCGACCGCCCCCGCGTCCAACGCCGAGCCAGGGCGGGCGCTGCCTAGCCCCCGCCCCGCTCCCTCCGCAGCTTCGCCCAGTAGTCCAGCCGCTTCCTGATCTCGCGCTCGAAGCCGCGCTCGGGCGGATCGTAGAAGCTCCGCCGGCCCAGCGCTTCCGGAAAATAGTCCTGGCCGGAAAAGGCGTCGGGCGCGTCGTGGTCGTATTCGTATCCGGAACCGTAGCCTTCCGACTTCATCAGCTTGGTCGGCGAGTTGAGGATGTGCTTTGGCGGCAGCAGCGAGCCTGCTTCCTTGGCGGTGCGCATCGCCGCGCCAAACGCCGCATACATCGCGTTGGATTTCGGCGCGGTGGCGCAATAGACCACGGCCTGCGCGATGGCGAGTTCGCCCTCGGGAGACCCAAGGAAATCGAAGGCGTCCTTGGCGGCGTTGGCGATCACCAGCGCCTGCGGATCGGCAAGGCCGATGTCCTCCACGGCCATGCGGACCACGCGGCGCGCCAGGAACAGCGGGTCCTCGCCGGCGTCGAGCATGCGGGCGAGATAATACAGCGCCGCATCCGGATCGGAGCCGCGTACCGATTTGTGCAGGGCCGAGATCAGGTTGTAATGGCCGTCCGCGGACTTGTCGTAGATCGGGGCGCGTCGCTGCAGGATGTCCTGCAACTGCGCGGCGTTGAATATCTCGTCCTTGCGGGCGGAGCGCCAGACTTCCTCGGCAAGCGTCAGTGCGGCGCGGCCGTCGCCGTCGGCCATGCGGGCGAGCGCGGCGCGCGCTTCGGCATCGAGCGGCAGCTTCCTGCCCTCGACCGCTTCGGCATGGGCGAACAGCTTTTCGATCGCCTCGGCATCCAGCGAGTGAAACACCAGCACGCGGGCGCGCGACAGCAGCGCCGCGTTGAGCTCGAAGGACGGGTTTTCCGTGGTGGCGCCGACCAGCACCACCGTGCCGTCTTCCATCACGGGCAGGAA
>NZ_JBQTHN010000138.1:0-8691 GCF_052389815.1 Bradyrhizobium sp. | reverse complement strand
GGGATAGATGGAGTAGGCGCCCACGTCGGCCAGCACGCGGGCGCGCAGCCCCTGCACGGTCCCGTCGTCGCCCACCGCCAGCTCGGCGTCGATCACCTCGTCCCACGCCTGGGTGCTCGTCAGGAGGTCCTCGCGCCGGTCGCCGACCCACTTCACCGGGCGGCCGAGCCGGCGGGCGAGCGCGGAGACGACGACCTCCTCCGGGTAGAGCGCGCTCTTCACACCGAAGCCGCCGCCGACGTCGGGCGCGATCACGCGCAATTTGTGCTCGGGCGCGACGTTGTAGAACGCCGACAGCACGAGGCGGGCGACATGCGGGTTCTGCGAGGTCGTGTAGAGCGTGAAATGCTCTTCGGCGGCGTCGTAATCGGCGATCGCCGCGCGCGGCTCCATCGCATTCGGCGCCAGGCGATTGTTGGTGAGATCGAGATTCACCACGTTGGCCGCCTTGGCAAACGCTGCCTTCACGGCGGCGTCATCGCCGATGTGCCAGTCATAGATCACGTTGCCGGGGGCTTCCGGATGCAACTGCGGGGCGCCGGGCTTGAGTGCGGCGGTGACGTTGGCGACCGCCGGCAGCTCCTCGTAGTTGACCACCACGGCTTCCGCCGCATCGCGCGCCTGGTTCTTGGTCTCGGCGATCACGACCGCGACCGCCTGGCCGACGAAGCGCACCGTCTCCGGCGCCATGGCGGGCCACGCGCCCATCTTCATCGGCGAGCCGTCCTTCGACGTGATGGCCCAGCCACAAATGAGATTGCCGATCTTGTCGTCGACGATCTGCTGGCCGGTCAGCACGGCGATCACGCCCGGCATCGTCATGGCCGCGGAGGAGTCGATGCCCTTCACCTTGGCATGGGCATGCGGGCTGCGGACGAAGTGGGCGTAGGTCAGGCCCACCAGCTTGATGTCGTCGACGTAGCGGCCCTTGCCGGTGATGAACCGCTTGTCTTCCTTGCGCACGACGCTTGCGCCAATGCCTTCAACGCCCATTGATAGTCCTCCCAACCGGAGATGTTGTGATGTGCCGCCGCTTCGGCTGCAGCGGATTGAATTCGGTAGATGGCGTGGGGCCGCTATTCGGCGGCCTGCGCGACCTTCATGCGGGAAGCCGCATCCAGCACCGCTTTCACGATGTTGTGGTAGCCGGTGCAGCGGCAGATGTTGCCTTCCAGCTCGTGGCGGACGGTGGCCTCGTCCAGCTTGCCGCCATAACGCTGCACGATGTCGACGGCCGACATGATCATGCCCGGGGTGCAGAAGCCGCACTGCAGGCCGTGATTGTCGCGGAAGGCGGCCTGCATCGGGTGCAGCTCGTCGCCCTTGGCGATGCCTTCGATGGTGACGACCTCGCTGCCGGCCGCCTGGGCCGCCAGCACGGTGCAGGATTTTACCGCGCGACCGTCGATGTGGACGACGCAAGCGCCGCACTGGCTGGTGTCGCAGCCGACATGCGTGCCGGTCAGGTTGAGATTTTCCCTTAAGAGATGGACGAGGAGGGTCCGGTCGTCGACGTCGACCGAGACCGACTTGCCGTTCACATTCAGTTGGACTTTGGACACGCTCACTCCTCCCGATGATGCTTTTTGATTGGTTCTAATTAGAGACAGCGGCGCTGGAACTTGCAACTAGGATTTTCGTCCGGGGATGCGGATGTGATCGCTGGCGCATCAATGACGAGAGCGGCGGGGTGCGGCGAATGGCCCGGCCGGAAGCCTATGGCGCCCCCTGCAATCCTCGACAACCCCCGGGACCCCCGCTGGATTTACGCACCTTTATCCATTTGGCCGTAAGTTTGCGTTAGCGGTTGGGGGCGCCGGCCCCCGATCCGGCTGGCTTTATCTGCTGATGGGGGCGGGGATGGGAACTTTCAAGCGCGGCGGGCTGCGGTCGATCCACCTGCCAACCCTGCGTTTTCGCGGCAAGATCATGCTCGGCTTTGCCGTCGTGCTGACGATCTCCGCCGTCAGCATGGGGATCGCCTATCTCGGCTTCGAGCGCGTCGCGGCGGGCGTCACCGCCTACCGCAACAGCGTTACCGAGGCGGACCATGCCCGAAATATCGACCGTGAGGTGATCGCCTACCGGGCGCTCGCGCGCTATTACGTGCTCACGGGCAAGGAAGAGGACAGCAAGGCGGCGCTGGCGGCTGAAGCAGGCCTGAAGGGCGCTGTCGAGGCGTCGATGCGGGGCACCACCAATCCGGCGCGGCTGGAGCAGGTCACCAAGCTGGCGCGCGAATTCGGTGCCTTCACGAAGATCTTCGCCGACATCCTGAAGACCAAGGAAGAGAGCGACTACCTGACGAGAAACTCCCTGACCCGCAGCGAAATGTCGCTGGAATACAAGCTGGACGATCTCGCCAGCAATGCGCAGGAGCTCAATCTCGAGGCGGTGGTATTCCAGGCCAAGACCATCACCACCCAGTTCCAGGCCATCAAGGTGTTTTCCAACAACTTCGTGGTGAGCGGCGACCTGTCCGCGTCGACAAGCGCGCTCAGCCGCCTCAGCTTCCTGGAAAACGGGGTCAAGAACGTCCCGACCAGCAACGACAAGATCGAGCCGGTGGTGAAGGAGATGCTGTCGCTCCTGAAAACCTACCGCGAAGCGCTCACCAAGCTGGTTGCGAACAAGACCAAGATCGACGAGCTGATCGCCGAGATGGGCGATTCGGCCGAAGCCATCATGAAAGGCGCGGCAGCGATGAAGGCCGGCCTGGTGTCCGATCAGGCGCGGTTCGAGCAGGAGTCGAATGCGACGATCGCGGAGACCGAGCGGCTGATCCTGATGCTCGCGGTCGGCGGCTTCCTGCTCGGCGCGGTGCTGGCGCTGATGCTGGGGCGCGGCATCTCGCGGCCGATGATCGCGATGTGCAAGGCGATGCGCGAGCTCGCCGGCGGCAATTTCGACGTCGTACTGCCGGGCCTCGGCCGCCGCGACGAGCTCGGCGAGATGGCAAGCGCCGTGGAAGAGTTCAAGATGCAGGCGGTCGCCAAGGCCGAGCGCGACGCCGCCTCACAGGAAGCCCAGAACAAGGCGAGCGCCGCGGCGCGGCGATCCGAGCTGATCCGTTTCGCCGATCAGTTCGAGACGGCCGTCGGCTCGATCGTCGCCAATGTCTCGGCCTCCGCCGCGCAGCTCGAGTCCGCCGCCGGCACGCTGACCCGCACCGCGGAGACGACGCAGAGCCTGTCCAGCCAGGTAGCCGACGCCTCGGGCCAGGCTTCCAGCGACATGCAGTCGGTGGCGGCGGCGACCGAAGAGCTTTCCGCCTCCGTCAACGAGATCGGGCGGCGGGTGCGCGAGTCCAACGACATCGCGGTCGCGGCCGTCCGTCAGGCCGAGGAGACCGATAACCGCATCGGCCGGCTGTCGAAGGCGGCGCAGGAGATCGGCGACGTGGTCAAGCTGATCACCGCGATTGCCGAGCAGACCAATCTCCTGGCGCTCAATGCCACCATCGAGGCGGCGAGAGCGGGCGATGCCGGCCGCGGCTTTGCCGTGGTCGCCTCCGAAGTGAAGACGCTGGCAAGCCAGACCGCGAAGGCGACCGACGAGATCTCCAACCACATCTCGGGCATGCAGGGCGCGACGCAGGAATCGGTCATCGCCATCAAGGAGATCGGCGGCACCATCGGCAAGATCTCCGAGATCGCATCGACCATCGCCAGCGCCGTGGAGGAGCAGGGCTCGGCGACGCAGGAGATCGCGCGCAGCGTGCAGAATGTCGCCCGCGGCACGCAGGAGGCCTCCGACAACGTCATGCAGGTCAATCGCGGCGCCACCGAAACCGGCTCGGCTTCCGAGGAAGTGCTGAACTCGGCGCGCACGCTATCGAACGAAAGCACCCGCCTGCGCGAAGAGCTCGACCGCTTCATGGCGAATATCCGCGCGGCGTAGGGCACGGCTGCCTGCTACCGTCATTGCGAGCGCAGCGAAGCAATCCATCTCTCCGCCCGGGAAGGATGGATTGCTTCGTCGCTTCGCTCAACGCCATGACGTGGCAACATGCGCGCTCAACAGCTCGCCTGTGCGCGCAGCCTGCTAATCCCTCCCGAACTGGTGCTTCAGCTCCGCCTTCGCGCGCTCCAGCCGCGCGCGCTCCGTCTTCGGCAGTGTCTTGCCCGCGCGGTTGATATAGAACGTCAGCATCGACAGCGCCGAGCGGTAGGCGCCGGATTTGCGGCGCGAACTTCGCTCGGCCGAGCGCTTCAACGACGCGGCGATCTTCCTCGCGCTCGTTAGCTTGAACACGCCCTTCTTCAGATCCAGCGCATCGCTTTCGCGCGTTACGCGCTGCGACCAGCGCCGCGGCGAAGTCTTCTTGCGCGGGGCGCCTTTGCGTTGTGCGGGCATTGCATGCTCCATTCGGTTAACAATCTGAAAACAGATGCAAATCCGCATCGTTCCAGTGCCGCAATGCGGGAACTGCATGGCCATACGGACGTTATCAAGGCGTGGCAGGCATGGCTGACACCGAACAGAGGTGAGAAACCTTGGGGGCTCCGATTCTCCGAGGTCTTTCTCGTTGGTCGCAATGAGTTTGCAGAGGATCGAGCGCAATCCGGCGCAGGAAACGCGTATTATGGCAGCGCTGGAGCAGGACAATTCCCGCATCGTCGAGACCAGCATACCTGCGCGGCTCGATCATCTGCGCTGGAGCGGCTTTCACACCCGCGTCGTACTCGCGCTCGGCATCACCTGGATCCTGGACGGACTTGAAGTCACGCTTGCCGGCGCGCTGTCGGGCGCACTGAAGGAAAGCCCGGCGCTGCAATTTTCCAACTTCGACGTCGGGCTCGCCAACAGCGCCTATCTCGCCGGTGCCGTGCTCGGCGCGCTCGGCTTCGGCTGGCTCACCGACCGCATCGGACGCCGCAAGCTGTTCTTCGTTACGCTCACACTTTATCTTCTCGCCACTGCCGCGACCGCGCTGTCATGGAATGTCACGACCTACGCGCTGTTCCGGTTTCTCACCGGGGCCGGCATCGGCGGCGAATACACCGCGATCAATTCCACCATCCAGGAGCTGGTGCCGGCGCGCTATCGCGGTTGGACCGATCTCGTGATCAACGGCAGCTTCTGGATCGGTGCGGCGATGGGCGCGGTCGCCGCCATCGTGCTGCTCGATCCGCAGCTGGTCGGCATCGATCTCGGATGGCGGCTTGCTTATCTCACCGGCGCCGGCCTCGGTATCGTCATATTCGTCATGCGGATGTGGATCCCGGAGAGCCCGCGCTGGCTGATGATCCATGGCCGGCCGGATGAGGCGCATGCCATCGTCGACGGGATCGAGCGGTCGGCGCTGGGATATTCGCAGGCGGGCGGGCCATTCCCGAAGATGAAGCTGAGGATGCGCAGCCATACGCCGCTCGGCGAAGTCGCGCACACGCTGTTCTCCGCCTACCGGCAGCGCTCGATGGTCGGCCTCGTGCTGATGGCCTCGCAGGCCTTCTTCTACAACGCCATCTTCTTCACCTTTGCGTTGGTGCTCACGGACTTCTTCGGCATCCCCGCGAGTAACGTCGGCTGGTACATCCTGCCCTTCGCCGCCGGCAATTTCCTCGGCCCGCTGCTGCTCGGACGCCTGTTCGACACCATGGGACGGCGCACCATGATCGCCTTTACCTATGGCACCTCCGGCCTGCTGCTGGCGGTCTCCGGCTATCTGTTCTCGATCGGCGCGCTCTCCGCGCAGACCCAGACCATCGCCTGGATGGTGATCTTCTTCTTTGCTTCGCCGGCTGCGAGTGCGGCGTACCTCACCGTCAGCGAAACCTTTCCGCTGGAAGTGCGCGCTCTCGCAATCGCGCTGTTCTATGCGGTGGGCACCGGCATTGGCGGCGTCATCGGTCCGGCGCTGTTCGGCGTGCTGATCGATACGGGGTCGCGCGGAACCGTGTTCGCGGGCTACCTGCTTGGCTCCGCCCTGATGATCGCGGCGGCGGCCGTCGCCTGGCGCTACTGCGTCGCCGCCGAGCGGCGCTCGCTGGAATCGGTTGCCAAGCCGCTCGCTTTTGTGGAGTAGGATATGATGGATCAAGGGCTGGCCGTAATGCCGCTGGAAAACGTCGCACCCGAGGACGATGAGGCGCTGGAAACCGTTCCGGTGCCGGGTTCGCTGGTGCCGCACCTGAGCGAGACCGCCGTGCTGCTCGATATCGACGGCACGCTGCTCGATCTGATGCCGACGCCGCGCGAGGTGTGGGTGCCGCCGGGCCTTGCGAAAACGCTGAGCCGCCTGTACCGGCGCACCGGCGGCGCGCTGGCCCTGGTCAGCGGACGCTCGCTCAACGACATCGACCTCATCTTCGCGCCGGACCAATTCCCCGCCGTCGGCGGCCATGGCGCCGAGATGCGCATCGATGCGGAAGCCGAGGCCGTCGCGGCGCATGCCCCGCCGCTCGACAAGGAGCTGAAACGGCGGCTGGCGGCCATCGCAAAACTCAGCCCGGGAATCCTGCTCGAGGACAAGGGCTATTCGCTGGCGCTGCATTATCGCCTCGCCCCGCATGCGGAGAAGGCGATCTATGCCGCGGTGTCGCTGATCCGCGCCGATCTGCCGGATGCGCCGATCGAGGTGCTGCCGGGCAAGCAGGTCTGCGAGATCAAGCATTCCGGCTTCACCAAGGCGAGCGGCGTGCGCGAGCTGATGGCGCATCCGCCTTTCAAGGGCCGCAAGCCTTTCTTCATCGGCGACGACGTCACCGACGAATCGGTGTTCGCGATCATGCCCGATCTCGACGGCATCGCGTTTTCGGTCGGCCGCAGGGCCAAGGGCGTGGCGGGCCATTTCGATGCGCCGAGCGACGTGCGCGAGTTCCTCGCTCACCTGCTTGACGACGAAAGGGACGCACCGCTGCCATAAAGGGAGCGGCGAGCGCCACAATCGTAAACCGATTTCGCCGCGCGCTTCCCGATTACGATTATTTTGCGCATCCTTGCGCGTCTCTCCCGAAATATCTTTTCGCCGGACGGCGCGAGTTCCATGCAACTCGCCAGAATTTGGTTTCAATTCGCAAACACCGTGTTCCCGGAACCATATTGATGAACAACAGTTAAACGACGGACTTCATCGG
The DNA here is from genome assembly GCF_052389815.1 of Bradyrhizobium sp. Classification (GTDB taxonomy): domain Bacteria; phylum Pseudomonadota; class Alphaproteobacteria; order Rhizobiales; family Xanthobacteraceae; genus Bradyrhizobium. The sequence goes on along the minus strand of NZ_JBQTHN010000138.1, from coordinate 1,612 downwards.
GAGGGGAATTGTGAACCTCGTTGTCGTTTCAAATCGCGTCGCGCGCGGAAAGGCCAACGAGCCCATGACCGGAGGGCTCGCCGCGGCGCTGTTGCCCGTGGTCGAGAATTCCGGCGCGATCTGGGTCGGTTCTTCGGGGCGCGTCCGCGACGGCGCGCAGGAACCGTTCGCGGAAATCGAGTCGCTCGGCGCCGGCGCGCTGGCGCTGCTCGACCTGCCGGCTGCGCATTACGGCGGATATTACGAAGGCTTCGCCAATTCGGCGCTGTGGCCGGCGATGCATTCGCGGCCCGACCTGATCCGCGCTACGCGCGAGGACTATATGTCCTACCGCGAGGTCAACGCTTTCATGGCGCGGGCGCTGCTGCGCTTCCGCAAGGCCGACACCGCGTTCTGGGTGCAGGACTATCATTTCCTCGCGCTCGGCGCCGAGCTGCGCGATCTCGGCGTCAGCGAGCCGATCGGCTTCTTCCTGCACACGCCGTGGCCGTCGCGCGCGGTGATGTCGGGCGTGCCGCATCATCGCGAGCTGATCGAGGCGATGCTGGCCTATGACCTGATCGGTTTCCAGACCGAGGAAGACTGCGAGAATTTCCTGTCCTACGCGCAATCCGATCTCGGCCTCCGCGTGCATGACGGCGTCATCACTTCGTGCCACGGCCGCACCCGCGCCGCGGTGTTTCCGATCGGCATCGATCCCGGCCAGTTCGCGCAGCTCGCGGCGAAGGCCTCGACGCATCCGGACGTCTCGCGGCTGCGCCGCAGCCTGAACGGCGAAAAGCTCGCGATCGGCGTCGACCGGCTGGACTATTCAAAGGGTCTCACCAACCGCATCAAGGCGTTCGACCGGATGTGGCAACTTCATCCGTCACTGGCGCGCACCGTGTCGCTGCTGCAGATCGCAACGCCCTCGCGCGGCGCGATCGAGGCCTATGGAAATCTGCAGAGCGAGGTCGCCAAGCTCGTCAGCGACGTCAACGGCCAGCATGGCGAGGTCGACTGGACGCCGATCCGCTATCTCAACAAGGGCTATGGCCAGGCCGTGCTCGCGGGGCTCTACCGCACTGCGCAGGTCGGCGTGGTGACGCCGCTGCAGGACGGCATGAACCTCGTCGCCAAGGAATATGTCGCAGCCCAAAACCCGGTCGATCCCGGCGTGCTGGTGCTGTCGAAATTCGCCGGCGCCGCCAACGAGCTCGACACCGCGCTGCTGGTGAACCCGCACGACATCGACGGCATGGCGCGCACGATTGCGATGGCGCTGTCGATGCCGCTCACCGAACGCCGCATGCGCTGGGAAGCGATGATGAAAAAACTGCGCGGCCACACCATCCAGCAATGGTTCGCCGACTTCACCGACGCCCTGAACGACTGCCGCCTCGACCGCAACGAACTGGCGCCCGTCATCGCCAAGACCGCCTTCTGGCCCTTCCGCAAAGCCAGCAACAGCAACGCGCGGTATCATTAGTTCGTGGCCCACCCACAGGATCCGTCATTCCGGGGCGCGCAACGCGCGAGCCCGGAATCCAACGGCCGCATTACGTGTCGTCAGATGGATTCTCTGATGTGCAATCGCACATCAAAGTTCGCGCTACACGCGCCCCGGAATGAC
>NZ_JBQTHN010000137.1:0-30314 GCF_052389815.1 Bradyrhizobium sp. | reverse complement strand
TCGATCGCAACCATGCGCGTGCGTCTGATCCGAGAGCTCATCAAAACCTTGCCGCGATGTCCTTGCTGCGGCGCCATCGCAGCATCAAATGGACGCCGACGCCCATGACGCAGTAAGATTAGATTAGTTAGCGAAGCGTAATCCGCCACCGCGTGTCGCGGGTCCACGGCGGATTACGCTTTCGCTAATCCGCCCTACGAGTTTCTGCAACCTCCCTCGCCCGCCGCAGCATCAGGTCGCGGTCGCGGCTATTGCCGGCCAATGCGGCCGCAGCCTCGAACGCGGTTCGCGCCTCGTCGCGGCGGCCGAGCTTCTGCAGGAAATCGCCGCGCACGCCCGGCAGCAGATGGTAGTTCCGCAGCGCCGGCTCCTGCGCGATTGCTTCGACGATCGCCAGTCCCGCTTCCGCGCCTTCGGCCATGCCGACGGCGACGGCACGGTTGAGCTCAATGACCGGTGAGCCAACGCGCGCGGAGAGTTTCTCATAAAGGCCCGCGATGCGCGGCCAGTCGGTGGCGTCAGCGGTTTCGGCCCTTGCATGGCAGGCGACGATCTCCGCCTGCAGCACGTAGCAGCCGCCCTCCCCGCCGAGGCTTTCGGCGCGGCCGAGCGCCTGCAGGCCGCGGCGGATCTGCAGAAGATCCCAGCGCGAGCGGTCCTGCTCGAGCAGCAGGATCGGCTCGCCGTCGGTGTCGATTCGCGCGGCGGCGCGCGAGGCGTTCAATTCCATCAGTGCCAGCAGACCATGTGCTTCCGGCTCACCCGGCGCGAGCCCGACCAGCGCGCGGCCAAGGCGCAGCGCCTCGTGACAGAGCTGCGGCCGCATCCAGTCGTCGCCGCGCGAGGCCGCATAGCCTTCGTTGAAGATGAGGTAGATGACCTCCAGCACGGAAGCGAGCCGTTCGGACAGCGCCTCCCCGCGCGGGGTTTCGTACGCGAGCCCGGATTCCGACAGCGTGCGCTTGGCGCGCACGATGCGCTGGCCGATCGTCGCCTCCGGCACCAGATAAGCGCGCGCGATCTCTCCCGTGGTCAAGCCGCAGATCATGCGCAGCGCCAGCGCGGCGCGCGCCTCACGCGAGAGCAGCGGATGGCAGGCTGTGAAGATCAGCCGCAGCATCTCGTCGCCGATGTCGTCGTCGAGAGAAGCGTCGAAATCCGGCATCGCCTGCTCCCGCTCGACATCCAGCGCCAGCGCCTGATGCTTGCGCGCGAGCATCTTCCGGCGGCGCAGCTGGTCGAGTGCACGGCGTTTTGCGGTCGCCATCAGCCACGCGCCCGGACGTTCCGGCACGCCAGAGGACGGCCAGTCCTCCAGTGCCGCCACCAGCGCGTCCTGCGTCAGCTCCTCCGCCAGCGGCACATCGCGCAGCATGCGCGACAGCGACGTGATCAGCCGCGGCTGCTCGATGCGCCAGGTGGCGAGGACCGCTGCGTGGGTGTCGGCGGCCGTCATGGCCGCCGACCGGACCGGCGATGCGTCCATCAGGCGTGCACAGCCGCTTCGACGTCGCCGCAGGTCGTCTCCAGGCCATGGCCCGCCATGGCGCGCAGCTCGCAGGTGCCTACCCAGCCCGGCATGTGGTCGAGGTGAAGCTGCATGAACTCCCTGGCCATCGCCAGCGCCTCGGCCTTGTCGCGGAACTCGAAGATGGCATAGCCGCCGATCACTTCCTTGGCCTCCACGAACGGGCCGTCGGTGACGCGCAGCTTGCCGTCCTCGACCGCGACCCGCGCCCCCTGCTGCAGCGGCATCAAGCCGCCCATGTCGATCATCCGGCCGGCCTTGATCTCGCGCTCGGCGAGCTTGCCCATGGCCTCCATCAAAGCGGGGTTCGGACCTTGCATCGGCTGCGGGGAAGTGACGATGGACATGAAGCGCATGAGAAACTCCTGTTCGCTGGCGAGCTTGCGGACGTTGGGCCTGCAATTCCGTCTCGCTGCATGGAACGACGATCTGGCGGTGGCTGGATCGACATGCGCTTGGCAAATAATTGACGGTTCCGAGATACCGCCTATTGCCCGCGCAGCATAATCAGGCCGTCGGCGGTGTCGGGCACGCGGCGCCATTGCGCGTTGTCGTCGGCCTCGAACTGCCAGGTGTCGCCGGCCTTCGACATCAGGATGATCTGGCCGCGCTCGAGCCGCCATTGCGCCGGCCCGAACGCCGCCACCGCCGGATCGCATTTCGGCTTGAGGAAGACCTGGAAATTGTCGGCGGTGGCTTCCGTGTTGGTCAGCGTCAGGCCGCAGATCGGCCGGCCATTGCCGCGCACCATCTGCCAATCGCCGATCATCTGGTCCATCGACCTGGCGAGCGAGCGAGCGGCGGCGAGATTCTGCAGGATGTAGACGCCCTCGCCCTGGCGCAGGCCCTCGAAGATGCCACTCTCGACTTCCGTGAAATCGATCACGGGCTGGCCGCTCGCATCCTGCATCCGCACGATGTCGAGGCCCTTGATGCTCCAGGCGGCGATGTCCTTGGTGAAGGGAAGCGCCGCCGCACAGCTCGGCTCGAGCTCGAGCTTGAGCGCCTGCGAGGCACCCTCGTTCTTCATGGTCATCACGCAGGTCTTGCTGCGTTCGGTGGTGGAGAGCTCCCACTGCCCGACCATCTCCTTCTTCAGCGCATCCTGCTGCTGCGCCAGCGCCGGCGGCGCCAGCGCAAGCAACGCGAGAAGCGCGACGGCGGGGCGATGCAGGCCCATCAGCGGCCCTTCACCGGGGTTTCCGCCACCGGCGTCAGCGGCGGCTTGCCGGCGAACCAGTTCTTGAGATTGTCGACCACGAGCTGATCCATGGCGTTACGCGTTACCACGGAAGCCGAGCCGATATGTGGCAACAACACGACGTTCTGCATCGCCTTCAGCTCGTCCGGCACCGACGGCTCGCTGGCGAACACATCGAGGCCGGCGGCGAGGATTGTGCCGGACTTCAGCGCGGCCACCAGCGCGGGCTCGTCGACCACCGAGCCGCGCGCCACGTTGATGAGGACGCCGCGTGGGCCGAGCGCCTTCAGCACCTCGGCATTGACGATCTTCGATGTCGAGGCGCCGCCGGGCACGATGATCATCAAGGTGTCGACGGCCTTGGCCATCTCGACCAGGTCGGGATAGTGCTGGTAGGAAACGCCCGCCGCGGGCTTGCGCGAATGATAGACCACCGGCACGCGCGAGGCGTCGAGACGCCGCGCGATCGCCTGCCCGATGCGGCCCATGCCGACGAAGCCGACCTTGCGGTCGCGCAGCGAGCCGACGCTGAGCGGGTAGTTCTGGGTCTGCCACAGGCCGGAGCGCAGATATTTGTCGGCCTTGACGAATTCGCGCAGCGTCGCGATCAGAAGCCCCATCGCGACGTCGGCGACTTCCTCGGTCAGCACGTCGGGCGTATTGGTGACGATAATGTTGCGCTCGCGCGCGTAGGCGGAATCGACGTGGTCGTAGCCGACGCCGAAGCTCGCGACCATCTCGAGCCTGGGGAATTGCGATTGCACGTCCTTGCCGGCGGGCATGGTATGATAGGTCACGGCCATGCCGCGGAGTTTTTCCTTGACCGCCGGCGGCAGCCGATCGACGTCTTCGCGGGTTTCGGCGCGGTGCACGGTGAACTGGTCGGGAAAGCCGTTTTCTAGGATCGGCCTGATCGGCCCGTAGATCAGCAGGTCGATCTTTTCGGAAGAAATATTGGCCGCCATCAGCTTTCCTTTCCAAGCGCACTCTCGTGCCAGCGCCGCAAAACGAGGTGCGAAACTAGCGCCAGCGAGGCATAGATGACAATCCCGGCGGCCGACAGCAGAAGCAGCGCGGCGAACATACGGGGTATGTTCAGACGGTAGCCGGATTCCGCGATGCGATAGGCAAGCCCGGAGCCTGCGCCCGCGGAGCCCGCGGCGATTTCGGCAACCACCGCGCCGATCAGCGAGAGGCCGCCGGCGATGCGCAGGCCGCCGAGAATGTGGGGCAGCGCCGCCGGCAGTTTCAGGTAGCGCAGCGTCTGCATCGGCGAGGCGCGGTAGAGCTGGAACAGACCGGCGAGGTTGCGGTCGACCGAATTCAGGCCGAGCGCGGTGTTGGACAGCACCGGGAAGAACGCGACGATGAAGGCGCAGACCACCACCGCAACCTGCTGCGGCAGATAGATCAGCAGCAGCGGGGCGATCGCGATCACGGGCGTGACCTGCAGGATGATCGCATAGGGAAACAGCGCATGCTCCAGCCAGCGCGAGCGGTTGAACAACAGCGCCAGCGCGATGCCGCCGACGGCGGCGCTGACAAAGCCCTCCAGTGTGGTCAGGAGCGTGACCAGGAGCGATTCAAACAGCACGGCCCAGTCGGTCACCAGTGTCTGCGCGATCAGCCACGGCCCCGGCAGCACATAGGGCTGGATGTCGTTGAGCCGGACCACGAGCTCCCACAGCGCAAGCCCGATGGCGAGCACGGCGATGGGCAACAGGACGCGCCAAGAGGAATCCTGCCCACTCCTCGCCGGCACCGGCTCTGCGGTATCTCCGCTCATGCGCGCTGTCCTTCGTAGGCCGGCGCCAGCGCGGCGGAAACCGTTCGGCAGTAGCCGACATAATCGGCGGAAGTGCGGAATTCCTCGCCGCGCGGCTCCGGCGCGTCGATGCGGAATTCCGCCGCGATCCGCCCCGGCCGCGCGCTCATCACGATGACGCGCTGGGAGAGATAGACGGACTCGAACACCGAGTGAGTGACGAAGATGACGGTCTTGCGCAAATTGCGCCACAGCGCGAGCAGGTCGTTGTTGAGGCGAAAGCGCGTGATCTCGTCGAGCGCGGCGAACGGCTCGTCCATCAGGAGGATGTCGGGATCGGTGACCAGCGCGCGCGCCAGCGAGACCCGCATCTTCATGCCGCCGGACAGCTCGCGCGGATAGCTGCGCGCGAATTCGGCGAGCCCCACCTGCGCCAGCGCCGCCATGACGCGGCGATCGGCCTCGTCGGCCGGTACGTTCGCGAGCGTCAGCGGCAGGCGCACATTGGCGGCGACATCGGCCCACGGCATCAGGGTCGGCTCCTGGAACACGAAGCCGATCGCATGCCCGCCGCGGCTCTCCGCCGCCTGGCGCGCGAGGCGCACCGTGCCCGACGTCGGCGGCGCCAGCCCCGCGATCAGCCGCAGCGCCGTGGACTTGCCGCAGCCGGAGGGGCCGAGCAACGAGACGAATTCGCCGCGCCTGATGTCGAGATCGAGCGGGCCGAGCGCGGCAACGCCGCTGTCGTAGGTCTTGGTGACGCCGCGCAGCCGCACCGCGAGGCCGGTCATGCCGGCCTCGACGTCGGAGCGCATGGCGTCTTCGGTCATTGCGGCGTCAGTTCTTCGGCCGCAAGTCGAGGCCGACCGCCTTGTTGACGAAGCGCAGCGTGTAGGCCTTGCGGAAATCGATGTCGCGCCTGACCACGCCTGATCGCACCATCTTGTCGAAGAAGCTCGCCACATGGGCATCCGACATTGCGCCGATGCCGTTCTTCAGTGTATCGCCGGAATCGACGATGCCGTGCTCCTTCATCTTGGCGATGGAATAGGCCAGCAAATCGTCGGTCATTTCCGGGTTGAGTTTCTTGATCATGGCATTGGCGGCGGCGTTGTTGCCGTAGAGGTAGTTGTACCAGCCAATGATGGAGGCATCGACGAAGCGCTGCACCAGATCGGGCTTCTTGTCGATGAGGTCGAACCGCGTCTCGATCAGGGTCGAATAGGCGTTGAAGCCGTAGTCGGCCAGCAGCGTGACGCCCGGCTTCTTGCCGGTCACCTTCTCGATCGCGAAAGGCTCGGACGTGACGTAGCCCTGCATCGCGCTCTGCTTGTTGGCGAGGAAGGGCTGCGAATTGAAGGTGTAGGGCCTGACCATCCGCTCGTTGAAGCCGTATTCATGCTTCAGCCACTGGAAATAGCTCGCGACGCCTTCCTTGGAGACGAACAGCGTCAGCGGCTTCAGGTCTTCGAGCTTCGTGACCTTGTATTCGGGGTGGGTAACGAAGACCTGTGGATCCTTCTGGAAGATCGCCGCCACCGACGTCACCGGCACGTTGTTGGCGACCGCGTCGAAAGACTGCAGCGTGTTCGCGGCCATGAAGAATTCGATCTTGCCCGCGATCAGCAGCATGCGGTTGTTCTCGTTGGGCCCGCCGGGCACGATGGTGACGTCGAGGCCGTATTTCCTGTAGGTGCCGTCGGCGACCGCCTGGTAGAACCCGCCATGCTCGGCTTCAGCCACCCAGTTGGTTCCGAACGAGACCTTGTCCAGCGTCTGGCTGCGCGCAGGCGCCACCACCGTCACCAGGACGGCGAACGCTGCAGTTAACGCTCGCGGCAGAAAGGCCGGGTTCATGATTGGACTCCGTCTGTCATTTTGCCCCATGATGGGAGGGCGCGGGCGCGAATGCACCCCGGGAAGGCCGCGACAAACTACCTCGCAAATTCTTCTAAAGAAACGTTTCGCGTCATGACCAAAATCCCGCCCCGCGACTGGAACGCGATTGCCTGGCCGGAAGTTTCGGCCGAGGACGCCGCGGGATGGATCGCGGTGCTGCCGCTGGCGGCGACCGAGCAGCACGGCCCGCATCTGCCGCTCGAAACCGACGTGATGATCGGCGAGGCCTATCTGGCGCGCCTCGCGCAGTTGCTCTCCCCCGAGCTGCCCGTCAGCTTCCTGCCGGTGCAGCGGATCGGCATTTCCACTGAACACACCGACTATCCGGGTACGCAGACGCTGCCGACCGCGCAAGCGCTGGAGCAGTGGATGAGGATCGGCGACAGCGTCGCGCGCGCGGGCGTGAAGAAGCTGGTGATGGTGACGAGCCATGGCGGCAACAGCGCGGCGATGATGCTGGTGGCGCAGGATTTGCGCGCACAACAGGGCATGCTGGTCGTCACCACCAGCTGGTCGCGCTTCGGCGCGCCGCAGGGACTGTTCGCCGAAGACGAATTGCGCCACGGCGTTCACGGCGGCGCCGTGGAGACCTCGATCATGCTGGCGCGCTATCCGCAAGCCGTGAAGCAGGACGCGATCGCGAACTTTCCATCCGCCGCGGCGGCGATGGAAAAGGAGTTTCGCTGGCTGTCCACGCAGCGGCCGGCACCGTTCGCCTGGCAGGCCCAGGACCTCAACCCGCTCGGGGCGGTCGGCGATGCCAGGCTGGCATCGGCGGCAAAGGGCGAGCTTCTGCTCGACCATGGCGCGCGGGCGTTCTGTGAGCTGCTGCACGATGTCGATAAATTCGACGTGAGCAGACTGGCCGCCGGGCCCGGGAAGCATTCCAAGCAGCTGTATTAACTATCCTTTTTCTATCCACTCGGGGTTCCAGGAACCGGATCGAACCGCTCCCGGGCTGGCCCCGTCCAAGGGGCATGCGGACCACACCGGCGCCGCTCCCGAACAGGATGGAATTACCCATGTCGATCAAGACCAGGATTGCCGCCCTCGCCCTCGCCACCCTCGCCGTTGCGGGCTCGCTCGCGACCACCACGACCAAGGCCGAAGCCTATCCGCTCAAGCCCTGGCATGTCGGCCTTGCCACCGCCGCGATCGTCGGCACCGCCGTTGCCGCCAGCGCCGGCGGCCCGGTCTACTACACAGGCTACCGCCGCTGCAGCTGGATTCCGCGCTACAACATGTTCCATCAGTACGTGGGCAGCGTTCGCGTCTGCAACTTCTACTGAGAGATCGACAGATAGGTGAGCTGCGTCCGACACGGGCGCCTCATCCACCCCGTGTCGCACCCGACCCGCCCGGCCTTCCCCCCGGGCGGGTCATCCTTTTTCGGGCGCAGCCAAGCCCGTTGCACAACCGTCACGACAGACTGCCATGCACGGGAGCTGCGATTCCGTCCAAGTTGCTGTTGCGAACTATTCGCAATAAGTGGGCGTCCGAGGCATGATGACCAGGCGCCCATCGGCTGATCGGCTTTTGGCCGGCGACGATCCGGCAACACCACCGAACTTCTCGAATCCGGCGGCGTGTTCGGTAGTGACGGCGCCCGGCAAGTCTGCAGTGATGGGTGCGAGATGATGGGCGTTCGCAGGCATGAGTTGCGTCAAGGCTAACCGGACATATTCGATCGCAGGCGCGGCCCTCGGCGCGCTGTTTCTGGCCGCGCCGGTGCACGCGGCCGAGCTCAAGCTGCCGGTGAAGGCGCCCCATCTCCTGCCGGCTTTCGACTGGAACGGCTTCTATATCGGCGGGCATACCGGCTACAGCCACGGCTCAGCCAGCGCGGTGCTGTGGGACCCCGCCGCGACCGCCGTGTCCGGCAATTTCGGCGGCGTGATCGGCGGCCTGCAGGCCGGCTACAACTGGCTGACGCCCTCGGGCTTGCTGTTCGGCGCCGAAGCCGACCTGACGTTTCCGAACTACCTGCACTCAAACTCGCAGATGTCGCTTATCTCGACACCGCGAACCGACTTCATCGAGGACTGGGATTATATCGGCACCGTGCGCGGCCGCATCGGCTACGCCGCGAGCCACTTGCTGCTCTACGCGACGGGCGGCCTCGCCTACATGGGCGAGCGCTTCACCATCATGCCCGCGGTCGGCTTCGAGGCGAAACAGCTCGGCGTGCGTCTCGGCTGGGCCGCCGGCGCCGGCGCCGAATACGCCTTCGCGCCGCATTGGACGGTAAGGCTGGAATATCTCTACAGCCAGTTCGAGCGCGCCAACGTCGCGTTCCCATCGGGCGAACGCTACACCTCCACCGCCGACCTGCACATGTTGCGGCTCGGCCTCAACCGCAAGATCGATCTTCCCGGCTCGCCCGGCTGGAAGCCGAACACCGACATCACGGACACCGAATCGCCGCGCTGGGAAATCCACGGCCAGACCACCTATCTGCCGCAGGGCTATCCGGCGTTCCGCGCGCTCTACACCGGCCCCAACAGCCTGACACCGGCGCCGCAAGCCAAGGCGACCTGGAGCAACGGCCTCTATCTCAACATGCGCCTCTGGGAAGGCGGCGAAGTCTATTACAACCCCGAACTGCTGCAGGGCTTCGGCCTCAACGACACCGTCGGTCTCGCCGGCTTCGCCAATGGCGAAGCGCAGAAATCCAATTTCCCCTATCCCCACTACAACACCTCGCGGCTGTTCTTCCGCCAGACCTTCGGCTTCGGCGGCGGGCAGGAGGAACTGGCCAGCAGCGCGCTGCAGCTTTCCGGCAAGGTCGATATCAACCGGCTGACGCTGCAGGTCGGCAAGTTCGCGGTCATGGACGTCTTCGACGGCAATGCCTATGCCAAGGACACCCGCAAGGATTTCATGAACTGGTCGATATGGGCGCCGGGCGCGTTCGACTATTCCGCCGACAAGGTCGGCCTGACCTATGGTGCGACCGCGGAGCTGAACCAGAAGCAATGGGCGCTGCGCGCCGGCTATTTCCTGATGCCGGCGGTCTCCAATGCCAACAACTTCGACACCCAGGTGTTCCGCCGCGGCACCTACGCGATGGAGCTGGAGACGCGCTGGTCATTGTTCTCGCTGCCGGGCAAGCTGCGCACCATCGCCTGGCTCAACAGCGCCTTCTCCGGCAGCTACCGCGAGACGCTGGACAATCCCCTGCTCGACCTCGATATCGCGCAGACCCGCAAAGGCCGCACCAAGTACGGCTACGTCGTCAACCTCGAGCAGGCGCTCGCCGACGATCTCGGCCTGTTCAGCCGCTGGAGCTGGAACGACGGCAAGACCGAGATCATGGCCTTCACCGACATCGACGCCTCGCTGTCGGCGGGCCTGTCGATCAAGGGCACGAAATGGGGCCGTCCCGACGACGCGATCGGGATCGGCGGCGCCGTCAATGCGCTGTCGCGCGACCACCGCGACTTCCTCGCCGCCGGCGGGCTCGGCGTGCTGGTCGGCGACGGTGCGCTCAACTACCGCCGCGAGCGCATTTTCGAGACCTACTACGCCTATGCGCTGACCAAGGCGGTCACGCTGACGGCGGACTACCAGTTCGTCGCCAACCCCGCCTACAACGCCGACCGCGGCCCGGTTCACATCTTCTCGGGCCGCTTGCACGGCGAGTTTTGAGCGATCCATAGCCGTCTATTGGGTGGGTCGCAGTTTGACGTCCGTCAATCAGACGCTCCGCCGATCGCATAGCGTTTCCGCCATCAACGGGGATGCAATCATGTTGCCGTTTACGGTCGAGCAGTTCCTGGCCGTCTTCGTGAACTACAACAACGCGATCTGGCCTGCGCAAATTCTCGCGTACCTGTCGGGCGGGCTGGCCTTCGCGCTGGTGTTCCGCAGCAGCAAGTGGTCCGATCGGACCGTCGCCGGCATTCTGGCCGCGATGTGGGCGTGGACCGGCCTTGCCTATCATCTGACGTTCTTCACGGCGATCAACAGGATGGCTTATGGATTTGCCGCGCTGTTCGTCGTCCAGGCCGCAGCCTTCGCCTATGCGGGCGTTTATCAGGGCCGCATGATGTTCGGCTTCAATGCCGGTCCGGGTGCATGGATCGGCATCGCCTTCGTGCTCTATGCGGCAATTCTCTACCCTCTGCTCGGTCTGGCGATGGGTCATCGCTATTTCGAGTTGCCGATGTTCGGCGTCACACCGTGCCCGGTTACGATCTTCACTTTCGGCATGCTGTTGCTCACGAGGCAGCCGTTTCCCCGGCAGCTGCTGGTGATCCCGATCCTGTGGTCGCTCGTCGGCGGCAGCGCGGCGATGCTGCTCGGTGTCCCGCAGGATTGGTTGCTGCTCGTCAGCGGAGCCATTTCTCTCGTACTTCTCATCCGGCGTGACCGATGGCTGGCGCCGGCTTGAACGGCCCTGGCGCCTCACTTGGTTGGCCCGACCTCAGATGAGCCCGGTCAGCCGCAGCAGGACTCCCGCGACACAGCTCGCCGCGAGCACAACCAGCATCCCTAACTTGAAGCGGAAGATGGCCGTAGCGGCTGCGATCGACAGCACCAGCGCGGCGACGTCCACACTCGTCAGCACCGGCGCGTCGAACGCAAGCCCGAAGCTTCTTACCTCGAAGGTCTGGCGGAACAGCGTGTGCAGCGCGAACCAGATCGACAGATTGAGGATGACGCCGACTACCGCCGCGGTGATCGCCGACAGTGCGCCGGCCAGCGCCTTGTTGCCGCGCATGGTCTCGATGTAGGGCGCGCCGGCGAAGATCCACAGGAAGCAGGGCGTGAAGGTCACCCAGGTGGCGAGCAGGCCGCCGAGCGTCGCCGCCAGCATCGGCGGCAACCCGCCGGCATCGCGGAACGACGCCATGAAGCCAACGAACTGAACCACCATGATCAGCGGTCCCGGCGTCGTCTCCGCCATGCCGAGGCCGTCGAGCATCTCGCGCGGCGAGACCCAGTGATAGTAGTCGGCTGCCTGCTGCGCGACATAGGCAAGCACCGCATAGGCGCCGCCGAATGTCACCAAGGCCATCTTGGAAAAGAAGATCGCGATCTGGCTGAACACGTTGTTCGGCCCGAGGCCGATCACCAGCGCGGCGACCGGGATGAGCCAAAGCGCCAGCCAGATTGCGGTCACGCGCAGCGCCCGCGCAGTATTGGGCTTCACGTGCTCAGGGATAGCCTCGCCGAGCATGCTGTCGATCACGGCCGCATCCTTGCCGCCGCCGTGCCCGACGGCGGCGAATTCCGGCCGGCCGAGCCGCGCGCCGATGTATCCGATAACGCCGGCCGCGATGATGATCAGCGGGAACGGCACGGCAAAGAAGAAGATCGCGACAAAAGCCAGCGCGGCGATCGCGATCATGATGCGACTACGTAGCGCGCGCCTGCCGACCCGCACCACCGCCTCGATCACGATGGCGAGCACGGCGGCCTTGAGGCCGAAGAACAGCGCCTCGACGAAGCCGACATTGCCAAAGGCCGCGTAGATGTAGCTCAGCGCCATGATGGCGAAGATGCCCGGCAGGATGAACAGCCCGCCGGCCACGAGGCCGCCGGCCGTGCGATGCAGCAGCCAGCCGATATAGGTCGCAAGCTGCTGCGCTTCGGGCCCCGGCAGCAGCATGCAGTAATTCAGCGCGTGCAGGAAGCGGCCTTCCGAAATCCATCTCTTCTCCTCGACGAGGATGCGATGCATCACCGCGATCTGCCCCGCAGGGCCGCCGAAGCTGAGGACCGCCACGCGCAGCCAGACGATGAGTGCTTCGCGAAACGAGATGCCATGGGCATAGCCGTCAGCCCTGGCCTTGGTGTTTGCGGCGAGATCCGTCATGGCTTCACCTTGCTGGTCGGCCAGTTGTGAGTCTCGCCCGTCGCGTCGCGGCACCAGCGATAGAGCGCGTCGTAGAGCAGCTTGCCGGCGTCGCGCTGCTCGAGGTCGTCGTCGAACATGCGCGAGAGGCCAAGCGAGGCGGCGAGCAGGCCCGGCGCTTCCGGCGAAAGATCGAGCCGCGCGGTGTCGGCCGCACGAACGATCATCGCCAGCCGTTCCAGCGGCGCCGTCGAGAGCCCGAACTCCTTGACCATGACGTCGAACGTGCAGAGCTCGCCGCGATGGCTCCAGAACACGTTCTCGATGTCGAAGGGCGTGGCCTCGAAGCGCTCGCCGACGGCTTCGACCTCCGACGACTTCACATAGAGGAACACTGCCGCAGGATCGATGAAGCGGCGGATCAGCCATGGGCAGGCGATGCGGTCGATCTTCGGCCGTTCGCGCGTCACCCACACCGTGCGGCCGCGGCCGTCGCGCCTGGGAATCCTTTCGGCGGGAACGGCGGGCTTCTGCGACTCCGTCCAGCCGAGGTGCCCGCCTTCGAGCGTCTCGGCGGCGACGCCGCTCTGGCGCAGCCAGGCGGCCGTGCCCTCGCTGAGCTTCTGGCCCTTCTGGCAGATCACGACCACCGATTGCCCGGTAAGCCGCGGCGTCCAATCCTGCAGGTCGCGATGCGAGCGCCGCATCGCGCCGGGAACCAGGCGCGGGTCGGCGGCGAAATCCTCATCGATGCGGACGTCGATCAGGGTCGGCGCTTTGGCGGTGCCGATCAGGCGGGCGAGTTTGTCGGAGGAGATGGAGGTATATGAAGACATGCTGCGTCCTTGGTGAAACCGGACGCGATTCTTGGGCTTGTCGCCTCGCGGGGAGATCGCTTTCCCCGTACCGACAATAAGGCGCGGTGGGACGGCTTTGTCAACGCGTCTTGTCGTCCGCGCTCCTAACCTGCTTTCCTCATTTTGGCTGCTCTGCCAGAGTCTGAACCAGGGCGTCGACACGTCGGGCGATTTCATCCCGCGCAGCTTCATAATTGTCGATACCGAGGGGAACACCCAACCAGTAGGTCACGCTTGCATCGCCCTTCCGCTCGGCCGGGATCGCATCGAACGCCAGAATCCGGCTCGCGCGGCCGGCTTCGTCCGGGGTCAGGGCGCCCGGCGCGTTGGCGGGTTCGAGGCCATCGAGCGCAAGGCCGTCCTGGATGCGAACTGGAACCGATCGGTACGTATCGATGCCGCGCGAGACGGCCGAAAACGATAACCCCCGCTCCTTCGCAACCTTGTTAAAGTAGGCAGCCGCCATCTGACTGTTCACGACGCCATGCCGGCAGACGAAGACAACGGTCTTGTCGTCGGCCGTCGCGCCCTCCGCCTGCACGGAAGGCGATGCGAACATCGCCATCAAGGTAATGAACGCCAAGCCGCAGTGGCTTCTCATTTTTTGCATGACTTGATGCAGATTTGATACTCGGACTTGCACGCCGGCCCGGCATAATTCTTCATGCAGGCCTTCTGCTGCTCGGCGCAATCCTTGCACGATTGCGCCAGCACCGGAACGCCTGCGGCGAGCAGAACAGCCAGGGTGGACAGAGTCAGGACAGCATTTCGCATTTCAGTTCTCCTTCATCTTTCAGTCAGGCGGCGGCGCGACCGATCCGGACTTCTGTCGTGATCGTCCCCGCGCTTCCCCTGCGAGGCGTTGCACCGCCGGCCAATTGATGGCCGCCATGAAGGCGCCGACATAGTCACCGGCCTTGGCTCCATAATCGATGTGATAGGAATGCTCGTACATGTCGAGCGCAAGCACCGGCGTTCCGCCGGCCAGCGTGTGGCAATGGTCCGAAGCCCATTGATTGACGAATTTGCCGTCGCGCGCCGACCATGACAGCAGCACCCAGCCCGAGCCACCGCCAAGCGCCTTGCCCATTGCGATGAATTCCGATCGCCAGCGCTCATACGAACCGAAGTCGCGGGCAAGCGCTTCCTTGAGCTCCGCTGCCGGCTCGCTCTCCTCGCCAAGGCCCTCAAAGAACACCTCGTGGAGGATCATCGAGTTCATGGCGATGAGTTGCTCCCGTTTCAGACCGTTGATCAGGAAGCCGGGCGCGCTCGCAAAGTCGAGGCCGGCAAGCTGCTCCTCGATGAGGTTCAGCCGCTTCACGGCGCCGCCGTAATTATTTTCGTAGTGGCTGATGATCATGCGCTCCGACATGCCGCGGACGCGGCCCGGATCGCAGGCAAGCGGTTTCATCGCGTAGGTCATGGCAGCCTCCGCACGCACGACCTCGCGCACAGTCGCTGACCACGCGAGGCCGCAGGATGAACAGGATTGTCGGAGAGGATCGGAATAGCGACAGACATGATGCGCCCTTGGTGAACAGGACGCGATTCTTGGGCATGTCGCCTCGTGGGGAGATCGCTGTCCCCATACTGCAAATAACGCTTAGACTTTCAAATTGTCAATCGCGAGCCTGCAAGCTCGCCAAACACTGATCGCGCTTGCGGTCGTAACAATCGAGAGTGCGTACCGGCTTCAGTTCAGGACGGCAGCGGTGATCCGAGCTTCTTGAGCCGGCGCAGGTCGCTCGACGCTTCCGCGAGCAGCCAGTCGCGAAACGTCACGATCTTCGGCAGGCTCGCGGTCGCTTTCGGGCAGATGATCCAATAGGTCTTGGTCAGCGGCAGCGACAGGGTGAACGGCCGCACCAGGTGGCCGTTGATGAGATCCCACGCCGCCAGCGTGGTACGCGCCAGCGCAATGCCCTGCCCGTTGATCGCGGCGTCGATCACCATGCTGGCGCGGTTGAGCACCGGGCCGTGCGTCACGGAAGCCTCGCCGAGACCGGCCTCCTGCAGCCAGTTGTTCCAGTCGGCGCGGCTGTCCATGTGGATCAGCGGAAATTTCAGAATGTCGGCCGGCTTGCCGAGCCGGCGGCGTCCGGACAGCAGCTTTGGACTGCACACCGCAAACAGCCGTTCCGCACTGAGCCGCACCGTGTCCAGACCCGGCCAGTTGCCGTCACCGTGGCGCACCGCAAGGTCGACTTCCTCGCGCGCGAAATCGACGTGGTGCAGCGTGGCGGAGACGCGCAGGTCGATCCCGGAATGCGCCTCGGCAAAATGGCCGAGCCGGTGCACCAGCCACTTGGCCGCGAAGTCCGGCGAGGTCGAGACCGTGAGCACGCCGGCGTTCTGCCGCTGCAGCAACCGCTCGGTGCCGATGGCGATGCGGTCGAGCGCGTCGCGCACGACGGCGAGATAGTCGCGTCCGGCCTCGGTGATGACCAGGCGCTGCCGCTCGCGGTTGAACAGCTTGATCGCAAGCTCGGCCTCCAGCGCCTTGACCTGGTGGCTGACCGCGCCCTGCGTGACGCAAAGCTCTTCGGCCGCGCGCGTGAAACTCTCATGCCGCGCGGCGGCTTCGAAGGCTTTCAGGGCATTGAGCGGCGGCAGGCGTGGGCGCATCGCATGACTTCATGAGAAAAACTAGGGCAGGCACGAGAAACGATGCTTTGCGGGGACGCGACCCGCGGCACTATTGAACAGCTCCAGCACAGCATTTCAAGCGAATTGGAGCCCATCATGTCCATCCTGCTGACCGACCTAACGTCGATTCCGCCGGTGCAGGCCGCCGACCCGGCCGCCGCACTTCCTCAATCCAGCTCAGGACGATCATCCCGCCGGCCCGGATGGTGGAACTGGCTCGACCGGCGGCTTCAGCGCATCGCGCTGCGCGAGATCGCCGACGATCCGCATCTGCTGAAGGACCTCGGCATGACCCGCGATCAGGTGTTGCGCGAGGCCGCCAAACCGTTCTGGCGTTGAGAACGAGAGAAGGCTGGAGAACCAGCTGTTTCAACAACTCAATCCAGTGGTGATAGGCTCCGGCCTTCGCTGGGACGACAGCGAAGCAAGCGCGAGCCGCGCTCTCGCCGCATACGGCAACGATCATTGCGAGTATGCAATTACCCCACCGCCTGAAACGTATCCGCCCTCGCCAATGCCCAGGCGTCGCGGAAGCGCGGGTCGTCGGTGCCTTCGAGCAGCTCGCCCGGCCGAAGCGTGGGATAAAGCCTCGCAAACGACCGCACCTCCGTCGCCGACGTCCGCTTCGAAAAATGAATCGGGCGCAGGTCGCGCGGATGCTCGAGTCCCGCAGCGGCGATCAGTTCGGCCAGCGCATACAAGGTCGCGTGATGGTAATTGTAGACCCGATCGACCTTGTGCGGCACCACCAGCGCGCGAGCGCGGCTTGGATCCTGTGAGGTCACGCCGGTGGGGCAGCGGTCGGTGTGGCAGCTCAGCGACTGGATGCAGCCGAGCGCGAACATGAAGCCGCGCGCCGAATTGCACCAGTCCGCCCCGATCGCCATCGCGCGCGCCATATCGAAGCCAGTCGCGATCTTGCCGGCAGCGCCGATCTTGATGCGGTCGCGCGCATTGATGCCGATCAGCGCATTGTGGACGAAGTTGACGCCCTCGCGCATCGGCATGCCCAGGTGATCCATGAACTCGAGCGGCGCCGCACCGGTGCCGCCTTCGTTGCCGTCGACGACGATGAAGTCGGGATAGATGCCGCTTTCCAGCATCGCCTTGCAGATCGCCAGGAACTCCCAGGGATGTCCGATGCACATCTTGAAGCCGGCCGGCTTTCCGCCGGAAAGCCGGCGCATCTCGCCGATGAACTTCATCATCTCCAGCGGCGCGGAGAAGGCCCGGTGGGTCGCCGGCGAGATGCAGTCCTCGTGCATGGCGACGCCGCGGATCTTCGAGATTTCCTCCGACACTTTCGCCGCCGGCAGCACGCCGCCATGGCCGGGCTTGGCGCCCTGGCTGATCTTGAGCTCGACCATCTTGATCTGATCGTCCGAGGCGACATGGGCGAACAATTCGGGATTGAAGCTGCCGTCGCGGTTGCGGCAGCCGAAATAGCCGGAACCGATCTCCCAGATGATGTCGCCGCCCTTCTCGCGATGATAGGGGCTGACGCCGCCTTCACCGGTGTCGTGCGCGAAGCCTCCCTTCCTGGCGCCCGCATTCAACGCGCGCACCGCATTGGCGCTCAGCGCACCAAAGCTCATCGCGGAGATGTTGAACACCGAGGCCGAGTAGGGCTTGGTGCAATCCGGCCCACCGATGGTCACGCGGAATTGCTCTGTGGCGCGCGCCGTCGGCGCAACAGAATGATGCATCCATTCATAGCCTTCGCGATAGACGTCTTCCTGCGTACCGAACGGCCGCTTGTCCAGATCCATCTTGGCGCGTTGATAGACCAGGGCGCGGATATCGCGCGAGAACGGCATGCCGTCCTTCTCGCTCTCGAAGAAGTACTGCCGCATCTCGGGGCGGATTTCCTCGAGCAGGAAACGGATGTGCGCCGAGATCGGATAGTTGCGCAGCACCGCGTGAGGCTTCTGCAGGACGTCGCGGATGCCGAGCACCGTGAGCCCGCCGAACAGAATGATCGGGATCAGCAGCCAATCGAACCACTCGGGATCGAAGATGACTTCCGCGACCAGGAGAGCCGTCACCACAGCGCAGATCGTCAGGACGATGTAGCGTGGCGAGAACGGAAGCAGCAGCGTTTCCATATGAGCCTCGGGCAATTCTGCAGATTATTGTTTGGCCGCGGTTTCGATCCGGCCACCCGAACCACCGAACAGGATATCCGGCCGACGGGATCGTGGATATGACAGCGACATATACGTGCGCGTTCAGGCTATCGTTTCTTGCGGCGGATAATCAATCCGCCCGCCTACGGTCTCTCGAACCGCGGTTGGCCGCCGCTCTATTGCAGTGCAACGAGCCTTGGGGGCGACCCTTGGGGGCGACCCTTGGGGGCGACCGCCGCTAATGGTCGTGGGGCCGCAACTCATGCGGGATTTCCCGCTTCTCGAGGCCGTTCTGCGCGAGCCAGGCGTCGGTGCTGCGGATGGCACGCTCGATGTGATCTGCCGTGCGCGAGAAATCATAGGGTGAGCCTACCAGCGGGCATAGCGGCGGCACCACGTAATATTCGATGCCGGGATCGAGATTTTCGAGCTCGTTGACCAACTGGCGCGCGATCAGCAGCGTCAGCGCGTGCAGCGCGTTGGCGACGGCGCCGACCGGCGGCGCGTTGTTGGCGCAGGCATGTCCGGTCGGCAGCACGATCAGGCGGCGTGCACCCTTTGCGACCGCGACGCGGACCGGTGTGTTGCTGGAGATGGCGCCGTCGGCGAGATAGTAGTCCTTGTAATGGATCGGCGAGAACGCGCCGGGAATCGCGGTCGAGGCCACGATCGCTTCCGATGTCGGGCCGTCCGAGAACACCACGCTGTCGCCGGTGATGATGTCGGTGGTGACGACGTGCACCGGAAGCGGCGCCGCTTCCAGGCGGGAATAAGGAATGTGGTCGTCGATCAGCTTGCGAACGCCGGCATGCGAGATCAGGAAGTCGCGCCGCCACAGGAAGCCGAGCAGCGCGCGCCAGGTGATCGGAAACACGTCATGCCGCCTCAGGCCGCGCCAGACGTCGGCGAGCCGCGCCATGCCCTTCACGCTGGGGTCGCCGGCATAGAAGGCGCCGTTGAGCGCGCCGACGCTGGAGCCGACCACCATATCGGCTGCGATGCCGTGCGCGGCCAGCGACTGCAGCATGCCGACCTGGATCGCGCCGAAGCTGCCGCCGCCGGCGAGGACGAAGGCGGTCTTGACGGGGCCGGCAGCGTCGGATGCGGACACGGCTTCCTCCCTCGCCGCGTCATGGGTGCGCGGCGTTGGGGGAGGTTATAGCAGTGGGTCAGGAAGGCGGGCTAGCGGCCACGCATTCGATGTCATCCCTGCGACCCGTCTACGCCCAAGGCTTCGACGAGGTTTGGTACGAGGCGCGCCGAAGCTTCGGCGAAGGCGGCACGCAGGGACCCATAACCACAAGCGCGGGTTGTCACGCTGGGCTGCGGCTCCAGCGTGCTCAACAACTCGATCCTGTGGCTATGGGTCCCGGCTCGCGCTTCGCTCGGCCGGGACGACAGAAATCAGCGTTCCACGAACGCCTTTTCGATCACGAAATGGCCGGGCTTGTGGTTGGCGCCTTCGGCGAAGCCGCGCGCTTCGAACAGCTGCTTCAGATCTTCCAGCATCGCCGGGCTGCCGCACATCATGATGCGATCGGTGCCGATATCAAGCGCGCCCTGGTGCAAATCGTCGAACAGCTGGTTCGAGCTGATGAGGTCGGTGATGCGGCCGCGGTTGCGGAACGGCTCGCGCGTCACGGTCGGATAATAGAGCAGCTTCTCCTGCAGCAGCGGGCCGAACAATTCGTCGTCGCGCAACTTCGCCACCAGCTCCTCCCCATAGGCGAGCTCGGAAACCTGGCGGCAGCCGTGCACGAGAACGATGCTCTCGAAGCGCTCGTAAACGTCGGGGTCCTTGATCAGGCTGGCGAACGGGGCAAGCCCGGTACCGGTCGACAGCAGCAGCAGGCGGTTGCCGGGCAGCAGATTGTCGGTCACCAGCGTACCGGTCGCCTTGCGGCCGACCAGGATGGTGTCGCCCTCGCGGATCTTCTGCAGCTTGGAGGTGAGCGGACCGTCGGCCACCTTGATGGAGAAGAACTCGAGCTCCTCCTCGTGATTGGCGCTCGCCATCGAGTAGGCGCGCAGCAGCGGCCGGCCCTCGATCTCGAGACCGATCATGGCAAACTGTCCATTCTGGAAACGGAAACCGGAATCGCGGGTGGCTCGGAAGCTGAAAAGCGTGTCGGTCCAGTGGCGAACGGAAAGAACCTTCTCTCGGTAGAACGCGCTCATGTGTTTTCGTTTATCCGTGAAGCTCGACGTAGAACAAACCGTTGCGTGGGCAACGCGGGCAGAGGCAGAAATCCCCGCAAAATCCCGCAAATTTGCGTTGTCCATCGCGCCATCCGGCGCGAGTGTCAACCTCATCTGGTGCGCAAATGAGGGTGCACAATGACAGTCGGTTTATAGGGATTATAGGTTCGATGCGGCGTGATCAGCGTCACGAAATTAACTTGCCGGATTGCACGATCGTACAGAAAGAAATTGCCGTTTTCGCATTGACGGGAGAGAAATGCCTTGCGTCCTGCAGGGAGGAATAGTTGCTATGCAAGGCCAAGAATATTTCTAACTTTGCAGTGAACGGACTGCATCAAGCACGTCCCGAGGGAGAACGCCATGAACGCCACCGTCAACCGTCAGATCCTGCTGGTGGAGAAACCGAGCGGAAAGCTGGGGCCCGAACATTTCAAGCTCGTGAGCGGCGCCGTGCCGGAACCGAAGGATGGCGAAGCCCTGCTGCGCACGCGCCTGATATCGCTCGACGCCGCCAACCGCGCCTGGATGCACGGCGCGACCTATCGTTCGGCGGTGGAGGCCAACTCCGTGATGGCCGGCGGCAGCATTTCGGAAGTGGTGTCGTCGAAGGCGCCGAACCTCGTGCCGGGCGATCTCGTATTCGCCGACACCGGCTGGCAGGATTATGCGGCGCTGCCGGCAAAGCAGCTGACGAAAATGCCGAAGGTCGAGCCGATGTCGTATCTGCTCAGCGTGTTCGGCATCGCCGGCCTCACCGCCTATTTCGGGCTGCTGCATGTCGGCAAGCCGCGGGAAGGCGAGACGGTCGTCGTGTCGGCGGCGGCAGGCTCGGTCGGCTCCATCGTCGGCCAGATCGCCAGGATCAAGGGTTGCCGCGTGGTCGGCATCGCCGGCGGCAAGGACAAGTGCAACTGGCTGACCTCCGAGCTCGGCTTCGACGCCGCGGTCGACTACAAGGACGGGGCGACCTTCAAGGCGCTGCGCGCCGCGGCGCCCAAGGGCATCGACGTCTATTTCGACAATGTCGGCGGCGACATCCTGGAAGCCTGCATCGCGCAGATGAACAATTTCGGCCGCATCGCCTGCTGCGGCGCCATCTCGCAATATGACGGCGTGCCCTCGGCGCACGGCCCGCGCGGCGTGCCGGGCCTCGTCGTGGTGAAGCGGCTGATCATGCAGGGCTTCATCGTGATGGATTACATGGACCAGAGCCAGCAGGCGCTCGCCGAGCTGCAGTCCTGGGTCAAGTCAGGCAAGCTGAAGGTGCAGGAAGACATCATCGGCGGCCTGGAGAATACGCCGGCCGCGCTGATCGGGCTGCTCGCGGGCGAGAATCGCGGCAAGCGAATGGTGCGGGTGTGACGCTCATACACCGTCGTCATGGCCGGGCTTGACCCGGCCATCCACGTCTTTCGCTCGAGAAAGGAAGGCGTGGATGCCCGGGACAAGCCCGGGCATGACGAGTAACTAAAGCCCCGCCGCCGGCGCGTCGGGCACCTTCTGCACGCCGACCTTGTTGCCCTTGCGCGCGGCGAGCCAGTTCTCGAAGCGCTGCACCACGACGAAGAACGTCGGCACGAACAGCACCGCAAGGCAGGTCGAGGCGATCATGCCGGAGAACACGGTGATGCCGATCGACCTGCGCGCATTGGCGCCGGCGCCGGTGGCGAGCACCAGCGGCACCACGCCGAGGATGAAGGCGAACGACGTCATCAGGATCGGCCGGAACCGCGCCCGCGCCGCATTGACCGCCGATTCCAGCAGCGGTTTGCCGTCGCGTACATGCAACTCGAGTGCCACCTCGACGATGAGAATCGCGTTCTTGGCCGACAGCGCGATCAGGAGAATGATGCCGATCTGGGTGTAGAGATTGTTCTCGATGCGCAAACCGTTGAGCACCGCCATCGGGCCGAGCAGTGACAACGGTACCGCCAATATCACCGAGATCGGCGCATACCAGCTCTCATACTGGCCGGCGAGCACGAGATAGACCAGCAGCAGCGCCAGCGCGAAGGCGAAGTAGATCTGCCCGCCGACGACCTTCTCCTGGTAGGACATCGCCGTCCACTCATAGCCGGTGCCGCGCGGCAGCGTCCGGTCGGCGATCTCCTCCATCAGCTTCATCGACTGGCCGGAAGAGTAGCCTGTTGCGGGCAGGCCGATGATGGTGGCGGACGGATAGAGGTTGTAGAGGCTGATCAGCGACGGACCGACCGCCGGCGTGATCTTCGCCACCGTGCCGATCGGGATCATGTCGCCGTTGGAATTGCGCACCATCAGGTTCTCGATGTCGCGCGTGGTGACGCGGAACTGCGAGTCGGCTTGCGTGTAGACCTGGAAAGTGCGGCCGAACTTGTTGAACTGGTTGACGAAGGATGCGCCCATATAGGACGACAGCGTCGAGAAGATCTGGTCGGTGGTGACGTGCAAAGTCTGCGTCTTGATGCGGTCGATCTCGACATTGAACTGCGGCACCATCGAGCGGAACGAGGAGGAGACGCGCTGCAGCGCGCTCTGCGATTGTGCGTTCGATACGATCGCGCCGGTGACGGCCTGCAACTTGGCGAAATCGGAGCTGCCGTCCTTCAGCTCGACCTGCATGGCAAAGCCGGCGGCATTGCCGATGCCCTGGATCGGCGGCGGCGGGATCACCAGCACGCGCGCTTCTGATATCACCGACAGCTTCTCGTTCAGGCCGACGAACAGCGAGCGCAGGTCCTGGCCCTCGCCGCGCGCGCTCCACTCCTTCAGCACGATGTAGGCGACGCCGGCATTGGCAAGGCTCGACGAATTGTCGAGCGCGGAGATGCCGGCGATGGTCATGATCTGGTCGACGCCGGGCTGCCCGCTCGCGATCTCCTGGACCTTGTCCATCACCTTCTGCGTCCGCTCCAGCGAGGCGCCGTCGGGCAGCTGCACGGCTGCCAGCAGATAGCCCTGGTCCTCGATCGGGATGAAGCCGGTCGGCACCCGCGACAGGCCGTAGCCGCCGATGCCGATCAGGATCAGCGCGACGAGAACGGAGACGTTGCTGTGCGCGACCAGGCGATCGATCAGCCGCGCATAGCCGCGCTCCATGCGGTCGTAGACCGCATTGAAGCCGCGGTAGAACCAGTTGCGCTGTTCCGGCGGCACCGGCCGGCGCAGCCACAGTGCGCATTGCGTCGGCTTCAGCGTTGCCGCATTGACGGCCGACAGCAATGCGGTGGCGGCGATGACCAGCGCGAACTGCGCATACATGCGCCCGGTCAGGCCCGGCAGGAACGCGGCCGGCAGAAACACCGAGATCAGCACCAGCGTGATGCCGACGATCGGCCCGAACAGCGCATCCATCGCCTTGATCGAGGCATCGTGCCCGCTCATGCCCTGTTCGATATTGTGCGCTGCGCCCTCCACCACCACGATGGCGTCGTCGACCACGATGCCGATGGCGAGCACGATGGCAAACAGCGTCGACAGGTTGACGGTGAAGCCGAGCGCGGCCATCGCCGCGAAGGCGCCGATGATGGTCACCGGCACGGTGGTCGCCGGCACCAGCATGGCACGCCAGTCCTGCAGGAAGATCAGGATCACGATCAGGACGAGGATGCCGGCCTCGAACAGCGTCTTGTAGACCTCGTTGATCGATTCCTGCACGAACTTGGTGGTGTCGAACGGCGTGTCATACTTGACATCCTGCGGGAAGGCCTTGGCCAGCTCGGCCATCTTCTTCTCGACCGCCTTTTCGACCTGCAGCGCGTTGGCGCCGGGCGACTGGAACACGGCGATGCCGGCGGCCGGTTTCTGGTTCAGCGTGAATACCTGGCTGTAGGTCTGCGCGCCCAACTCGACCCAGCCGACGTCGCGCACCCGAGTGACATCGCCGGAGCTGCCGGTCTTGACGATGATGTCCTCGAATTGCGTCTTGTCGTCGAGGCGGCCGGCGATGTTCAGCGTGTATTGGAACGCCTGGCCCGCCTGTGCCGGCGGCGCGCCGACCTGACCGGCGGTGACCTGCTGGCTCTGCTGCTGGATCGCCTGGATGACGTCCTGCGGCATCAGGTTGCGCACCTGCAATTTGCTCGGATCGAGCCAGACCCGCATCGAATATTGCCCGGCGCCGAACACGGTGACGTTGCCGACGCCCGGCAGGCGCGAGAGCTCGTCGCGGATGCTGATGGTGGCGTAGTTGGACAGGAACAGGCTGTCGTAGGTCGCCTTCGGCGAGGTCAGCGTCACGAACAGGAGGATCGCGGTCGATCGCTTCTGCACCGTGACGCCCTGGTTCTGCACCGAGGTCGGCAATTGCGACAGCGCCGCCGAGACGCGGTTCTGGACCAGCACCTGCGCGAAGTTGAGGTCGGTGCCGATCTTGAAGGTGACCGTCAGCGTGTAGGTGCCGTCGGCGCCGCTGTAGGACTGCATGTAGAGCATGTCCTCGACGCCGTTGACCTGCTGCTCGATCGGCAGGGCCACGGTATCGATCACGGTCTTGGCGCTGGCGCCGGGATAGCGGGTGGTGACCTGCACCGTCGGCGGCACCACATCCGGATACTGCGCGACCGCGAGGCTGTACAGCGACACCGCGCCGAGCACGATCATCAGGATCGCGATGACGTTGGAAAGAACGGGCCGTTCGATGAAGAATTTCGAGATCATGGCCGGCTCCTACTTCGCGGCAGCCATGCCGGGCTCGATCTTCCTTGCCTGCGGATCGACCTTCTGGCCCGGGATCGCGCGCAGCAGTCCGCCGATCACCACCTTGTCGTCCCCTTTCAGCCCGGCTTCGATGACGCGCAAATCGCCGTCGGGCTGCCCGGTCGTCACCTTGCGCTGCTCGACGACGTTCTCGGCGTTGACGACCAGCACATAGCGTCCGGACTGATCGGCACCGAGCGCGGCGTCCGGCACCAGCAACGCGTTCTGCTGCTGTTCGAACGGCACGCGGACGCGGACGAAATAGCCCGGCAGCAGCACGCGGTCGGGATTCTTCAAGATGCCGCGCACAGCGATGGTACCGGTCGACTGGTTGAGCGTCGGCGAGACGTAATCGAGCGTGCCCTTGTGCGGGAATCCCGTGTCGGTCTGCAGCGCGACCTCGACAGGAATCTGCCGGAGCGCCTCCACGGTCATGCCGCGGCGGCGCGCTTCCTCGCGTACCTTCAGCACGTCCTGCTCGTTGACGTTGAAGTTCACATAGATCGGATCCAGCGCAACGATCTGCGCCAGCTGCGTCGGCGACGACACGCCGACGAGCTCGCCGACCGAGACCTGGTGCGCGGTGACGACGCCGTCGAACGGCGCGGTAACGTTGGTGTAGCCGTAATTGACCTGCGCGATCTTGGTATTGACCTGGGCCTGCTGCAGGTTGGCCTGCGCGTTGTCGCGGTTGGCGGTGGAGGTGTCCAGCGTCGATTGCGCAACCGCCTGCCTTTGCACCAGGTCGACCTGACGCTTGTAATCGGCTTCGGCCTGCTTCACCGTCGCCTGCGCGCCGGTTTCTGCGGCCTGCGCCTGTTCGAGCTTGAGCTTGTAGGTCTCCGGCTCGATGGTGAAGAGGGTGGCGCCTTGCTTCACGAAGGTGCCGTCCTTGTAATCGATCGATTGCAGGAAGCCCTGCACGCGCGCGACCAGGTCGACCGATTTCACCGCGGCAGTGTTGCCGGTTGCGTCGAGATAGCGCGTAATGTTCTTCTGCAAGGGTGCGGCGACCTCCACTTTCGGCGGCGGAGGCGGCACAAAAGTGTTTTGCTCGCAGGCGGTTAAGACGACGGCCGCCGTCGCGACCGCCGCCAAGCGCAGCATGGCGCTCGCTCGCAGCCGCAACAGATCGTTCATGTTCGAGTATGCAGGCGTACGAACGTGCCTCATTCCTGTGCCCCGGTTACGACTTTGTTCTCGAAAAGGTTTTTAGTCAGAAATCGGCTGTACGCCATCCCATGAAAGTAGCAACAATCCGCTTGCAGTGGAACCAGAAACCTAAAATGATGCCGCTCGCGAAAGTTGTTCTGCCGACTTAAGCCGGGTCATAAATTCGATCGAAGCGGCGACTTCCTGCGAAAACAAAGGGATTTGTAGAAGATGTTCGACACGTTGAATCGTGATGCGTCGCTCTGCGCTTTGCTCGCGGCCGCCATGCTCGCCGTTGCAACTCCTTCCTTCGCTCAACCGACCGAGGCGCAGAGGGATGCCGTCAAGTCCGCCTGCCGCTCCGACTTCATGGCGCACTGCTCCAGCGTGCAGCCGGGCGGCGAAGCCGCGCTGCAGTGCCTTGCCAAGAACATGTCGAGCCTTTCGGCGGGATGTGCGAGCGCGGTAAAGGCCATCGAGGCATCGGCTGCGCCCAAGAGCGAGCCGGCAAAGACCGGAGCCGCGCCTGCACCCGCCCCCGCCGCGGCGCCTGCCGCTGCGCCCAAGACCGAAACGACGGCGAAGCCCGCCGCTGAGCCCAAGTCCGAGCCCAAGTCCGAGCCCAAGGCTGCGCCCGCGGCTGCGGCGAAGAAGCCGACCGACGCGCAGGCTGCCGCCATTCGCAGCGCCTGCCGCGGCGACTATCCCAAGGTTTGTGCGGGCGTACCGACCGGCGGCGCGCCGGCGCTGGAATGCCTGGAGAAGAACAAGGCCAGGGTCTCGGCCGGTTGCGGCAAGGCGCTTGCTGCAGTCGGCGGCGGTGCTGCCCCGGCTGCGGGCGCAGCTCCCGCCGCCGCGCCCACCGCGATCGTGCTGCGGCCGATGCTGCCGCGCGAAGAGCTGTTCGTGCTGCGCTCGGCCTGCAGCGCCGACATCCGCACCCTGTGCGCCGGCGTCGCCCCCGGCGGCGGACGCATCATGCAATGCATCTCCAACCGCGCCGCCAGCCTGTCGCCGGCCTGCAAGGACGTGCTGGTGCCGTTCATGGTGCGCTAATCCTGCGGCGAGCCGATAGCGTTTCGGAAATCGGCGGTCGCCTGAGGCCGCCGGTTACTCGCCGCCACGAAAGGCGAGGATGAGCTGAACCAGCCGGATCGAGACCGCGATGTAGCACAGCGACATCAGGAGCTGCCACGCCACATGCCAGTTCACCTTCGCGAGCTTGGTCAGCCCATCAACGAAGTTGAGGAGCAGGATGATGACGCCGACCAGCATCACGCCGCGCCCGACAAGGCCGTGGCGCAGATAGCCGAACAGCTGGATCGCCGGCTCCTCGCTCGACACATGCGCGCCGGCCGAGACGATCAGGGTGCCAATGATCAACTTCTCGATATGCGAAAAGGTCTCCTTGTAAACCGGCTCGACATTCGCGGCGTAAAAGCTCAGCCATCTGGCCCTGAGTTCTGCCATGGGTTCTCCTTGCAATGGAAACAGCGAGCGTCACCGAATACAACGGGTCCGCGACTACGAGGCAAGCGGCAGCAGGCCTGACCTGTGGGGTCTGGGGAATCTGGAATGGAAACGACCGGCGTCAAAATACGGCGCTGCGTTTGATCTGACCGCGTAGCCCTCGAAAATTTCTGTGGCGCCCGCTGCCGGGCGGCGCTACATTGCCTCCAAGATTGTAAGTATACTGTCAATTCTCTAGGGAGGGAAGCGTGCGCATCGCCGTGATCGGCGGAGGCCCGGGTGGCCTCTATTTCGCCTATCTCTGGAAGCGGCGGCACCCCGAGGCCGTCATCGAGCTGTTCGAGCAGAACCCGGCAGGCGCCACCTGGGGCTTCGGCGTGGTGTTCTCCGACCAGGCGCTGGAGTTCCTGCGCGCCGACGATCCCGAGACCGTGGACGCCATCGCGCCGCGCATGGAGAGCTGGCGCAACATCACGCTCAATCTGCGCGGCGAGAGCGTCGAGATCGACGGCGTGGGCTTCTCGTCGATCGGCCGGCTGGAACTGCTGACGCTGCTGCAGGCACGCGTGCGCGGCGTCGGCATCACGGCGCACTACGAGACGCAGATCGATTCCATCGACCGCTTTGCCGGCTACGATCTGGTCATCGCCGCCGACGGACTGAACTCGATCGCGCGCCGCGCCTACGAGAAGGAGTTCGGCACCTCGGTCACGCATTCGACCAACAAGTTCGCCTGGTACGGCACGACCAAGACCTTCGCGACGCTGTCGCAGACCTTCGTGACCGCCGAGCGCGGCACCTTCAACGCCCATCATTACCGCTATTCGCCGACCATGAGCACCTTCCTGGTCGAATGCGATGCGGCGACCTGGAACGCTTACGGCTTCGAGCACAAGAGCATCGAGGAATCGCAAGCGATCTGCGAGGAAGTCTTCGCCGATACGCTGGACGGCCACAAGCTGATCTCCAACAAGTCGGTGTGGCGCAACTTCCCCTGGATCTGGAACGAGCGCTGGTCGTACCGCAACATGGTGCTGATCGGCGATGCCCTGCACACCGCGCATTTCTCCATCGGCTCCGGCACAAGGCTGGCGATCGAGGACGCGATTGCGCTGACCAAGGCGCTGGAGGCGGAGAACGACATCCCCGCGGCGCTGGCGCGCTACGAAGCCGAGCGCAAGCCGATCGTGAAGAAGCTCGTCACCGCCGCGCGCACCAGCGCCGACTGGTACGAGCATTTCCCCGAATGCATGAAGCTCGACCTGATGGACTTCACCTACAGCTACATCACCCGTTCCGGCCGCATCGACGATGCGCGGCTGCGCGCGATGTCGCCGCAATTCATGGCCCGCTTTGAAGCGTCGAGGAGATCGGCATGACGCAGGCAATCATCGATCAAGTTCCGCAGGACAGCGCCGGTGCCCGCGAGATCGGTTTCTCGATGCCGGAACAATACAACGCGAGCCGCATCCTGTTCGACAATCTCGCGCGCGGCAACGGCGCGCGGCTGGCGCTGACCGGGCCTGCGGGGACGCGCACCTATGCCGAGCTCTGCGCCGAGGCCGCGCAATGGGGCCACGGCCTCCTCTCGCTCGGCCTGATGCGCGGCGACCGCATCCTGCTGTTCCTCGACGACACGCCGGCCTATCCCGCCGCCTTGTTCGGCGCGGTGCGCGCCGGCTTCGTGCCGCTCCTGATCAACACGCTGACGCCGCCGGACTTGCTGCAGTTCTACCTCTCCGACGCCGGCGCGAAAGTCGCAGTTGCGGACGCCGAGTTCGTCTCGCGCTTCAACGCGGAAGCCTGCAAGGACACCCCGCTGCAAACGCTGATCGTAGTCAATGGCACAGCCGGCGGGCACGCCGCGCCAAAGGCAATTGCCGCCGACCAATGGCTGAAGGACTTTTCGAGCGAGCTCGCCGAAGCCGACACCGGCCGCAACGACATGGCGTTCTGGATGTACTCTTCCGGCTCGACCGGACGGCCCAAGGGCATCGTGCATCTGCAGCACGACATGGCCTATTCCGAGCTTGCCTTCTCCCGCAACGTGCTGAAGCTCAGGCCCGACGACATCTGCTTCTCCGTGCCAAAGATCTTCTTCGCCTACGGCTTCGGCAACGCCATCACCTTCCCGTTCTCGGTGGGAGCGGCAACGTTGCTGCTGCCGGGCCAGCCCAAGCCGGCGTCGATCTTTGCGGCAATCGAGCGTTTTCGCCCGACCGTTTTCTTCGGACTGCCGACGCTATATACCTCGCTGACCAAGGCCGAGAATGCCGCGGCGACGGACTTCTCCTCGCTGCGCATGGCGCTCTCCGCCGCAGAAATCCTCTCGGCGGAAGTCTTCAATGGCTGGAAGGCGCTGACGGGCCTCGAGATCATTGAAGGCCTCGGCTCCACGGAGGTGTTGCACATTTATCTCAGCAACAGCGCGGAGAACAAGAAGCTCGGCGCCGCGGGCCTGCGCGTGCCCGGCTACGAGATCGTGCTGCGCGACAAGGAGGGCCGCGACGTCGCCGACGGCGAGGAGGGAATCTTGTGGGTGCGCGGCGATTCCAACACGCCGCTGTATTGGAACCGGCCGGACAAGACCGCCGAGACCATCCGCGAGGGCGGCTGGATCTACACCGGCGACCGCTTCGTGCGCGATGCCGACGGTTTCCACTTCTTCCGCGGCCGCGCCGACGACCTGGTGAAGATTTCCGGCCAATGGGTCTATCCGCTGGAAGTCGAGCTGTGCCTCGCCGATCATCCAGACGTGCGCGAATGCGCGGTGTTCGCCGCCGAGCTGCCGGACCGCCGCATGACGCTGAAGGCGGTCGTCGTGATGAACGCCAGCGCGTTCGATCAGGGCAACGCCACGCGCAAGCTGCAGGACTACGTAAAGACAAAGCTGCTGCCGTACAAATATCCGCGCGAGGTGCTGTTCATCGACGAGCTGCCGAAGACCGGCACGGGCAAGATCGACCGGCAGGCGTTGTTGAGGATGTA
>NZ_JBQTHN010000136.1:0-33410 GCF_052389815.1 Bradyrhizobium sp. | reverse complement strand
TGAGCCGTGCGCGACCTGCGCGGTCATGTCGGTGGCGAGCCAGATCTTGCTCGCAACGCCGGCGGCGTTGCAGACGCCAGACGCAATCGAACTGCGTTTGCCTCCGGCCGGCGCCGAGCTTGCCTATCTGGGTACGCCATGGCCGGCATTCCAGTCGCGCGCACCTCCCGTTTCCTGACCACCGATCGACGTCCTTCGGGATCGCCGCCAGCAGGCGCTTGACCCCCTTGGACACGGCGAAATCGCCCGTCGCCATGCGACGGCATCAGGAATGGACAATGAGAATCCTCGAGAGACGAGTTCTATTTGCCGCCGGCGCGAGCTGGCTGGCGCTAGGCGCGCATGCGTTCGCACAGAACACGCCGGCCGCGCTTCCCGACGTCAATGTGACGGCGCCAAGCCCGATCGTGAAACGAAAGCCTGCTGTGGTACGCGCACCCGCGCGTGTTGCGAGGGTCGCCACCGGCACCAGGCGCGACCCTTCCCCGCAGGCGCAGCCTGCGCCGGCGGCACCCACGCCGCAACAAGGCGTGCTGCCAATCGTCACCGACCAGTTCGCGACCGTCACGGTGGTGCCGAACGAAGAGATCCGCCGCCATGGCGGCGGCACGCTCGGCGATCTTCTGTTCTCGAAGCCCGGCATCACCGGCTCTGAATTCGCGCCCGGCGCATCCAGTCGCCCGATCATCAGGGGCCTCGACGTCAATCGCGTCGGCATCGTGGAGAATGGAGTCGGCAGCAACGGCGCATCCGACCTCGGCGAAGATCACTTCGTGCCGATCGATCCGCTTACGACAAACCAGGTCGAGGTCATCCGCGGACCGGCAACCCTGCGTTACGGCTCTACCGCAATCGGCGGTGTCGTCAGCGCAACAAACAATCGCATTCCGGACGCGTTGCCCTCCTGCGCGGCGGCGCCGCCGTTCCGGAGCTACGGGCTTCCCACCAAGGCGCCGCTGGCCAACGTTGGATCGCCGGGCTGCGCTACTGCGGAAACACGGACGGCGGTCGCCTCGGTCGATCGCGGCGGCGAAGGTGCCGTGCTGCTCGACGCCGGCGGGGGCAACTTTGCGGTCCACGCCGACGCCTTCGGCCGCAAGGCCGGCGACTACTTCATCCCCAGCTATCCGTTCCTGACCGACCCGAATTTGCCGTTCAACGGGCGTCAGCCGAATTCCGCGTCGCAAGCCTACGGCGGATCGGTCGGCGGCTCCTACATCTTCGATGGCGGCTTCATCGGCGCGGCGATCACACAGCACAACGCGCTCTACCACATTCCCGGCATCGAGGGCACCGAGCTCCTGACCCGGATCGACGGCAAACAGACAAGGTTCACCAGCAAGGGCGAATACCGGCCGGACAATGCGGTGATCGATGCGATCCGATTCTGGGCCGGGGCGACCGACTATAAGCATGACGAAATCGGTCTCGAGCAGCCCGGCGTAGGGCCGCTGCTTGTGCATCAGACCTTTACCAACAAGGAGCAGGAAGGCCGCGTCGAGGTGCAGTTTGCGCCGTTCAACGTCCGCTTTGCTGCGCTGACCACCGCCGTCGGTGTCCAGGCCTCGCGCCAGAAGCTGACCGCACCGAGCCCCGAGGATCCCAGCAGCCCGATCAATGGATTGTTCGATCCGAACAAGAACGCGAAGGTCGCCGGATATATCTTCAATGAGTTCATGTTCAGCAATGTCACCAAGGCTCAAGTCGCCGGACGTATTGAGAACGCCGATCTGAACGGAAGCTTCCCCACCTTCATTCCGGAAGTATTCGATCTCAACGTCGATCCCGCCGCGGTAGGCCCCGCGACGGCAGTCAATCGCAACTTCACCCCGAAGAGCGGCAGCATCGGCCTGATCCAGAACCTGCCATGGGATCTGGTCGCGAGTATCACCGGCCAGTATGTCGAGCGCGCGCCAAAGCCAGCGGAGCTGTTTTCGCGGGGCGTCCACGAGGCTACCGGGACTTTCGACATCGGCAACCCCAATCTCGGCATCGAAACGGCAAAATCCGTTGAGGCTGGCTTGCGGCGCGCCACCGGCCCGTTCCGGTTCGAGCTCACCGGCTACTACACAAAGTTCAACGGCTTTATCTACCGCCGCCTGACCGGCAACACCTGCGAGGGCGGTGTGTGCCAGCTTGGCCCAGGTCTCGAATTGAACCAGGCGATCTACACCCAGCGCGACGCGACGTTTCGCGGCGGCGAACTCCAGTTCCAGTACGACGTGATGCCGGTCTGGAACGGCATATGGGGAATCGAGGGCCAGTATGACATCGTTCGCGCGACGTTTGACGACGGCACCAATGTGCCGCGTATCCCGCCACAACGCTTGGGCGGTGGAGTATTCTATCGCGACGCCAACTGGTTTGCGCGCGTCAACCTGCTGCACGCGTTTGCGCAAAACGACGTCGCGCCGATCGCGGAGACTCCGACGCCAGGCTACAACCTGCTGAGGGCCGAGGTCAGCTACAAGACGAAGCTCGATTCGAGCTGGTTCGGCGCGCGCGAAATGTATGTCGGATTGGTGGGCAACAACCTGCTGAACGAGAACATCCGCAATGCCGTGTCCTACAACAAGGACCAGGTGCTGCTTCCGGGGATCGGCGTAAGGGCGTTCGCGAACCTGAAGTTCTAGGAGCGCGACCTCATCCTGACCCTCAAGGTGAGGAGCGCCGCAGTGCGGCGCGTCTCAAACCACGAGGCCACTGGCGGCGCCTCCGCCGCTACTTCGCCTTGCTCCAGTCCGGGCGGATGTCGCCGGAAACGCCCTCGAACGCGCCTTCGGCGAGTTCGGCGACAAGCAGGCGGCTGTAGTCGACCGGGCCGGGCATGGTCGCCCTGCCCTTCGGCACCGCCTTGAAGCCGACGCGGCTGTAATAGGCCTCGTCGCCGACCAGGATGACGAGGCGATGACCGGCCTTCTTCGCATCCGCTAGCGCACGATCCATCAGTGCACGCCCTACCCCGCGGCTGCGGAACGGCGGCTCGACGGTCAGCGGCCCAAGCATCAGCGCCGGCGTATCGCCGATGCAGATCGGCAACTGCCTGACCGAGCCGACCAGCAGCGTACCGATCCACGCGGTGAACGACAGGTCGAGCAGGTGATCGACATGCTCGCGCAGGCGATAGGCGCTGAGCACGAAGCGGCCGGGGCCGAAGGTGCGCTCGTGCAGCCGCTCGATCGCGTCGGCGTCGTTCGGCCTTTCGGGGAGGACGGTGAGGGAGAGATCACTCATGACATAGCGTTTTCAAGCGAAGTGGGCACCGGTTCGCGTCGAGAAAACGCGTCAAACTAGGTTCTTGGGAGATAGCATCTGCGGCGGGCGGGGTCCATCGCCCCGCACGCGCCGATTTGGGTCAGCGCCTGCCGACCGCCGGCTGGGACAGATAGGCCAGCAGCTTGATCTCGCGCCGGCCACGCGTCACCGTGTCGAGCACGAGGCCGGAAGATATTGACAGTACGGCGACGATCATCAGTCCCATGGACAGCACCGCCGTCGGCAGCCGCGGCACCACGCCCTGCTCCAGATACGTGACGAGGACGGGGATCGCGAGCCCGATCGACACCAGCATCAGGAAAACGCCGATCGCCGTAAAGAACCGCAGCGGCTTTTCGGAGCGATAGAGCCGCAGGATGGTGCCGAGGATGCGGAAACCGTCGCGCCAGGTGTTGAGCTTGCTGAACGAGCCCTCCGGACGCGCATAATAAGGCGTCGCGACCTCGGCGACCGGCAGCGCCAGTTCCAGCGCATGCACGCTGAGCTCGGTCTCGATCTCGAAGCCGTCGGACAGCACGGGGAAGGATTTTACGAAGCGGCGCGAGAACACGCGGTAGCCGGAGAGAATGTCCTTGAACGCCTCGCCGAAAACCGAGGCGAGGAACGTCGTCAGCATCCAGTTGCCGGTGCGGTGCCCGGGCCGGTAGGCCGCGACCGACTGATCGACACGCAGGCCAACCACCATGTCGAGATGTCCGGCGACGAGCTTTTCGATCATCTTGGGTGCGCTCGGAGCGTCATAGGTGGCATCGCCATCGACCAGCACGTAAACGTCGGCATCGATGTCGGCGAACATGCGCCGCACCACGTGGCCCTTGCCCTGATGCATCTCGCTGCGCACCTCGGCGCCGGCCTCGCGGGCTACCTCAACGGTGCGATCCCCCGAATTGTTGTCGTAGACGTAGATGGTCGCTGATGGCAGCGCCTTGCGGAAATCGGCGACGACGGTCGCAACCGCCGCCTCCTCATTGTAGCACGGCACCAGCACGGCAATCGTCGGCTGAGCAGTCGCGGCTTGCGGAAATTCCTCCTGCGCAAATCGCGCGAGCGCTTCCGCCATACCCGCCAGATCGCCGCGAAGTTTCGGCAGGCGTTTTGGGCTCAGTGCAGCGCTCATCATCAATCCTTAACGACCGTTAGGGTTGTTTGCGCCCAATCATATGGACCGATCGCTAATGATCTCTAACGCCAGGTCGCGATTATTGTCTCGTTTTGGAGGACTTCCGCGATCCGGCGGCGCGTCCCTTCGGTGGTGTCGGCCGGCAGCGCGTCCACCGCGAAGAAGCCGCAGGCCGAAATCTCGCGGTTGGGCCCGGGCATGCGGTCCTGCCGGAATTCCCTGACCACGTAGATGGCGACATGGTCGCGGCGCGAGACGTGGCTGTTGAAGAACAGCCCGTGCAGCTCCGGCTCGGCCAGAACCTCGATCCTGCCCTCCTCCATCAATTCGCGCTTCAACGCCTCCAGAATGGTCTCGCCGGCCTCGACCCCGCCGCCCGGCAATTGCCAGCCGGTGACATAGGTGTGGTGGATCAGGAACACCTTGCCGTCCGCATCGAGCACGACGCCGCGGACGCCCAGCGTCATGCCGCGAGCCAGGCGCCAGTAGAGATGGAAAATCCGGCGCAACAGCGGCTCGAGGCGCTTGCGCAAGGCCGAGAGGTTCATGTCAGGCGCCTTCTCCGCTTCGCATCGCGATTGATCCTTGCGCGAAGCGGGCCGCCTTGCCAATAGAGGGAGGATCATTCCGGCCGGACTCAAGCCGATGGCATTCACACTGGCGCATTTGTCGGACCCGCATCTGCCGCCCTTGCCGGCGGCGCGGTTTCGCGATCTGGCGAGCAAGCGCGCGCTGGGATATCTCAACTGGACCCGCAACCGCCACAAATTTCATCGCCGCGAGGTGCTGGACACCCTCGTCGCCGACGTCCGCGCGCAAGCACCGGACCACATCGCGGTCACCGGCGATCTCGTCAATCTGGCGCTGGAGGCGGAGTTCGCCCCGTCGCGGGCGTGGCTCGAAAGCGTCGGTGAGGCCGAGCGCGTCACCGTCATCCCCGGCAATCACGACGCCTATGTGCGCGCCACCAGGTATCGCGCGGCGGAAGCGTGGAGCGACTATCTGCGCGGCGATATCGACGGCGGCAATGGCGCCTTTCCCTTCGTGCGCAGGCGCGGGCCGCTGGCGCTGATCGGCGTCTCCTCGGCCGTGCCGACGCTGCCGCTGATGGCGACGGGGAAGCTCGGCTCCGCGCAGATGCAGGCACTCGATCGCATCCTCGCGCAACTCGCCGCCGAGCAGGCGTTCCGCGTGCTGCTGGTGCATCATCCGCTGCACTCGACCTCGCGGGTCAAGCGGCTGACGGATTCCAGGCAGCTGCGCGCGCTGATCAGGCAGCATGGCGTCGAGCTGGTGCTGCACGGGCACGACCACATCCACTCGACGATGTGGATCGAGGGCCCGCGCGGCGAGATCCCGGTGATCGGCGTGCCGTCGGCATCGGCGGTGGCGCATGGGCACTATCCGGGCGCCGCCTTCAACATGTTTTCGATCGCGCGCGAGGACGGCGCCTGGCGGGTCGAGCAGGTCGTGCGCGGCATCGATCGCGAAATGCGCGTGAAGGAAATTCGTCAGGTGCGGCTCATATAATGCTCGTCATTGTAAAGTGCGCCGAAGCAGTCCGTTTCTCCGCTGCGGTAATATGGATTGCTTCGCGGAGCCTGTCATCCGGCGGCGCTTCGCGCCGACCGGGTGGCTTACAATGACGTCAGAGGTTTTTCAGGCTCGCATACAGCGCAAGGCCGAACAGCGCGGCGGCGCCGAGGATGAAGCCGAGCAGGAACATGCCCCAGCCGCGGCGGCGGCGCGGTTCTTCCTTTTCTTCCGGCGCCGGCGCCGGCGTTGCGACGAGGGCGTGCTCGCGCTCGATCATGCGGCGGGCGAGGTAGTCGGTGACCGCCTCGACGATCACGGGCACGTCGTGCGACTCGGCGAGCACGATGCGGCCGAAGCGGGTATCCTGCACGAAGCGATAGATGCGCTTGTCGCGGCCCATCAGGACGTGCGCGACGACGTCGATCCACAATCGCGGCGTCTCGCCCTGGCTGATGCCGCGGTCGAACAGGTCGATCTTGTCGGGCACCTCGGCGAACAGCGGGTCGAGCGCTTCGTTGAGGATTTCCAGCCGCGCGACTTCGGCATCGCGCAGGTCGACGACCACGCCGGTACGGTCGGCGGCCTCGATGCGCGCCTTGCGAAGGGCATCGCGCAGCCGCATCGGACTTTCGCTGGAGCTGGCGGCGTTCTGCGCATCTGACATGGGCGCCTCTCTCGGACTTGCACTTTCTTCCGTTAACCTAGCAGTAACCATTAGGTCCGCAAAGGGCGTTTGGTTTCAAGGGGTTATGGTTATAGTCCCATTGTGAGGCAACCTCTCGCCCCGCCCTGCCGCGGCGAAATGAGAGAGGAAAAGACAACTCCGCCCCCTACACGTGCTCGGCCCCGCCCGGCTTGCGCCGGACGGGGCCGATTGTGTCTGGACGTTGCAGGCGGAGGACCTTCAGGCCTGCGCCGAGCGATCCGGCTCCTCCACGATGGTGTAGCGGACGCCAGCCTTGTGGCGGCTCTCTTCGGATACTTCCTTCCAGCAGTCTTCCGCTTCCTTGCGGGTCTTGAACGGGCCTTTGACCTGGGCCGAGCCTTCCACGAGCTTGTGGAAGTTCATCGAGCCGAACTCGCCGCCGATAACCCAGAAAAGGCTGCCCTTGCTCATTTACGTAGTCTCCTTGCGAAATCGCAGCCGTTACCCGGCCGCCTGAATCTGCTGCAAAGCGGGGATAGGTCGCCATGCCCTCGGCCTTGCCGCGCGTCAGCCCATACATACCATGGTTCAGCGAGTGGAAACCCGCCAAAGTCACGGACCGGAACTGTCCGATAGACCTTGTGCATCGCCTCGGACAGTATCCGGCGTGAAATATCATGCCGTTCCGATCCCGACTGTGACCGGCAGAGCACATAGGAATCCTTTCCGCTGGGCCAGTGTCGGCCGGTGCGCCACGGCGATTGAATAAGCACGGTGGCGGCAGTGCGCCGGCAGCAGCCGTGCGCACGCTGACGTTGGCGAGGGCGACTCATTCCCGGCACAATCCCCGCTCGCCCTCGTGTTATGTTCGCCGGCGAATCAGGGAAATTCGCATGGCCGACAGCGACAGCCGGATCGCCTGGCACCGGGCGCAATTGAAGAAGAACCGCGAGGCGCTGAAGGCGCTGGAAGTCGCGCGCTTTCGCGGCCAGCACGACAAGATCGGCGATACCGAGAAGGCGATGGCCGGACTCGAGCGCAAGATCGCGGAGTCCGAGAAGTGCATCGCCGCCCACGAGCGGCAGACGCGCCGGCCGCTGGGCACCGATTTCGGCAGCCTGAAGAACGTGAGCTGGGGCAACTGGAGCGCGCATAAGACGTAAGGGATGGATGTTCGGGACGGGCTCTCGCCTCACAACCGGTGATCGCATCCCACCGCACGGTTCGTGACGATCTCGAGCCGCCCCTTTCACCGGGTGGGACGGGCCGGGTTATGGCACCGTCTCGCGATTATGAAAAGCGGAATACTTTTTCGGCAATGGCTTGACCCGCAGATGGTGTATTCTGCCTTTCGGAAGCGCCAGGGCTGGTGGTGGCAGGCGGGTAGGATGGGTAGAGCGAAAGCGAAACCCATCAGTTCCTTGCGCCGGGAGACGATGGGTTTCGTTTCGCTCTACGCCACGCTGGAGCGCATGGCCGAGATCATGGAGAAGCGTCAGGGGTGACCTCGTAGGGCGGGTTAGCGCCAGCGTAACCCGCCGACGGTCTCGCCCTGTGGAACGGCGGATTACGCTGACGCTAACACACCAAACAAAAAGACCGCCCCGAGGGCGGCCTTGTCGTGCTCCGATCCGGCAGCCGCGGTCAGTATTGCGCGGTGACGATCGGCGAATTCTTCAGGCAACGGCGCGCGGACGCGATCTCCGCCTCGCTCGCCCCGTTGCTGCGGGCATAGGCTTCCGCGGCTGCGGCGCTGTACTTGGCGACGTAGAACCGGACCACCGAGCAGGAAACCCGGCGCAGCACGGACTGTTCGGCGGCCTGGGCAAGCTGCGACGAACCGATGAGAACAGCCACAATGAAAAACGCTCGCAGACCCATCCAGGGCGCTCCTTTCGAATCCAAATGTGTCGGAAACGGCCGTCATCGGCCAGCGGTTGGGTGCGGATTGGCACAGGCGCGTGCGGGAAGCAACCCCGGAAGAACGTGGGGGCACGCGTGAGGTGCGGGGAAAGCAATGGAAACTTGAAAAGCGCAAGCTTTTCAATGGGGAAAGAGGTATGCGTTACCGGTCGGTGTAAAGGTTAAGGGCGCAAACGCGCGCAGATGATTTCACTCACGCGCGGCTTACGGCGATGCGGGGGCGCGGCAATAGGCGGGTTAGCGACTTGTCAGCCGTAGCTCGAACAGCGAAGGCGAAGACATAAGCCGCCGATACTTTGTGCGCGGGATGGCGGATTACGCTTGTCGCCAATCTGCCCTACTTCTTACCCCCACGGCCCTTTCCGCCTCGTGCCCCTACCCCACGGCCCCCGCGACGGATAATGCGCGCCGGCACCGCGCAGCGGCGCGCCCTGCCCGCCGATCTCCGCCGCAAGCTGCTGCAGCGCGGCGATGCGGTTCTGCGTCGACGGATGCGTCGCGAACAAATTGTCCATGCCCTGCCCCGTCAGCGGGTTGATGATGAACATGTGCGCAGTCGCGGGGTTGCGCTCGGCGTGGTAGTTCGGCTGCTGGTGGGCGGCGTTCTCGATGCGGGAGAGCGCGGAGGCCAGCCACATCGGGTTGCCGCAGATGCGCGCGCCGAGATCGTCGGCGGCGTATTCGCGGGTGCGGCTGATCGCCATCTGCACCAGCATGGCGGCGAGCGGCGCCAGGATCATCATCGCGATCGAGCCAATGATGCCGGGGCCATGGTTGTTGTCGCGATTGCCGCCGAAGAACATGCCGAACTGCGCAATCATGCCGATGGCGCCGGCAATGGTCGCGGTGATGGTCATGGTCAGCGTGTCGTGGTTCCTGATGTGCGCGAGCTCGTGCGCGATGACGCCGGCGAGCTCCTCCCGCGAAAGCTGCTGCATCAGGCCGACGGTGACGGCGACGGCGGCGTTGTCCGGGTTGCGGCCGGTGGCAAACGCATTAGGCTGCGCCTCGTCCATCAGGAAGACGCGCGGCATCGGCAGCTGCGCGCGGGAAGCGAGCTCGGCGACGAGGTTGTAGAGATCGGGCGCGCTGTTGCGGTCGACCTGATGGGCGCCGTACATCGACAGCACCATGCGGTCGGAATTCCAGTAGGTGAACAGGTTCATGCCCGCGGCAATGACCAGCGCGATCAGGGCGCCGCCCTTGCCGCCGATCAGGAAGCCCACGCCCATGAAGAGCGCGGTGAGGCCTGCGAGCAGAAGCGCGGTGCGGAAATAGTTCATGGGTCCATCCTCCGCGACTAAAGGTAGGGACCGGGGAACCGGGGGCGCAAGGGGTGCGTCGCGGCGACGCGGGAGGATTAACGTTTCGTCATGGCCGGGATCCGACCTCTCCCCGCTCTTCTGCGGGGAGAGGTCGACGCCGAAGCGCAGCGCAGGCGGCGGGTGAGGGGCCGGCCGGGAAAGCTCGCCGCATAATTGCACTCACCGAATCCTCGAATCCAAAAGCCGGACCGGAAGGACCTTCGTCGCGGAAGCGTCGTGCCCGGCCCCTCACCCGGATCGCATCTATCGATGCGATCCGACCTCTCCCCGCGAACGTGCGGGGAGAGGTCAGCCGAAGCCCGGACCCATGCCCGTCAGTAGCTCGTGATCGCCATGTTGGCCATCGCGGTGGCCTGGTTGTGGTGGCCGCCGTCGGTACCGCCGTTCGGCAGCACGCCGTCGTCCTCGATGTCGAAATGAACGCCGGCGCCGAGCTCGCCGACCTTCTCGTAAGCGCCGTAAACGGTGTTGGCGTCGACCGTGATGTCGCTGGCCTTCACCTTGTCGCCATACACCTTGATGGTGCCGAGCAGATCCTCGTCATGCGCGCCGGCATTGCCCTGCTGGCTGATGACGGTGATCAGGCTGTAGTCGGTGCGGCCGTCGTTGTTGGCATCGACATACTGGATCGACTTGACCTCGGCGGTGTGCGCCGAAATCTCGATCTTGTCGCCCTGGCTGCGGCGGAAGTCGGTGATGACGTCGTTGCCGAAGCCGTCGACCCAGTGATCGTGCACCGCGTTGTTCTCGCCGGTGACGCCCACCCAGTCGATGGTGCCGTCGGCGTTGACGTGCTTGGCGACGATCTCGTCCTTGGCGTTGACCATGCCCTCGAAGCGGAAGGTGTCGGCGCCGCGGCCGCCGGTCAGCGTGTCGTTCGTCTGGGTGAAGGCGGCGGATTCGGCGGCGAAGATCTGGGTCTTGCCGTCCTGCGCCGCCACCATCTCGCCGGCGTCGGAGCGCGACAGCAGCACGTCGTTGCCGTTGCCGCCGTCCATGCGGTCGGCGCCGAAGCCGCCGACCAGGAGATCGTTGCCGGTGCCGCCGGCCAGGCTGTCGTTGCCGCTTCCGCCCCAGACCTTGTCGTCGCCGCTGCCGCCATTGAGCATGTCGTTGCCCGCCATGCCGGCCAGCGTGTCGGCGCCGGCGCCGGCGAACAGGAAGTTGCCGCCGCTCGTGCCGTTGAGATGGTCGTGACCGGCGGAGCCACCGGTGAGCGATGCCAGGAAATCGGCAAATCCCGAATCGCTCCGCAGCAGCCGTTCGAGCATTGAGTAACGCGCCATTCTGATACTCCCTCAGAGATACCGCCTCTTTGTGCAAGACGACGCGACGCACGCGTTCGCGCGGGCGGGAAGACGAGGCATGCTGCCGCCGAACGCAAAATCAACAGGCGAAGGCGTCCGGGAGAGGACCCGCGCGTGGCGGAGCTTGCGCGCTCGCCGGGCGATATTGCGTCGCGCAGGCGACAACGGCCTCACGCGCGCGCCGCGATGCGGACCCACTCGCGAAGAGGTTGTGGCCGCGGCGCGGCCCGCCTGCGCGGCCATTGCGGCAAGACGCTGCTCCCTCCTCGTCGCGCACCGGGCTCGGCCGTGACGCGCGTTAACGTTTGACGAGGCACGACGCCAAACGAC
Organism: Bradyrhizobium sp.; assembly: GCF_052389815.1. GTDB lineage: Bacteria > Pseudomonadota > Alphaproteobacteria > Rhizobiales > Xanthobacteraceae > Bradyrhizobium. The sequence continues at coordinate 21,947 of NZ_JBQTHN010000136.1, read as the reverse complement.
ATTGCGGCGATTTTACGTTGGGAACCGGTGTTTTTCCGGAAGCACCGGGCCGGACAAATCACTTCGTCGCGTGCTAAAGCAGGCCTGCCGCTACACGGAACCCGCGCCCACTCCCTTCGTTTCAAGGAAGCGTATGGCAAAGACCCACGCGAAGCGACTCCAGGACATCGTTGCCGGCTTCGTTACCCTGATCGCGCTTGGCGCGGTTTGCTGGCTCGCCGCGCCGGCGTCCGCGAATGCCGCCGCCAATCCGAAGCAGGGCGCGACGCAGCCGGCGAAGAAGCCCGAGGCAAAGAAGCAGGAAATGAAGAAGCCCGCGGCGAAGAAACCGGAGGCTAAGAAGCCGGAGCCGAAGGCTGCGGCGAAGAAGGACTCAAAGCCCGCGCGCGAGGCTGCCGGCAAAAAGGCTGCCGCCAAGAAGACGGCGCATCGCAAGGGCAAGCCGGCCAAGCACGCCGCCAAGACCAAGCGCGGCAAGAAACCCGCCGCCGACGATGACGACGACGAGGACGACAAGCCGTCGGCGCCGCCCCTGACCGGCGATCTTGCCGTGCTGAAGAAGGCTTTCGATCTCGCGCGCGAGGGCGAGACGGACGATGCCACGGAAGCGGCGAAGACGATCGCCGATCCCGCCGGGCAGAAGCTCGCCGAATGGTTCATCCTGCGCCAGGGCGAGACCCAGGCGCGCTTTGCCCGCTTTGCGGCGTTCATGGCCGACAACCCGGCCTGGCCGAGCCAGGCGCTGATGCGCCGCCGCGCCGAAGCGCGGCTGTGGCAGGAGAAGGCCGATGTGGCCACCATCCGCGCATTCCTCGCCGACAAGACCCCGCTGACCGCCAAGGGCCGCTTCGCGCTGGCGCGGGCGCGGCTTGCCGAAGGCGATCGCCTCGCCGCCGCGCGCGAGGTGAAGGCGGCCTGGCGCGCCGAGGAACTCGGCGAAGCCACCGAAGAAGCGGCGTATGAGGAGTTTCGCGATCTGCTCGCGCGCGAGGACCACCGCGCGCGCATGGACAAACGGATCGGCGCCAAGGAGCTTGGCGCGGCGATGCGCGCCGCCAAGCGGCTCGGCGACGACTACGTCGCGATCGTGAAGGCGTGTTCGGCGGTGAAGGGCGACGCCAACAAGGCGCTCGGCAAGCTCAACGACGTGCCGGAGGAAGCGCGCGCCGATCTCGGCTACGTTCTCTGCCGCGTCAAATGGGCGATGAAGAAGGACAAGATCGTCGAGGCCGCGAAGACGATCGTCGCTGCGGCGCCCGAGACCATGGCGCAGCAGGACACCGACGAATGGTGGCGCGACCGCCGCACGATCTCGCGCAAGCTGCTCGACATGGGCGAATTCCAGCTCGCCTACGACGTGGTAAAGGACGCGGCGACGCCCGGGCTGGATGCCTACAAGGCGGACTACGCCTTCATGCCGGGCTGGATCGCGCTGCGCTACCTGGGCGACCCCGCCACCGCCGCGAAATACTTCGCCGATATCGACAAGGGCCTCTCCCATCCGATCACGCTGGCGCGCGCCAATTACTGGCGTGCCCGCGCGGCGGAAGCGGCCGGCAATGCGCACGCCGCGCGCGCGTTCTACGAGGCGTCGAGCAAGTACCCGACCGCCTATTACGGGCAGATGTCGCGCAGGAAGCTCGGCCTGGAGCCGGTCGAGTTGCGCATGCCGCATCCGGAGAAGACGGCGGCGGCAACCGACGAGCGCGTGCGCGCCGCCGCCATGCTTTATGCCGTCGGCGAAAAGGACCTGGTCAAGACGTTCGCGCACGATCTCGGCGAGGAGTGCCAGGATGAAGCCGCGATGGCCGCGCTCGGCGACCTCACCTACGCTCGCGAGGACGCGATCGCCATGCTGCAGCTCGGCAAGAACGCGCTCGGCCGCGGCTTTGCCATGGAGCACTACGCCTTCCCCACCGTCGGCATTCCGCCGCACACGCAGTGGGAGCCGGCGACCGAGCACGGCATGATCTATTCGGTGGCGCGCACCGAAAGCGCGTTCGACCAGCGCGTCCATTCGCCCGCCGATGCGGTCGGCCTGATGCAGATCACTCCGGAAGCCGGCAAGGACACGGCCAAGCGTTTCGGCACCAAATACGACTGGAAGCGCATGAAGAAGGACCCCGTCTACAACACGCAGATGGGCGCCGGCGAGCTCTCCGCGCTGATGAGCGAATACAAGGGTTCGCTGATCATGACCTTCGCCGGCTACAATGCCGGCCGGGGCCGCGTGCGCGACTGGATCAAGCTGCGCGGCGATCCCCGCGATCCCAATGTCGACGCGGTCGACTGGGTCGAGCGCATCCCCTTCTCAGAAACGCGCAACTATGTGCAGCGGGTGATCGAGAATCTCGGCGTCTACCGCGCCCGCTTCGGCACCGGCACATCGGCGCCCGCCATGGCCGGGCGCGAGCAGGCGCCGGCCCCGGTCCCGGCCAGCGCCGCCGCACGGGCGCCCGCGCCGGGCCAGACGAATGCCGCCGCCCCCGCCAAGGCCGCGGCATCCACCTCGGCCGACGCCGGGGTGCAGTGACAAATCGACCGGGATATTGGATGTACTCCCTCGCCCCGCTCTCTTGTCCGCCGAAGCCCGCCTTCGGGCGAAGGCGGATGCGGGGAGAGGGTAGGGGTGAGGGGCTGTCTCAACATCGGGACTCGCGGAGAATCCCCCTCACCCGAATCGCATCTTCGATGCGATCCGACCTCTCCCCGCACGCGGGGAGAGGTGAAGAATCAGCTACAAATCGGCGGACTCCTTGGAGCTAGCGGGGATGGGCATGCCGACGATGACGCGCGTATTGAAACCGGTGGCGATGGCAGCCGCGCTGCTGATCTCTTCCGCGGCCTCCGCGCAATTGTTTCAGCAACAGCCGACGGCGCGCACCGCGCCGGGAGGGACACGACCTGGCGCGACCGCGCCGGCCCCCGGCGCGCCGTCCGCGCCGAGGCCGGTGGCGACGACGCCCTCGCCGCGCGCGGCGGCGTGTCACGGCGGGGCCTCGTTCGACAAATTCCTCGCCGAGCTGAAGCAGCGCGCTGCGAGCGAAGGCGTCTCGCAGCGGACGCTCGTCGCCGCCGCGCCCTACCTCGTCTACGACCAGGGCATCGTCAACCGCGACCGCGGCCAGCGCGTGTTCGGCCAGATCTTCACCCAGTTTGCCGGGCGCATGGCCGCCGTCTATCGCATGCAGCAGGGCCAGCAGCGCATCAAGGCGCACGCGGCGGCGTTCGCGCGCGCCGAGAAGGAATATGGCGTGCCGCCGGCCGTAATCGCCGCGTTCTGGGGGCTGGAGAGCGATTTCGGCGCCAACATGGGCAATCTGCCGTCGCTGCCTTCGCTGGTGTCGCTGGCCTATGACTGCCGCCGCTCGGAGATGTTCCAGAACGAGACCGTCGCGGCGCTGAAGATTCTCGAGCGCGGCGATCTCTCAGCCAGCGAGATGATCGGCTCCTGGGCCGGCGAGCTCGGCCAGACGCAGTTTTTGCCGACGCATTATTTCAACTATGCCGTGGACTACGACGGCGACGGCCATCGCAACCTGTTGCGCAGCGCGCCCGACGTGATCGGTTCGACCGCGAATTACATCGCGACCGGACTGAAGTGGCGGCGCGGCGAGCCGTGGCTGCAGGAGGTGCGCATGCCGCCGAACCTGCCGTGGGAGCAGACGGACCTCTCGACCAAGCACCCGCGCTCGAAATGGGCGGCGTGGGGCGTGACCTATCCCGACGGCAAGCCGCTGCCGAACGACGACCTGCCCGCCTCCGTGCTGCTGCCGATGGGACGCACGGGTCCGGCGTTCATGGCGTATCCGAATTTCGCAGCCTATACCGAGTGGAATAACTCGCTGATCTACGCGACCACCGCGGGCTACCTGGCGACGAGAATTGCCGGCGCACCGCCGATGCGCCAGCCCGCGCAGCCGGTGGCGCAATTGCAGTTTGCCGAGGTCAAGGAGCTGCAACAGCTCTTGGTGCGCGCCGGCCACAATGTCGGCAAGGTCGACGGCGTGCTCGGCCAGCAGAGCCGCGTCGCGGTCAAGGCGATGCAGCAGAAATACGGCCTGCCCGCGGATTCCTGGCCGACCGCGGAATTGCTGGCGCGCATGCGCGGCCCCGGCGCGCAGGCGCTGCCCGCGGGCGCGATAATGCCGCAGGCGCGGTGATTTCTTCCCTCATGGTGAGGGGAATCGTCATTGTGAGGAGCGAAGCGACGAAGCAATCCACCGCGCTTCCTCACACTGGATTGCTTCGCTTCGCTCGCAATGACGTGCTAGAGATTCTCCCGAAAAACCTCAGGGAGAAGCGCTCACATGTCCTTCCACGACGCCGCCGTACCCGCATTCCTGCAGATTCTCGGCGCCCTCGACGGCATCCTCGAAAAGGCCGAAGCGCATTGCAAGGCGAAGAACATCCAGCCCGAGGTGCTGCTCTCGGCGCGGCTCTATCCGGACATGTTTCCGCTGACGCCGCAGATCCAGACGGTGTGCGATTTCGCCGCCAAGACCTGCGCGCGGCTGACGGGGGGCGAGGTGCCGACCACCGCAGATACCGAAAAGAGCTTCGAGGAGCTGCGCCAACGCATTGCGAGGACGATCGACTATGTGAAAGCGTACAAGCCGGCGCAGTTCGACGGCGCGGAGAGCCGCGACGTCACCTTCCCGGTCGGCCCTAGCAACCAGATGACGCTGAAGGGCCAGCAATACCTGACCGGATTCGCGCTGCCGAACTTCTATTTCCACGCCGCCATCGCCCACGGCATCCTGCGCCACAACGGCGTAGAGATCGGCAAGCGGGATTTTCTCGGGGTCAGGTAGATCGTCGACCATGACGAATGAACCGGCATCCGGGTATTCGAGAGAAGACCGATGCTGCCCGCGCGGCAAATGCGCGGAAAATCTGCTACGACTGGCACGTCTGCGCCGCGCGAATGGCTTGCCGCTTGCGCAAAGGCTCGCCATACCCAACTCTTCCGTCATCTTCCATTTCTCGAAAGCCCTCGCATGAGCCAGTCCAAACTGTTCGAGCCCTTCAAGCTCGGCCCGATCACGCTGCCCAATCGCCTGGTGATGGCGCCGCTGACCCGCAACCGCGCGGTGCCGCCCGGCATGGTGCCGAGCCCGCTCGCGGTCGAGTATTACGGCCAGCGCGCTTCCGCGGGCCTCTTGATCACCGAGGCGAGCCAGGTGTCGCAGCAGGGCCAGGGCTATCAGGATACGCCCGGCATCCATTCGAAGGATCAGGTCGCAGGCTGGCGCAAGGTCACCGAGGCCGTGCATGAGCGCGGCGGGTGCATCTTCATCCAGATCTGGCATGTCGGCCGCATCTCGCACGACTCGCTGCAGCCCGGCGGCGGCAAGCCGGTGGCGCCCTCCGCCATCCGCGCCAAGGGCAAGACGTTCGTGAACGGCACCTTCACCGACATCTCCGAGCCGCGCGCGCTTGAGCTTTCCGAGATTCCTGACATCATCGACGACTTCAAGCGCGGCGCCGAGAATGCGTTGGCCGCAGGTTTCGACGGCATCGAGATTCACGGCGCCAACGGCTATCTGCTGGATCAGTTCGCCAAAGACGGCACCAACAAGCGCACCGATGCCTATGGCGGCGGAATCGAGAACCGCGCGAAGCTGATGCTGGAAGTGTCGAAGGCGGTCGCCGCGGTGGCGGGCCCCGAGCGCACCGGCATCCGCATCTCGCCGGTGACGCCGGCCAACGACGTCTCCGATTCCAACCCGCAGCCGCTGTTCGATTACATCGTGGACGGCCTCAACGCGCTGAAGCTGACTTACATCCACGTCATCGAGGGCGCCACCGGCGGACCGCGCGACAACGCGCCGTTCGACTATGCGTCGCTGCGCAAGCGCTTCAGCGGCGCCTACGTCGCCAACAACGGCTACGACTTCGCGCTGGCGAACAAGGTGCTGGATGCGAATGCGGCCGATCTCATCGCGTTTGGAAAACCCTTCATCGCCAACCCCGACCTCGTCGAGCGCCTGAAGAGGGGCGCGCCGCTGAATGCGCCGGACAAGGCGACGTTCTACGGCGGCGGTGCAAAGGGATATACGGACTATCCGACGCTGGCGGCGGCGGAGGCGGCGGAGTAGGGCTCGGTGCGCCCCCTCGCCCCGCTCTCTTGTCCCCGAAGCCCGCCTTCGGGCGAAGGCGGATGCGGGGAGAGGGTTGGGGTGAGGGGCTGCTTCCACGCATTCGACTCGCGGAGAGTCCCCCTCACCCGGATCGCATCTGACGATGCGATCCGACCTCACCCCGCACGCGGGGCGAGGTGAGAAGAGAAGGCGCAAAGCCCGGAGCGAAAATGGCCGGGATCGCTCCCGGCCTTTGGTTTTCGTTTTCCGGATGCTGCGCAGCGAGGGTGCCGTTTGCGAGCGCAGCGAATTTGCGCGATCATAAACAACGTATTGTGAACCGCGCATGCCGCGCTTTGTTGTAGCGTCGCGGAACTCCCGTAGCGCAGACATCCAGCAGATCCTATTCGGCAGTTATCGGCGCGAGCAGTTTTGCTTGGGGTCGTACAGGCGGTTCCGGCGAACCTGTTCTCGACGCGGCACAACAATGCACAAAAAAGAGGCCCAACATGATCAAGTTGAAGATTAACGGTCAGGAACGAAGCTGGGACGGCGACCCGGATCTTTCATTGCTCTGGTTCCTGCGCGATGAAGCCGGCTTGACGGGCACCAAATACGGCTGCGGCCAGGCGCTATGCGGCGCATGCACCGTCATCGTCGACAAGCAGGCGGTTCGCGCCTGCATTACCTCGGTTTCCGACGTCGTCGGTCGGGACGTGACGACGATCGAAGGCCTTCATCCCACAGGCGATCATGCCGTTCAGAAAGCCTGGCGCCAGCTCAACGTACCGCAATGCGGATTCTGCCAGGCCGGTCAGATCGTGCAGGCGGCTGCGCTCCTGATGGAGAACCCGAAGCCCACCCACGACCAGATCCGCGAAGCGCTGGCGGGCAACATCTGCCGCTGCGGCTGCTACCAGCGCATCGAGAACGCGGTTCATCTCGCTTCGACGGGGGTGTGACCATCAACATCATCACCAACCCCAAAAAGCTTCGTGGCTTTGAGCGCTACGTCAAGGTCGACAATGTTTCACGTCGCAGCATTTTAAAAAGTCTCGGGCTGGCCGGCGGCTTCGTGCTGGCCGCGCCCGTGATGTCACGGCCTGCCCTCGCCGCGTACAAGACCGGTGCGGGCGAGATGCCGCACGGCACCGTGGCGGACCCGCGCGTGTTCGTGGCGATCGCCCCGGACGGCATCGTCACGATCGTCGCGCACCGCGCCGAGATGGGTACTGGCGTGCGTACCAGCCTGCCGATGATCGTTGCCGAAGAGATGGAGGCCGACTGGTCGCGCGTAAAGGTGCAGCATGCGCATGGCGACGAGGCCAAGTTCGGCAACCAGGATACCGACGGATCGCGCAGCACGCGTCACTACCTGATGCCGATGCGCCAGATCGGCGCGTCGGCGCGCACGATGTTGGAGGCCGCCGCGGCGAAACGCTGGGGCGTGCCGGCGAGCGAAGTGAAGGCGGTTAATCACGAGGTCGTCCACAGCGCGAGCGGACGACGCATCGGGTTCGGCGACCTGGCGGCCGATGCCGCCAAGGAGCCGGTGCCCAATGTCGATGGCCTGAAGCTGAAGGAGCCGAAGGATTTCCGCTATCTGGGCAAGGGCCAGATCAGCATGGTCGACCTCCGCGACATCACGGTGGGCGCCGCACGTTATGGCGCCGATGTCCGCCTGCCCGGCATGAAATACGCCGTCATCGCCCGCCCGCCGGTGACCGGCGGCAAGGTTGCCTCGTTCGACGGATCGGCAGCGATGAAGGTTTCCGGCGTCGAAAAGGTGATGGAGGTCAAGGGCTGGCCGTGGCCGTCGAAATTCCAGCCGCTCGGCGGTGTCGCGGTGATAGCGCGCAACACCGGGGCTGCGATCAAGGGCCGCGACGCCTTGAAGATCGTCTGGGACGATGGCGCCAACGGCAAATACGATTCAGCCGCCTACAGGACCCAGCTCGAGGAAGCCGCACGCAAGCCCGGCCTCGTGGTGCGCAAGGAAGGTGACGTCGAAGCCGCGTTGAAGGGCGCCGACAAGGTGATCGTGGGTGAATACTATCTGCCGCATCTCGCCCACGTCGCCATGGAGCCGCCGGTTGCGGTCGCCGACGTCAAGGGCGACAAGGTGGAGATCTGGGCGCCGGTGCAGAGCGCGGGCGGAACGCGCGAGGACGTCGCAAAGACGCTCGGCATTCCCCAAGAGAACGTCACCGTCAATGTCACCCTGCTCGGCGGCGGCTTCGGGCGGAAGTCGAAGTGCGATTTCGCCATCGAAGCGGGCCTGCTTTCCAGGGAGCTCGGCGCGCCCGTCAAGGTGCAATGGACGCGGGACGACGACGTTCGCAACGGCTTCCTGCACACGGTCTCGGTGGAGCGCATCGAGGCCGGCATCGACAAGAGCGGCAAGGTGACGGCCTGGCGGCATCGCAGCGTCGCACCGAGCATCGCCTCGACATTTGCCGCCGGTGCGAAGCATCAGGCGCCGTTCGAGCTCGGCATGGGCCTCGTCGACATGCCCTTCGAGATCGCCAACGTCCAATGCGAGAATCCGGAAGCGGCCGCGCATACCCGCATCGGCTGGTTCCGCGCCGTGTCGAACATCCCGCGCGCCTTCGCGGTGCAGTCCATGGTCGGTGAAATCGCCCATGCGACCAAGCGCGATCAAAAGGACATGCTGCTGGAGCTGATCGGATCGCCCCGGATCCTCAAGCTCGATTCGGTGAAGGACCTCTGGAACTACGGCGAGCCCTACGACAGCTACCCGATCGACACCGCACGTCTTCGCAAGGTCGTCGAGCTGGTCGCGGACAAGGGCGGCTGGGGACGATCCGTCCCCAGGGGACACGGGCTCGGCATTGCCGCGCATCGCAGCTTCGTCAGCTATATCGCGACCATCGTCGAGGTTAAGGTCGACGAAAAAGGGAAGCTCACGGTGCCGCGGGTCGATACCGCGATCGATTGCGGCACCTACGTCAATCCGGAGCGGATCCAGTCGCAGATCGAGGGCGCCGCAATCATGGGCCTGAGCCTCGTGAAGCATGGCGAGATCACCTTCAAGGACGGCAAGGTGCAGCAAGGCAATTACGACGACTTCCCAGTCATCCGGATCGACGAAGCGCCTGCGCTCACCAATGTCTACATCGTGCCTCCCGGTCCCGACACACCGCCGAGCGGCGTCGGCGAGCCGGGCGTGCCGCCATTTGCGCCGGCGCTGATCAACGCGATCTTCGCCGCGACGGGAAAACGCATCCGCGCCCTGCCGATCGGCAAGCAGTTGGAGGCGTGAGGGGAACGCAGGGCCAGAGGAAAAGAGGAAAGGCCGGGATCGCTCCCGGCCTTTTGGTTAGTTCGTCATTGCGAGCGAAGCGAAGCAATCCAGTGTTATGGACGCATGGATTGCTTCGTCGCTGCGCTCCTCGCAATGACGGGAAGCGGCGTCACTTCACCTCCGCCCGCTTCGGCGGGGTGGCGGGCCACGACTTGATCAGGGCGTCGTAGTCCACCGTCTCGCCCTTCGGCTTCTCGTTGGCGAGCTTGCGCTGCGGGGCGAGCGTGCCGTCCTTCTGGACCTTGGCGAACCAGAACTCGGCGGTCTCCTTCTTGTTCAGCTTCGGACCGCACTCCTTCTGCACGCCGCTCTTCTCGAGACGTTCGAGCACGGAGTCCTGGGCCGCGGCCAGCGCGTCCATCGCCTGCTGCGGCGTCTTGTTGCCGCTCGACGCATCGCCGATGTTCTGCCACCACAGCTGGGCCAGCTTCGGATAGTCGGGCACGTTGTTGCCGGTCGGGGTCCACTGCACGCGCGCGGGCGAGCGGTAGAACTCGATCAGGCCACCGAGCTTGGGCGCGCGCTGGGTGAACGACTTGTCCCAGATGTCGGACTCACGGACGAAGGTGAGGCCGACATGGCTCTTCTTCAGCGACACCGACTTGGAGACGATGAACTGCAGGTAGAGCCAGGCCGCCTTGCGACGGTCCGGCGGGGTCGACTTCAGGAGCGTCGCGGAGCCGGCGTCCTGGTAGCCGAGCTTCATGCCGTCCTTCCAGTACGAGCCGTGCGGCGACGGCGCCATACGCCACTTCGGCGTACCGTCCGCGTTCACGACCGGGATGCCGGGCTTCACCATGTCGGCGGTGAAGGCAGTGTACCAGAAGATCTGCTGGGCGATCGCGCCTTGCGCCGGCACCGGGCCCGCTTCCGAGAAGGTCATGCCCTGCGACTGCGGCGGGGCATACTTCTTCATCCAGTCGAGATATTTGGTGATCGAGTAGACCGCCGCAGGACCGTTGGTGTCGCCGCCGCGCTCGACACTTGAGCCGACAGGACGGCAGCCTTCCATGCGGATGCCCCATTCGTCGACGGGCTTACCATTCGGGATGCCCTTGTCGCCATTGCCGGCCATCGACAGCCAGGCGTCGGTGAACCGCCAGCCGAGCGAGGGATCCTTCTTGCCATAGTCCATGTGGCCATAGACCTTGACGCCGTTGATCTCCTTGATGTCGTTGGTGAAGAACTCGGCGATGTCCTCATAGGCCGACCAGTTCACGGGCACGCCGAGATCGTAGCCATACTTGGCCTTGAACTTGGCCTTGTACTCCGGATTGGAGAACCAGTCGTAGCGGAACCAATAGAGGTTCGCGAACTGCTGGTCGGGAAGCTGGTAAAGCTTGCCGTCCGGCCCCGTGGTGAAGGACTTGCCGATGAAGTCGTTGACGTCGAGCCCGGGATTGGTGACGTCCTTGCCCTCGCCGGCCATGTAGTCCGACAGGATCACCGTCTGGTTATAGCGCGAATGCGTGCCGATCAGGTCGGAGTCGTTGATCCAGCCGTCATAGACGTTCTTGCCGGACTGCATCTGGGTCTGCAGCTTTTCGACCACGTCGCCTTCCTGGATCAGGTCGTGCTTGACCTTGATGCCGGTGATTTCCGTGAAGGCCTTGGCCAGCGTCTTGGACTCATACTCATGTGTCGTGATGGTTTCCGACACGATGTTGATGTCCATGCCCTTGAAGGGGGCCGCGGCCTTTTCGAACCACTGCAGCTCCTTCAGCTGATCGGCCTTGGACAAGGTCGAGGGCTGGAATTCGCTGTCGATCCATTTCTGGATGGTGGCGTCGTCCGCGAAAGCGGGTACGGCGATCGTCATGGTGGCCGCAAACAGCGCCGCAGCGCTGGTCCTGGCCAGAAGACCTTCTTTGCTTCTCCTCAAGTGTCGCATCTTGGTTTCCTCCGTTAAAAGCGACAAAAACTCTTTCGTTCTGAGCATGATCTTGCCGGAAATCCCGTATCCACTTTTCCGCATCATGCTCGTCCTCAAGTCCGGGTTGACCCCGGATCAGCCCCTTCTCGCCTGATTCAGACGGTGCGAAAGATCGCAACGGCCGCGCCAAGCGAAATCAGTGTTGCGAGCCACAGGCTCGATATCTCCACGCCCTCCCCGATCGGCAAAGTTGCGATCGGATCGATCCCGACGAATGCAATCCAAAGCAGGTGAATGACGGCTGCTAGAACCAGCGAGATGAAAAGGCGGTCGCCGCGCGTGGTCGGGATGCGCAGGACGCCTACGCGCTCCGCTTCCGGATAAGCGACCGCAAGCCAGGTCATGACGCCCAGGGTCGAGGCCAGCGCCGCGAAGAAGATCGCGGTCGGCAACGTCCAGGCCATCCATGCAATGTGTTCCATGCCTACCTCCATCCATACGGCGAGGTGTGCCCCCTCGCCCCGCTCTTGCGGGGAGAGGGTTGGGGTGAGGGGCTTCTCTCAGCGAGCGCAGACTGTCGATGGACCTGTACCCCCTCACCCGGATCGCATCTTCGATGCGATCCGACCTCTCCCCGCATCCGCCTTCGCCGAGGCTTCGGCGGACAGGCGCGGGGAGAGGTGAAGTGGAGGATGCGGCTCGAGTTTCTCATGATCACACCCGTCCGAGCGCGAAGCCGCGCGCGATGTAGTTGCGGACGAACCAGATCACGAGCGCGCCGGGGATGATGGTGAGCACGCCGGCGGCGGCCAAGAGGCCCCAGTCGACGCCGGCGGCGGAAACCGTGCGGGTCATGGTGGCCGAGATCGGCTTGGCCGCGACCGAAGTCAGCGTACGCGCCAGCAGCAGCTCGACCCAGGAGAACATGAAGCAGAAGAACGCGGCGACGCCGATGCCGCTCGCGATCAGCGGAATCAGGATCTTCACGAAGAAGCGCGGGAAGGAGTAGCCGTCGAGGAAGGCGGTCTCGTCGATCTCGCGCGGCACTGAGGAGACGAAGCCTTCGAGAATCCACACCGCCAGCGGCACGTTGAAGATGCAGTGCGCCAGCGCCACGGCCCACGGCGTATCGAACAGGTTGATCGCCGAATACAGGTTAAAGAACGGCAGCGCGAACACCGCCGCCGGCGCCATGCGGTTCGACAGCAGCCAGAAGAACAGATGCTTGTCGCCGAGGAAGCGGTAGCGCGAGAAAGCGTAGGCCGCCGGCAACGCGACCGAGATCGAGATGATGGTGTTGATGATGACGTATTTCAGCGAGTTGATGTAACCGGAATACCAGCTATCGTCGGTGAAGATGCGCTTGTAGTTCTCGATCGTCGGCTGGTACGGCCACAGGTGCATGGTCGTGACGATCTCGTTGTTGGTCTTGAAGCTCATGTTGACGAGCCAGTAGATCGGCAACAACAGGAAGATCAGGAATGCCGTCATGATGATGCGACGGCCGGGAATCGTGCTCATGCGACGCCCTCCTTCTTTGCGGGCCGCTCGGCGCCGGCATTGGTCATTACGGTGTAGAACACCCAGCAGACGATCAGGATGATGATGTTGTAGACCAGCGAGAGCGCGGCAGCCTTGCCGAGGTCGAACTGGCCGAGCGCGATCTTGACCAGCTCGATGGAGACGAAGGTGGTGGAGTTGCCGGGCCCGCCGCCGGTGACGACGAACGGCTCGGTGTAGATCATGAAACTGTCCATGAAGCGCAGCAGCACGGCGATCAGCAGCACGCGGTTCATCTTCGGCAGCTGGATCGCCTTAAACACGGCCCAGCGCGAGGCGCCGTCGATCTGCGCAGCCTGGTAATAGGCGTCGGGAATCGACTTCAGGCCGGCGTAGCAGAGCAGCGCGACCAGGCTGGTCCAGTGCCAGACGTCCATCACGACCACGGTGAACCAGGCGTCGAGGTCGTTGGAAACGTAATTGTAGTTGAAGCCGATCCTGTTCAGGACGTAGCCGAGCAGCCCGATGTCGGGACGGCCGAAGATCTGCCAGATGGTGCCGACCACGTTCCACGGGATCAGCAGCGGCAGGGCGAGGATGACGAGGCAGGCGGCGACCTGCCAGCCATGGCGCGGCATCGACAGCGCCACGACGATGCCGAGCGGCACCTCAATGGCGAGGATGATCGCGGAGAACAAGAGATTGCGCCCGATCGAGGCGAGGAAGCGCTCGCCGAGGTCGGTGTGGGGATCGAGCAGCTCCTTGAACCAGCCGACGCCGTTCCAGAAGAACTGATTGTTGCCGAACGTATCCTGCACCGAATAGTTCACAACCGTCATCAGCGGCAGGACCGCGGAGAACGCCACGATCAGGAACACCGGCAGCACCAGGAACCAGGCCTTCTGGTTGACGGTCTTTTCCATCAGGAGGCTCCCTCGACGAGAAGACTGTCGGCGTAGACGTGCACATGCGCGGGATCGAACACGAGGCTTACGCCGCTGCCCGCGGGCGAGAAGCCCGGCGGCACGCGCGCGGCGAGCTTTGCGTCGCCGACGCGAACCCGCGCAAAGCGGACACGGCCGAGGTCGTCGATGCGCTCGATGTCGGCCGCGAGCAGGCCCGGCGCGGGCGCGGCGATGTCGACGAATTCCGGGCGTACGCCGATCTCGATCCTCACACCCGGAGCAAGGCCGTTGTAGCTGCGCTTGAGCGCAATGATGTGGCCGTCGATGCGCGCCTCGCGGCCGCTGACCTGCGCAGGCACGATGTTCATGCCGGGCGAGCCGATGAAATAGCCGACAAAGGTGTGGGCCGGCTTGTCGAACAGCTCGGCCGGCGTGCCGCTCTGCACCACGCGGCCGTCATGCATGACGACGACCGTGTCGGCGAAAGTCAGCGCCTCAGTCTGGTCGTGGGTTACGTAGATCATGGTGAGGTCGAGCTCGCGGTGCAGCGCCTTCAGCTTCGAGCGAAGCTGCCACTTCAATTCGGGATCGATCACGGTGAGCGGCTCGTCGAACAGCACGGCTGCAACATCCGAGCGGACGAGGCCGCGGCCGAGCGAGATCTTCTGCTTGGCGTCGGCGGTGAGGCGAGTCGCCTTGCGATTGAGGTAGGGCGTGAGGTCGAGCAGATCGGCGATCTGCCTGACCCGCGCGGCAATGTCCGCCGCCGGTACGCCGCGGTTCTTGAGCGGGAAGGCCAGGTTCTCGCCAACCGTCATGGTGTCGTAGATGACGGGGAACTGGAACACCTGGGCGATGTTGCGCTTCTGGGTGGTCGCCTGCGTGATGTCGGCGCCGTCGAACAGGATTTTTCCGCGCGAGGGCGTGACGATGCCGGAGATGAGATTGAGCAGCGTGGTCTTGCCGCAGCCGGACGGGCCGAGCAGCGCATAGGCGCCGCCTTGCCGCCAGGTCATGGTGACCGGCTTCAGCGCAAAGGACGCCGGCGGCGCGTCGTTGCCGCCGTAGGAGTGCGCGAGGTCGACGAGGTCAATGCGGGCCATCTCGCATCTCCCCTCACGAGCTCTTGGGTGATGCGACCAAACGATTGGCCGCGTCGAAGACAAAGATGTTGTCGGGATCGAGCGCCGCGTCGAGCCTCGTGCCGGGCTCGTATTCATGCACGCCGTGGAGCACTGCGACCCAGTTGGAGGATTGGCGATGCAGATGCACGAAGCTTTCCGAACCCGTGATCTCGGTCACCGAGACGGTGGCGGGAAAGACGTGGCGGCCGGCGGCGCCATTGGCGACCTCGAGCTGATGGGCGCGGAAGCCGACGCGGTAGGCGCCGTCGGGAAGCGCGGCATAAAGGCCGGTCGCAGACGCCTCGCCGCCGCCGGCATAGCAAACGCTGCCGTTCCTCTTCTCGATGCCGACGATGTTGAGCGGCGGATCGGAGAACACCTGCGCGACGCGCAGCGTGTCGGGATGGCGATAGACCTTCGGCGTCTCGCCGTGCTGTAGCACCTCGCCTTCCCACATGCAGAGCGTATTGCCGCCGAGCAGCAGCGCTTCCGACGGCTCGGTGGTGGCATAGACGAAGATCGCGCCCGACGCCTCGAAGATGCGCGGCAGCTCGGCGCGCAGCTCCTCGCGCAGCTTGTAATCGAGATTGGCGAGCGGCTCGTCGAGCAGCACGAGGTCGGCGCCCTTGACCAGCGCACGCGCGATCGCGGTGCGCTGCTGCTGGCCGCCGGAGAGCTGCATCGGCGTGCGGTTCATGAAGGGCTCGAGCTTGAGCAACCTTGCCGCTTCCTGCACGCGGCGGTCGATCTCTTCCCTCGGCCGGCCCTGCACGCGCAGTGGAGAGGCGATGTTCTCGTAAACCGTCAGCGAGGGATAGTTGATGAACTGCTGATACACCATCGCGACCGAGCGCTGGCGCACATCGATGCCGGTGACGTCCTTGCCGTCGACCAGCACGCGGCCGGCGGCCGGTTTGTCGAGACCGGCCATTAGCCGCATGATCGAGGTCTTGCCCGACAGCGTAGGCCCAAGCAGGACGCTGAGCGTGCCGCGCTCCAGCGTCAGCGACACGTCGCGGATGTGCGGCACGCCGTCGACGGTGCGGGTGACATGGTCGAGGGTGACGCTCATGGCCGCGCCCCCGCTTCGCGCAGTGGACGCTCACGCGAATCCCGATTGACCGCCATCCAGTCGTCGAGGGCCGAGATTTCTGCAGACGTCAGGCGGAGGCCGAGCTTGGAGCGGCGCCACACCACGTCCTCGGCGGTTACGGCCCATTCATTCGCCATGAGATACCGCACCTCGGCCTCGGTAAGCGTATCACCGAAACATTGCCCGAGATCGGACATCGACCTGGAGTTGCCGAGTAATTTCGTCGCACGGGTTCCGTAGGCGTGCGCGAGCCGGTTGGCGTGCGCATGCACGAGGAACGGATGCTCGCGCATCAGCTCCGCGGTGAGCGCGACCACGGCGGAAACATCCATGTCGCCGCCGGGCAATGGCGCGGTCGCGGTCCAGCCTTCCTTGGCCTTGGCGCTGTGCAGATAAGGCGCGAGACGTTCGAGTGCCTCTTCCGCCAAGCGGCGATAGGTCGTGATCTTGCCGCCGTAGATCGACAGCAACGGCGCGCCGCCGGGCGTGTCGAGCTCGAACACGTAGTCGCGCGTGGCGGCCTTGGCTTCGCTGGCGCCATCGTCATAAAGCGGGCGGACGCCGGCATAGGTCCAGACGACGTCTTCGGGCTTGACGGGCTTGGCCAGATATTCGCTGACGGACTTGCAGAGATATTCGATCTCTTCCGCGCTGGCCTTCACCTTGGCGGGATCGCCGTCATAATCGCGGTCGGTGGTGCCGATCAGCGTGAAATCGTCCTGATAGGGAATGACGAAGACGATGCGGCCGTCGGCGTTCTGGAACATGTAGGCGCGGTCGTGGGCATAGAGCTGGCGCACCACGATGTGCGAGCCCTGCACCAGGCGCACCTTGGCTTTCGCATTGACGCCCGCGCCGGAGTTCAGGACCTGCTCCACCCAGGGGCCGCCGGCATTGATCAGCGCACGGGCATGGATGGTGCTTCGGCCGCCGTTCAGGGTGTCCTCCACCGTGAGCTGCCAGATGCCGTCGGCCTGCCGGATCTCGGCGGCGCGGGCGCGGGTACGGATGTCGGCGCCGCGGTCGGCAGCGTCGCGCGCGTTGAGCGCAACGAGGCGCGCGTCGTCGACGAAACAGTCGGAATATTCAAAAGCCTTTTTGTAACGGCCTGATATCAGCGGCTTGCCGACGGCATCGCTCGCAAGGTCCACCGAGCGGGTCGGCGGCAGCAGGTGACGGCCGCCGATGTGGTCGTAGAGGAACAACCCGAGGCGGAGCAACCAGGCCGGCCGCAACCCGGAATGGTGCGGCAAAACGAAACGCAGGGGCCGGATGATATGAGGCGCGATCTGCCAGAGGATTTCGCGCTCGATCAGGGCCTCGCGCACCAGGCGAAACTCGTAATACTCGAGATAGCGCAAGCCGCCATGCACGAGCTTGGTCGACCAGGACGACGTCCCGCTCGCCAAGTCATTCATTTCACAGAGAAAAACAGAGTTTCCCCGGCCTGCCGCATCGCGCGCGATGCCGCAGCCATTCACTCCGCCTCCGATAATGGCGAGGTCGTACACCCGATCCAACGAACGCTTCCCCGGCAATCGCCGTTTTCATTTTGGCGACTTAGCTTTCGTTTTTGAATAAAGCACAAAGAAAAACGAAAGCAAGCGAAAGATGGATTTGCGACACTTCGTCCTTCGTTGGGGGCCCTGGTCCTTCGAGTCGCGCCGTCACTCGCCGCTGTCATGCCCAGCGAAAGCGGGGCATCCAGTACGCCGCGGCTGCTCGGTTCAGCCACCTATGTCTCTGGAATACTGGATCACCCGCTTGCCGCCTTCGCTAAAGCTTCGGCGGGCCCAATGCTCAACCCCGGCGGAGCCTTGGCGGAGACGGGTCGCGGGTGATGACGAGTTGAGGGATTGGGCCTAAACGCTCCGCAGCGCCGGCGGGGCGGGCTCGGGCGCGCCTTCGTCGATATCGGCGACGGGCTTGTCCATTGCAACGACTACTTCGATGCCGCGGTGGCTGCAGATGCTCGCTAGCCCAGCGGGCAAGGGAGAATCCGTGACGAAGGTCTGGATCTGCGAGAGGTGGGCGATACGGACCGCGGCGCTACGGCGCAGTTTCGTCGAGTCCGCCACCAGCATGACGCTGCGCGCATTGGCGATGATCGCCTGCGCCGCCTGCACCTCGCGATAGTCGAAATCCAGCAGCGCGCCCTCCTCGTCGATCGCAGACGCGCCGATGATGGCGTAGTCCACCTTGAACTGGCTGATCAGGTGCGTGGCGGTGGAGCCGACCACCGCACCGTCGGCGCGGCGCACCGTGCCACCGGCGACGATCACCTCGATGCGCGGATGGCGGTAGAGCAGCATCGCGACGTTGAGGTTGTTGGTGATAACGAGGAGGTCCTCGTGCGAGGTCAGCGCGCTGGCGACCTCTTCCGTGGTGGTGCCGATGTTGATGAAGAGCGAGCAGCCGTTGGGGATGCGCGCGGCGGCGGCAGCCCCGATCGCCTTTTTCTCCTCGGCGGCGACGAAGCGGCGCGCCTCGTAGGCGAGGTTCTCGACGCCCGAGGCGATGATGGCGCCGCCATGGATGCGGGTCAGCGTGCGCTGGTCGCAGAGGTCGTTGAGGTCTTTCCGGATGGTCTGCGCCGATACTTCGAAGCGGCGCGCGAGATCCTCCACCATCACCCGGCCAAAGGCGCGGGCGATGTTGAGTATCTCGGTCTGGCGATGCGACAGTCCGGCCATGGCTCATGGTGCGGCGGTTTGCAGGCGCGGTCAACGCCGCCACAGCCGGGGCACGATCCCTGCCCCGCGAAAACGCCGAAAAATGATGACTTTTGAGCCCGATCCGGACCATGCCCGGGCTTGACCTCCACCGGTTGAACCTGCGAATCGTGGTAGGAAGCATCACCCACCGGAGAAACAGAGAATGATCAGATTGGCACTGATAGCGCTGCTTGCGCTGGCGACCCTGATTCCGCCGAGGCAGGCCGCAGCGCAGGACGCGCTTGGCGGCGCCATCTTTGGCGGTGCGGCCGGTGCGATTCTCGGCGGTGCGCTCGGCGGCGGCCGCGGCGCCGCGGTCGGCGCGGTATTGGGTGCAACGACCGGTGCGGCCGTGGCGGCGCAGGGCGATCCACGGCCGGGCGGCTACTACTACTATCAGAACGGCTGCTACATGCCGCGCGCCGACGGCTACTACGTCGCGGTCGATCCGGCCTATTGCGCAGCGCCGCCCCCGCCTCCGCGCTACTACAGCCGCGAAGTCTATGGCCCGGCCTGCACCCGCTCGCCGACCTTCGATCCGCGCGACGGCACGTTCATCGATCGCTACGGCTATCGCCGGCGTTGTATTTGAGTTGAGCAACCTCCGTGTCGTTGCCCGGCTTGATCGGGCAACCTAGTACTCCGCGGCAGGTATTCTGATTCCCAACTGGCGACCCGGCGTACTGGATGTCCCGCATAAAGCGGGGCATGACACCAAGCCCGCCTCAGGCGGTCAGCGGCTCATTTCGTTGAATGGCTTGCGGGCGGCCTTCTTCGTCGATCGCGACATAGGTGAAGTTGCCGTCGGTCACCAGGATCGGCTTGGTCTCCTTGCGGCGCACGACCCAGGCCTCGAGATGGATGGTCATCGAGGTGCGGCCGACACGAACCAGGTTGGCGTGTACGGAAACGAGATCGCCGACATAGACGGGCTTGCGGAAATTCATCGCGTCGATGCTGACGGTGACCGTGCGCGACTTTGCGACCTTGGACGCCGCGACGCCGCCGGCAATGTCCATCTGGCTGAGCAGCCAGCCGCCGAAGATATCGCCATTGGCGTTGGTGTCGGCGGGCATGGCGAGCGTGCGCGTGCAGAGATCGCCGCGCGGCCCGGTCTCGTCGCTCACGGGCGCGTGAGCTTGCGTTTCGGTCACTTGAAGGTCTCCCAGCCGGCATCGGGCGCAAAGCGATCGCCGAACTTCTGCGCCAGCGCGCGCAGGGTGGCGGCGACATTTTCCGGCCCGCGCGTGCGGGCATAGTTCAGCGGACCGCCGCGGAACGGCGCGTAACCGGTGCCGAAGATCATCGCACCGTCGACCACGTCGGCATTGTCGACGATGCCTTCGCGCAAGCACCCGACGCAGACGTTCGACATCGGCAGCACCAGGCGATCGATCATTTCCGGCGTCGGCTCGGCCGGCTCGCGCGCGGCTCCTTGCGGCTTCAAGCCCAGCGGCGCCTCGGGCTTGCCGTCCTTCCACACGTAGAAGCCCCGGCCCGCCTTGCGGCCGAGCTCGCCGCGCGTGACCTTGTCGCGCAGCCAGGCCGGCGTCGGCGGCAGTGCGTCGCCGAACTTCGAGCGCAGCATGTCGCCGACGTCCAGGCAAATGTCGAGGCCGACCTGGTCGGCGAGCTCGATGGGGCCCATCGGCATGCCGAATTTCTTCGCGGCGGCATCGATCACGGTCTGGTCGATGCCCTCGTCCAGCATCACCATGGCTTCCAGCATGTAGGGCGTCAGCGCGCGGTTGACGAGGAAGCCCGGCGAGCTCTTCACCGGCAACGGCAGGCGGTCGATCGCGCCGACGAAGGCGAGCGCCTGCTTGTGCAGCGTCGCGTCGGTGCCGTCATGGCTGACGACCTCGACCAGCTGCAGCCGCGACACCGGATTGAAGAAATGCAACCCCAGCAGCCGCTCCGGCCTCGAGAGCGTGGTGCGCAGGTCCTGCAGCGGGATGCTGGAGGTATTGGTTGCCAGGATCGCGCCGGGTTTCATCTTCGGCTCGATGGCGGCATAGACCTTCTGCTTCAATTCGAGCTTTTCCGGCACCGCCTCGATGACGAGGTCGGCGCCGCGCACGCCCTCGCCGACCATGTCCGGGATCAGGCGATCGAGCGCGTCGCGCGAGGCGGTGCGCTTGCGAAGGATCTTGCCGAACAGATCGGCGGCGCGCTTCATCGCCGAAGCAATCGGCTCGGCCTTCATGTCGGCGAGCGTGACGCGAAGGTCCTGCCCCGCGCACCAGGCGGCAATGTCGCCGCCCATGGCGCCGGCGCCGATGACGTGAACGTGCTCGATCCCGTTGCCGGAGCCGGCCAGCTTCTTCATCTGCTCGCGCAGGAAGAAGACGCGGATCAGGTTTTGCGCCGTCGGCGTCACCATGAGGTAGGCGAACGAGGCCTTTTCCGCCGCCAGCATCGCGGCCTTGTTGCCGCCGTGGCGTTCCCAGATGTCAATCAGGGCGTCGGGCGCCGGATAATGCTCATGGGGCGCCGCCTTCTCCGCTTCAGAACGCATGCGGCCCGCGAGCAGGCGGCGGGCGGGGCCGAGATAGAGCAACGTCACCAGCGGGCTCTTCTTGGCCCGCTTGAGCCTGCCGGACATCGCGTCCTTCACGGCATTGCGGACGTGGCGCTCCTCGCAGACGGCATCGACGAGGCCGAGCGATTTCGCCCGGCGCGCGTCGACGGTGCGGCCGGTCAGCATCAGCGCCATCGCCTGCATGGGATTGACGAGGGAGGTGAAGCGCGCGGTGCCGCCGAGGCCCGGATGCAGGCCCAGCATCACCTCCGGGAAGCCGAACCGCGCATCCGAGATGGCGATGCGCATCTGGCAGGCGAGCGCGACTTCGAGGCCGCCGCCCAGACAGAAGCCGTGGATGACGGCCACGGTCGGGACACGCAGCGCCTCCAGCCGGTCGATCACGGCATGGGCGCCACCGATCGCGGTCTCGACCTGCTTGGGATCGGCAGCACCGAGGAATTCGTTGACGTCGGCGCCGGCGATGAAGCCGGAGGTTTTCGCCGAGCGGATAACGAGGCCGGTCGGACGGTTCGTCTCCAGCTCGGTGAGGACGCGGTCGAGCCCCCCGATCACCTCGGCCGACAGCGTATTGGCGCTGGAGTCCGCGCGATCGAACAGCAGCCAGGCGACACCGTCGGCATCGCGGGTGAGCCGGAAATCGTGATAGGGCCGGCCGGGGTCGGGCCTCGGGCCGAGTTCGAGCACGCGTTCGCCGAGGACGTCCATGATCTTCTCGGCCATGGTCACACCATCTCGATCAGCATGGCGCCGCCGAGGCCGCCGCCGATGCATTCGGTGGCGATGCC
>NZ_JBQTHN010000135.1:0-16887 GCF_052389815.1 Bradyrhizobium sp. | reverse complement strand
CAGAAACTTGATCATTCGCACACCTTGTCGAGCTTCTGTCCGGCGCATCCCAACCCCAACCAAAAGGGCCAAAATACCGGACAGATCGTGTGCTACCTAAACCGGACATATCGTGTGCTACCGACATCTCGAATGAGAATCGTTGCGCCCATTTTGGGCGCATGGTATTCTCTCAGCATGCGGATCATATCCCGGCGCACCTTGCGGGAGTTCGTCGAAGCTCGCAAAGGATACAAGGACTATGCCGCGCTGAAAGCCGCGCTTGATGCTTGGTTCGACGAGGCTAAGAAGGCGCGGTGGTCCAGCGCAGCAGAAGTGAGGCGCAGCTACGCGACTGCCAGCATCGTTACGGCAGACCGGATCGTATTCAACATCAAGGGGAACGATTATCGGTTGGTCGTCGCCATCGATTTCGAGAAGACCATCGTGTGGATCAAATGGATCGGCACGCACAAGGATTACGACAAGATCGATGTGAAGGAGGTGCAGCATGGCGATTGAGGTAAAGCCGATTCGGACGAAGCGGGATTATGAGCGCGCGCTCAAGGAGGTGGAGCGCCTCTGGGGCGCGAAGGCCGGCACGCGCGAGGGCGATCAGTTGGACGTGCTCGCAACCCTCATGGATGCGTATGAGGCTGAGCATTATCCAATGGACCCGCCTGATCCCATCGAGGCGATCAAGTTTCGCATGGAGCAGCAGGGCCTGACGCGACGGGACCTGGAAGAAATCATCGGTACCCGTACCCGCATCGCAGAGGTTCTGAACCGAAAACGTGGACTCTCGATCACGATGATCCGCCGCCTGCATGAGCGGCTTGGCATCTCTGCGGACGTCCTGATCCGGCCGAGCCGAAAAAGGGCGGCTTAGGGTACGCCAGCCCATGCTTGAGCATGGCGTCAGACGCAAGGGCGGTGATCTTTGGCGGCGATGGCCAATTTCGATCTGGCGCGGTCCGCGTTCAATGACGCTGGTGCATCTGCAGAAGGTTGCCGCAGGTATCCTCGAACACCGCCGTCGTCACGGGGCCGAGGTCGACCGGCGGCTGCGTGAACCTGACGCCCAGCCCGGCCAACCGCTCATGCTCCTTGCGAACGTCGTCGACCTCGAAGGACGTGTAGGGAATCCCGTCGGCGACGAGCGCCGACTTGAACGGCTTCGCCGCCGGATGTGCATCGGGCTCCAGGACCAGCTCGGTGCCTTCCGGCTGCTCGGAGGAGACGACGGTGAGCCAGCGCGCCGCGCCCATCGGAATGTCGTGCTTCAGCTGGAAGCCGAGGACATCGCGATAGAACCGCAACGCCTTCTCCTGGTCATCGACCAACACGCTCGCCAGTGCGATCTTCATGAGCATTGTCTCCGGTTTTGCGTTTCTTTCCGCTCGTGAGGGGCCCCAGCCATACTTTCCACGCCTCGTGCAGCGGAGCGCGCACGAGAAAATGGTGCTTGCTTCGCCACTGCCATTCGGTGCGCAGCAGGCCCGCGTCCTCGAGCACGGTGAGATGCCGCGACAGGCCCTGCCGGGTGAGGTTCGCCTGCTGCCAGCTGATGAGCCGGACGTGGAGCTCGAACAGCGTCTGCCCGTCGCGCTCGGCAAGCTCGTCGAGCAGGCGGCGCCGGGTCGTGTCCGACAGGGCGTGGAACAGCCGGTCGAGGTTCATGCGGGATGGATAGACCGCTACACCGCTTCATGCAACAGATTTGTTGCATGATAAAGGCGTGGCCTCCGGCATAGTCTGTCGCAAACGAAAACGGCGCCAACCGTCATGATTGGCGCCGTTGCAGACCGCTCGGGGCGGTAGCCTTACTTCCGCTTGTCCATCGGCACGTAGTCGCGGCGGGCGACGCCGGTGTACAGCTGGCGCGGACGGCCGATCTTCTGATGCGGGTCCTCGATCATCTCGCTCCACTGGCTGATCCAGCCGACGGTGCGGGCGACCGCGAACAGCACGGTGAACATCGAGACCGGGAAGCCCATCGCCTTCAAGGTAATGCCCGAATAGAAGTCGACGTTCGGATAGAGCTTGCGGTCGATGAAGTACTGGTCGGAGAGCGCAATTTTCTCAAGTTCCATCGCGACGTTCAGCATCGGATCGCCGCCGTGGCCGGTTTCCTTCAGCACGGCGTGACACATCTTCTGCATGATGCGGGCGCGCGGGTCGTAGTTCTTGTAGACGCGGTGGCCGAAGCCCATCAGGCGGACTTCCGAGTTCTTGTCCTTCACCTTCTTGATGAAGTCCGGAATCTTGTCGACCGTGCCGATCTCGGCCAGCATTGCGAGGGCCGCCTCGTTGGCGCCGCCATGGGCCGGTCCCCACAGGCAGGCGATGCCGGCAGCGATGCAGGCAAACGGGTTGGCGCCGGAGGAACCGGCGATGCGCACCGTCGAGGTCGAGGCGTTCTGCTCATGGTCGGCGTGCAGGATGAAGATCTTTTCCAGCGCATCCGCCAGCACGGGGTTGATCTTGTACTCCTCGCAGGGCACCGCGAAACACATGTGCAGGAAGTTCTCTGCAAAGGAGAGCGAGTTCTTCGGATACATGAACGGCTGGCCGATAGTGTACTTGTAGGCCATCGCCGCCAGCGTCGGGATTTTCGCGATCATCCGCATCGAGGCGATCATGCGCTGCTTCGGATCGTTGATGTCGGTGGAGTCGTGGTAGAACGCGGCCAGCGCGCCGACGCAGCCGACCATGACCGCCATCGGATGAGCGTCGCGGCGGAAGCCCTGGAAGAAGCGGGCCATCTGCTCGTGCACCATGGTGTGGCGCGTCACGCGCGAGTCGAAATCCTGCTTCTGCGCCTTGGTCGGCAGTTCCCCGTACAGCAGCAGGTAGCAGGTTTCCAGGAAGTCGCCGTTCTCGGCGAGCTGCTCGATCGGGTAGCCGCGGTATTCGAGGACGCCGGCGTCACCGTCGATATAGGTGATCTTGGATTGGCAGCTTCCGGTCGAGGTGAAACCGGGGTCGTAGGTGAACATACCCGCCTGGGCGTAGAGCTTGGCGATGTCGATCACATCGGGCCCAACGGTGCCGCTCAGGATCGGGAAATCATAGCTCTTGTTGCCGACCGTGAGGGTCGCCGTCTTGTTGCTGGATTTTGCGTCCATCGTTTGGTCCCCGATGAAATCGTTGCGGAAATCGGGCTGTCTGGGTGCCGAATCTCACGGAGATGGCGAGCAGGGCCTGATCGTCTGGAAAGCTCGCGGAATGGGTATCTTATTGCCCTGTGCGCTGCAAGATGGCCACAGGTAGGGGGCGCCGGCTCCGCTAGGCGGCCTGATCGGCCAGCCGTGCGAGGCATTCCTCGCGCCCCAATACCGCCAGCACCTCGAAAATGCCGGGCGAGGTCGTGCGTCCCGTCAGCGCCGCCCGCAGCGGCTGGGCGACGGCGCCGAGCTTGAGGTTATTCTGTTCGGCGAAATTCCGCATCGCCGCCTCGGTCGTCTGCGCGCTCCAGGGCGAGACCGCTTCCAGCGCGCTGCGCAGTCGTCCGACCAGCGCGCGGGCTTCGTCCGTCAGCAGCGCCTGCGCCTTCGCCTCGATCTCCAGCGGGCGGTCGGCGAAGATGAAATAGGAGCCGGCGATCAGCTCCAGCAGCGTCTTGGCGCGCTCCTTCAGGCTCGGCATGGCCTGCAAGAGTTGCGCGCGGGTCGTGTCGTCGAGCTTGGCCTTCAGCGCAGGTCCCTCGGGGACGTGGTCCAGCACGTCCTCGAACATCCCAAGCAAAGCCTTGTCGTCGGCCTGGCGGATGTAATGTCCGTTGAGGTTTTCCAGCTTGGCGAAATCGAAGCGGGCGGCCGAGCGGCCGACGCCGGAGAGGTCGAAGGCGTCGATCATCTCTTGGGTGGAGAATATCTCCTGGTCGCCATGGCTCCAGCCGAGCCGCACCAGATAGTTGCGCAGCGCCGCCGGCAGGTACCCCATGGCGCGGTAGGCGTCGACGCCGAGCGCACCGTGGCGCTTGCTGAGCTTCGAGCCGTCCGGCCCGTGGATCAGCGGGATGTGCGACATGCTGGGGATCGCCCACCCCTTCGCGTCGTAGATCTGCTTCTGGCGCGCGGCATTGATCAGGTGGTCGTCGCCGCGGATCACATGGGTGACGGCCATGTCGTGGTCATCGACCACGACCGCCAGCATGTAGGTCGGAGTGCCGTCGCCACGCAGCAGCACGAGATCGTCGAGGTTCTCGTTCTGCCAGAGCACGCGCCCCTGCACCTGGTCCTCGATCACGGTTTCGCCGGTCAGCGGGGCCTTTAGCCGAATGGTCGGCTTCATGCCTGACGGGGCGGTGGCGGGATCGCGATCCCTCCACAATCCGTCATAGAGCCGGGTGCGTCCTTCCGCGCGCGCCTTTTCGCGCATGGCGGCGAGCTCCTCCGGCGTCGCGTAGCAGCGATAGGCCTTGCCGTCGGCAAGCAACTGCTCGGCGACCTCGCGGTGCCGGGCGGCGCGGCTGAACTGGTAGATGACCTCGCCGTCCCAATCCAGCTCCAGCCATTTCAGCCCGTCCAGGATTGCCGCAATCGCCGCGTCCGTCGAGCGCTCGCGGTCGGTGTCCTCGATTCGGAGCAGCATCTTGCCGCCGTGCTTCCTGGCATAGAGCCAGTTGAACAGCGCGGTACGCGCCCCTCCGATATGGAGGAAGCCGGTCGGCGAGGGGGCGAAGCGGGTGACGATGGGTGAGGTCATCAGGGGCAGGGCGTATGCGAAAAACAGCGGTGGTGTATAGCAGGAACCGGGCATAACTAAAGCCCAACTGGCAGGCTATCGGCCGCCAAGGAGACTTGGCGGGCGGGGGCGAATTTGGCAGAAGGGCCGCCGGAACAGGAACTCGTTTATGACGACAGAAACGGTGACGGCCGAGGCAGGGCGCGATTTCATCCGCGACATCATCCAGGCCGACCTCGAAGCCGGGAAGCACAAGGCGATCGTGACCCGATTCCCGCCGGAGCCGAACGGCTACCTGCATATCGGACACGCCAAATCGATCGCGCTCAATTTCGGCATCGCCCAGGAATTCTCCGGCAAATGCCATCTTCGCTTCGACGACACAAATCCGACCAAGGAAGAGCAGGAATACATCGATTCCATCCAGGCGGACGTGCACTGGCTCGGCTTCGACTGGGGCGACAACCTGTTCTATGCCTCCGATTACTTCGAGCAGCTCTATGGATGGGCGGAGGGCCTGATCAAGGCGGGCTTTGCCTATGTCGACGACCAGTCGCAGGAGGAGATCCGCATCAGCCGCGGCACGCTGACCGAGGCGGGTAGGAACTCGCCGTTCCGCGATCGTTCGGTCGAGGAGAACCTCGACCTGTTCCGCCGGATGAGGGCCGGCGAATTCCAGAACGGCGCGCGCGTGCTGCGGGCCAGGATCGACATGGCCGCCGGCAACATCAACCTGCGCGACCCCGTACTCTACCGCATCCTGCACGCGGACCATCCGCGCACCGGCGACAAATGGTGCATCTATCCGAGCTACGACTACGCCCATGGCCAGTCGGACGCCATCGAGGGCATCACGCATTCGATTTGCACGCTGGAGTTCGAGGATCACCGGCCGCTGTACGACTGGCTCCTGGACAAGCTGCCGGTGCCATCGAAGCCGCGGCAGTACGAGTTCGCGCGGCTGAACCTGACCTATACGCTGCTGTCCAAGCGCGTGCTGACGCAGCTCGTGCGCGACGGCCATGTCGCGGGCTGGGACGATCCGCGCATGCCGTCCATCGCGGGCCTGAAGCGGCGCGGCGTGCCGCCGGCGGCGATCCGCGAATTCGTCAAGCGCATAGGGGTCGCCAAGGCCAATAGTGTGGTCGATGTCGGGATGCTCGAATTCTGCATCCGCGAGCATCTCAACAGGACGGCGCATCGTCGGATGGCCGTGCTGCGGCCGCTCAAGGTCGTGATCGAGAACTATCCGGAAGGCCAGATCGAGGAGCTGGAAGCGGTCAACCACCCCGACGATCCCGCCGCCGGCACGCGCAAGATCAGGTTCGGCCGCGAGCTCTATATCGAGCAGGACGATTTCATGGAGAACCCGCCGAAGAAGTTCTTCCGGCTGTCTCCAGGCAACGAGGTGCGGCTGCGCTACGCCTATTTCATCAGATGCCGCGAGGCGATCAAGAACGCCGACGGCGAGATCGTCGAGCTGCGCTGCACCTATGACCCGGCAACGAAGGGCGGCAACGCGCCGGACGGCCGCAAGGTGAAGGCGACCATGCACTGGCTCTCGGCGCAGGATTCGATTCCCGCAGAGATACGCATCTACAACCAGCTGTTCTCCAGGCCGAGCCCGGACGCCGGCAATTTCGCCGCCGACCTCAATCCGCAGTCGCTGGAGATTTTGCAGGACGCCCGGATCGAGCCCGCGGTCGCGACGAGCAATTCGCCCGAGCCGATGCAGTTCGAGCGTCAGGGCTATTTTGCCAGGGATCCCGATTCCACCGCCGACCGTCCGGTGTTCAACCGCACCATTGGCCTGCGCGACACCTTCGCCAAGGAAGTCGGCGGGAAGGGGTGAGCGCCATGGCCGGCGCGGCCGACGACATCGCAGGCAGCATCATCGCGAAGTGGTCGGATGCGTTCGCCAAACTCGACGCCGACGCGCTGTCCGCGCTCTATTCCAGGCACGCGCTGTTCTTCGGCTCGAACCCGACGCTCTATCGCGGCCGTGACGGCGTGAAGGCCTACTTTGCGGGATTGCCGGGCTGGAGGTCGCAATCGGTCCGCTTCTCCGACGTGTCGGCGGAGGCAGCCGGCGCCGAGGTGGTCAACATGGCGGGCACGGCCAACTTCGTCGTCGACGATGCCACGCTGACGGTGAAGCTCACATGGGTCATTCTCTGCGAGGACGGCGACTGGAAGATCGTCAGCCACCACGTGTCGTCGCGGGAGCCGCTGATCGATCACGTGCGGTAGCAATATCCGTCGAACGGGCCACTCGTTCTCCCTCGTTTTCTCCTTCCGTTCCGCTTTCTGCACATTTCGCCTTCCGGTAGCCTTGCGTCCGTGACGGGATCACAGGATGTTGCGTGGCCGAGCAGGGTGAAACGCCGGGCGGAAGGCGGGGCTATGCGGGGACATGGCCGCCGCGCGCGGCCGCCGCGCAGGCCGGCGGCTATGCGCCGTCGGATTTCCGGGCGTGGTGGTCGCTCGTCGAGACGCTGCGCGGCTGGGCGCGCGCGGAAGCCGGCGCGGGACGGCTGCTGCCCTGGGTGCCGGTCGCCTTCGGCACCGGGATCGCCTTTTATTTCGCGGCCGGCCACGAGCCGGTGCTGGCGGCCGCAGCGGTCGTGGCCATCGCGCTGTGCGCGGCGGCCTTCCTGCTGCGGCGGCACAAGGTCTTTCCGGTTGCGGTGATGCTTGCGGCGGCCGCTGCCGGCTTTGCAATGGCGACGTGGAAGACCGCGCGCGTGGCGCACGACGTGCTGGCGCGGCCGATCTATTCGGCGGCGCTGACCGGCTTCGTCGAGACGCGCGACATCCGCGAGCGCACCGACCGCTTCGTGCTGCGCGTGGTCTCGATCGAGAGCCCGCGGGGCGGGGAGCGGATCAAGTTCGAGCGCGTGCGGCTGTCGGTGAAGAAGGGCACGGCGCCGGCGGTCGGCAGCTTTGTCGAATTGAAGGCGCGCCTGCTGCCGCCGATGTCGCCGAGCCGGCCGGGCAGCTACGATTTCGGCCGCGACATGTATTTTCAGCGCATCAGCGCCTCCGGTTTCGTGATGGGATCGATCAAGGCCGCCGATCCGCCCGACAGCGGCGGCTTCGCCTTGCGCTACTCCGCGTTCATGCAAGGCCTGCGCGATGCCATCGATGCGCGCATCGGCAACGTGCTGGAGGGTGACAAGCGCGCCATTGCCACCGCGCTCCTGACCGGCCGCCGTGACGCCATCTCCCAGCCGGTCAACGATGCGATGTTCGTTTCCGGGCTCGGCCACGTGCTCTCGATCTCCGGCTATCACATGGCCGTCGTCGCCGGCGTCGTGTTCTTCGCGATCCGCGCGCTGCTGGCACTGGTGCCGGCGCTGACGGTGTCGTTTCCGATCAAGAAATGGTCGGCCGCGGGCGCGCTGCTGGCCGCCGCCTTTTACCTGTTGCTGTCGGGCGCGGAGGTGGCGACGCAGCGCTCCTTTTTCATGACCGCGGTCGTGCTGATCGCTGTCATGGTCGACCGCCGCGCCATTACTTTCCGTACGCTGGCGGTGGCGGCGCTGGTCGTGCTGGCGCTGGCGCCGGAGGCGCTGGTGCATCCGAGCTTCCAGATGTCGTTTGCGGCAACGCTTGGCCTCGTCGCGCTGGTGCAGATCGGCATGCCGAAACTTTTCGCCGCGCCCGACAATTCCGCGACCGCGCGCGTCGCGCTGTGGGGCGGCCGGGAATTCTCCATGCTGCTGCTCGCTTCGCTGATTGCGGGGCTCGCCACCATGCCGTACGCCGCCTTCCATTTCCACCGCATCACGCCCTATGGCGTGCTCGCCAACCTTGCGGCGATGCCGGTGGTCTCGGCGGTGGTGATGCCGGCCGGACTGCTTGGGCTTGCCGCCATGCCGTTCGGCTTCGACGGCTTCTTCTGGTGGCTGATGGGCGTCGGCATCGACTGGATGGTGGTCGTCGCGCAATGGGTGGCGAAATTGCCCAGCGCCGTCGGCCGCATGGCCGCGTTCGGCATCGGCCCGCTTGTTGTCGCGAGCCTCGGCATCATCCTGATGGGGCTGCTCCGCACGCCGCTGCGCTGGAGCGGGGCAGGGGTGCTGGCGCTCGCGATTCTCTGGTCGGTGAGCGCGCCGCGCCCGGACATCCTGATCTCCGGCGACGGCCGCAACGTCGCCGTGCGCGGCAAGGACGGCAGGCTGCATCTGATGCGAAGCGGCAAGGATGCGTTCGCGGTGAAGCAGTGGCTGGCGGCGGACGCCGATGCGCGAAGTGCCGCCGATGCTTCGCTCACCGACGGTGTATCCTGCGACAAGGCGGGCTGCGTGACGCCAGGCCCCGACGGGGCATTGGTGGCGCTCGGCCTGCGGCCGGAGGCGATGGCCGACGATTGCGAGCGCGCCGCGCTGATCGTGACGGTACGGCAGGCGCCGCCCGGCTGCCGGGCGTCCATCATCGATGCGGAGCGCCTCCGCCGGCAGGGCGCGCTGGCGCTGCGCAGGACCGGCGACGGATTTGCCGTCGAGGCGGTCAAGCCGCGCGGCATCGACCGGCCGTGGGCGCCGTCCGCAGGCGGCGAGGCCGGCGATGCCGAGACGGCCATTACCGTGTCGCGTCCCGCCCGTCAGGCGATCGACGCGACGCCGTCGGAAGCCGACCTGCAGGCCGACGAGTGAGCGTCAGCCGACGATGATCGGACGCGGCGCGGGCTGCTCGCTGTCCGTCTTCTTCGCCTCGTGCGCACCTTCCTTGACCGGAAGCTGCAGGACCGTCACGCGCTGGCCTTCGCACAGCTGGGTCACCAACACATAGGTCCCGTCGGGGAATTCCACCGCATCATGGTGGCGATCGGGAATGTGCGGATCGACCTGGCCGAACTTGCCGACGCGGAAATCCAGCGTTTTCGGCCAGATCCAGCGGTTGTCGTAACGGACTTCCTGGGCGAACGCCAATTCCGTGCCAGGCAGCATGCAGACGGCGGTGGCCGGATCGCTCTCGGCGGCGAAGCCGCGGGTGGATGTGCCGCGGAACGTCGTGGTGATCAGGGTTTCGCCAACTTCCGCAGGACGCGTAGCGAGAGCGCGCAGACTATAGTCGCACATGGGATTGCTCCTCTTTCGAGATAGCCAACCCGCGCCACGAGAGGCGCAGGCCTCTATCAAAGTGGACATGAGCGAAAAGTTGCTATGACTTGCTGGCAATTATACGGCTCGGCGCAGACTTGCGCTATCACAAACGCGTATTGAAATTTTGCTGCGTGGGCACACGCGAAAGCACCGTTTTCCGCCGCAAGCGCCACGATTTCGGGCATGGCGGGTGTCCGGGCTACGCGACGCGTGCCCGGACGCGATGCAATCAGTACTTCCTGTACAGCCCGATCAGCTTGCCCTGGATGCGCACGCGGTTGGGCGGCAGGATGCGAACCTCATAAGCGGTGTTGGCGGGCTCGAGCGCGATCGAGGCGCCGCGGCGGCGGAAGCGCTTCAGCGTCGCTTCCTCCTCGTCGATCAGCGCCACCACGATGTCGCCGGTATCGGCGCTCTCGTTGCGCTGGATCAGTGCCATGTCGCCGTCGAGAATGCCGGCATCCACCATGGAATCGCCGCGCACCTCGAGCGCGTAGTGCTCGCCGGCGCCGAGCATGTCCGGCGGCACGCTGATGGTGTGGCTGCGGGTCTGCAACGCCTCGATCGGCGTGCCGGCGGCGATGCGGCCCATCACCGGCACCTGCACCGGACGCTCGCCGCTTTCTTCGGCGGAAGCCGCAGCGCCCGAGCGCCGGCCGAGCGTGCCTTCGATGACGCTGGGCGTGAAACCGCGGCGGCTGTTGCCGCTGGCGGCGATCTCCGGCAGCTTGATCACCTCGATGGCGCGGGCGCGGTTGGGCAGGCGGCGGATGAAGCCGCGTTCCTCGAGCGCCGTGATCAACCGGTGAATGCCGGACTTCGAGCGCAGGTCGAGCGCGTCCTTCATCTCGTCGAAGGATGGCGGCACGCCGGCCTCCTTCAGCCTCTCGTTGATGAAACGCAGAAGTTCATACTGTTTGCGCGTAAGCATCGCGGGCAATCCCCAGTTGGTAGCGCGTCGTTCAATTCGAGACTCCCGGTGGCGAGACTTTTCTCAAGCCGAGACTCTCTCAATCCGAGACTCGTGCAGGGCGCTTTCAAACACCACCGCTCGAAACAAATCATGAACGGACACTATATGTTCGATATGTGTTCCGCAACTACTTAATTTTGGGTGAAGGCGATGAGCTTTTGTCAGGCGATGCGAATCGGCCGTTCAATCCGGCAGCCGCAGGATGTCTACCTGCGCGCCGGCCTTCGCCGCCGGCGAAAGCGGCGGACGCACCACTAATCCCTGTGCCGCAGCGAGTTTTCCCAAAAGGGAACTGTCCTGCTGACTGACGGGCGTGGCGATCCATTCGCCGCTATCCCGTCGCTCCAGATGCGCGCGCAGATAATCTTCGCGCTGGTCGTTGGCGGCGACGTCGCGCCCCAGCAGCGCCGGCTCGCGGACATGACGGATGTCGCGGCGGCCCGACAGCGCGCGAATCAACGGCACCAGGAACAGGAAGGCGCAGACGTAAGACGAGACGGGATTGCCCGGCAGTCCGATCACCCGCATCGCCCCGAGGTGGCCGTGCATCATCGGCTTGCCCGGCCGCATCGCAATCCGCCAGAACGCCATGGCGATGCCCTCGGCCTCCAGCGAGCGCTTGACGAGGTCGTGGTCGCCGACCGAGGCCCCGCCGGTCGTCACCAGCACGTCGGCGCCGGCCACCCGGGCGCGGCGGATGCCGGCGGTGGTATCGGCGACGGTGTCGGCGGCCACCCCGAGGTCGATGGTATCGGCGCCCTCGGCGCGGGCGAGGGCCCGCAGCGCATAGCCATTGGAATAGACGATCTGGCCGGGGCCGGGCGTCGTGCCGGGCATCACCAGCTCGTCGCCGGTGGCAAGCACCGCCACCCTGGGGCGGCGGTGGACGGCAAGTTCCGGATAGTTCATGGCGGCCGCCAGCGACAGGTCGCGGTCGGACAGGCGGGTTCCGTGCCTCAGCATCACGTCGCCCTCGCGGAAATCCACGCCGGCCTGGCGGATATGCCGGCCCTTCACCGCGGCTTCCGTGATGGCGAGGACATCGCCCTCGACCCTGGTGTCTTCCTGGATGATGACGGCATCGGCGCCGTCGGGAATGACGCCGCCGGTGAAGATGCGCGCCGCTTCCCCGGCACCGACCGTGCGGCCGAACGGCCGGCCGGCGGCGACCTCGCCGATCACCTTCAGCCGCGCCGAGATATCGGCCGCATCCGCCGCGCGCACGGCATAGCCGTCCATGGCCGACATGGCTTCCGGCGGCTGGGTGCGCTTTGCCGCGACGTCGCGCGCCAGCGTGCGGTGAAAGGCGGTATCGAGCGCAACGATCTCCTCGCCCAACGGCTTTGCTCCCTCGAGAATCGCCGCAAGCGCATCGGTCACCGGCATCAGGGCCACGGCGAAACCTCCTGGATTGGAAAGCTCCTAGATTCCGAGCGCGGCAAGCGCACGCGCCACGTCGTCGGAGGATCTTACATGCACGGCCGCAAGGCCGCTGGCTTGAGCGCCCGCAATATTTTCCGCGGAATCGTCGAAGAACACAATGCGCCGGGCCGGCACGCCGATGGCGCCGACGACGTGGTTGAAGGCCTCGATCTCGGGTTTGCGCAGCCCGATGCTGGAGGAGAGATATATTTCCCTGAAATGGCCGAGCACGTCCGCGTAGACTTGCGAGAAATGCGCGACGTGCGGCGGGTTGGTGTTGGAGAAGGCATAGAGCGGCAGCTTCGCCGCGGCGCGCGCCAGGAGCGGCGCGATGCCCGGCATTTCGCCGGTGAAGATCGCGTTCCACCCTTCCAGAAACTGCGCGTCCGAAATGCCGATACGAAGCGAATGCCGCAACGCCTGGAAGAAGGCGGCATCGTCGATATGGCCGGTCTCGTGATGCCTGAAACTGTCGTTGACCACGAAGCGCGCGGCGAGGTCGGCGGGCTGACAGCCGGCGTGGTCGGCCCAGATGCGCATCACGCGGCCGAAATCGATATCCAGCACGACGCGGCCGAGATCGAACAGCAGCACGTCGGCGGAACCGGGCGAAAGGGAGGGCGGTGTCATTTCGGCGGTGGTGTACGAAAATCGCGGCCGCCATGCAACGATCCGGACTTGCCGCGACAGGCGTGACGGCTATCGTTTGCGTTGGGAAACGGGCCCGGGAAACGACGGCCCTTGAGAAGTCAGGGGAATCGCCGATGTCGGGCACGCTGTTGTTCTCACCGATGACGATCCGCGGCCTGACGCTGAAGAACCGCATCGTAGTGCCGCCGATGCACCAGTATTCCGCGATCAAGGGCTTTCCGACCGACTGGCATTTGATGAATGCGGGAAAATTCGCGGCCGGCGGCGCAGGGCTCGTGATCGTCGAGTCCACCAAGGTGGAGCGCCGCGGCTGCGGCACGGTCGGCGATCTCGGCATCTGGGACGACAGGTTCGTCGAGCCGCTCGGCCGTCTCGTCAAGTTCATCAAGCAGCAGAATTCAGTCGCCGGCATCCAGCTCGGCCATTCCGGCCGCAAGGCGCGCGCCACGCGGCCATGGGAAGGCGACAGGCCGCTGACGCGCACGAGCGACATCGACGACTGGGACGAGTGGACGCCGGTCGCGCCGAGCGCGGTTCCCCATAGCGAGAGATGGCCGGTGCCGCGCGCACTGGAGCGGAACGAGGTGAAGGACCTCGTGCAGGCCTGGGGCAACGCCGCGCGGCGCGCGCATCAAGCCGGTTTCGAGGTGCTGGAGCTGCACGGCGCGCACGGCTACCTCATGCACGAGTTCCTCTCCGAAAGATCCAACCAGCGCAGCGACGAATATGGCGGCTCCGAGCAGAACCGCATGCGCTTCATTACCGAAGTCACGGAAGCCGTGCGGACGCATTGGCCCGACGAAAAGCCGCTGTTCGTGCGCCTGTCGGTCGAGGACAATGCCGGCTGGGGCCCGGAGCAGAGCGTGCGGCTGGCGAAGATTCTCAAGGCCAGGGGCGTCGACGTCATCGACTGTTCCTCCGGCGGCATCACCGACACGGCCCCGATCCTCGGCAGGGAGATCAAGTACAGCTACCAGGTGCCGCTGTCGGAATACGTCAGAACCCACGCCGGCATCATGACCATGGCGGTCGGCCTGATCATCCACGGCGACCAGGCCGAAGACATCCTGCGCGCCGGGCAGGCCGACCTGATCGCCGTCGGCCGCGAAATCCTCAACAACCCGAACTGGCCGATGGACGCCGCGCTCAAACTCGGGGTCGAAGGCCCGTTCCGCAACGTGCCGCCGCAATTCGGCTACTGGCTCGGCACCCGCGCCAAGCGCGGCTTCGGCACCCAGCCATCGACCTGGCAGAGCGGATTGAACGAGAGGAAGATGCTGTAGCCGTACCGCAGGGTGGACTGGCGAAATCTAGTCCGCGATGGTGGTTGGTTGAATCGACCGTACGGCGGGCTCGGTTCACCTCTCCTTGGGAGAGGTCGATTTGCTCCCGGCGATGCGCAGCATCGTCCGGTGCAAATCGGGTGAGGGGCGCCGCTCTCGCGAGGGACCATAACCCCTCACCCGGCCCTGCGCCGTAGCCGAAGCTACGCTTCGGCGTCTCTCAAGAACGGCCGCCGGGACAGCGGCCTACGCCTCTCCCAAGGGAGAGGTGAATCCCGATGCCGCTTCAGCTCAACCTAATCTCGTCACGCTTTGGTCCGCCGCTTTGATGGTGCCGCGTCGTGGGATCGGCTGGCCGATTCGTGCTGCGGCTTCTCAAGTTGCGTCGGCAACAGACTTGATCTTCGAAAGAGACTTCCCGATCGAGCGCTCGGCCATCTGCATGTCATAGGCGTTCTGCAGATTGAGCCACAGCTGGGGCGAGGTATTGAGCGCCTTGCCAAGACGAAGCGCCGTATCGGCCGTAACACCGGTTTCCTCGCTCGCCAGCCGCTCGATACGGGTGCGAGGCACGCCGCAAATCCTGGCGAGCGATCCCGCGGAAATATTCAGCGGTACCAGGAATTCCTCCCGCAGGACTTCGCCGGGATGCATGGGAGGCAGTGTCTTTGCCATATGCGACCTCCTTGGGTCCGGGCAGGAACATCCCGCCTCGATGAACGGTTAGTGATAGTCAACGAATTCGACGTTCTCCGGACCTTCCTTCGTCCAAACGAAGCAAATGCGGAATTGGTCGTTGACGCGGATCGAATGTTGTCCGGCTCGATCGCCCTTCAGGGCTTCCAGACGGTTAGCCGGGGGCGAGCGGAGGTCGTCCAGCGATACGGCCGCGTTCAGATACTGAAGCTTGCGACGGGTGACTTTCAGCAGACTCGACGGAAAGCCTTTCCCTGCTTTGCCGTTGAAGGCATCCTCCGTGAACCCGTTCTTGAAGCTCCTGATCACGAAACGTATGTATCACGAGTTGATACATACGGCAAGTGCATTGTATCATGATGAGATACAGAGCCGTCGCCTGTATTGCCTGGCTGCCCTTGCATGTCGCGCGATCCCCGCGCGCAGGCCTCACTGGATTCTCCTGATGCGACCTTTCACGGAAACGCGGCCGCCACCGATCTGGCTCGCTACATCGGCCGTCATGTTCGGCGCATTCTCCGTGCTGTTGTGGCTGACGACAACGGCCGTCATTCCCTGGCTGCGCGATGCGTTCGGCATAACGCCGATCGTCGGCTGGTACGTGAGCGGCACCGCTTTCGTGCTCATTCCCATCCTGATATTCGGCTGCCTGATGGCCCGGCGAGAACTCGCAAAGCCCGACCTGGGCTCGCTGAGGAGGCGGCTGAGGTTGCACGCGCTGAATCGTGGCGACGTCATGTGGACCGTTGGCGGCCTTTTCGCCATTGCGATCGCCACTGCTGCCATCCTCGGACTGGCGCGTTCGATCGACCCGGATTTCCGCCCGTCGCCCTGGTTCCTGCAGCAGCCTCCGGGCTGGCATGGCTGGGTATTTGCGGCATGGCTTCCACTGTTCGTCAGCAACATCCTCGGTGAAGAACTGTGCTGGCGCGGCTACCTCCTGCCGCGTCAGGAAGCGGGGTTGGGCGGCATCGCCTGGCTGCCGAACGGAGTCCTGTGGTGTCTGTTTCACTGGAGTTTCGGCTGGCCGATCCTGGTGACGTTGCTACCGATCACGCTCTTCCTGCCCTGGATCGTGCAGCGGCGGCGCAACACATCCGTCGGCATCGTCATCCACGGCGTGTTCAACGCTGCCGGCTTTATCGCCGTGGCCAGCGGAGCGGGCACGTAAACAAGCAGGGCGGATTAGCCGAAGGTGTAATCCGCCGCTCCCTGAATTAATCGACGATCAGTCTTCGTCCGGCTCGCGTACGACCGGGGGCTCGTCGTCCTCGTCTTCGTTCTCGTTTTCCTCGTCTTCTTCGTCATCCTCAGGATCCCGGGGCGGCACCGTGTTGCCCATGATCACGAAGGGACCCCAATCGATCAACTTGGAAGATAGTTCCTCGGGACGGTGTCGGGTCATGTTGTTGCTCCTTTGTGGCTTTGTCGCCTTTGTGGCTTTGTCGCCGCGGCACGGAATCCTGTGGTGTCTATTTCACTGGAGTTTCGGCTGGCCGATCCTGGTGACGCTGCTGCCGATCACGTTGCTGTTGCCCTGGATCGTGCAGCGGCGAGGAAACACGCGGTCGGGATCGCGATTCACGGCGTGTTCAACGCGGCCGGCTTCGTCGCCGTCGCCAGCGGAGCCGGTGGCTAGGAGCAGGCAGGGCGGATCAGCGAAGCGTAATCCCCGCTTCGAGCAAGACCAGGCGACGGTGCCCGGCGGCTACCGCAGCGCGGCCGCCGCTCGCCTCTCGGCGACGGAGCCCAGATAGGCTGGACCGGACATCTTCCGGGCTGTCTCGGGTTCCGACATGTGATCCCCCTGGGCGGCGATTGCTCCCTCAACGCAAATAGGGCAGCCCGGTTCCCGATGGGGGCTGCCATCGCAGGCGGCGTTTTTCCGAACGATTTCAGCAA
Source organism: Bradyrhizobium sp. (assembly GCF_052389815.1). Taxonomy (GTDB): domain Bacteria; phylum Pseudomonadota; class Alphaproteobacteria; order Rhizobiales; family Xanthobacteraceae; genus Bradyrhizobium. The sequence goes on along the minus strand of NZ_JBQTHN010000135.1, from coordinate 184 downwards.
GATTCGGAAAAATATGCCGTGCATTCGTAGAATCGTAAATATCGCTATTGACTATTCCGCAAATCAGAACTATACGTCTCCCCAGCCCGTGCCACCGTGAGGGACGTTTCGCGATCGTCACGAAACGTGGTGCGGGTTGCGATGGGCCGCTTGCTGCGTCAGGTGCTTGCACCGGGCGAAACGC
>NZ_JBQTHN010000134.1:0-28665 GCF_052389815.1 Bradyrhizobium sp. | reverse complement strand
ACACGACTTCACCGTCCGCCGCTGCGTTTCGCCCGGTGCAAGCACCTGACGCAGCAAGCGGCCCATCGCAACCCGCACCACGTTTCGTGACGATCGCGAAACGTCCCTCACGGTGGCACGGGCTGGGCGAGGTTATACCGTAAATCGTAATTCCGGTAAAGAGAAATATTTTTGATTTAGGGGCTTGACACGATTCCGGCAAACCGAACTGATTTGCCCGCCCGTGTCGGATATACCACAGCCTCGCCGGTCACAATGTTTCCGGCGTTGCCTTCTTTGTCATCTTGGCGCCTTGCGCCCCGCGCAGCAGCCAGTTCATCAGCATCAATCCGATCACCGCACCGGCAAGCTCGCTGGCGATAAAGCCCGGAAGATCGATGGGCCGGATGCCCGAGAACGTGTTGGTCAGGGAGCGCGCAATCGCCACGGCAGGATTGGCGAACGAGGTCGATGCCGTGAACCAGTAGGCCGCGGTGATGTAGAGACCGACCAGCCAGGGCACGGCCGGGCGGTTGAAGCGGATGCCGGCCAGGATGGTGGCGACCAGTCCGAACGCTGCGACGGCCTCGGCCAGCCATTGCGGGCTGCCGGTCCTCACCTTCATGGAGAATTCGAACAGCGGCAGGCCGAACATGGCATGCGCGAGCGCGGTGCCGGCGATGCCGCCGAGGATCTGCACGGCGACGTAGCGCGCTGCTTCGGAGCCCGGCATGTCGCCCTTCAACGCCATCACCAGCGAGACCGCCGGATTGAAATGCGCGCCCGAGATCGGCCCCAGGATGGCGATGAGCACGACGAGAATGGCGCCGGTCGGCAGCGTGTTGCCGAGCAGTTGCAGCCCGACGTCCTTGCTCAGGGTCTCCGCCATGATTCCCGAGCCGACGACGGTCGCCACCAGCAGGGCCGTGCCCAGCGCCTCCGCAGCCAGCCGGCGCGTCAGGTCAAACTCGCCCATCAGCTTGCCTTCCCCTGCCCAACCGTCGCGCCCTCCAGACGGCCAATGTCGCGTAGCCGCGTACCGAGCGACAGGCGGTCGATGCTGGCGAATGGCAGGCTGGTGAACGCGGTAATGCGGTTCTTCACGTAACGGAAAGCTTGGATGAACGCCGCCTCTTTCTGCAGGTCCGTGCCTTCGACCGCAGCGGGATCCTCGATTCCCCAATGTGCGGTCATGGGCTGGCCTGGCCAGATCGGACAGGCTTCACCGGCGGCGTTGTCGCAAACCGTGAAGACGAAATCCATCGCCGGCGCGCCCTCGTGGGCGAATTCCTGCCAGCTCTTCGAATGCAGGCCGTCGACCGGATAGTCCATCTCGGCGAGCACCTTGATGGCGAACGGGTTCACCATGCCCTTCGGCTGGCTGCCGGCAGAGAACGCGTTGAAGCGTCCGCGCCCCTCCTTGCGCAGGATCGACTCGGCAAGGATCGAACGGGCCGTGTTTCCGGTGCAGAGGAACATGACGTTAAACGTGCGATCGGACATTGGCTTTCCTCCTCCGTTTCGGTGGACAACAGGGCGAGATGCTTTCGATCAGCGGCGCGCAGATTTCCGGGCGGCCGTCGCAGCAGTCGTTGACCAGAAACGCCATCACGGCCTGAAAGCGGGAGAGATCGGTGCGGTAGACGATCGAACGGCCGGTGCGGCGTGCGGTGACGAGCCCGGCCCGCGACAGCACGGCCAGATGCGCCGACATCGTGTTCTGCGGGACGGCCAGGGCCACGGCGATCTCCCCGGCCGGAAGCCCCTCGGGCTCGTGTCGCACAAGCAGCCGGAAGACGTCGAGCCGGGTGGATTGCGCCAGCGCGGCCAGCGCGAGGATGGCAGGTTCTGTTTCCATATATCCAGATATGTCGAAATATAGAAGGCCGTCAATCCGAATGTTGACCAACTCACATCCGCGACCAACAATGCCGGCTATCCGTCGACGCCCAAGAATTGATCCGATGCTGCTTCAATCGACCATCACCTGTCCGCACTGCGCCACCGCAAGATTGGAAACCATGGCTACCGACGCCTGCCGGTTCTACTATGAATGCACCGGCTGCGGAGCGAGGCTGAAGCCGAAGGCGGGCGATTGTTGCGTGTTTTGCTCTTACGGCTCAGTGCCATGCCCGCCGATTCAAGCGGCGCGCTCGGGTGACGGCGACACGGCCTCATGCTGTACGTGAGTGCATGACTGGCGGGAGCTGCGCACACGAGCATGCACGACCTGGCGTTTGCGGCGGATCAAATTTCCGGCGGCGGGAGCAGCGTAGATTGAGCAATCTCTCCCCAGGGCAAGGACCATGGAAGCAAGCGAACTCGGCACGATCGTACATGTCGGCAACCGTTTTGAGGCCCGGATCGTGCGCACGCTCGAGCACGATCAGGAAGCCGTCTGGAGAATGCTGACGGATTCGAGCCTGCTGCCGCAATGGCTCGCGCCCGGCGATCTTTCGTTGAGCAAGGGCGGCGCCGCGAAGCTCAGTTTTCCCGAGAGCGGCACGAACGTCGAAAGCATCGTCACGGAAGTGGATCCACCTCGACTGATCGAGTACTCGTGGAGCAGCCCGGGCGAGCCCGATCGGCCCCTTCGATGGGAAGCCGTTGCCACCCCGGGCGGCACGCGGCTCTCGTTGACGGTTGGAATCCCCGACGACGAAGACATCGCTCGAACCTGCGCCGGATGGCACGCGCATCTGGAGATGTTCGCCGCGGCCATGGAAGGCGTGCCGATCAAGTTTCCGTTCGAGCGCTTCAAGGCTGTCCGCGAGGCCTACCGGGCGCTCGTGCCATAGGCGCCTCGGGCCACGCTATGGGTTGAGTCCGGCGAAACCCGCTTCCCGTATTTCGATAATTCTAGAAATACCGTTGACAACGGGAGCGACCCGGCCTATGTTTCCGTCATGAAACTCGATGACGCCGCCACCCATCTCGAAGCCCTCGGCAATCCGACGAGGCTGAAAATCTATCGCGCGCTGATCCGCGCCGGCGGCGCCGGCATGCCGGTCGGGCGCCTGCAGGACAAGCTGAAGATCGCGGCTTCCACCCTCTCCCATCACATCAAGGCGCTGGTGACGGTCGGCCTGGTGACGCAGGTGCGCGAGGGGACCACGCTGGTCTGCCACGCCAACTACGGCGTGATGCGCGAGCTGCTGGACTTCATGGTTGCCGAGTGCTGCTGCGAGTCTGCCGAAAGCGGGGACGCCAGGAGCGCGGCGTGATTTTGCCGTGCCTCGTCTTGCCGTGCCTTGAATTTCGATAATTCTAGCAGGATCGTTTAACTGAGAGGAGACCTGAAATGACCGACATCAAGGAAGCTGTCCGCGAGAAGTACGGCCAGGCCGCGGTGCGCGCGGCCTCGTGTTGCGGCGCGCGGCCGTCCGACCCCATCACATCGAACCTCTATTCCGACCAGGAAACCGGCGCGCTGCCGGAAACCGCGGTGCTGGCTTCGCTCGGCTGCGGCAACCCGACGGCGCTTGCCGAATTGAAGCCGGGCGAAACGGTGCTCGATCTCGGCTCCGGCGGCGGCATCGACGTGCTGCTGTCCGCGCGGCGCGTCGGCCCGACGGGCAAGGCCTACGGCCTCGACATGACCGACGAGATGCTGGCGCTGGCGCGCGAGAACCAGAAGAAGGCCGGCGCCGACAACGTCGAATTCCTCAAGGGAGAGATCGAGCACATCCCCCTGCCCGACAACTCCGTCGACGTAATCATCTCCAACTGCGTCATCAACCTTTCCGCCGACAAGGACCAGGTGATCCGCGAGGCGTTCCGGGTGCTGAGGCCCGGCGGCCGCTTTGCGGTGTCCGACGTGGTCACCCGCGGGAAAATTCCCGAACAGTTGCGGCACGACATGCTGCTCTGGGTCGGCTGCATCGCCGGCGCGCTCGACGAGAACGACTACCGGGCGAAGCTGACGGCAGCCGGGTTCGAGCAGGCCGGCGTCGAGCCGACCCGCATCTATCGGATCGACGACGCCCGCGAGTTGCTGGCCGCCAAGGGCATCGACATCGATGCCGTCGCAAACGATGTCGACGGCAAATTCATGAGCGCCTTCATCCGGGCGACCAAGCCCGGCAAGGCGGCCCCTACCGGCGGCTGCTGCGGCTAGACGGCGCAAACCCGGTGCAAGCGCGGCGCGACCCCGCCGCGCTTCGACCTTCGACAACCCGTGGGAGAAGTTGACATGACTACCCCGAAGACCGTCGCGATCGTCGGAGCCGGCCCGGTCGGACTTGCCGCCGCCGCCCATGTTCTCGAGCGCGGCATGAAGCCGATCGTTCTGGAAGCCGGCGACAGCGTTGCAAGCGCGGTCCGCCATTGGAGCCATGTGCAGCTGTTCTCGCCCTGGGAATACAATATCGATCGTGCGGCCGAGCGGCTGCTTCGGACCACGGGCTGGAATTCGCCGGACCCGCAGCAATATCCCACCGGGGCGGAGCTGGTGGAGCATTATCTCGAGCCGCTGGCGACCAAGACGGCGCTCGCCGGGCACATCAGGACCTCGAGCCGCGTTACCGAGATCAGCCGCGCCGGCTTCGACAAGCTGAAGAGCAAGGACCGCGAAAGCGCGCCCTTCGAGATCAGGTATCAGAACGGCAAAGGACCGGAGGTCATGCGCGCCGATGCCGTGATCGACGTTTCCGGCACGTGGCATTCGCCCAATCCCGCCGGCGCCAACGGCCTTCCCGCCATCGGAGAACGACCGGCGAGGAGCCGTATCGCCTACGGCATGCCCGACGTGCTCGGCAAGGAGCGCACCCGCTATGCCGGCAAGACGGTTGCCGTGCTCGGTGCGGGACATTCCGCCATCGGCACGCTGATCGACCTGGCCCGGCTGGCCGAACAGGCGCCGAAGACGCGGCCGGTCTGGCTGCTCCGCGGCAGCGATCCCGCCAAGGCGTTCGGCGGCGGCGCCAACGACAAGCTGGTCGCGCGCGGCGAGCTGGGCAGCGCGTTCGCGCGTCTCGTCGCCGACGGCAAGGTCAGGCTGGAGCGGGAGTTTCGCGTCTCCCATATCGCGCTCGACGGCAAAGGCCTCATCGTCGGCGCCGACGCCGGCGCCCGCCAGGTCACGGTTGACGAGCTGATCGTCGCCACGGGCTTTCGGCCCGAGTTCGATTTCCTGCGCGAGCTGCGCATCGAGCTCGATCCCGTCGTCGAGAGCCCGGTGCCGCTGGCGCCGCTGATCGACCCCAATTTGCACAGCTGCGGCACGGTGCGGCCGCACGGCGCGCGCGAGCTGGCGCAGCCCGAGCCGGGCTTCTATTTCGCGGGCATGAAGTCCTATGGCCGCGCGCCGACCTTCCTGATGCTCACGGGCTATGAGCAGGTGCGCTCGATTGCAGCCGATATCGCCGGCGACCGCGAGGCTGCCGAGCGCGTCGAGCTGGTGCTGCCGGAGACCGGCGTCTGCACCCGCTCGGCCGCTCCCGGCGCAAGCGCGTGCTGCGGCGGACCGGCGCCGGCCGATGTTGACGCCTGCTGCGCAGACGATGCAAAAGCCAAGCAGCAAGGAAAGGCCGGTTGCGGGTGCGGCTAGCGCATCCCGATCGGGGCGGGTGACAACATCAGGCTGGAAGGTAAAGCCGTCATCGTCGCGATGTGCCTGGGGCAACTGGGCAGCCTGCTGCCGCATGTCGTCGTGCCTGCGATACTGGCCGGCTTCCTGATCCCGGAATGGCATTTGTCCGGCGCGCAGGCCGGACTTTTGTCCGGCTCGGGGGCCGCCGGCTACATGCTGGCGGTGCCGCTGCTGGCGACGCTCACCGACCGGATCGACGCGCGCAGGATCTTGATCGCAGGATCGGCGCTGAGCGCGTTCGGCACCGCGCTGTTCGGCCTGTTCGCCGCCGGGCCGTGGTCGGGCGCGCTGTGCAACGCCATTGCCGGCATCGGATTTGCGGGGGCCTACATGCCCGGGCTGAAGGCGCTGACCGACCGCCTTGCGCCCGGCGACTCCTCGCGCGCGGTGACGCTCTACACGTCGAGCTTCTCGCTCGGCGTCGGGCTGTCGTTCCTGGTCGGACAGCTCGTGGCGGAACACCTCGGCTGGCGCGCCGCCTTCTTCATCACCGCGATCGGCCCGCTGGTGATGCTGACGGCGAGCGTGCTGTTGCAGCCGGTCGAACCCAAGCCCTCGGCGGGACGCCTTTTGAACTTCGCGCCGGTGGTGCGCAACACCAGCGCGATGGGTTTCGTGCTGGGCTACGGCGCACATTGCTTCGAGCTCTATGGCATCCGGACCTGGATCGTGGCGTTCTGGACCTTCGTGGTCGCAAAGCACCAAACCGTGCTGACGCCGCTGATCGTCAGCTTCGTGTTCTCCATCCTGGCGATGCCCGCGAGCATCCTCGGCAATGAGCTGGCGCTGAAACTCGGGCGGCATCGCGCCATAACCGCCGTCATGTTCGCCTCGGGCGCGGTGGCACTCTCGATCGGACTGCTGTCGGACCAGTCGCCGTGGGTGCTGATCCCGCTGCTGCTGCTCTACGCGCTGACCGTGCCGGCCGATTCCGGCGCACTGACCTCGGGAATGACCATGGCCGCAGATCCCGCAAACCGCGGTGCGACCATGGCGCTGCACTCCACCGTCGGCTTCAGCCTGTCCGCGCTCGGCGCCTGGGCGGTCGGCGTGGCGCTCGACGCCGCGGGAGGACCTGCCAGCGCTTCGGCCTGGACGGCGGCCTTTGCGGTGCTCGCGCTTGGCATCCTGCTCGGCCCGCTGGCGCTGCATTGGTCGCGGACGGCGGCGGGGAGCGCCTGAGCCGTCAGCGGATGGATCGCGGGCGACGCGGGCAGCAAGAAGGGCTGCGGCGGGCCGCAGCCCTCCCCTCTCCTCCTCAGTTGCTCGTGCAGGCCTTCATGATCTTCATGTCGGTTTCGGCTTCGGTCTGGGTCTTGAAGGCGCCGTTGTCGACGATGGTCACGGTCGACGTCGTCGGCCTGGTGTCGACAATCGTGCACTTCTTGGTAGTCGCGTCGCGCACGACATAGAACTCGGCCGCCACTGCGCTGCCGCCGATCGCGGATACCGCAATGGCCATTGGCGCAGCGAAAGGTTCCCCCGCGCGGCGGCACGATGTCTTCGAGGAACCATCGCCGTTGGCGAACGTTCGCCTCCGGACCCATGTACCAAGGCACGTCCGTCCATGCCAATCGGCCGCTACTTCTTTTATATCGGCAGCGTGCTGCTGGCGCTGCTGTTCGTCGCCAACTGGTACCTGCCGCAGCCGGGCGCCGGAGCGGCGCGCTCCGCGGTAGAGCCCCCCACCATCCGGATTCAATCGGCGCACAGATGGCCGAAGCCCGTCGTGATCGACACCACGCTGCCAACCATCGTTCCGCCGGCGGCGACAATGACGACGGCGGCGCCCGCCCCGCAGCGTCCCGGCAAGGCCGCCCGCGAGGCCTATGCGATGGCGACCGAGCCGCCGCCGCCCAAGGCCGCCGAACCGGCGAGGCCCGCGAAGCCGCCGGTCCGCGGCGCCAAGAAGCGCACGCCGTCGAACCAAGTCGCGGGACCGGAGACGTTCGGGTACAGAAACGATTGGTTCGCGCCGCCCAGACGCGAGGCGTCCGCATCCCGGAACGAGACATTCGGATCGCGAGGCTTCTGGCCGATGAGCTGGTGAAGGCGCGGGAGCCGGGACCTTCAGGGTGCGGAGAACGGATCGAGCAGCGACACGCCGCTAGCGGCGATATCTGCGACGTTGCGGGTCACCAGCGTCAGTCCGTGCACCTTGGCGGTCGCTGCGAGGAGTCCATCGATCAGAGGCAACGGATCGGGAATTCCCATCAAGGCCCAGGCTGCCGCAATCGGCTCATCGATGGGTAGAACGCGATCTCCGAGCCGGACCCGCATCTGCGAGAACCATCGATCGAGAGATCTTGCCTGCTCCGGGTCGCTTTGCCGCTTCAGCTCGATGCCATGACGAATTTCCGCGACGACCAGGACGCTCGTTCCGATCTCCGTGACCGGCGTGCGTGCGACCCACCGGGCGACGTTGGGATGAGCGCGATCACGCTTTCGGATCTCGGAAATGACGTTCGTGTCGAGCAGGAACTTCAAAGATCGACCTTGCGCCAGCCTCTTTGACGCGGCTCGTCAAAGACGCCTGCAAAGAACTCATCCGGAAGCTCCGAGCCAAAGACATCGAAGGCCGTTGTCATCTCGGGGTGCGTCAAGACCTTGTTGAGCGTGGATCGCGCTTCCTCGGCCTTCTTGTCTTTGCCGCGCAGCGTTTCGGCCAAGGCCCGAATGAGACCGACGTCCTGCCTGGGCGCCTGAACCTCAACCCGCACGAACCCCCGCGCCGCTGCGCGACGACGGTGGGTACGGGTTGCCTTGCGCTGGGACTTGCTCGCCATCAGTCGTTTTCTCAGCTCTCGCAGATATGTCCGGTTATATCTCCGGAGAAGCGACATGGCCAGGGCTTTCCCGCACCGCCACGGTTGCCTTGCCAAGTCCAAAGCTCGAGAAGCTTCCAGCCACGAACGGTGGATGCGCGTTGGCTCAAGCCCTCCGCTGGGTGCGCAGCCAGAAGCCGAACGCGATCAGCATCACGGCGGCGAGGCCAAACCATGTGATGGCGTATTGCAGATGATCGTCCTTCAGCCGGACGCGGAGCGGTCCGGGCTTCACGCCGTCGATCAACGCCGGGCTTTCGAGGTCGACATAGAACGGCGCAACCGTCCCGCCCTCGCGGTCCCAGCCGAGCGCGCGGGCCATCGCCGGATGGTCGCGGATGAACCACAGCCGCTGGCCGACATTGCCGGCGGGGGTGAACGTGCCGGCGGGCTCGGGAAAGCGGAGATAGCCCGTCAGCTGCAGCGGATACCGGATCACGATTTTCTGGTTGCGCACCTCGCCGGCGGGCGTGTTCGGCGGCGGATCCGGCGCAAAGCCGATGTTGACGGCGACGACCTCGCCGCCTTCGAGCTGCGCCGGCACGAATTGCCACTTGCCCGGCCCGGAAATGTCGTCGCGCACGGCCGAGCCGGAGCTGTAGACCTTTCCGCCCGACGCGAGGTCGAGCCTGACGGCGGTAAGGCGGACACGGCGGAATTCGTCGGTGCCCGCCCGCAAGGCCTTCCATTGCGAGGAAGGCGGCAGCGCGACCGGCGCCATGGCAAGCCGCTGATCCAGCGCGGCGATCAGCGCGTGCTTTTCGGCACGGCGCTGCAATTGCCAGAGCCCCAGCCCAATCAGCACCGCGACCATTGCCAGGGTGAAGAGGCTGAACCCGAGGCGCCGTGCATTCATTTCGGCGCGCGATCGATCAGCCTGCCGGGCGCCGCCTTGTGATGGTACTGCAGCGCGATCAGCAGCGACTTCATCGAGCGCAGCGGCAACAGCGTCGTCGCCAGTATCAGCGGCAGCCACAGCACCGCGTGCAGCCAGAACGGCGGCTGGTACTTGATTTCGACGATCAGCGCGGCGCCGACCACGATCGCGCCGGCAATCATGATCATGAAGATGGCGGGACCATCGCCGGAATCCATGAAGGCGTAATCGAGGCCGCAGGAGTCGCAAGCGGGCCGCAGCGTCAGGAAGCCGGAATAGACCTTGCCCTTGCCGCAGCGCGGGCACTTGCAGGCGATGCCGCGCAACGCGCTTTCGGTCAGGGTGGGGGGCGATTGGTTCATGGCTTCTCGTCCAAAGCAAAAGGGCGGCCCTGCGGCCGCCCCTTTCTAGCACAGCATCCGCAATCAGTGCGCGGCGGCGCCGGCGACTTCGGCGCCGCGGCCCCACACATAGATGCAGATGAACAGGAACAGCCAGACCACGTCGACGAAGTGCCAGTACCAGGCGGCGAACTCGAAGCCGAGGTGCTGCTTCGGCGTGAAGTGGCCGGCATAGGCGCGGAACAGGCAGACCAGCAGGAATATGGTTCCGACCAGCACATGGAAGCCGTGGAAGCCGGTCGCCATGAAGAAGGTCGCGCCGTAGACGTTGCCGGAGAAATGGAACGAGGCGTGGGCGTACTCATAGGCCTGCACGCAGGTGAAGAGGGCACCGAGCACGACGGTGAGGATCAGGCCGTATTTCAGGCCCTGGCGGTCGTTCTCGAGCAGCGCGTGGTGCGCCCAGGTCACCGTGGTGCCCGAGGTGAGCAGCAGCAGCGTGTTGAGCAGCGGCAGGTGCCAGGGATCGAAGGTCTCGATGCCCTTCGGCGGCCAGGTGCCGGGCACGCTGCAGGCGCCCGCGGCGGTGCCGGGGCCGCAGCCGAAGATCGCATCGCGGGTGGCGTGGACGGCGTCGGCCGGGAACAGCGCCGCATTGAAGTAGGCCCAGAACCAGGCGACGAAGAACATCACTTCGGAAGCGATGAACAGGATCATGCCGTAGCGGTGGCTGATCTGCACCACGCGGGTGTGGTCGCCCTTGTGCTGGGCTTCCTTGATCACGTCGGCCCACCAGCTCGCCATGGTGTAGAGCACGCCCACGGTGCCGATGCCGAACACGATCGGCGCGGCCGCGAACATCTTGTGCATCCAGGCGATCGCGCCGACGGCCATGATGAAGGCCGAGATCGAGCCTACGACCGGCCACGGGCTCGGATCGACGAGGTGGTAGTCGTGATGCTTGGCGTGTGCGGCCATTGCAGTCTCCCCATTAGAGCCGCGCCCTGCCGGGCGCGGTATCGGTCAAAACGTCAAAGGTTGCCCTTGCGCTTGTCGCCCTCGCCGGCCGCGAGCGGCTTGGGCGAGGGATCGCGCAGGGGATAGAAGGTGTAGGACAGCGTGATGGAGTTGAGCCCGTCGTTCTCGGCGTCGCCTGCGAGCGCGGGATCGACATAGAACACGACCGGCATCGCGCGCTTTTCGCCCGGCGCCATGGTCTGCTCGGTGAAGCAGAAGCAGTTGATCTTCTGGAAATAGGCCCCGACCGTCAGCGGCGCGACGTTGTAGGCCGCCTGGCCCGCGGTGGCGCGCGCCGACTGGTTGGTGACGGTGTAGAACACCGTCGTGACCTGGCCGATCGGGATCTCGATCTCGGTCTGCTCCGGCTCGAATTTCCAGGGCAGCCCGGGACCCACATTGGCGTCGAAGCGCACCGCGATCTTTCGCGCCAGCGGGCCGGCGGCGGGCGCGGAGGTCGCGACCTGGGTGGTTCCGTTGAAGCCGGTGACGCGGCAGAACCAGTCGTAGAAGGGCACGGCGGCGTAGGCCGCGCCGACCATGAATACCGCCACGAAGCCGCAGATCGACGCGACCAGCGCGTCGCGGCCGAGGCGCGGCTTGCCGATCTGTTGCTGGTTGGCCTGCCGTTCCATGTCACTCACACCGGCCGCACGAGAACGGTCGGCCCCTTGACCATGGTGACTGCGAAGAACAGCACGACGAGGATACCGAGCGCGAGCGCAATCGCGATCGAACGATGCCGACGGCTGCGCTTCTGCGCCTCGGTGAGGACGATACCTTCTGGCTTGCGTTGCTCGTCCATTGCGTTCCCATGCGCCCCCTACCGGAACAAAGGTGCAATGGCGCGGAAGACGACCTCTGCGAGGAGGACCGCAAACAGCGCGAACAGATAAAGGATCGAGAAGGCAAAGAGCTTCCGCGTGGCGCGCGCGGCGGCGACGCCCTCGCGCAGACGATAGACGCTGGTCGCGAGCCACAGCATGCCGGCGCCCAGCCCCAGCGAGGTCACGCCATAGACGGCGCTGAAATAGCCGAGCGGCCAGGGCGCGAGCGCCACTGCCACCAGCACCACGGTGTAGAGCAGGATCTGCAGCCGTGTCGCATCGGGACCGGCGACGACGGGCAGCATCGGCACGCCGGCGCGGGCATAGTCGTCGCTGCGGAACAGCGCCAGCGCCCAGAAATGCGGCGGGGTCCAGAAGAAGATGATGGCGAACAGCAGCAGCGGCTCCACCGAAAGCGAGCCGGTCGCCGCGGCCCAGGCCACCACCGGCGGCAGAGCGCCGGCGGCGCCGCCGATCACGATGTTCTGCGCCGTCCTGCGCTTCAGGACGATGGTGTAGATGACGACATAGAAGAAAATGGTGAAGGCGAGCAGGCTGCCCGCCACCCAATTGACGAGAACGCCGAGCGTCATCACCGAGAAAAACGCCAGCGTGAGGCCGAAGACCATGGCTTCGCCGGGGGTGATGCGGCCGCGCGGGATCGGCCGGTTGGCGGTGCGCGTCATCAACGCGTCGATGTCGCCCTCGTAGGCCATGTTGAGCGCGCCCGAGGCTCCGGCGCCGACCGCGATGCAGAGAATCGCGGTGAAAGCCAGCACGGGATGAACCGGAACCGGCGCGATCATCAGCCCGACCAGCGCGGTGAACACCACGAGCGACATCACGCGCGGCTTCAGCAGCGCGAGATAGTCGCCCACCTCCGCCTCGGATATCCGGGGGCTGAGATCGATGGCGTTGTGATCGACGACCGACAAGACTGCTCTCGTTTGGATCCAAGGAATGCAGTGCGCCCCTGGGGCGCACTGCGAGACTTACCGTTACTGCACCTTCGGCAGCGTTTCGAACTGGTGGAAGGGCGGCGGGGACGACAATGTCCACTCCAGCGTGGTGGCGCCCACGCCCCAGGGATTGTCGCCCGCGACGCGCTTCTTCGTGAAGGCCTCGATCACGCAATAGAGGAAGACCAGCAGACCGACGCCGGAGATGTAGGAGCCGACCGACGACACGTAGTTCCAGCCCGCGAAAGCGTCCGGATAGTCGACATAGCGGCGCGGCATGCCGGACAGGCCGAGGAAGTGCTGCGGGAAGAAGACCAGATTGACGCCGATGAACGTCAGCCAGAAGTGCGCCTTGCCGAGCGTCTCGTTGTACATGTAGCCGAACATCTTCGGGAACCAGTAGTACCAGGCTGCGAAGATGCCGAAGGTGGCGCCGAGCGACATCGTGTAGTGGAAGTGCGCCACCACATAATAGGTTTCATGCAGCGCACGGTCGACGCCAGCGTTCGACAGCACGACGCCGGTGACGCCGCCGACCGTGAACAGGAAGATGAAGCCGATCGCCCAGACCATCGGCGTCCGGAACTCGATCGAGCCGCCCCACATCGTGGCGATCCAGGAGAAGATCTTCACGCCGGTCGGCACCGCAATCACCATGGTGGCGGCGACGAAATAAGCCTGCGTCGCCGAGTTCATGCCGACGGTGTACATGTGGTGCGCCCACACCACGAAGCCGATCGCGCCGATCGCGACCATGGCGTAGGCCATGCCGAGATAGCCGAACACGGGCTTGCGCGAGAAGGTGGAGACGATCTGGCTGACCACGCCGAAGCCGGGCAGGATCAGGATGTACACTTCCGGGTGACCGAAGAACCAGAACAGGTGCTGGAACAGCACCGGGTCGCCGCCGCCTTCGGGGGCGAAGAAGGTGGTGCCGAAATTGCGGTCGGTAAGCATCATCGTGATGGCGCCCGCCAGCACCGGCAGCGACAGCAGCAGCAGGAACACCGTCACCAGGATCGACCACACGAACAGCGGCATCTTGTGCAGGGTCATGCCCGGCGCGCGCATGTTGAAGATGGTGGTGATGAAGTTGATGGCGCCGAGGATCGACGACGCGCCGGCGAGATGCAGCGACAGGATCGCGAAGTCGACCGCCGGTCCGGGATGGCCCGAGGTGGACAGCGGCACATAGACGGTCCAGCCCGCGCCGACGCCATGCGAGCCGGGCTCGCCCTCCACGAAGGTCGAGAGCAGCAGCAGCGAGAAGGAGGCCGGCAGCAGCCAGAACGAGATGTTGTTCATGCGCGGGAACGCCATGTCGGGCGCACCGATCATCAGCGGCACCATCCAGTTGCCGAAACCGCCGATGAAGGCCGGCATGATCATGAAGAACACCATGATCAGGCCGTGCGCCGTCACGAACACGTTGAACATGCCCGTCTGGGAGAATATCTGCACACCCGGATACATCAGCTCGACACGCATCATGATCGAGAGGAAGCCGCCGATGAAGCCTGCAACGATCGCAAACACCAGGTACATCGTGCCGATGTCCTTGTGGTTGGTCGAGTAGAGCCAGCGCCGCCATCCCGTCGGATTGGCGTGCGCATGGTCGTCATGGGCGTGATCGTGATGTGTCGCTGCGGAAGTTGCCATCTTGTTAAATCCTGCCTTGCAGTCCCTTGAGAGACCCTGCCGGTCCCCTCGCCCTTGTCCCTAAACCGCGCCCCGGAAAGCGTTTCGCTTACTGCGCGGCCGCGCCCGCCGAGGCAAACGTGTTGCCCGGGTTGGTCGCATATTTCTTCTTTGCGGTCTCGACCCAGGCCGCGAATTCCTGGTCAGAGACCACGCGCACTGCGATCGGCATGAAGGCGTGGTCCTTGCCGCACAGCTCCGAGCACTGACCGTAGAACATGCCGGTCTTGGTGGCCTTGAACCAGGTCTCGTTGAGGCGGCCAGGGATGGAGTCAATCTTGATTCCGAAGGCCGGAACCGCGAAGGCGTGGATCACGTCCGCGCCGGTGGTCTGGATCCGGATCACCTTGTTGACCGGCACCACCATCTCGTTGTCGACGGCCAGAAGGCGCGGCTTCTTGTCCTGCGCCATCAGCGAATCGAATTCGAACTTGCCGTTATCCGGATACGAATAGCTCCAGTACCACTGCTTGCCGGTCGCCTTAACGGTGAGATCGGCCTTCGGCACATCGAGCTGCAGGAACAGGAGGCGGAACGACGGCACCGCGACCGCAACCAGGATCAACACCGGGATCAGCGTCCAGGCCACCTCGATCAGCGTGTTGTGGGTGGTCCGCGAGGGGACCGGGTTGCTCTTCGCATTGAACTTGACGATCACGATGACCAGCAGCGCCAGCACGAACAGCGTGATGACGGTAATCAGCACCAGCAGAAAATTGTGGAACCAGACGATGTTGTCCATCACCGGGGTCGCGGATTCCTGCAGCGTGTATTCCCACGGCTTCGGCTGACCGAGCTCCGCAACAGCAGGCCCGGTGGCCGCCAAAGTCATGCCCGCCACCGCCAAACCCAGCAACCGATGGCCAATCCTCGACAGGTTCATGTCGCCTGTGCTCCCTACAGATGTTCCCCAAAGCATGGCGCCGGACGGCGTCCTATGCGGCACGATCCGCCCCCTGACAAACGGCCGGGAAGTACCTTGGGATTACCTTAGAACCGCCGGGGCCAGATCGCTAGAACGCGTCCAAATCCAGCCTCTCCAAACCATAATTCTCCGGCGCTCGCAATGCAGTAGTGGAGGGCAACGGGCCCTGCGGCCCACGCCGTGGTGGATGCCGAATTTTTCCGACAAATCAGGCAAAAGGCGCTTTTTCGATGCAGACCGGCGCTTGACAGCCGGATTGCCCGATGTACCCACAAGAGGCGCGCCCCCGGGCCCAGCTGATTCGGCCGATTCAGCCATGCTTTGCGGCGGGGGATGGCGCAGATGGCGCCTTCAAGGCGCCGGGATTTCAGTACTCAGTCCAGCGTTGCGGCGGGCCTTGGGAGCGGAATACCGCCGGCGCCCACCAAGTGGCCGGCGCGCCGGCCCAATGAGAGGATCGACCCGGATGGGTTTTTTGAAGCGGCAAGCGACATCCCGAGCGGCAGCCCGTGACGCAGGCCGCGCCGAGCTGATTTTCCGCCTCGCGGGCGGCCTGCTCGCGGCCGCCCTGCTGTTCGCCCTCACCCAGGCCGCCCACGCCCAGGGAGCAGTGCGCTCGGTCCATGGCGACTGGCAGATCCGCTGCGACACCCCGCCGGGCGCGCAGGGCGAGCAGTGCGCCCTGATCCAGAGCGTGGTCGCCGAGGACCGCTCCAATGCGGGCCTGACCGTGATCGTGCTGAAGACCGCCGACCAGAAGAGCAAGCTGATGCGCGTGGTCGCGCCGCTCGGGGTGCTGCTGCCCTCGGGGCTCGGGCTGAAGCTCGACAACCAGGACGTCGGCCGAGCCGGCTTCGTGCGCTGCCTGCCCAATGGCTGCGTCGCCGAGGTGATGATGGACGACAAGCTGCTGGGGCAGCTGAAGGGCGCGAAGACGGCGACGTTCATCATCTTCGAGACGCCGGAAGAAGGCATCGGCTTTCCGCTCAGCCTGAACGGGCTGGCGGAGGGGTATGAGAAGTTGCCGTAGATTTACTGCGTCGATACGCTTCAATAGATCTCAAGACACGCGACGTCCTGATCGGTCCAGAAGGCAGCGCTGGCGTGTCGCCTTAGCAGGATCGAGACGGCTTCCGTCGATTGATTTCCGGCGCGCAACCAAATCACTTTCGGCGGACCTCCCAGGAGCGCAGCCATTTTCGGCGAAATCCGCGTCTTGGGACACGATCACAAAACCATTTGCCTTTGCGTAGTCCCAAATTGCCCTGTCGCCCATTTCCGATAGCCCGAGCGCACGAACGTGCATCGATTCCGGAAAAAGATCGGCGACAGTCTGGCAAAGCTTGAAGCTGAGGTTCTGGTCGAACAGGAGCTTCATTTCGAAAAGGTGACCAGCCGCCTCTCACGATCAGCCGCATAAGCGAGGCAGGCCCGAATGTCATTCTCGGTAAGTTCGGGGAAGTCGGCCAGAATCTGCGCGTGAGTCTGACCTGCAGCGAGCCAACCGAGCACATCCGCTACCGCGATCCGCATATGACGGATGCAGGGGCGGCCACCGCGCTTGCCCGCCTCAATCGTTATGATGTGCTGATAGTCCATGCCCCATCCTAGCAGCGGTATTCCCCCATTCGGAACAATTTCCGCGACCAATGTTTCGGCAATGTGTTGATTCCGCCCCCTCGCGGAAGGACTGCGAAAGAACTATCTTGGCCTCTATCCTCCCTGCAACGGACCCCCTAATGACCAATCCCGCCTCAACCTCCCTGCTCGACCGCGCCCAGCTCGACCGCGATGCCGTCCGCCGCGAGGTCGCGCGGGGGCTTTCGGGGGCCGACGATGGCGAGCTGTTCCTGGAATATGGGCAGACCGAAGCGCTGATGTTCGACAATGGGCGGCTGAAGCAGGCGACGTATGACACCTCGCAGGGGTTTGGCCTGCGCGCGGTGAAGGACGACGCGGTGGGCTATGCGCATTCCTCCGACGTGTCGCTGCCGGCGCTGATCCGGGCGGCGGATGCGGTGGCGGCCGTGCGCGGCGGCTACACCGGCACGTTGGCGGCGGCGCCGGCGCATACCAACGTGAAGCTTTATGGCGACGACAATCCGCTGGATGCGCCGGGGTTCGAGGCCAAGGTAAAACTGCTGGCGGAAATCGACGCCTATGTCCGCGACAAGGATCCGCGGGTGCGGCAGGTGACCGTCAGTCTCGGCGCGACCTGGCAGGTGGTGGAAATCCTGCGGCCCGATGGCGAGACCTATCGCGATATCCGGCCGCTGGTGCGTGTCAATATTTCCGTGGTCGCCGGACAGGGCGACCGCCAGGAGAGCGGCTCGAAGGGTTATGGCGGGCGCGAGGGTTATGCGCGCTTCATCGAAACCGGGAATTGGCGCGAAGCGGCCGACGGCGCGCTGCGCGAGGCGCTGGTCAATCTCGAATCCGTGCCGGCGCCGGCCGGCGAGATGGACGTCGTGCTCGGCGCGGGCTGGCCGGGCGTGATGCTGCATGAGGCCGTCGGCCACGGGCTCGAGGGCGATTTCAACCGCAAGAAGACCTCCGCCTTTGCAGGCCTGATGGGCCAGCAGGTCGCGGCCAAGGGCGTCACTGTGGTGGACGACGGCACCATGTCTTCGCGGCGCGGCTCGCTCTCCATCGACGACGAGGGCACGCCGACCAACCGCACCGTGCTGATCGAGGATGGCCGCCTCATCGGCTACATGCAGGACCGCCAGAACGCGCGGTTGATGAACATGAAGCCGACCGGCAACGGCCGCCGCCAGGGCTATGCCCACGTGCCGATGCCGCGCATGACCAACACCTACATGCTCGCCGGCGACCGCGATCCCGCCGAGATCATTGCCTCCGTGAAGAACGGCATGTTCGCCGCCAATTTCGGCGGCGGCCAGGTCGACATCACCTCGGGCAAATATGTGTTCCAGTGCACCGAGGCCTATCGGATCGAGAACGGCAAGATCGGCGCGCCGCTGAAGGGCGCGATGCTGATCGGCAACGGCCCGACGGACCTCAACCGCATCACCATGATCGGCAACGACCTTGCGCTCGATACCGGCATCGGCACCTGCGGCAAGAACGGCCAGGGCGTGCCTGTCGGCGTCGGCCAGCCGACGCTGCGCATGGAGCGCATCACCGTGGGAGGTACCGGCGGATGAGCAATAGCGAGGCACCGGCGCAGAAATCCTTCACGTGGCGCGGGCAGGTCGCGCAGCTCGCGGCGATCGTGGCTTGCGTGTTCATCGCCAAGGGCGCGATTGCCGAACCCTTTTACGTGCCGTCGGGCTCGATGGAGCCGACGCTCCTGATCGGCGACGCGCTGGTCGCCTCGAAATTCCCCTATGGCTATGGCGCGGCCTCGCTGCCGATCCAGATCACCCTGCCGGAAACCGGACGCCTGTTCGGCGATACGCCCAAGCGCGGCGACGTCGTCGTGTTCCGCTGGCCGGGCGACCGTTCGCAGGCCTGGGTCAAGCGCGTTGTCGGCCTGCCCGGCGACCGCGTGCAGATGCGCCAGGGCCAGCTCTTCATCAACGACCGCGCGGCGCAGCTGCGCCCCGACGGCACGGGCGAAGCCGAGGACGACCGCGGCAACACCGAGAAGGCCAACCGTTACATCGAGACGCTGCCCAACGGCGTCGAGCATGCGATCTACAAGATCCGCGACAACGGCCGCCTCGACAACACGCCCGAGGTGACCGTGCCGCCGGGAATGCTGTTCGTGCTCGGCGACAACAGGGACAATTCCGCCGACAGCCGTGTCGCCGTGCGTGACGGCGGCGTGGGGCTGCTGCCGATCGACAACCTGATCGGCCGCGCCGACGCCGTGGTCGGCTCCTGGGACATGGGCATGCGCAGCCAGCCGGTGTGGACGTGGCTGGCGGGATTGCGGATGGAGCGGTTTTTTACCAGCGTGCGCTGATGTTGCCCCTCATGGTGAGAGGGTAGGGTGGGCAAAGCGCATGACCTCCGACGAATTCATCGCTGCCGCGCTGCGCAACCCCGCCAACAAGGTCATTGTCGACGAATTGTTTCATCTGGCGCTGCCCGATTCTTGGCTGGTTTCCGGCTGCCTCGTGCAGACGGTGTGGAACATAGTGACTGGCCGCGCGGTCGATTACGGCATTGCCGATTACGACGTGTTCTATTTCGACCGCGATACGTCCTGGGAAGCCGAGGATGACGTGATCCGCCGGCTCGACAGCGCGTTCCGAAGACTTCGCGTGAAAGTCGAGGTGCGCAACCAGGCGCGCGTGCATCTTTGGTATCCGGAGAAACACGGCCTGCCCTACCCGCCGCTTTCCTGCTCCACCGACGGCATCGACCGGTTCCTGACGAAGAACACGCGCATCGGGCTGCGCCGCACGCGCGACGGATACGAGGTGTATGCGCCGGACGGATTCGAGGACGCCGCGGGGCTGATCGTGCGGCCGAACCCGGGGCCGAATTTTTCCGCGGAGAATTATGCGCAGAAGGCGGCGCGGTGGAAGGCGCTGTGGCCGGAGGTGACGGTGTTGGCGGCGGATGGCAGATGATCCGCTTGCTCCGTCATTGCGAGCCACCCGGTCGGCGCGAAGCGCCGCCGGATGCCAGGCTCCGCGAAGCAATCCATGTCGCAACTCGGGGATAGATGGATTGCTTCGTAGCTACCGCTCCTCGCAATGACGGTCTCGCCTTCTTGCTTCGCCGCGACTACCGCACCACGCCGGACGTGAACCCCGCCTTGCGTCGCGGCGGCTTGATATCCTTCTTCAGGAAGCATTGCGCGTCCTTGCCGGCATAGCCGGGGCGGGCATAGGTCCAGGCGCGGCATTTGCCGTCGGCGGTGCAGGCGGCCTTGCAGGCGTCGGCGCCGTCACGGGCGTTGAGCTCGAAATGCTTGTAGTCGCCGCCGAAGCGGTCGATCGAGGTTTCCACCGCATCGTTGCGCGGCTCGACCACGCCGGCACCGCGCACGCCGGAAACGCAGCAATTGTCCTGCTGGCGCGGCGGCACGCTGCTCTTCAGCCAGCATACCGCGCCGCCGCTGGCGGCGCTCGGATAGGCGAAGGTCCAGGCGCGGCAGCGGCGGTCGCGCTCGCAGACCAGCGCGCATTCGGCGGGATCGCCCGAGATCACCGGCGCGCTGAGATAATCGCCGCCGGGCCGGTCGAAATTGGCTTGCGCGGCCGCCGGACGCACTGGAAGGACGGCCGCCCAGAAGGCGAGCACAACCAACCACGCCCCGAACAGGCGGCCCATTCGCATCACGTCACTGCTTTCGAATTCTCGTCCGCCCGCGAGCGCTTCGCGGGTTCCGGCATTTGAACCAAGGCAACCTGTACGGCCGATGAACGCCGTTCAACGCCCTGATCTAGAAAGCATATTCCCCGTAGGCCGGTTCCACCGAGCCGCTCCAGGCGCCGCTGTATTTCTCCAGCATTTCTTCTGCCGGCGCACGGCCGCCATCGATGGTGCGGTCGAGTGGCTCAAGGTGCCGGCTCTCGTCGCGCCCGAGATGGTCGATATGGCCGCGCCGCCGCAGGCCCTCATGCGCGATCTTCACGCATTCCCTGGCGATCTCGAACAGATAGCGGTCGCGAATCCGCGCCTTGAAGCCCAAACGCGGCACCTCGTCGCGCAGCGCCTGCCGCTCATGCGCGGTCCAGCCCTTGGCGATGTCCCAGGCGGCATCGAGGCTAACGTCGTCATAGAGCAGGCCGACCCAGAACGCCGGCAGCGCCGGCAGCCGGTCCCACGGCACGCCGTCGGCGCCGCGCATTTCCAGGTACCGCTTCAGCCGCACCTCCGGGAAGATGGTGGAAAGATGATTGGCCCAGTCCGACAATGTCGGCCGCTCGCCGGGCAGGCGGTTGTTCCTTCCGTCGAAGAAGGCGCGGAACGAGGAGCCGGAGACGTCGATATACTCGTCGCCGCGCTTGACGAAATACATAGGCACGTCGAGCGCGTAATCGACCCAGCGCTCGAACCCCATGCCGTCCTCGAACGCCCACGGCAGCATGCCGGCGCGGGCATTGTCGGTGTCGCGCCAGATCTCGGAGCGGAAGGAGAGGAAGCCGTTCGGCTTGCCCTCGGTGAAGGGCGAATTGGCGAACAGCGCGGTCGCCACCGGCTGCAGCGCCAGCGAGACGCGGAGCTTCTTGACCATGTCGGCTTCGGAGCAGAAGTCGAGGTTGGTCTGCACGGTGCAGGTCCGGTACATCATGTCGATGCCGTAACGGCCGACCTTCGGCATGTAGTTGGTCATGATCTTGTAGCGGCCCTTGGGCATCACGGGGATCTGCGCCCGCGACCAGGACGGCGTCATGCCGAGGCCAAGGAAGCCGATGCCGAGGGGCGTAGCGACCTCGCGCACCTGCGCAAGGTGCGCCATCAGTTCTCCTTGCGTCTGGTGCACGGTTTCCAGCGGCGCGCCCGACAATTCGAACTGGCCGCCGGGCTCCAGCGAGATCGCGCCGCCCCCGGTGACGTCGTAAAGCCCGATGATGTTGCCGCGCTCCATGATCGGCTCCCAGCCGAGCAGCAGCTTCATGCCTTCGAGCAGCGCGCCGATGCCCCTGGCGCCTTCGTACGGCACGGGATGGTGGCCCTCGAGGGTGAACGGGGTCTTCTCATGCTCGGTACCGATGCGGAATTCCGACTTCGGCTTCACGCCCGCGGCGAGCCAGGCGACGAGCTCGTCGCGCGACGTCAGCGGCGTCATATCGATCTGGTCACGCGCCATGGAAATTCCGGATCAAGGGCGCTGCGACGATACGCGCGCGGGTGGCAGGGCATCCGCAGGCCCGTCGGGCCGCGGATGGTACGGAGTGCGGCGATGTCATCGGGAGGGTGCGCCCTCTCTGGCGGCGGAGGCCGCTTTCACATCGCCGCAGGAGCAGCCCAGCCGGTCGAGCAGGCCACAGAGCTTCAACGCGTCGGCATCGGAAAGTTTCGAGCCGACATGCTTTTCGATCGCGGCCGAATAGGCGCCCCACATCTTCTTCTGCAATTCGCGCCCGGCCTCGGTGATTTCCACGAACTGGCCGCGCTTGTCCATCTTGCATTCGCGGCGCACGGCAAGCCCCTCGTCGACCAGGCGGTCGATCAGGCGCGAAGTCGAGTATTGCGGGATCAGCATCTGCTTCTCGAGCTCCACCGGGCGCATCTCGCCCGACGGGGCGCGCGACAATTCCAGCAGCGCGTCATACCAGGCGAGCGGCGGGAAGCCGGCTTTCTTCAGATCCTGCTCGACGGCGTCCAGCACCCGGCTCTGCACCCGCATCAGGCGGATCCAGGCGGCCGTCGCCTCGGTCGATAGCTTGCGTTTCATCACTGACCCATCCGGTTCACAAGCGAGTGTACTTACTTAATGCAGCTGCATCAATCTTGACTATTCCATGCAGATGCATTTAGTCGTTCCGGCCGCCAATCCAACAATCGAGGGTCAAGGAAAATCCCATGAAACTGTATTATTCGCCCGGCGCCTGCTCGCTCTCGCCCCATATCGCGCTGCTGGAGGCCGGACTCCCCTACGACCTGGTCAAGGTCGACCTGCGCGCGAAGAAGCTGGAGAACGGTGACGACTTTTTGAAGGTCAACCCGAAGGGCCAGGTGCCGGCGCTGCAGCTCGACAGCGGCGAGCTTGTCACCGAGGGGCCGGTCATCGTGCAGATGATCGCAGACAAGGCCGGCAAGGACCTGGCGCCCGCCCGCGACAGCGCCGAGCGCTACAAGCTGCTCGAATGGCTGAACTTCATCACCACCGAGCTGCACAAGAATTTCGGCCCGCTGTTCTCGCCGGTGCTGGCCGACGACGCCAAGGCCTTTTTCAAGGACCGGGTGATGGGCAAGTTCAAATACATCGACAGCCAGCTGGCGGGGCGCGACTACATCATGGGCCAGCAGTTCACGGTCGCCGACGGCTATCTCTTCACCATGCTGAGCTGGGCCGACCGCATGAAGTTCGACCTCTCGGCGATGCCGAACCTGCTCGCCTACAAGGCCCGCGTCGCCGCGCGGCCGAAGGTGCAGGAGGCGCTGAGCAAGGAAGGGCTGCTGAAGGCGGCGTGAGCCTTCGCGTAGATGCGCAATGCAAAGGGGCCGGATCGTTGATCCGGCCCTTTTTGTTGCCGGATAGAGACCCCTTTACGCAGGTGTTAACCAAGAAGCGGCTTCGCCGGGCGGCGCAGGCAGACTTAATGCGCGATTAATGTATTCACGACAGTTTTGACGGACCAGCGCACGATCATCATCACGCAGCAAGAACTGCGGGCGTAATTCAACCTCCAAGGAGGGGTTGCATGAGAACGCTCATTGTCGGTGCGTTGGCCACAACCCTGGTGGGCTGTAGTTGCTTTGTAACGCCGCAGTCAGGCCTTGAAGCCTGCACAGGCGCTGACGGGTTCGCGTGCCTGGACAGGAATTCCGGCGCCCGTCAGCGGACTGCCCCGGAACCGTCTCCATCCGACGCGAGCACCGCAACACCAAAGGAAAAGGCCGCGCGCAGGGCGACGACAATGAAGCAATTGTCCGCCCACTCCAGCGGCAAAACCCGTCACGCCGGCAAAGCAGCAAAGTCCACCCCTGACGCCGCGAAGGTCGAGCCGGCGGCAGCCATACAGCCCCCTGAGATCGATCCGGTCGTGGACAGGGCAAAGATCGCGGTGCTTGTCAAATTGGAAGACCCGAAGTCTGCCACTTTCGGCGAGATAAAACGATCGATGCGAAAGAATTTGCTGGGACAATCTCTCGATACCATTTGCGGGCACGTGAAAAGCAAGAAGGCGTCGGGCGAAGACATCGGCGATAGACCGTTTGTCTACCTCGTGAAGGACGATGTAGCGTTTATCGCCGATGATTCGGCGACTTCAGCGGCGTCGACCGCGTATCGCAATACTTGCAACTAGCAGAACGGCGACCGAAGGCCGCCGTTCTTCCTCGAGAAAGAGGATAAGAAACTACTCCGCGGCCTGCGCGGCTACCTGCTTCTTCGGCGGGAAGCGGCCGTAGAAGGTTTCGCCCTTGGCGGCCATCTCGACCAGCAGCTTCGGCGGCGTGAAGCGCGAGCCGTATTTGGCTTCGAACTTGTGGCAAAGCTCGACGAACTTCTTGGTGCCCATGAAATCGATATAGGACAGCGTGCCGCCGGTGAACGGGGCAAAGCCGAAGCCGAGGATGGAGCCGACGTCCGCCTCGCGCATGTCGGTGACGACGTTGTCCTCGACCGTGCGGGCGGCTTCCACCGCCTGCACCACCAGGAAGCGCTGCTTCAATTCCTCGACGCTGAGCGTATCGGGATCGAGCTTCTTCGGCTGTAGCTCGGCGAGGCCCGGCCACAGGCTCTTCTGGCCCTTGCCCTTCTCGGGATAGTCGTAGAAGCCCTTGCCGTTCTTGCGGCCGAGGCGGTTCTGCTTCTCGACCAGCTCGATCATCAGCTTCTTCTGGTCGGGGTTGACGGCGTTGGGGCCGAGGTCGGCTTCCGTCGCCTTCATCACCTTGAGGCCGAGGTCGAGCGCCACTTCGTCCGACAGCGAGAGCGGGCCGACCGGCATGCCGGCCATCCTGGCGCAGTTCTCGATCATCGCCGGCGGCACGCCTTCGAGGAACATCTCGTTGCCTTCGGCGATGTAGCGGCCGACGCAGCGGTTGGCGTAGAAGCCGCGGGAGTCGTTCACCACGATCGGCGTCTTGCCGATCGCGCGCACGTAATCCAGCGCGGCGGCGAGCGCCGCATCGCCGGTGTTCTTGCCGAGGATGATCTCGACCAGCATCATCTTGTCGACCGGCGAGAAGAAATGGATGCCGATGAAGCGGCCCTGATCCGCAAAGGATTCGGCCAGCGAGGTGATCGGCAGCGTCGAGGTGTTGGAGGCGAATATCACGCCGGGCTTGAGATATTGCTGCGCTTTCGTGAACGTATCCGCCTTGACCTTGCGGTCCTCGAACACGGCCTCGATGACGAGGTCGCAATCGCCGAGCGCGGCGTAGTCCGCGGTCGCCGTGATGCGGGACATGATCTTGTCGCCTTCTTCCGGCTTGGCGCGGCCCTTGGCGATCAGACCGTCGATCACGCTTCTGGCGTGGGCCTTGCCCTTGTCGGCGCTCTCCTGGTCGCGGTCGACCAGGACGACGTCGAGCCCGGCGCGCGCCGAGACGTAGCCGACGCCGGCGCCCATGAAGCCGGCGCCGATCACGGCGAGCTTCTTGATCTTGGTCGGCGGCACGCCCGCCGGGCGGCGCGCGCCCTTGTTCAGTTCCTGCATCGACAGGAACAGCGAGCGGATCATAGCCGCTGCTTCGTTGGAACGCAGGATCTGCGTGAAGTAGCGCGACTCCACCCGCAGCGCCGCGTCGATTGGCAGCTGCAGGCCTTCATAGACGCAGCTCATGATGGCGCGCGCGGCCGGGTAGTTGTCGTAGGTCTCGCGGCGATAGATGGCGTTGCCCGCCGGGAACATCTGCATGCCCATCTTGGAGAAGACGGGGCCGCCGGGAAGCTTGAAGCCCTTCTCGTCCCAGGGCGCGACCGCCTTGCCACCGCCCTTGATCCAGTCCTTGGCGGCCTTGATCATGTCGGCGGCCGGCACGACGGCATGGATCAGATTGAGCTGCTTGGCCTTGGCGAGATTCACCGCCTCGCCCTTCAGGAGCATCTGCATCGCATCCTGCGGCGGCACGATGCGCGGCACGCGCTGGGTGCCGCCGGCGCCGGGGAAAAGGCCGACCTTGATCTCGGGCAGCCCGAGCCGCGTCTTGGGATTTTCGGCGGCGACACGATAGTGACAGGACAGCGTGATCTCGAAACCGCCGCCGAGCGCAAGGCCATTGATCGCGGCAGCCCACGGCTTGCCGCAAGTCTCGATGTTGCGGAACACCTGCGAGAAACGGCGGCTCTGCTCGAACAACACCTGGTTGGCGGCGACTTCGCCCTTCTCCTTCAGAAGCTGGGCGTAAGTGCGGCTCATGCCCTCGAGCATGGTGAGGTCGGCGCCGGCGCAGAACGCTTCCTTGGCCGAGGTGATGACGACGCCCTTGATGGCGGCGTCTTCGGTGGTCTGCTTGACGATCGCCTCGATCTCGTCGATCGAGGTCTCGTCCAGCACGTTCATGGAACGGCCGGGAATGTCCCAGGTGACGAGCGCGATGCCGTCGGCGTCGGTTTCGAACTTGAAATTCTTGTAAGCCATGTGGTGCTCCCTCGGTGCCGGCGGCCGATCAGGCGCGGCGATGAATTCTCGGATCGTAGGGTGGGCAAAGCGAAGCGTGCCCACCTTCCGCGTCGTGCTCGTGAAGGTGGGCACGGCGCCAACGCGCCTTTGCCCACCCTACGTTCTCAAACCCTCTCGATAATCGTCGCGGTGCCCATGCCGCCGCCGATGCACAGCGTCACCAGCGCGGTGGACTTGTTGGTGCGCTCGAGCTCGTCGAGCACGGTGCCGAGGATCATCGCACCGGTGGCGCCAAGCGGATGGCCGAGCGCGATCGCGCCGCCATTGACGTTGATCTTGGCGTTGTCGATGTCGAAGGCCTGGATGTAGCGCAGCACGACGGAAGCAAACGCCTCGTTGAGCTCGAACAGGTCGATGTCCGACTTCTTCATGCCGGAACGCTCGAACAGCTTCTCGGTGACGTCGACCGGGCCGGTCAACATCATCGCGGGCTCGGAGCCGATATTGGCG
Organism: Bradyrhizobium sp.; assembly: GCF_052389815.1. Lineage (GTDB taxonomy): Bacteria > Pseudomonadota > Alphaproteobacteria > Rhizobiales > Xanthobacteraceae > Bradyrhizobium. Next base: position 1,958 of record NZ_JBQTHN010000134.1, on the reverse strand, counting down.
AAGGCGCGGATCTTCGCACGGGCCTTGAGGCCGTGTTTTGCGCCGGCTTCCTTGCTGCCGAGCAGCACGGCGCCCGCACCGTCGACGATGCCGGACGAATTGCCGGCGTGATGCACGTAATTGACCTTCTCGACCTCGGGATGCGACTGGATCGCGACCGAATCGAAGCCGGCCATAGCGGCCATCGCCGCAAAGGACGGCTGCAGCTGCGCCAGCGACTGCATGGTCGTGGTCGGGCGCATGTGTTCATCCTTGGCGAGGATGGTCAGGCCATTCTGGTCCTTCACCGGCACCACGGACTTGTTGAAGCGGCCTTCGTCCCAGGCCTTCGCGGCCCGCTGCTGGCTCTGCACGGCATAGGCATCGACGTCGTCGCGCGAGAAGCCGTATTTGGTGGCGATCAGGTCGGCCGAGATGCCCTGCGGCATGAAGTAGGCCGGAACCGCCATCGAGGGATCCATCGGCCAGGCGCCGCCGGACGCGCCGATGCCGACGCGGCTCATCGACTCGGCGCCGCCGCCGATCACGAGCTCATGCTGGCCGCTCATGATCTGCGCGGCCGCGAAATTCACGGCGTCGAGGCCGGAGGCGCAGAAGCGGCTGATCTGCACGCCGGGCACGGCTTCGCCGAGGCCCGACTTCAGCGCGGCGAAGCGCGCGATGTCGGAACCCGCCTCGCCGACAGGATCGACCACGCCGAGAATGACGTCGTCGACGACGTCCTCACCAAGGTTGTTGCGCTCCTTCAGCGCCTTGAGCGGCACGGTGGCGAGCGAAAGCGCGGTGACCTCGTGCAGCGAGCCGTCGGCCTTGCCGCGGCCGCGCGGGGTGCGGACGTGATCGTAGATGAATGCCTCAGGCATGACGCCCTCCTTGTATGATGATCGTAATGTATAGCTGGATCCGGCGGAGAAGCGAAGCGCTTCAGAACGCTTCCGCCGCCAGTTCCATGGTGGTGTCGCTTCCGGTCTGCAGGCGCGCGAGGTGCGCGGAAGTCTCCGGCAGCACGCGCTCCATGAAGAACTTGCCGGTGACGAGCTTGGTCTTCAGGTATGGGGTCTCGCCGGAGGCTGCAATCTTGTCCTGAGCCACCTTGGCCATCCGCGCCCACATGTAGGCGAAGGTGACGAGGCCGAACAGCTCCATGTAGTCGGTGGCGGCGGCGCCCGCATTGTCGGGCTTGGCCAGCGCGTTCTGCATCAGCCACCCGGTGGCCTGCTGCAGATGGCCGAGCGCGGTGGAGAGCGGACCGACATAGGGCTTCATCGCCTCGTTGCCGGAATTCTCCTTCACGAAGGCGGTCACTTCCGCAAAGAACGCCATGATGGCGCGGCCGCCGTCGCGCGGCAGCTTGCGGCCGACGAGGTCGAGCGCCTGCACGCCGTTGGCGCCCTCATAGATCATGGAAATGCGCGCATCGCGCACGAACTGCTCCATGCCCTGCTCGGCGATGTAGCCGTGGCCGCCATACATCTGCTGCGCCATCACGGTGTTGGCAAATCCGGTGCCGGTCATCACGCCTTTCATGACGGGCGTCATCAGCCCCATGTGATCGTCGGCCTCCTGGCGATCCTTCGGGTCCGAGGAACGATGAGCGACGTCGCTCTTCAGCGCGGTCCATACCACCATGGCGCGCGCGGCCTCGTTGAAGGCGCGAATGGTGAGCAGCGTGCGGCGGACGTCGGGATGCACGATGATGGGGTCGGCCGGCTTGTCCGGCGCCTTGACGCCGGAGATCGAGCGGCCCTGCAGGCGCTCGCGCGCGTAAACCACGGCGTTCTGATAGGCGACCTCGGACTGCGCAAGGCCCTGCACGGCGACGCCGAGGCGGGCCTCGTTCATCATCACGAACATGCCCTGCATGCCCTTGTTCTCTTCGCCGATCAGCCAGCCGGTGGCGTTGTCGTAGTTCATCACGCAGGTGGAATTGCCGTGGATGCCCATCTTGTGCTCGATCG
>NZ_JBQTHN010000133.1:0-26028 GCF_052389815.1 Bradyrhizobium sp. | reverse complement strand
AGATCATCCGGCGCAATGGCAAGGTGACCCCATTCGATTCGGCCAAGATCGCCGTCGCAATGACCAAGGCCTTCCTCGCGGTGGAAGGCAACACGGCGGTTGCCTCACGGCGCGTGCATGAGACCGTCGAGCAGTTGACGGCCGAGGTGCTCGCGGCGCTGACCCGTCGGGCCGGCGAAGGCCGGACCTTTCACATCGAGGACGTACAGGACCAGGTCGAACTCGCGTTGATGCGCAGCGAGAATCACAAGGTGGCGCGCGCCTATGTGCTCTATCGCGAGGATCGCGCCCGCAAGCGGGCCGAGGAAGCGGTCGCGGAGACAACCGCCACAGCCGAGCCGACGCTGCATGTCACGTTGGCTGACGGATCGCGGGCGAAGTTGGATGGCAAACGGCTGGAGCTCATCGTCAACGAGGCTTGCGCCGGTCTCGACGGCGTTGCCGCGGGGCCCGTGCTGGCCGAGACCACCCGCAATCTCTACGATGGAATCAGCGAGGACGAGTTGGCTCTGGCCTCGATCATGGCCGCGCGCACGCTGGTCGAGCAGGAGCCGAACTACGCATATGTCAGCGCCCGCCTGTTGCTCGACAAGCTCCGCGGCGAGGTCCTGTCGTACGTCCACGGCGTGCCGACCCACGCGTCGCAGGCCGAGATGGGAACCAGATATGCCGACTATTTCCCGGCCTATCTGAAAACCGGCATTGCCGCAGAGCTGCTCGATCCGGAGCTTGGCCGTTTCGATCTCACCACGATTGCGGCTGCGCTGAAGCCCGAGCGCGATTTGAAATTCCAGTTCCTCGGCCTGCAGACGCTATATGATCGTTACTTCCTGCATGTGCGAGGCAAGCGGATCGAGTTGCCGCAAGCCTTCTTCATGCGGGTGGCAATGGGATTGGCCCTGCGCGAGATCGACCGCGAGGCCAAAGCGACCGAATTCTATGATCTGTTGTCGTCGTTCGACTTCATGGCCTCGACGCCGACTCTGTTCAACGCCGGCACGCTGCGGCCGCAGCTCTCGTCGTGCTTCCTGACGACAGTCTCGGATGACCTCGATGGCATCTTCAAATCGATCAAGGACAATGCCCTGCTCGCTAAATATTCCGGCGGCCTCGGCAACGACTGGACGCCGGTCCGCGGGCTCGGCGCGCACATCAAGGGAACCAACGGCGAGAGTCAGGGCATCATCCCCTTCCTGAAAGTCGCCAACGACACGGCGATTGCGGTCAACCAGGGTGGCAAGCGCAAGGGCGCCGTGTGCGCCTATCTCGAGACCTGGCACGTCGACATCGAGGAATTTCTCGATCTGCGCAAGAACACGGGCGACGATCGCCGCCGCACCCATGACATGAACACGGCCAATTGGGTGCCGGATCTGTTCATGCAGCGCGTCACTGAGGATGGCGAATGGACGCTGTTCTCGCCGGATGAGACACCCGATCTGCATGACCTGACTGGCACGGCTTTCGCGGAACGCTATTCGCTCTATGAAGCGAAGGCAGCACGTGGCGAAATGCGCGTATTCAAGAAGGTCCGCGCGACCGACCTGTGGCGCCGCATGCTCACCATGCTGTTCGAGACCGGCCACCCCTGGATCACCTTCAAGGACCCCTGCAATCTGCGCTCGCCGCAGCAGCATGCCGGCGTGGTGCATTCCTCGAATCTCTGCACCGAAATCACGTTGAACACCTCGGCTGACGAGGTGGCCGTCTGCAATCTCGGCTCGGTCAATCTGCTCAATCACGTCGGCCCGAATGGACTCGATCACGAGAAGCTGGAGCGGACGGTAAGGATCGCCGTGCGGATGCTCGACAACGTCATCGACATCAATTTCTACACCATCCCCGAAGCACGCCGCTCCAACCTTCGGCATCGGCCGGTGGGCCTCGGGCTGATGGGCTTTCAGGATGCGCTGCACGCACAGCGGATTCCGATCGCGTCCGAGGCGGCGGTCGAATTCGCAGACCGCAGCATGGAAGCCATCAGCTATCATGCCATCGCGGCGTCGTTCGATCTCGCCGCGGAGCGCGGCCGGTATCCATCTTTCGACGGTTCGCTCTGGTCGAGGGGCATCCTGCCGATCGATTCGATCCATATCCTGGCTGACGCCCGCGGCAGCCTCGACATGGATCGCTCCACGACTCTGGACTGGGACAGCCTGCGGCGGAAAGTGATCGCCACCGGAATGCGCAATTCCAACACAATGGCGATCGCGCCGACCGCGACGATCTCCAACATCTGCGGCGTCGCCCAGTCGATCGAGCCGAATTACCAGAATCTGTTCGTCAAATCGAACATGTCGGGCGATTTCACCGTGGTGAACGAGTTCCTGGTCCGCGACCTCAAGGCGCGCGAGCTCTGGGACGAGGTCATGGTGTCCGATCTGAAATATTTCGACGGCAGCGTCGGCCAGATCGACCGGATAGCTGATGACCTCAAGGCGCTGTATGCGACCGCCTTCGAGATCGACAGCGTCTGGTTGATCGAAGCGGCGTCGCGACGCCAGAAATGGATTGATCAGGCGCAGTCCCTCAACCTCTACATCGCCAATCCGTCGGGCAAGAAGCTCGATGCCCTCTATCGGCTTGCCTGGAACCGAGGCCTCAAGACAACCTATTATCTGCGGTCCAGATCGGCGACTCACGTCGAGAAGTCGACCCTGAAGGGCACCGACGGAAAGCTGAACGCGGTCTCCGCCGCTCCAGCAGCGTCGCATGCCCCGCCGATGATGACGGCGACGGTTGCGGTTCCCGACCTTGATGGCGTCAAGGCATGCCGGATCGACGATCCGGAATGCGAAGCCTGCCAGTAAGGAGAGGTAGAATGCTCGACTGGTCAGATACCGAATCGACGGCTGCACAAGCTCTTCCTGTGACGGCATTGCGGCCCATGGTCCAACTGAAGCTCGAGCCGGTCGATCAGACCGGCCTGGGCACGATCGACCGAGCCGGCGGCCGCGTCTCGGTGGACGCGAAGCGGATGATCAATTGCCGCGCCGACGTCAACCAGCTCCTTCCGCTCAAGTACAAATGGGCCTGGGAGAAGTATCTCGCCGGCTGCAACAATCATTGGATGCCGACCGAGGTCTCAATGCAGGCCGACATCGCGCTGTGGAAGTCTCGTGACGGCCTGACGGATGATGAACGGCGTGCGATCAAGCGCAACCTGGGCTTCTTCGCCGCGTCAGAGTCGCTGGTGGCCAACAATATCGTGCTGGCCATCTACCGGCACCTCACCAATCCCGAATGCCGCCAATATCTCCTGCGCCAGGCTTTCGAGGAGGCGGTTCACACCCACACCTTTCAGTACATTGTCGAAAGCCTCGGCCTCAATGAAGGCGAGTTATTCAACATGTACCGGGAGGTGCCTTCGATCACGGACAAGGCAGCGTGGGCACTGAAGCATACGCAACATCTGGACGATCCCTCGTTCAAAACGGGCACGCCAGACGCGGATCGGTCCTTCCTGCGCGATCTCGTCGCCTTCTACGTCGTGTTCGAAGGCATGTGGTTCTATACCGGCTTCGCGCAGATCCTGTCGCTCGGGCGACGCAACAAGATGGTCGGCATCGCCGAGCAGTACCAGTACATCCTGCGGGATGAGAGCATCCATCTCAATTTCGGCATCGACGTGATCAATCAGATCAAGATCGAGAACCCGCATCTTTGGACCCCGGTGTTTCAGGAAGAGGTCCGTGGCATGATCCGCGAGGCTGCCGAGCTGGAAGCTGCCTATGGTCGCGATACAATGCCGCGTGGTTTCCTTGGCTTGAACGCGGCGCTATGCGAGCAATACATGCACTTCATCGCGAACCGCCGTTGCGCGCAGATCGGGTTGACGCCAGTGTTTGCGGAGGCGAAAATCCGTTCCCGTGGATGTCGGAGGCGATGGATCTGAAGAAGGAGAAGAACTTCTTCGAGACTCGCGTGGTCGAATATCAGAACGGAGGCGCTCTAAGCTGGGACTAGCGGCTATCGATCGTGGCGAGTGAGCCCGAAGCTCCTTGCCACATCGCATTTCAGGCAACGGGTTAGGAAAGATGACCGCAGATCATCTCGTGAAGAGTCTTTCCGACCATCTTGCCAGCACTGCCACAGGCTGGAGCGTCGGCACCTTCGGTGCCATCGCCGAGTTCATCCGGGGTGCCGACGAGAGAGTGAAGCTGAACCACGCGAGAGACGCCATCAGCATTGTGACGAACAAAGGCGGTCTACGCCTGGTGCCGCAACCTGATCTGCGCCTGATTGCTTCGGAGTCTCTGACCACCGAAAGCTGGAGCCATCGGGTGGCGCTCTGCCTTCCGCAAGGATCCTGTACCATGAGCGGACGTGAGGTATTCACGGAAATCGGCGCAGATGGCGACGCCTTGCGCGCCGAGGATCGCGACGGCGTCCTGTTCGATCTCGGCCTTGGCACCTTGCAGATAGATGCTTGCGTTCGCGTCAGTGATCCGGCGGTTGTCTCGGCATTGCGGAGCCGCACCGGAAATCCTTATTTACTCCAGGCAATGATGCCATCCGCATCTTGCTTGCGGCCAATCCTCATCGCGTATTTGTGAGCCGCGTCGGACGGGCTGAAGTATTCCAACCGATCCCGCCGCCGGACGGCAAAAGCCCCGAAGGGCCGCATACTCACATCTTGCCGAAACTACTGGCGCATCGCCGCACCCATGCGGCGACGGAGCCCTTGCCAGAAGGCTGGATTCCCTGCGCGCATTTCTATCCTCCGCATCCGCTTCGCGACCCGTTTGGCCGAGCGCGCCCGTTCCGGCACGATTGCCACACTGCCTTCCAGGCCCTACTCGAACGTTATGGCGATCCCAATCTCGTTGCGGTTAAGCGGCGGATCGTTGATGCCGTCGCCTCCGGTCGTGAACCGTCCATGGTTGCGGTCCCGGACGAGCGCTTTGCCCGCGCCACCCTGCGCGTCACGCTTCGCCAGTTGCAGGCACTGGACCAGACATCAGCCACCCTTGCGGCGTGGCAGTCGGCCTGCGATCGGCTCGGTCCCACTGATGCAGACCCCATGGAAGCGTTGCATTGACGTTACGCTTGGCCTGTCCCGGCCTAGCGAAATGTATTAGATTGCGAGCAAGGAGATCATTCATGGCTCTCACCATTTTTCCCGTTCCGGCTACAGGTCTTCGCCTGGCGCCGGTGGAACAGCGGCATGCCCCGCTATTCTGCTTCGCGCTACTGACAATTTCCTGTGCCCTCGCCAGCTTTGCGCTCGCCTGTGCAACACCGTTCGCCGCTTTTGCCGTGGTCGCCGCGGCAATGTTGCCGCTACGTCCCGCACTGCTCGTCGCAGCAGGCGCTTCGCTGGTCAATCAGGCGATAGGATTTGGTGTGCACCACTATCTGATCGACACCAATACGGTGATGTGGGGCTTGGCGATTGGCGCGGGCGCTATTGCCGCAACCGCGGCATCCGTCGCAGTCCTGCACTTCCTTCTGCTGAACCGCACTCCGCTGGTCCTGGCACTGACCCTGGTTTGCGCTTACGGCGCTTACGAACTCGTGCTGTTCGCGGTGACGCCATTCCTTGGCGGCGCAGGCGCCTTCACGGCGGCGATCATTGCGCGCCTCGGCTTTTTGAACCTTGTGTGGCTGATCGGGCTCGTCGCCGCCTGCGAAATCGTCCGGCTGATCAACCCGTTCCGCCGTGGACGTGTGGTTTCGACTTGAACGACAAGGCGTTCTGGCGTTCCGACATTGACGCCTTGATGTTCCCGATTGGGGATCACGCCGGGGCGTGCGCCGTGCACCGTAGAGCGTTTCGGGCGTTACTGGGCTTTGAGCCGGCCCCGAGCGACTGTCTCGCCTATTTTGCCGAATTTGAGGGAGCGTTCAGGTCGGCGGCCGCCATCAAGATTGCGCGCAATCGCGTTCCGCCCGGCACCAATTTGCATCTTACGAGTCGCGACATCGGTCGGAACTTGGTAGAACCAAACCCCGTCACAGGTGGAGAAAAACGATGACCCAAACACACGCATGCGATCCCGGCCGGCAAGGTCGGTCGGCTTGCGCAGTCGCTGATGGCCATGGCGCTCGGCATCTTCATTGTCGGCGTGGTTGGTTTTTCCCACATCGACGTAGTCCATAACGCCGCGCACGACGTGCGTCATTCGAACGCCTTCCCCTGCCACTGATCCGCCCTACATGAGCACGTTTCGCTCGATCGTGTTTTCGTCGGTTATCGCGGGATTGGTCGTTGGCGCGATTGTCACCGTAATCCAGCAGTTCGGCACAGTGCCGTTGATCTTGAAGGCCGAAGTTTTCGAGAAGGCTGCTGAGGCTCACAAGACTGAACCGGTTGCGGCTGGCTCTCAGTCGACGGTTGCCGCTCATGACCACGCAGAACACGAGCACGCCACAGAGGCCTGGGAGCCAAGCGACGGCCTTGAGCGAAACGCCTACACGGCTGCTGCCAATGTGTTAACCGCTATAGGTTTCGCGTTGCTTCTGGCGGCTTTCTTCGCACTGCGGACCGGCAACGTGGGAAGCCATGTGTCGTGGCACGAGGGCCTGATGTGGGGCCTCGCGGGCTTTACCATCTTTACGATTGCGCCTGGACTTGGTTTGCCTCCAGAATTACCGGGAGTGCCGGCGGCGCCTTTGTTGTCACGCCAGATCTGGTGGGTCGTAGCGGCGCTCGCGACGGCGGGAGGTCTAGGTCTAATCTTTTTCCGGCGCTCCGCACCGGCTTCGATCGCAGGACTGATCCTCATCATATTGCCGCATCTCATCGGTGCACCGGAGCTAGAGCACGTTGAGACAAACGTGCCGACGTCATTGTCCCACCAGTTTGTCGTAGCTGTCACACTGACGAGCCTTGTCTTTTGGTCCATGCTGGGCGGCTTGACCAGCGTTGTCTTCTCGTACTTCGACACGAATACTCAGGTCAACGAGACCTGAGCGCGCCTAGTCAAGTATGAGACTGGGATCGATCTTTGTTTCGCAGCGCATCGCCTGATCCTCAGCTCGCATGTGGATGTGAGCTCCAATCAGCGCGTGTGAAGCTGATTACTTCAATAAGCGATCGTTGCTGTTGATCTGGTGGATTTCCGGCCGAGATCGTCAATCGCCAAGATATCTGCGCTTGTTGGCGATTTGTCCCAGACTGCTTACTCGCTCGAATGACGCGTATCGGCCGAGTAGCGCACATCATGCTGAAAAATAAAGAGAAATTGGCGCACCCGACACGATTCGAACGTGTGACCTTTGCCTTCGGAGCAAGATAACGTGCCCGTCCTAAAAATGCGATAGGGCACGCTATGCTACGCTATCCACCTGAAGCAACTGGATATTCTCAGAAACAACAGCGACGTTCCTATCCGAAAACCCGCACCGATTTTCTCCCGCCTGCTTACGTCCTGCTTACGCGAGAGATCGTCCCCGGAACGAAGGAACGTCATGGTCAAGATTACGAAGAGGGTTGTCGAGGCGGCGGAAGCCCAAGAAAAGGATTACCTGATCTGGGACGACGAGCTGCCAGGCTTCGGACTCCGGGTCTTTAGTTCAGGTAAGCGCAGCTACGTCATCCAGTATCGAATAGGTGGTCGCTCGCGACGCTACACAATTGGGCTTCACGGAGCCTGGGCGCCCGAGACTGCACGCCGAGAAGCAAAGGTGCAGCTCGGTCGGGTCGCTGGGGGTGACGACCCCGTTGAGGATCGCCAGCTCGATCACAAGGCGATCACCGTGAAAGAGCTATGCGCTCGCTATTTCGCTGATCTCCAGGCCGGTCTCATCTTGGGGAAGGGCGGACGACCGAAGAAGGCCTCAACGATCGTCACCGATACGGGCCGTATCGAGCGTCACATCATTCCCCTCATAGGAACCCGGCGGGTCAAGGATCTCACCAAGACCGACATCAACAAAGTCCTCAAGGACATCATGGCCGGAAAGACGCGGGTTTCGGTCAAGACCAAGAAGCTACGCGGAAAGGCCATCGTTCGCGGCGGCGCTGGAACGGCCACCCGCACCGTTGGCCTTCTCGGCGGTATCCCCACGTATGCCGTCGAAGCGGGCATCATTGAAACCAATCCAGCCCACGGCATCCGCAAGCCAAAGGATAACGTGCGAAAGCGTCGTCTATCGGAGGCGGAGTATCGAATATTGGGTCGGATTCTCCGCGACGCTGCCACGCAGGAGAAGTACGCCACGGTCGTGGACATCGTTCGTCAGCTTGCGCTGACCGGCTGCCGCCGCAGCGAGATGATCGGATTGAAATGGACGGAAGCTGACACCGAATCGAGTTGCTTGCGGTTGGAAGACAGTAAGGAGGGAGAATCCATTCGTCCCATTGGCCTGCCTGTCGTCGAATATCTCGAGCGACGGCGCACGGACAATGTCGGTACATACGTCTTCCCGGGGCAGGGCGAAGACAACGCCTTCGGTAGCTTTCCAAACCAGTGGAAGCATCTCTTCGAGGACTCCCCGCTATCCGATATTACGCCTCACGTCCTGCGCCACAGCTTCGCGAGTATCGCCAACGATCTCGGCTTTACTGAGGTGACCATTGCGGCGCTGGTTGGCCATGCCAAGGGTTCGGTGACGAGCAAATATATCCATACGCTCGATACAGCGCTCATCATGGCCGCGGACACGATCTCGGGCTACATTCAAGGGCTCCTGGACGGCATTGAGTTCAAACAAACCGCGTACGCGTTGGACCGTGATTCGCGGAAAGCCGCTCTGGCCCGCTTCCTGAAGAGGGCTTCGGGCGCCGATGCAGAGGAGAGCGAAGAGGAGCGCCGGTTGGCTGCCTAGGCGGAAAGAGCGCCAGCAACGACGTTATGGCTTGGCTCATGCCGGAGGATCGAGCAGCGTTTTGAGCGGGAGGACATGCTTCACAATGGGTGATTTCAGCACGATATAGCTGAAGTATTTCTCGATCCCAATGTTACGTTCGAGCAGGTTTTCCATCCGCTCCTGATAGTGGTTGATGTTGCGACATACGAAACGCAATAGATAATCATAGCCTCCGCTGATGAGGTGACATTCCATCAACTCGTCAACATTGCGCATATTGGCCTCGAACTTTACGAAATCTTCCCTGCGGTGATCTACCAGGGTGACCTCCGTGAAGACCGTTATGCTCTCGGTTAGTTTCGCAAGATTGATCTGGGCGCCGTAACCGGTGATGTAACCGGCCGATTCAAGTCGTTTGACGCGCTGCAGGCACGGGCTCGCCGAAAGGCCAACTGATTCGGCCAGATTGGCATTGGTCATCCTGCCGTCCTTTTGCAACTGGACGAGGATGTTCAAGTCAATTCGGTCGAGCTTCGGGACCCCGTTCAATTAATCGTCTCCATGCTGCCGGTGTGTCCTCCTTCGCCGGGACTGTTCACCAGCACTGAGAAAGTCGCGTCACAGCTGGGCTTCGCGGCGCGGCATTTTCTGGCAGTCTTGGGACGCACCGGACAGCGGCCCTCGAACCATGCCATTATAAGCGCTCCGGCCTCCATCGGGAGATGGCCGGACACTTAGGAGTCCGGCCGTCTCCGCGGAGCTTGGCCTAGGCGACCGCCTTCACGCTTTCGGCCGAGAGCGCAGCGTCGATGATCCCGAGAGCCTTGTCGAGATCCTCCTCCGAAACGACGATGGGAGCCAGGAAGCGGATGACATTGCGGTGGACGCCGCACTTGATCACCAAGAGCCCCCGCTGACGCGCGCTGTCGATCACGCGCTGCGCGCGATCGGGATCCGGGGTCTTGGTTTTCTGGTCGCTGACCAGTTCGATCGCCTGCATGAAGCCCAAGCCGCGCACGTTGCCAATGACCGAGTGCTTCTTCGCCACCTCGCGCAGTCCTGTCTGAAGCCGCTGACCGAGCTTCTCGGCACGATCGAGCAGGCCGTCCTTCTCGAAGGCGTCGAGGACTGCGAGCGCCGCGGCGCAACTGACGGCATTGCCGCCGTAGGTACCACCGAGACCGCCGGGCAGGGGAGCATCCATGATCTCGGCGCGGCCGACGGCGCCGGAGAGCGGAAAGCCGCCGGCGAGGCTCTTGGCGACCGTCACCAGATCGGGCTGGATGTCGGAGTGCTCGAAGCCGAAGAGCTTGCCCGTCCGTCCGAAGCCGGTCTGGATTTCGTCGGCGATAAGGACGATGCCGTGGCGCTTGGTGATCTCGCGGAGCGCCTTGAGGAAAGGTACCGGAGCCGGCAGGAAGCCGCCGTCGCCCTGCACGGGCTCGATGATGATCGCTGCGACGCGATCCGGGGCGATCTGGGTTGCGAACACCTCGTCCAGGGCATCCAGCGCACGCTCGGTGGTCATGTCGCGATAGGCGTCCGGGAACGGAGTGTGGAAGATCTCGGAGGCGAACGGTCCGAAGTTCTGCTTATACGGTTGGCTCATGCCGGTGAGGCTGACGCCGAGCATAGTGCGGCCGTGAAAGCCGCCCCTGAACGCGATAACGGCGGAGCGGTTGGTGTAGGCGCGCGCGATCTTGATGGCATTTTCGACGGCCTCGGCCCCGGACGTCAGGAAGATGCTCTTGTAGGGCTCGCCCTTTCCGACCAGGCGATTGAGCTTTGCGGCGAGATCGAGATACGGCCGGTACGCGGTGACCTGAAAGGCCATATGCGTGACGTCCTTGAGCTGCTTTTCGACGGCTGCCACGACGCGCGGATGATTGTGCCCGACGTTGAGCACACCGATGCCGGCGACGAAGTCCAGATACTGCTTGCCCTCGACGTCCCAGACGTGCGCCCCTTCGGCGCGGGCGATCGTGATCGGATGGGCAGTGAGGACCCCACGCGGAACGTTGGCGTTGCGCAGAGTGGCGAGTTCGGCGGCGGTGCTGTGAGCGGCTGACATGGCGTGATCCCTTGCTGGTGTATCGGCCTCGCCACCGGCGTCGGCCTTGTCGGGATCCTACGCACGTCGTCTCGATCAATTTGCCGAAGACGACGGCCAAACAGCATGCATTATCGTCGTTCGACCGCCAAACGGCAGGCCGTGCTGTCGCGCGCCTTAGAAGATCGGCTCTCCGATCGCGACCTCGCTGCGGGGGCTCAGGACGATCACGTTGCCGTCGGCATCCTTCGCGCCGAGGATGAGGAGCTCGGACGTGAAGCCGGCGATGTTCTTGGGACCGAGGTTGCAGACGCAGACGACGGGCGTGCCGATCAGCGCCTCCGGCGTGTAGTTCGTGATCTGGGCGCTCGACCACATGATCCGATCGGCTTCGACGTCGACGCCGACCTTATAGGAAGGATTGCGCGCCCGGGGGAAAGGCTGGACCTCTACGACCTTGCCGATCCGGATGTCGAGACGCGCGAAGTCGTCGTAGGTGGCCAGGGCCTTGAGGTCGGTCATATCGTATCACTCCGTCGATTCCGGGCGGCTCGCCCGGAGGCTCATTAGACCACTTGGGAGCAGCAGGACATTCTGTAAGAGAGAGGGAGACGGCATTATCCGCGCGTCGGACCGGATTCATCAGCAGAGCCTGCCGGGACGACGGTGCAATGCTTGAGACCTCAATTCGGGAGGTCTCCATGTCGCTGCGCGAGCGTTTGAAGGATCCGAGTCTGCTTCGTGAGCAGGCGTTCGTCGGCGGCGATTGGGTCGACGCCGCTGCGGGCGCCACGCTCGCGGTCACGGATCCGGCCACTGGCGCCGAGATCGGCAAAGTACCAGCCTTAGGCGCGGAGGAAACCCGACAGGCGATCAGGGCGGCGGAGGAAGCCTGGCCGGCCTGGCGCGCGCTTCCCAGCAGCGAACGGGGGCGGCTGCTGGAAGAGTGGTGCCGGCTGATGCTCGAGAACATCGACGATCTCTCTCTGATCATGACGATGGAGCAGGGCAAGCCGCTCGCGGAATCGGCCGGCGAGATCCGCTACGGCGCCGGCTTCATCAAATGGTTCGCGGAAGAGGTGCGTCGGCTCTACGGCGACACCATTCCGGCTCCGACGCCCGATCGCCGGATCCTCGTCCTCAGGGAGCCGGTGGGAGTCTCCGCAGCGATCACTCCCTGGAATTTCCCGAACGCGATGATCACCCGCAAGGCGGGCCCGGCTCTGGCCGCCGGCTGTCCGATCGTCGCGAAGCCTTCCGAACTGACCCCGTTCTCCGCGCTGGCGTTGGCCGTGCTCGCCGAGCGCGCCGGCTTTCCGAAAGGCGTGCTTTCGGTCGTGACCGGAATGCCCCAAGGGATTGGCGGTGAGCTCACCTCGAACCCTTCAGTCCGCAAGCTCTCGTTCACTGGATCCACGCGCGTCGGCCAACTCCTCATGCAGCAGTCGGCATCCACGGTCAAACGTGTCAGTTTCGAACTAGGTGGCAACGCCCCCTTCATCGTATTTGACGACGCCGATGTCGATCTCGCCGTGTCGGGATTGATGGCGAGCAAATTCCGCAACGGCGGCCAGACCTGCGTCTGCGCGAATAGAGTGCTTGTTCAGGACGGGATCTACGACAAGTTCGCCGACCGTCTGTTGGCCGCGACGTCGAAGCTCGTCGTCGGCAGCGGGCTGCGCGAAGGAGTCACGATTGGCCCACTGATCAACCGCGCCGCGGTCGACAAGGTCCGTCGCCACATTGACGACGCGCTCTCCAATGGCGCCGCCCTGATGCTCGGCGGAAAGACCGGGGCAAAGGACCAGTTCGTCGAGCCAACCGTCTTGTCGAACGCCACGGTGCACATGCAGTTGGCGAACGAGGAGACCTTCGGGCCCGTCGCTCCTCTGTTCCGTTTCAGGCACGAAGACGAAGCGATCCAGATCGCCAACGCGACGCCATACGGATTGGCGTCGTACTTCTACACCTCGGATGTCAACCGCTCCTGGCGCGTCGCCGAGCGCCTGGAGTTCGGCATGGTCGGCCTGAACACGGGGTCGGTCTCGCTCGAAGTGGCGCCGTTCGGCGGCATCAAGCAATCCGGCATCGGTCGCGAAGGATCCAAGTTCGGCATCGACGAATACCTGGAAATCAAGGCCTTCCACATCGGTGGACTGACCGCGCAATGAGCTGGCGGAGCGCCGGTCGGTCAACCGGTGAGAAGCCTCTGTACCAGGTCCGGCGTGTTCGTGACGCTGTACTTGCGAAGCAGCCGGGTCTTGTAGATGTCGACCGTCCTCGGACTTATCCCGAGGGCGAGCGCGGCTTCCTTGCCGGTCTTTCCCTCGATCAACAGCGCCGCGATGTCGCGCTCCCGCGGCGTCAGCGAGCCGTGGATCGTGAGCTTCTTCGGTTGTCGGCTCGACAGTTCGGTGAAGACCCACAGCGTGTTCCGGTGCGGGTCCTTGGGTGTGTAGGTGAAGCCGCGCACGTGGACCCAGAACAGTTCGCCGTCAAGACGACGCATCACGCGATCGTCCGAAAACACCTTGTCCTTCGAGAGCTGCGGGCCGACGCGCACGCCGGCGCTCTCGAAATGGGTATGGCTCGGATACAGCCGCTCGAAGGTCGTTCCGGTGAACTCGCTCGGCTTGCCGCCGAAGATTTCGGCGAACGCCTTGTTGCACGCGGTGATCACGCGGTTGCTGGCAATGGCCTGGCCTACCGGCGCGTCCTGAAAGGCACGGCGGTAGTCGATCTCGGCGGACGAGTTTCTCATGCTTCTTCCCCGGCCTTGTTCCGGCCGGACACTTAAGTGTCCGGCACCTATAGCATTAAGTGTATAGGCCAGACTAACCTAACTGAATAGGTGATGGGCGGAAACGGGTAAATAGAAATGCCGGGGAAAATCCGGCGGGTACGGCGCAAAGACGGGCCGAACCCTTCATCCGTCCGGTGGAACGTCACGAGGTGTACCGATGCCAACGAGCGCGTCGTTGCTTGAGGTGAACGATATCAGGGCGAGTTTCGGCGGCGTCCGCGCTCTCGACGGCGCGACGTTTTCCGTCGAGGCAGGCACCATCACCGGTCTGATCGGCCCCAACGGCGCCGGCAAGACGACCGTTTTCAATTGCATCTCCGGACTCTTCGACGGCTTCGCCGGTGCCGTGCGCTTCGACGGCGTCGACATCGCTCGCGCGCGTCCCGAAGTCGTTTCCCGATCCGGTCTGGTGCGTTCCTTTCAGCTCGCGCGCGGGTGTCCGCGCATGACGGTGTTCGAACATCTCATGCTGTACGGGCCGAAGCAGGTGGGCGAGGGCGTGTTCCGCGCTCTCGTCAATCCCGGCGCCGTCCACCGGCAGGAACAGGCGCTGCGCGAACGTGCGTTCGCCGTCGCAAGGCAACTGCGGCTCGACCATGTGCTCGACAACCTCGTCACCGATCTTTCGGGAGGACAGAAGAAGCTTCTGGAGATCGGCCGGGTGCTCCTCGCGGAGCCCAAGATGGTCCTGCTCGACGAGCCGATGGCAGGGGTCAATCCGACTCTCGTCGGCGAGATCGCCGACCAGCTCGCCGCAATCCGCGAATCCAGCGTCACCATTCTGCTGATCGAGCATGAGATGGAGCTCATCGAGCGGCTCTGTGACGACGTCATCGTCATGGCGGAAGGCAAGTTTCTGACGAGAGGCAGCTTCGACGAAGTCACGGCCGATCGTCGCGTGCAGGAATGCTATCTGGGAGTCCAGCTCCAATGACGACGCTGAGCGCAAGCGCTGTTTGCGGCGGCTACGCGACCGCCGAATTGATCGTGAAGGGCGTGGATCTGACGGTGGCGCCCAAGGAGCTCGCCGTCATCATCGGTCCCAACGGCGCCGGCAAGTCGACGTTCCTGAAGCTGCTCGCCGGCCTTCTGCCGAAGCGGACCGGCGATGTCTCGATCGACGGCACCGCTCTTCCCGCCGGGGACGCGCATGCCGCCTGCGAACGCGGCGTCAGCTTCGTGCCGCAGGAGCGGAACGTGTTCGGAAGCCTGTCGGTCCAGGAAAACCTCGAGATGGGCGGCTACCTGCTGCGATCCGGATTGAAGAGCCGGATCGAACAGCAGTTGAACCGCTTCCCGATGCTGCGCGGACGGCTTCGCGACAAGGCGGGCAACCTTTCGGGCGGTCAACGCCAAGTGCCGGCGGTTGCGGTCGCCCTGATGACCAACCCGAGCGTCCTGCTGCTGGACGAGCCCACGGCGGGTCTCTCGCCCGCTGCGGCAAAGGAGATCTTCGTGCTGATCCGCGACCTCGCGGCGAGCGGTCTGGCGATCCTCATGGTCGAGCAGAACGCACTTCTGGCGCTGGAGTACGGCACGCGCGGCGTCGTCCTCGTCGCCGGTAGGAAGGTCCGCGACGACGCGGCGGCCTCCGTGATCGAGGACGACGAGATCAGGCATCTGTTCCTCGGGCGGGCCGCTCCGGCGGTCGCGCTCCGGCATTGAAGCATAACAACTGACGAACGGTGAGGAGTTGGACATGTCGAATTTGGATAGACGTACTTTCCTGCAGGCCGGCCTCGGCGTCGGCGGGCTCATGCTGTCGTCGAGCCTTTCGCGCTCCTGGGCGCAGCAGGGCGATCCGATCAAGATCGGCCTGATCATTCCGCTCACGGGAGCGACGAGCCAGTTCGGCGCCACGATGGGCCAGGCGGCCAAGATCGCGGAGACCGAGATCAACGCCGCTGGTGGTGTCCGCGGACGTCCGATCCAGATCGTCGTTGAGGACGACCAGAGCAATCCGGAGGCTGCCGTCCGTGCCGCACACAAGCTGATCGACGTCGACAAGGTGGTTTCGATCGGAGGTTCGTACGCCTCGGCGGTTACGTCGGCCATCGCGCCGCTGTGCTGGGACGGAAAGACCGTCCTGCTCACATCGTCGGGCGCCGACAGCATCACCAAGCTGCCGCACGACGGGTACATCTTCCGGACGTCGCCCACTGTCACCCTTCAGGGCACCAGCGTCGGTAAATATGCGATCGAGCTCGGCGCCAAGAAGATGTTCTTCCTCGGTCCGCAGACTCCCTTCGCGCAGTCGTACATCGACATCATCTCCGGAATCTTCAAGGCCGCCGGCGGCTCGGGCAACGGGCTGATCTACGAAGACAAGAAGTCGAGCTACAGATCGGAAGTCGATCAGGCATTGAAGGAGTCGCCGGACGTCATCGTGCTCGGCGGCTACGTTCCCGACACCTCGGTCGTGCTGAAGGACCTCTACCGCGCCGGCTACTCGGGCAAGAAGGTCGGCTTCTCCTTCGGCATCAATGATGCGCTGACGAAAGCCGTTCCCCCCGAGGTTTCCGAAGGCGCCTATTCCCTCGTTCCGTCCGCCGCGGAGAACTCGGAAGCGTACAAGCGGCTCATCGCCAAGATGAAGCGGCCTTCCCTCGATAGCTACTCTTGCCAGGTCTACGATCACGTCGTCCTGACATCGCTGGCGCTCGCGCGTGCGACGTCCGGCCACGCGAACGGCACCATGGTCCGCGACAATCTGCGCGCGATCTCCGAGGGCGAGGGCAAGCGGACCGACGACGCGACCGAGGCCTTGAAGACCGTCGTCGGCGGCGGACAGGTGAACTACGACGGTCCGAGCGGTCCGCTCGAATTCGCCGACAACGGCGACGTGAAGGGCGTGTTCTTCCGCTATGAGCAGGTCCACGACGGCAAGCTCGTCGTCCGCAAGGTCGGCTGACGCAGCGAACGAGAGCGCACGCCATGTTGACCGACCTGCTGCAGTATCTGGTGAACGGACTGATCGTCGGCGCGCTCATCGCGTTGCCGGCGCTCGGACTGACGCTGATCTTCAGCGTGCTGGGTTTCGTCAACTTCAGCGTCGCTGCGCAACTCACGGCCGGCGCGTATGCCGGCTGGCTGGCGAATACGACGCTCCATCTGCCGCTGGTGCCGGTCCTGATCATCGCCTTCCTCGTCGCAGGGGCTCTGGGCGTCGTGACGGACCGCATCGCCCTCGCTCCGATACGACGCAAGCCGAGCGCTCAGACGCCGCTGATGGTGGCGGTCGTCTCGATCGCCCTGAACATGGCGCTGGAGAACGTTTATCGTTTCTCCTTCGGTAGCGGCCTGAACAGCTTCGACATGCCGATCGCCCGCGACATGAAGGTCGCAGGCATCCGGATCGGACTTCAGCAGCTGCACAACCTCGAGATCGCGATCGGGCTCGCCGTCCTTCTCGCGCTGTTCTTCTCGCTGACCAAACTCGGCAAAGCCATGCGCGCCGTCGCCGACAACGTCGACCTCGCGCGGCTTAAGGGCATCGAACCGGTCCGCCTCGCCAACCTCGCCACCTTCATCGGCATGGGATTGGCAGGCGTCGGCGGCGCTCTCCTCGCCATTGACACCAGCGTCGATCCGTCGACGGGATCCAGGCTGATCCTCTTGATCTTCGCCGGCAGCGTCGTCGGCGGCTTGACCAGCCTGCCGGGAGCGGTCGCCGGCGCCCTTCTGATGGGGGTCATAGGCGAGTTGGGCCTTCTGGTCCTCCCTCCGGTCTACCAGTCCCTGACCGCCTTCGTCGCGATCCTGATCACCTTGCTCGCGCGGCCGGGCGGCATCTTCTCCGGCGCCTCGGGGGTGCGAAAATGATCTCCTATCTCATATTCGCCGCCACGATTGCCGGATTCTACGCGCTGCTCTCCCTTGGCCTGGTCACGGCATGGGGGCAGGGTGGACTGGTGAACCTCGGCTTGGTCGGGTTCGTAGGCTTGGGCGCCTATACGTCCGCGCTGCTCTCGGGAGCGGGGTATCCGATCTGGATCGACTGGACCGCAGCCGCTGCGGTTTCCGCCGCGGTAGGCGTAGCTCTCTGTTTCGTCGTCCGCAACCTGCGCGGCGACTACCTCGCGATCGTGACCCTGGGGTTCGCAGAGATCCTGCGTCTGGCGGAAACGAACGAGAAGTGGCTGACGAAGGGCAGCGACGGCATCTCGGGGATCGTGGCGCCGCTCAAGAGCCATCTCGGAGACGCCTTTCCCCTCTTCTATCTTGTCCTGACCTGGGCGCTCGTCGGCATCGTGGCGTTCTTGCTCAACTGGGTTCTTCGAAGGCCCTTCGGGCGCGCGCTGCGCGCTGTGCGTGACGACGAGCAGGTCGCGGCCGTGGCCGGAAAATCCCTGCTCCGGCTCAAGCTCCAGGCGTTCGGAATCGGCGCGGCACTCTCGGGGCTCGCCGGCGCGCTTTATGCGCACTTCACCAGTTACATCGCACCCGACGTCTTCATCGTCCAGTTGACGATCTACATCTTCCTGGCGGTCACCGTCGGCGGCTACACACGCCTTGCCGGCGCCGTGGTCGGCTCGTTGGCCTTGGTTGCGCTGCTGGAGGCGACGCGCTTCATCGCCGCCGCGGTCCCGGGGCTCGATGCCGTGCAGATCGCATCGCTCCGCGAGTTCGCGATCGCCGTCACCCTGATCCTCGTCATGCAACTGCGGCCCGACGGCGCGTTCCGGATGACCAACGAACGGTCGGGCCTGGGCGCATCGCGCTCCGCTCCGGGCGCCTGCTACGGAAAGAAGGCGATACTCGATGACGCGACCTGACACCGACGGCGCCGGCGAAGAGTTCGCCAGAATGTTCGCGGCGGCCGGTCTGCCTCAGGTCGAGGCCGCAACGGCCCGGACCCGCGGGCGCGGACCGTTCAAGCGACTGGTGCTGCGCGGGGCTTCGATCATCGACGGTACCGGTGCCCCGCCATGGGGACCCGCCGACGTGGTCGTCGAGAACGGCCGGATCACGGCGCTGAAGAAGGTCGGCACGCCGAAGCTGCCGATCAATCCGGACCGCCGTCCCTCTGCGGGCGACTTCGAGATCGATTGCACCGGCAAGTTCCTGACGCCCGGACTGGTGGATGCCCATGCCCACATCGGCGCGCCGTTCCACGCCGAGAACGGGCCCATGCCGAACGCCGACTACGTCTACAAGCTGTGGCTGGCACATGGCGTCACGACCGTTCGCGAGACCGGCTGCTTCAACGGCCTGCAGTGGACGCTGCAGCAGAAGCAGGCGGCGGCCGATCACCGGATCGATGCTCCTCGCATCCTGGCCTACGCGCCGTTCCCCGGTACGAACGACTATGTGAAGACCATTCACACTCCCGAGGATGCGCGCCGGTGGCTCCAGGCCGTGAAGGATCGGGGAGCGGACGGCATCAAGTTCTTCGGAGCTCCGCCGGCGATGATGAAGGCCGCGCTGGAGCAATGCCGAAGCCTCGGCCTGCGCACCTGCTGTCATCATGCGCAACTCGCGGTGGGCCGGATGAACTCGCTGCGGACCGCCCAATGGGGACTGACGAGCACGGAACATTCCTACGGCATCCCCGAGGCGCTGCTGGATGGTCAGACACTGCAGTCCTTCCCGCCCGAGTATGACTACAACGACGAATACCTCCGATTCTCGACCGCCGGACAGACATTCCTCCAGGCGGCGCAGCCGGGCTCGCAGAAGTGGAACGAGGTCCTCCAAGCGTTTCTCGAGGGCGGCCACACCTTCGTCCCTACCTTCAACGTCTACGACGGCAACCGCGACCTGATGCGCACCCGCCGCGCGGATTGGCACGACCGCTTCACAGATCCGACGCTGTGGGCCTACTTCCAGCCGCAGCGCGGCGGACACGGGGCCTATTGGTACCGCTGGTCGACCACAAACGAGGTCGAGTGGCGCGAGACGTTCCGGCTCTGGATGAGGTTCGTCAACGACTACAAGAATCTCGGCGGACGCGTGTGCGTCGGCTCGGATTCCGGATTCATGTTCCAGACCTACGGTTTCGGCTTTGTCCGCGAACTTGAGCTGCTGCAGGAGGCGGGATTCACGCCCCTGGAGGTTTTGCGGGCCGCGACCACCTGGGGTGCGGAGCTTCTTGGCGTCGAAGACGACGTCGGAACGCTGGAAGTCGGAAAGCTCGCCGACATCCTGGTGCACGACGAGAATCCGCTCAACGACTTCAAGCTTCTCTACGGGACCGGCGCCATGCGACTGGACGATCCGACGGCCTCGGTGGTGTGGAAGCGCAGCATCTCGAGCGTCATCAAGGAAGGCGCAGTCTTTAGTCCGGCCGAACTGCTCGCCGACGTCGAGGAGATGGTCGAAGCGCGACGGAGCGCGGCTTGAGAACCGGCTCTCAGGGCCGGCCGACCGCGCCGGAGTTCGTTCTGCTGACCGGCAGCCTCGGCAGCGGCAAGACGACGCTGCTGTGCGACTATCTCTCGCTGCCGGATTCGGCGGACACCGGCGTGATCGTGAACGAGGCCGGCGAGATCAACGTCGACGGCGCCGTCGTCTCCTCCGGCCGGCGCGATCTTCCGATGGCGCTGCTGGGCAACGGATGCGTCTGCTGTTCGTTCGGTGACGACCTGCACGCGGCGATCGACGAGCTGCTGGCGGTCCGTCGGCAATCCGGCGCCGGTGAATTCCGCCGCATCGTCTTGGAGACGAGCGGATTGGCGATGCCAGGCCCCATTCTGCGCTCGCTGATGCGCTACGACAGGGCCGAATACCGATTGCGCATCGTCTCCACTTTGGATGCCGTCAATCCGGAAACGGACGATGTGACGTTTCCGATCCGGTCCGCGCAATTGACCGCCGCCAGATCCATCGTGGTCACGAAGCTCGACCGGGTCTCGGCGAACGATATCGCTGCCGTAGAGCGCGTCGTCCGACAATTCAATCCGACGGCCGGCCTGATCGCCACGGCGGACAGGCAGGCTCGCGCCCGGGCCGCCTTCGCGCCGAGCGGGGGCGAAGCACGGATCGTGCCAGGCCAATTCCAGGCGATCGCGGCCACCGATCACTCGCGGCTCGGCGTCTTCCTCGCGGAATGGCCGGTTTCCGTTCCGTGGAGGGATCTGGGCGATTGGCTTGAAGACCTCGCGGGACTTTGTGGCGACCGGCTGCTGCGCGTCAAAGGGCTGGTTTCCGTGGGCGGGGCGGCCCGACCGATCCTGATCGACGGTGTCGGCACGACGTTCGCCGAGCCCCGTTGGGTGGAAGCCACTCCGATGACGGGACGTGGAATCGTCATCATCGCGCGCGACCTCGACCTGGACGAACTGACCTCCATGTCGGCCGGTTACTCGGCGGAAGTCAGGCCCGCTCTGAAGATCACATCCAGGCGCGCCGCCTGAACGGCGCGTGGGAGGACCACCAGTGTCGCTCGGACGAGAAGCGCTGAAGATCTCAGCGGACGCTACCGGGCTCGAACGGGCGAACGACCGCGCCCGGGTTCAGGATCTCCGACGGATCGAAGGCAGTCTTGATCCGGCGCATCGCGGCGATGCGGCCCGCGTCGCCGTACTTCTCCAGGAGATGCTTCTTGAAGCGCCCGACGCCGTGCTCCGCGCTGAAGGTGCCACCGAGGGTCGCTGCCGTGTCGTAGAGTTGCAGCGACAGGTCGCTTTCGATCTGCCTGGTGAACTCGATCCGATCGGCGTCCGGAGGGACCAGGACGTTGTAGTGCAGATTGCCGTCGCCGACGTGGCCATAGACGGAGAGCTCGAGATCGGGCCCATACGCTTGTACCTGCGAGCCGGCGAGGTCCAGAAAGCGCTGAATAGCGGAGAGGGGCACGGAAATGTCGTGCTTGACCGATCCATTCCGGCGCTTCTCGCCCTCCGGAATGTTCTCGCGGACCTCCCACATCGCGGCCCGCTGGGCTCTGCTCTGAGCGAGGAAGGCGTCCTCGATCCATCCGGATTCGACGGCTTCGCCGAGAACGGCTTCCATCAGCCCGTCGAGGTCGAGATGACTGGAGGAGGAGGCGAGCTCGACGAGCACGGCGCCTCCCGGGCCTGCATCGACCGAAGGCGGGTTGGTCGTCGCGTCGGTCGCGAGCGCGATAGATCTCGCCGTCATGAATTCGAACGTGGTGAGCAGTTCCGCGGATTCCCTTCGCACCAGGCCGAGAAGCTCTGCGAGCGGGGCGCCCGCCGCAAGCTTCAGCCAAGCGGTCGCGCGGCGGGCCGGCATGGGCGCGAGCCGCAACACGGCGCCCGTGACGATGCCGAGGGTCCCCTCGCTTCCGACGAAGCATTGCTTGATGTCGTAGCCGGTATTGTTCTTCCGCAGCTTGCGCATGTCGGAGACCACGGTGCCGTCCGACAGCACCGCCTCGATCCCGAGGAGCAGATCGCGCGTCATCCCGTATCTGACGACCGACAGTCCGCCGGCGTTCGAGCCGATGTTGCCGCCGATCCGGCAACTACCTTCCGCGCCGAGGCTGAGCGGCAACAGAAGTCCGACGCTCGCCGCCGCGTCCTGTACATTCTTCAGGATGGCGCCGGCGTCGACCGAGATGCTCATGGAGACGGGGTCGATTTCCCGGATCCGGTCCATCCGCTCGAGGCTCAATATCATCTGCCGTCCGGAGGCGTCCGGCGTCGCGCCGCCGCAGTAGCTGGTGTTGCCGCCCTGCGGAACGAGTCCGATGCCCAGGCGCGCCGCCAGCTGCACGATGTCGGCAACCTGCTTCGTCGTCGCCGGCTTCAGCACGGCGAACGTCGAGCCGGTGAAGAGCTGGCGTTGATCCGTCGTGTAGGTCGCGATCCGTTCTGGATCGTCGACGATGCCCCCGCCGTCAAGAACGTCGCGAAAGGCGTGAACGTGTACCGACTGAGACATGTTGCGGATCCCGATTGGCGTCGGATCATCTTCGCGCAGTTGCGCGGCATCGCTTGCCGTTCGGCAGTCGTTTCGAAGGAGCGGATGCCGAAATGCCGCGATGTTCGGCAGTTCGCACCGCTGAGGTTTTGTATTCATCGTCTTCATCCCTTCCGGGGCCGGCTTGCGCGCTGGCGGCAGATTGTGCCGGCACGAAGCCGAAAATCGATCGGTTCTACGGAGCGGATCGCGTCGACGCGGAGATCCCGCCATCCGTCGGGCCTATACTGATACAATCAAAGAGGAGACATCGACATGTTGCTCACCGATTTCGACGCGCTGACCTTCGATTGCTACGGTACCTTGATCGATTGGGAGGGCGGGATGGTCGAGGCTCTGAAGAGCCTCACGGATCGCGTAAAGCATCCACTCACGCGCGACCAGATTCTGGAGGCGCACGCACGTCATGAGTCAAGTCAGCAGAAATATACCCCGGCGAAGCGATATCGGGATTTGCTGCCGATCGTCTACAAGCGCCTCGCAGAGGAGTGGGGCGTGCATGTGACCCACGAAGATTGCGTCGAGTACGGCCGGTCCGTCGGAAATTGGCCGACGTTCGAGGACTCCCCGGGAGCGCTTCAGTATCTGAAGAAGTATTTCAAGCTCGTCATCCTTTCCAACGTGGACAACGAGACGTTCCAGGCAAGTAACCGCAGGCTCCAGGTGGAGTTCGATGCGATCTACACAGCCGAGGACATCGGATCGTACAAGCCGTCGCCTCGAAACTTCGAGTACATGATCGAAAAGCTGGGAGAGATCGGCGTGAAGAAGGAGAAGATCCTGCACACCGCCGAGAGCATGTTCCACGACCACAAGCCGGCGAACGAGCACGGCTTGAAGTCGTGCTGGATCTACCGTCGTCACGATAAGGAAGGCTTCGGAGCCACCATGAATCCGGGCCAGATGCCGCACTTCGACTTCCGATTCAACAGCACGCACGATCTCGTCAAGGCTCATCAGGAGCAACTGCGGGTCAAATGACCCGCGGTCGTTTAGCTTGCTCTGACAACTTGAAGCAAGGCGCCGTTCTGCGAGACGGCGGGTAGCGAGACGATATCATCGGTCGCAATGCGTTGGATTGAAAGTGGATGGAGATGACAACCGGAGACGTATCCGATGCCACACGGAGGTTACTACAGTCGCTTCGGATGCCGGGGCAGCCTGAGCCTTTCTATGCAGTGTTGAAGGATGTACTTCAAGAAACGGCCGGCTTCATTTTCGTAACCTTGTTTCTCGTTCACCGAGGAGAGACGCTACGGATTTTCACGACCGAAGACGAGCTCTACCCAACCGGCGTTCGCAAGCCGATGGCTTCCACCGCTTGGGGAGATCTGGTGATCGGGCGCCAAGAGACGTTCCTTGCGACCGATTTGCGAGGAATTCGGTCAGCGTTTTTCGATCATGCGAAGATTGAAAGTCTGGGATGCGGGTCGGCGATCTGTGTCCCGATCGTCTACGACGGAAAATGCATTGGCTCATTGAATTTGAACCATCGGGAGCACCACTATACCAAGCAGCACGTGGGGATGATCGAGACTTTCGCACCTGTTCTGGTTCCAGTGCTGCTGGATGCAGTCCATAGGCTTGACGAGGCTTAGGCGGCTCCGGTCACGTCAGTCGTTTCTCGAAAGCGCGGAAGCTCCGGAGAAGATGATAACACCTCCCGCTTAGCTTGTAGGTCTCATATACGGTACCTCGAAGCATTAAATGAGCTGGCGCCTTGGCAGCGGAAATGCTCGACGTAAAGGTGCGCTTCGTCGCGATAATAGGTCGCGAAATAGTGGCTCGCTGCCGGCGCTCTGCGCGAGATTCTCGGGTTAGAGGCCGACGCGATCGGAGCCAGCAGCAAGACTTGGGCCGCAGCGGGCGGCGGATGAATTTCCAACAAGCTTCGCTTGTCGCCAAGAGATCAGTACGCCCGCAACAATTTCATTCGGATTGCTTACTCGCGCGACCAAGCGGATCTAGAGTTTGGTCTAGATGTCCGCATCGCCTTGGGACACCAAGAGAAATGGCGCACCCGACACGATTCGAACGTGTGACCTTTGCCTTCGGAGGGCAACGCTAATCGTTCAAGCTACCGCCTGAAAAAGCAATTTGAGGTAGGTGCACGTCTCCGCAACGAACTGAAAAAGCGCGCTGAAGATTATTCCAGCATGGGCGGGGCCAACCCCAGAATAACCCCGGCTACACCAGAAACGAACGGGGATAATCGCCGGCACACAGAGCCAAAGATATAGGTTTAACAACGTTACACGCTGCAATAACCGGATTCGGGACGCCGGTGCCTCAGGTCCAACTAACCAAATTACTGCCGCCGCAGCAGCGGTCACGTTGCGAGCCCCCGCAACGATGTCAAATTGCGAAACCCCAACCCCAAGCGGGATCTTCATTTCGGAGGGGGTGTTTCAGCGGATTAGATCGCGGTGTGCCCAACGTTGTCTTCGATCGTCAAGCGCGGGACATCTATGCGAGGCGCAAGAAGTTTGTAAACAACGCGTGCCCCTGTTGGGTAAGTATTGATTCCGGATGAAACTGCACGCCATAGGTTGGTTGATGGCGATGGGCGAGCGCCATGATCTCGCCTTCGTCCGAACGCGCCGTCACAATGAGAGGTGATCGGCATAAATCGTCGAATTCAACCACGAGAGAATGGTAGCGCCCGACGCAAAGCGGGGACGGAAGCTCCTTGAATAGCCCTTGGCCATCATGAGTTATATGCGAGGCCCGTCCGTGCATGGGACGACGTGAGCGCGCGACGCGTCCACCAAAAACGCTCCCAATACACTGGTGTCCGAGGCAGATGCCGAGAATCGGGACGCGGCCAGAGAGCTCACGGACGACGGCCGTGGAGATCCCGGCCTCGGTTGGAGTGCAGGGGCCCGGCGAGATGACCACGGCGCGCGGCCTGAGCCGAACAAGATCGCTGACGGTGATAACATCATTTCGGATCACCTCTGTGACTTCCCCGAGCTCGCGGAAGTAACGGGCAATGTTGAAGACGAAGGAGTCGTAGTTGTCGATGATCGCGATCATGTCGCGCTGCCTGCTTCGGGACGAAACGCGTCAAAGATGCGCTGCGCCTTGGCGAGCGTCTCCTTGTATTCGGCGTCGGGCTCCGACATCGCCGTGATCCCGCCACCCGCATGAAAGACAGCCAATCCATCTTCGATCGTTACAGTTCGGATCGCAATATTTGTGTCCATGCGCCCGTTGAAGCCAATGAAACCGATCGCCCCGCAATAAACCTCTCGCGCCACACCTTCGATTTCGGCGATAATCTCCATCGATCGCACCTTCGGCGCTCCAGTGACAGAGCCGCCGGGAAAGCAAGCTTTCAACAGGGTAACGGCGTCCTGGTCTCCCGCGAGTTTCCCTGTAATGACTGACACGAGGTGATGCACCGAGGCATAGGATTCGAGCCCACACAGCGCGGGGACCTTGACCGAATGCGCAGCGCAAACGCGCGACAGATCGTTGCGGAGGAGGTCGACGATCATAATATTCTCGGCACGGTCCTTCTCGGACGTGAGTA
>NZ_JBQTHN010000132.1:0-3354 GCF_052389815.1 Bradyrhizobium sp. | reverse complement strand
CACGCCCGCTCTGGGCCGCATTACCGCCTTCATGGGGCGCTTCTCAGCCAAATCAGGGCAAAACTCAGCGATCAACCGCGTCCGATTCAGTACCGCAACTTAGCCGCAGAATACTTGCCCAGTCTCGAAGCGTGCCCACCTTTCTTGCACCAGTGCATGTGAAGGTGGGCACGGCGCAAGCGCGCCTTTGCCCACCCTACGGCTCTCAGGATGAAGGCGCTAAAGTGTGGCTCTTCGTGCCGCCTCATGCGATCACGACAATTTATCATGGCAGCCGGCATTGCATTTTTTGCGCTGCATCATATGATGTTCATAATTCAATAGATTCCGTCGCTCAGGGAGCAACGTCATGACCCACGATCCCGTCGTCATCCTCTCCGCCGCCCGCACCCCGCTCGGCCGTTTCATGGGGGATCTGTCGCCGCTCGCCGCCCACAAGCTCGGCGCGCATGTGATTGGAGCGGCACTGGAGCGCGCAAAGCTCGCGCCGGAGCGGATCGACGAGGTTTTCATGG
This sequence comes from Bradyrhizobium sp., assembly GCF_052389815.1. Lineage (GTDB taxonomy): Bacteria > Pseudomonadota > Alphaproteobacteria > Rhizobiales > Xanthobacteraceae > Bradyrhizobium. The sequence continues at coordinate 2,839 of NZ_JBQTHN010000132.1, read as the reverse complement.
GCAACGTGCTCCCCGCCGGGCAGGGCCAGGCCCCGGCGCGGCAGGCCGCGCGCGGCGCGAAGCTTCCGGATGCCACCGGCGCCACCACCGTCAACAAGGTCTGCGGCTCCGGCAAGAAGGCAACCATGCTGGCGCATGACGTCATCAAGGCCGGCTCCGCGAATATCGTGCTGTCCGGCGGCATGGAGAGCATGAGCAACGCCCCCTATCTGCTGGCGAAGGCGCGCAGCGGCTATCGTGCCGGCCATGACCGCATCATCGATCACATGATGATGGATGGCCTCGAGGACGCCTATGAGACCGGCCGCTCGATGGGTGACTTTGGCGAAGCGACCGCCGAGGCCTACCAGTTCACCCGCGCCGATCAGGACAAATACGCGATGGAGACGCTGACCCGCGCCCGCAGGGCGGTGGAAAGCGGCGCCTTCAGGGCCGAGATCGCGCCGATCACGCTCGCCGAGAAGGCCGGCCCCCGCATCGTCGCCAATGACGAACATCCGCTCAAAGTGGATCCTGCGAAGATCCCCGGCCTGAAGCCTGCCTTCCGCGCTGGCGGCACCATCACGCCGGCCGCCTCCTCGGCGAACGCCGACGGCGCCGCCGCGCTGATCCTTGCAAGACGTTCCCTCGCCGGCCGCGACGGCCTGCCTGTCCTGGCCGAGATCAAGGGCCACGCCACCCACAGCCAGGAACCGCAATGGTTCACCACCGCGCCGATCCCGGCGATCCGCAAGCTGCTCGACAAGGTCGGCTGGAGCGTCGGTGACGTCGACCTGTTCGAGATCAACGAGGCGTTTGCCGTCGTCGCCATGGCGGCGCAACGCGACCTCGGGATCCCCAGAGAAAAACTCAACATCAACGGCGGCGCCTGCGCGCTCGGCCATCCCATCGGCGCCACCGGCGCGCGGCTGATCGTGACGCTGCTGCACGCGATGGAAGCCAACAACCTCAAGCGCGGCATCGCCTCGCTCTGCATCGGCGGCGGCGAAGCCACTGCGATTGCGGTCGAGCGCGTGGTGCATTGACCGCTTCGCCAACTTCCATAGCGAAACGGTATTGTCGTTGCTGCCAGTACGCTGGCAGCAGGTACCCTGTACGTCATCCTATCCCGGATTACTCAAGGAACGGTCATGATCTCGAACTGGCTCGCCGCCGCCCTCGCCCGACGCAATATCCACTACGGCTGGGTGATAGTAGGCGTGACGTTCCTTGCCGCGCTGATCTCGGCCGGCACCGTCGGCGCGCCCGGCGTCTTCATCGTGCCCTTGCAACAGGAATTCGGATGGAGCGCGGCGGAGATTTCCTCGGCGCTGTCGATCCGCTTGATCCTGTTCGGGTTGATGGCGCCGTTCGCGGCGGCGCTGCTCAATCGCTACGGCCTGCGCAACGTCACTCTCGTTGCCCAACTCGTCGTCGTTTCCGGCCTGCTGGGGTCGCTGTTCATGACGCAGGTCTGGCAACTCGTGCTGCTGTGGGGCGTCGTGGTCGGCATCGGCACCGGCATGACCGCGCTGGTGCTGGGCGCAACGATCGCCACGCGCTGGTTCGTGGCGCGGCGCGGGCTGGTGGTCGGCATCCTCACCGCGAGCGTCGCGACGGGGCAATTGCTATTCCTGCCGGCGCTGGCCGCCATCACCGACCGTGTCGGCTGGCGTTTTGCGCTGGCGCTGGTCTGCATGATGTTGGGCGTTGCCGCCTTTGCGGTGCTGATGGTGATGCGCGATCGGCCGAGCGACGTCGGCCAGCGCCCGTTCGGCGATGAGGGCACCGAGCCCCTGCCAGCGCCGCCGCCCAGCACCGCGCCGATCGCGGCCGTCGCGCTCGGCACCTTGCGCGACTGCTCGAATTCACCCGTGTTCTGGGTCCTGTTCGCGACCTTCTTCATCTGCGGCGCCAGCACCAATGGCCTGGTGCAAGTGCACCTGATCCCGATGTGCCTCGACTTCGGCATCCCGCAGGTGCAGGCTGCAAGCCTGCTCGCGGCGATGGGCATCTTCGATTTCGTCGGTACCATCCTCTCCGGCTGGCTGTCGGACCGCTACGACAACCGCTGGCTCCTGTTCTGGTATTACGGCCTGCGCGGACTGTCGCTGCTGTTCCTGCCGTTCACCGACTTCACATTCTACGGCCTGTCGCTGTTCGCCGTCTTCTACGGCCTCGACTGGATCGCCACCGTGCCGCCGACGGTGCGCCTCACCGCGCAACGCTTCGGCGCCGAGCGCGCCAACCTCGTGTTCGGCTGGATCTTCGCCGGCCATCAGCTGGGTGCCGGCGCCGCCGCCTTCGGCGCGGGCCTTTCGCGCACGGTGTACGCCACGTATCTGCCGGCCTTCTTCATCGCCGGCGCGCTTTGCATTGTCGCAGCCGTGATCGTGCTCACGATCACGCGGCCGGCGAAAGTAGCGGCGGCGGCCGCTTAGCGAACACAACGCCCTTTTGGATGCGGCGCCTGGAACATGATTTGACTTGACACCTCGTCTGCTGACGCGCAGATGTCGCGCCGGTTGCGATGGAGGTCTCGATGCGCATTCTGTTCTTGGTCATGTTGACTGTGGCGGCGATATCGGCGGCTTCGTCGGCTCGTGCCCAGAACTACAATCCGAGATATCCGGTCTGCATGAGGGTAATCGAGATGTTCGGCGGCGCGCGCACCGAGTGCCGCTATCACTCGCGGAACCAGTGCGCGCAGCGAGCGGCCGGCCTTGCGGCCACCTGTATCCTCAACCCGTTCTACCGCGGCCCGCGCTGATTTAGCATCGCGCTGCCCGTGAGGGACCGACCATTCACGGCCGCGTCGACATATTGCCCGGCGGTCCCGGCGTGCGCAGCGGTTCGGCGA
>NZ_JBQTHN010000131.1:0-2089 GCF_052389815.1 Bradyrhizobium sp. | reverse complement strand
CCTGGAAGACGTAGCGGTCGTCATCGTCGCTGAAGGCGAGGATGCCCTTGGAGCGCAGGATCTTCTGGCCTTCGCTGGCGACGAGCTGCTGCAGCCACGGCATGAATTTCGTCGGATCGAGCGGCTTCTCCGTGCGCAGCGCCAGCGACTGCATTTCCTCGTCGTGATAATGCTTCAGGCCACCATGGCCATGGCCGTGATCGTGATGGTCATGGCCGTGATGGTGGTGATCGCGGTCATGGTCATGATCGTCGGCCTCGAGGAACGCCGGCTCGATTTCGAGGATGCGATCGAGATCGAACGCGCCGCGCTCCAGCACGTCCGCCAGAGCCACCTTGCAGCGCTCGGTGCGGTGCAGCTTGGCATAGGGATTGATGCCGCGAATGCGGGCCTCGATCTCGGCGAGCTCGGGCCTGGAGACGAGATCGGTCTTGTTGAGCACGATGACGTCGGCGAAGGCGATCTGGTTCTTGGCTTCCGGCGCGTCCTTGAGACGATCGTTCAGCCATTTGGCATCCGCCACGGTGACGACGGCATCGAGCCGCGCATTCTTCTGCACGTCCTCGTCGACGAAGAAGGTCTGCGCCACCGGCGCCGGGTCGGCGAGGCCCGTGGTCTCGACGATGATGGCGTCGAACTTGCCCTTGCGCTTCATCAGCCCTTCGATGATGCGCACGAGGTCGCCGCGAACGGTGCAGCAGATGCAGCCGTTGTTCATCTCGAACACTTCCTCGTCGGCGCCGATGATGAGGTCGTTGTCGATGCCGATCTCGCCGAATTCGTTGACGATGACCGCGTATTTCTTGCCGTGGTTCTCCGACAGGATGCGGTTGAGCAGCGTGGTCTTGCCGGCGCCGAGATAGCCCGTCAGCACGGTCACGGGAATTTTTTGGGAAGGTGCAACCTCTGCCATAACAGCTCCGAAAGCGGGATTTTGGCGCCGCCCAGGCCTTGCGGGGTGGGACCCCGCCCTAGTCGCCGAGCGCGCGCGTCAAGGCCTTTATATTGTGCCTCACCATCTCAATGTAAGTGGGGGCATCGCCCTTTTCGCCGGTCAAACCGTCGGAATACAGCGTTCCGCCGACCCTGGCGCCGGTCTCGGCCGAGATCCGCTGCATCAGGCGGGGATCGCTGACATTTTCCAGGAATACCGCCGGTATTTTCGCCCGCCTGATCTGGGTGATGATTTTCGCGATGTCGCGCGCGCTGGGCTCGGATTCGGTGGAGACGCCGAGCGGGGCGATGAACTCGATGCCGTAGGAGGCCGCGAAGTAGCCGAAGGCGCTGTGGGTCGAGATCACCTTGCGCCGGTCGGGCGGAAGTCTTGCGACCGCCTCGCGAACCTCGCGGTCGAGCGCGTCGAGCTTGGCGATATAGGCCTGCGAGTTCTTCACGAACTGCTCGGCGGCGGCAGGATCGGCGGCCGCCAGCGCCATGCTGATATTGGCGACGTAGATCTTCGTATTGTTGACCGACTGCCAGGCGTGCGGGTCCACGACCGATCCCAGGCGGAGGGTCGAGATGCCGTTGCTCGCGGTGACGATCCTTGCCTTGCTGCCGGACGATTGCACCAGCCGCCGCAGCCAGCCTTCAAAGCCAAGGCCGTTGACGACAATCAGCCTTGCATCCGCAATCTTCCTGGCGTCCGCCGGCGTCGGCGAATAAACATGGGCATCGCTGTCGGGACCGACCAGGGTCGTGACGGCGACGTTGTCGCCGCCGACATTGCGCACGAGATCGCCGAGGATCGAGAAGGTCGCAACGACCTTGATCGGCTCGGCACGCGCCGGCAGCACGCTGGCAATCAGCGCGATACAAAACAGGAATACCGAATATCTGCGCATGGGTCACGCTTCGAGATGGCGGCGGGGGAACGCTTGCCGCACTAGGCCGCCGCAGTTGCCGAACAGCAGTGAGGTCACGTAAAGCCCCGCCGCGACCAGGATCACCGCAGGGCCGGAGGGAATTCCGCTCTGGAACGACAGCACCAGCCCCACATAGCCCGAAACGATCGCGCTCAGAACCGCGATGCAGATCATGCCGGTGATATCGCGCGACCAGAATCGGGCGATGCCGGCGGGGAGGATCA
>NZ_JBQTHN010000130.1:0-50732 GCF_052389815.1 Bradyrhizobium sp. | reverse complement strand
GCTGATCGGCGTCGACCAGGCGCTGCATCACCTGCCCGGCTTCGGCCTGTCGATCTTCATGGCGGCGAATTGAGGGGACCCGCCTCCCGACAATACACATCGAGTTCATGCGGTCCGACGCCGCGCTCGATCATCGTCCAGCCCAGCCGCCGGTAGAACTCTGCCATGCGTGCCCGCGCGCAGAGATGAACTCGCTGCCGGCCGAGCGCGAAGCAGGCTTCCGTCGCGCGATTGACCAGCGTGCCGCCGACACCAAGCTTGCGTGCATCTTCCTCGACCCAGACAGCGGCGACCCATGGCGTGAGCTGCGGCCGTTCCTCGAGGTCCGACGCGATCACCGATGACGTGCCGAGGAATCGTGGGCCCTCGTGAGCGACCAGTGCGAATGGGATCGATGTATCCGCCATGCTTTCGGTGAGACGCGCTGCGATGTACCCGCGCGGAAAACCGGAAGGCTGCCACCACGCCTGCCAGATGCGGTCGGCGACGATGTCGAAGAACTGCGGCTGTCGGCGCAAGTCGGAGATGGCGAAGGGCATGGCGATTTTCTCTGTATTCTCCCGGTGCTTCTTACTTCACCTCTCTCGCCCAGGGGAGTGCTGCGCCGATTCGCGGCCTTGCAACACCCCCCGGGAGAGTACCGGCGGGCAGGGTTAACCCTTCGTTAGAGAATTGCGGCGCATCTTCCCAAACAGGAGAACTGCAATGTTTTCAAGCCGCAACGTCTTCGAGAACGATTTCTGCCCGGTGCGGGACGAGTTGCTCGGCGAGATGTATCGCGCCAGCGAGCACGGTTTGCCGAAACTCGTCGAAAGCGTTTCGCCCGAGGTCCGCGCCATGCTGGCGCTGTTTTGCTATCGCCGCAGCCACCTGCATCAGCTGGCGCTGGCCATTGCCGCAAGCTGCAGCGAGCGCGAGCTGATCGAGATCGGCGGCCGCGTCGGCTCGACCCTCTACGCATTGTCGCGTGAGCCGGCGGCGCGCACCTCCGCCTCCACCTCGAGCGGCAACCGCAAGCCGATCACGCTCTCGACCAAGCCGCTCTCCGCGTTCAAGCCGCTGGAGGACGTGCTCGACGACGAGGACGTCGCGGCGGCCGTCACGGCGTAGTGTCGTGCCGGCGAAGCAGGCTGTGTAAAAACTCAAAGACCGCGAGTTTCGATAGAACAGAATGCTATGCGACCGGTTTTTTCTGGCGTTCGCGATGCATTCGATCTTCTCTTCCCACTCGCGATAGAATCAGATTCTAGCGCGAATCGCGATGCGCGAGTTTTTACACGGCCTGGAAGGCCGGAACCCATAACCTCGAAAGCCTTTTGTAGTAGAGGGCGTCTCTCCGATTGCCCAATCGCTAGATCACGCAGCATGGGCCCCGGCCTACGCCGGGGCGACAAGTGGAGAGAGCCCATGCCGCCGGCGCGCCATGTTGCATTCGTCATCGCCGGGCAGGCAGGTGCGGCAGACTTCCGGCCGTACTGCGTAGATCGCGCATGACGTCGCAGCCCCGACATCGCCGGTCAGCGCCGAGCAGCGTTCGCCCTCGCAGCGCATGCCGGACTGTCGTTCGTTGACATACTTCGCCGGGATCAGATCGAGCGCCGCGTCGTCCTCGATGGTGAAGCGCGGCCAGTTGGCCGAATAGGCGCAGCAGGCGCCGCAGCTCTGGCAGGGATTGTCGGCGATCGCGGCCATCACGGTTCCTTCGGCTGTCCCCACACCATGCTCTGTCGCCATTTCGCCCGCAACACGTCGCGCCTTTCCGGATATTTCTCCTCGAGATAATCCGCATCGATCACGCGGTCGGTGCGGAAGCTGCGAAAGTCCTTGCGCAATTCGCACCAGGCCGCCAAGAGCCGCACCGCCTCGTGATAGCCGATCGCGATCGGCCAGATCGTGCGCTCGCTGTCGCGGCCATGCTCGTCGCGGTAGCGCAGCGCGATCTTCCTGCCCTCGTGGATCTGCGAGCGGGTCCGCGCCATGTCGATGCGGTCGGGCTCGCGCCGCCAGTTGGGGCGCGCGCCGCTCGCCGGCTCCAGCACGAAGGGCCGCAGCCGCTCGGGCACCGTGTCGGCGATCTTCGCCTTGAGATCCTCGGCCGCGCGCGCCAGCACGGGATCGGCATTGCCCGCCACCCATTGCGCGCCGAGCACGGCGGCCTCGATCTCGTCGGGCGTCAGCATCAGGGGCGGCAGGTCGAATCCCTTTTCGAGGATGTAGCCCATGCCGGCTTCGCCGCGGATCGGCACGCGCTGGCCGATCAGGGTGGCGATATCGCGATAGATGGTGCGCTTCGAGGTTTCGAGCTCGGCGGCGATCGCGTCCGCCGTCAAGGGCTTACGCGTGCGCCGAAGCACCTGGATGATCTGGAACAGCCGGTCGGCGCGTCTCATGGTCGTTCTCTTTTTCTCGGTTCACCGCACCGATGCTGACAGGATGTTGGCAGCAGGGGACGGGTACATCAGGGACAACGATCGAAGGGGATTTGTCCATGATGATTCTGTGCGAGCTCGGAAATTACCAGCCGCTCTGGCGGCTTCAAACCTGGATGCTGGAGCGCCTGGTCGCCGCCCAGCTCGGTTCCACCGACCTGCGCTGGGGCATGATCGCGCTGGTCCTGAACCTGCTTGCGGCCGCCGGGGCATTCGGACGCCGGCGGTTTGTATCGCCGCGGCCGCCTCGTGCAAGCGGCCGGCAAAACCCTGCTGACACCATGGTGGCAGCAGCCCTCCGCTAGCGTTTGCGCGATGTGCCTGAAGGAGCCCGAAATGATTACGTTATTTGGCTTCGGCGCCGGGTTTGGCCTGCCGGAAATCAGCCCGTTCGTCACCAAGACCGAGGTGCAGCTGCGCATGGCGGGCCTTGCCTACCGAAAGGAAAAAGCCATGCCGCCGGCTTCGCCGAAGGGTCAGTTGCCCTATATCGAGGACGAAGCCGAGCGCGTCGCCGATTCCACCTTCATCCGCGCCCATCTCGAGGGCAAATACGGCTTCGATTTCGATGCGCCGCTCAGCCTGCAGCAGCGCGCGCAGGCCTGGGCGTTCGAGCGCATGATCGAGCACCACGTGTACTGGGCGCTGGTGGGCGCGCGCTGGGTCAATCCGGAGAACTTCGCCAAGGGGCCGGCGCATTTCTTCGACCGCGTGCCGGAGCATCAGCGGGAGAAGGTGCGCGAGGACGCGCAATTCCGTGTCGCCGAGAACTACCTGTTGAGCGGCCTCGGCCGCCATGGCCCGGACGAGGATGTCGACCTCGCGGTGCGCTCGCTGTTTGCGCTCTCAGTGCAGCTCGGCGACAAGACCTATCTGATGGGAGAGGAGCCCTGCGGCACCGACGCCACCGCCTTCGGCGCGCTCGCGGGAATTTTGACGCCGTATTTCGATTCCGCCCTGCGCGAGCGGGCGGAAAAGTTCGACAACCTCGTTGCCTATGTCGATCGCATGATGGCCCGGTACTATCCGGAATTCGCCTGGAAGCCGCTGCAAGAGGCCGTGGCGGCGGCCTGATCCTTTAGCGTGCGGGAGCTGGCCGACCCTTCAGGGCAAGGAGCTCCGCCTCGAGCTCGGCGATGCGCGCGTCGCGCACAGCGAGCGCCGCTGTAACGTCGGCGGCGTCGAATTTTTGCGGGATGTGCTGCGGGCAGTTGGTGTCCCACGCCGTGATCCTGAACACCAGCGCCTGCTCGGGCCGCGCGCGATAGCCCTTCGGCATCAGGGCCTCGATCAGCGCAGGGTCGTCCTCGACCATGCGCGCCTCGCCCCAGAGCTTGACGCGGCGGCGATGCGCGTAGTCCATCACGAAGATGTAGGCCCTTGGATTCTCCGAGAGATTTCCTTGCGTGATGTATTGCCGGTTGCCGGCATAGTCGGCGAAGGCGATGGTGTTCTTGTCGAGGATTTTCACAAAACCTTTCGGTCCGCCGCGGTGCTGGATGTAGGGCTGACCGTCCGCCGTCGCCGTCGCAAGATAGAAGCTGTCGGCCTGGCCGAGGAAGGCCGCGAGATTTTCGTCGATCTCGGTGCGCCAGCCGCCGCGCGCTTCCTGCTCGGCATAGGCCTCGCGCGAGCCCTTGCGGGCCTGGATGGTTTTCACGGCCCGGGTAAAGGCGACGTCGCTGGAATAGGTATGAACGTCAGACATCGGTTTTTGTCTCCCGTATCGCCTCGACGGGGCGGCGCGCGGGAGGAGAGCCGCGCGACGCCCCTGCCGTTCATGCCGCCTTGCGCAGCGGATTGGTCGTTACCGCCGGGAAGTCGATCTCCGTCTTCACCGTCTCGTTGACGTAATTGGTGAGCGTATTGAGCGCGACGTGCAGCACGATCTCGATCACCTGCGCGTCGGTATAGCCGGCGTCCTTCACCGCCCCGACGTCGGCGTCGGACGGATGGCCGCGCCGTTGCGCAAGCTTGACGGCGAAGCGGACGGCGGCGTCGGCCTTTGCGTCGGTCGAGCCGCCGTCACGGTTGGCGGCGATTTCGGCGTCCGAAAGCTTGCTGAGGTTCTTGCCGAGATAGCTATGGGCCGAGGCGCAATAGTCGCAGCCGTTCACCTCGGCGATGGCGAGCGCGATCCGCTCGCGGGTCGCCGGCTCGAGCGCGCCCCTGGCCAGCGCGCCGTTCAGGCCGAGATAGCCTTCCAGCGCGGCGGGGCTGTTGGCGATGGCGCGGAACATGTTCGGCACGACGCCGAGCTGCTTGTGGACGGCCTGCAGCAGCGGCTGGGCGGCTTGCGGCGCGGCTTCGATCGAGGCGGGAGTGGCAATGCGGGGCATTGGCGTTTCCTTTCATCGGGATTTTGCGAGTGATCGGGGTGTGCGGGCGCCGCGCCCCACTCATATGTTCCAATTCGATCTGTGGGACAATTATGGGAATTGACACTTCATAATTGCAGATTATGAAATAATGAGCATGGACCGTATCGACGCCATGCAAGCCTTTGTGGCGGTGGCCGATCTGCAGGGCTTTGCGCCGGCAGCGCGCAAGCTGCGGCTTTCGCCCTCGGCGGTGACGCGTCTGATCGCGGCGCTGGAAGAGCGCCTCGGCGCCCGGCTGCTGCAGCGGACTACCCGCTCGGTCACGCTGACCGACGCCGGCACGCGCTTTCTCGAGCGGGCGCGGCGGATCCTGGCCGATGTCGAGGAAGCCGAGCTTGCGGCGGAGGGCGAGCGCACCCGGCCGAGCGGACGGCTGGTGGTATCGGCGCCGGTCGGCTTCGGCCGGCTGCATGTCAGCCCGCTCATGGCCGCCTATCTGCAACGATATCCCGACGTCTCCGCCGAGCTGCGGCTGGAGGATCGCATCGTCAACCTCGTCGAGGACGGCATCGATCTTGCCGTGCGCATCGGCTTCCTCGCCGACTCCTCGCTGGTGGCGCGCCATGTCGGCGAGATGCGGCGCATCGTGGTTGCCTCGCCCGATTATCTCAGGCGCCACGGCGAGCCCACGACGCCGGCCGAGATCGCCGGCCACCAGACCATCCAGTTCGGCGCGAGCAGCGTGACCGGCGAATGGCGCTTCACGGAGGCGGGCCGCGAGTTTCGCCTCAACATCGCGCCACGCTTCTCCTCCAACGGTGCCGACGCCGCGATCCAATATGCCGAGCAGGGTGGCGGGCTGACGCGCGTGCTCGCCTATCAGGCGGCGGACGGCATCCGGCGCGGCGCGCTCAGGATCGTGCTGCAAGAATTCGAGCAGCCGCCGCTGCCGATCCACGTCGTCTATCCGACCTCGCGCCTGCTCTCGGCCAAGGTGCGCGCCTTCATCGATCTCGTCACCGAGACCGCCGACTGGCATTTCGGTTAGCTCATGCTCTGGTGCCGCCGCGGACGCAGCGCAGCGCTTGCGGTGCGCTGCCGAGCCGGGGCCCATGTCGCTTCGCACGCGTGCGTGGGTCCCGGCCCTGCGGAGCAGCGTACACGCTGCACTGCGTCCGGGACACGAGCGCGCGTTACGCCTCCTTCCTCGGCACTACGCGGAACGTGGCGTTGGCGCGCGCGATCACGACGTCGTCGGCCTTGATCAGGCTTTGCGCAAAGCAGATGGTGCTGCCGGTCCTGATCACTTCGGTTTCGATCGAAAGCCACTGGCCGATGTCAGCGGTGCCGATGAAATCCACGGCAAGGCTGATGGTCACCAGCGACTTGCTCGTGTCCCATCCCATCGCCTGCGCGCAGCTGTAGCCCATCGTGTTGTCGGAGAGCGCCGCGATCAGGCCGCCATGGATGAGGCCGCGCGAATTGGTGTGCGCTCTCGCCAGCCGCAGGCCCATGTGCACGGCATTCTCCGTGCGCCTGGAATAGAGCGGTTCCCAGGGATCGGTGAGCGGGCTCTTGCGGAAGTGCGGCTCGAAGCCTTCGGGGATCGAAGTCAGCTCGGTACCGGTCATGGTCATGCGGCCTCGGATGTCATGCTGTCTTCGGCATTGAACGTGATCGTCGCGTCGAACGCACCGCCTACAAAGTTTTAAACGGTCTTGCAGCGCCCGTTTGAAACGCCCACCATTGCTTATCTAGACCAGTCTATATAGAATTGCCTTAACTGCCAACCGGGAACCATCGGGCATGCCGGCACCGCCAAAACATAGGGGCGCGATCGTGCGGGCGGCGGCGACGCTGTTTCGCCGCCACGGCTATGCCGCGACGGGCATCAACGAGATCGCCGAAGTGGCGGGCGCCCCAAAAGGCTCGCTCTACCACTACTTTCCCGACGGCAAGGACCAGATCGGCGAGGCCGCGGTGCGCTTCGCCGGGAGGGGCGTGGTCGCCACCCTGGAGAAGCTCGAACAGGAGCACGGGACCACGGCGGCGATGGTGCAGGCCTATTGCCGGCTGGTGGTCGGCTGGATGGCGAAATCCGGCTTCCGCGACGGCTGTCCGATCTCGACCACGCTACTGGAGTCCGCGCCGCAATCGGAGGCAATTGCGCTGGCCGGCCGGGAGGCCTTTGCCGCGTGGCGCGCCGTGATTGCCCGAGCGCTGTTGCGCGACGGTTTCTCGAAACTGGAAGCGCGGCGGCTGTCGACGCTGGCGGTCTCGGCACTCGAGGGCTCGCTGATTCTCGCCCGCGTGGAATGCAGCGGCGCACCGATCGAGGACATCGCGAAATCGCTGGCGGTTGTCCTGCGAAAGGACGCCCCGAACCGGAAGCGGGCGAACGCGTGAGAAGGAGGCTGTCTCATGGTTGACGTAAAAGACCGGCTCAGCACGGCCGAGATCGAGGCCTTTGCCACCTCGATGGACTTCGTGCGGGCCTATTCCATCGGCATCGTCTCTGTCTCGCCCGGCGAAGTGACGATCGAACTGCCCTTCGATGAGCGCTTTTCCGGCCCGCCCGGTCAGTTTCCGGCCTCCATCGTCGGCACCGCCGGCGATGTCGCCGCAGTCACCTCCTGCCTGTCGCTGCTGCCGCCGGGGTGGGCGCTGGCGACGCTCGATTTCACGGTCAAGATGACCGGCGCGGCCAAGGGCGACAGGCTCAGGGCAAAGGGCCGCGTGCTGCAGGCGGGCCGGACCAATTCGGTCGGCGCGGCCGATGTCTATGCCGTCTCCGGCGACAGCGAAATCCTGTGCGGAACGGTGCTTGCCACCACCCGCAATTTCCAGATCAAGCCCGAGAAGACCGCGGCATGAGCCGCGGCTTCGTCGCTTGCGCTCCTCGCAATGACGAACGTGAGACAGCCCGACTTAAAACGGCAGCCCGACGTAATTCTCCGCCAGCGACGTCGAGGCCGCTTTCGAGCTGACGAGATATTCGAGCTCCGCCTCCTGGATCCGCTGGCCGAATTCGCCCTGGTCGGGGAATTTGTGCAACATCGAGGTCATCCACCAGGAGAAGCGCACCGCTTTCCAGACCCGCGCCAGCGCGCGTGCCGAATAGGCGTCGATCCCGGCGGAAGATCCTTCGTCGTAGTATTCGCGCAGCGCCGTCGATAGATAGTGTACGTCGCTGGCGGCGAGGTTGAGGCCCTTGGCGCCAGTCGGCGGCACGATGTGCGCGGCATCGCCCGCCAGGAACATGCGTCCGAACCGCATCGGCTCGGCGACGAAGCTGCGCAGCGGCGCAATGCTCTTCTCGATCGATGGACCGGTGACGATGCTGTCCCGCGCCCGTTCGTCCAGCCGCGATTTCAATTCGTCCCAGAACCGCTTGTCCGGCCACTGGTCGATGTGATCGTCCAGCGGGCACTGCACGTAGTAGCGGCTGCGCCGCATCGAGCGCATGGTGCAGAGTGCAAAGCCGCGCTCGTGGTTGACGTAGATCAGCTCGGGCGAGACCGGCGGGGTCTCGGAAAGGATGCCGAGCCAGCCGAACGGATAGATGCGCTCATAGGTCTTGATCGCCTCGGGCTTGACGCTGGTGCGGCTGACGCCGTGAAAGCCGTCGCAGCCGGCGATGAAATCGCAGGCGATCTCGTGGGTAACACCGTCCTTGACGTAAGTGACGCGGGGATGGTCGGTGTCGAAGTCGTGCGGCGTGACGTCCGCCGCGCGATAGATCGAATGCAGGTTGGCGGCCTTCCGCGCATTCATCAGGTCGAGCGTGACCTCGGTCTGGCCGTAGATCATCATGGACTTGCCGGTCGGGCCGTGCAGGTCGATGCGATGCCGCAAGCCGCCGAAAGCGAGCTCCAGGCCGTGATGCACCAGCCCCTCGCGGCGGGCGCGCGCGCCGGCCCCGGCCTTTTCGAGCAGCTCGACCGTGCCTTCCTCGAGCAGGCCCGCCCGGATGCGGGCGAGCACATAGTCGCCGGTCTGCCGCTCCAGTATCACATTGTCGATGCCGTAGCGGTGCAGGAGCTGTCCGAGCAACAATCCCGCCGGCCCGGCGCCGATAATGACAACTTTCGTCCGCAAGCCCGTTCCCCGTGCGCATGTCAGGCGGTGAGAATACCGCCCGCCGCAGCCTCCTTGCCATGACAATTATACTGTATAACAGTCGCAGCAAGGACGATTGTGTGGGAGAATGCGACTTCGCTGCAAGGCAAGAAATGACCCCACGAATGACGTATGGCTGGGGCCCCGCCGTCGGTCAGGGTGTGTTCCGCCTTGAACGGTCCACGCAGGATAGATAACATGTTAATTAATGAGCCGGCGTGCAGCCGGCCTGCTAGAGGGAGAGGACGTCGATGAAGATGAGGATGACCTGTCTGGCGCTGCTCGTTGCCGCCGGTGTGACGCCCGCGTTGGCGCAGGACAAGACTTTCGAGCTGAAGATCTCGCATTGGGTGCCGGCCTCGCACCCGCTGCAGAAGTCGCTGGAGGACTGGGCGGCCGCGGTCGACAAGGACTCCGGCGGCACCATCAAGTCGAAAATCTTCCCGGCCCAGCAGCTCGGCAAGGCCTTCGACCATTACGACATGGCGCGCGACGGCATCGCGGACGTCACCTATATCAATCCCGGCTACCAGCCCGGCCGCTTCCCGGTCATCGGCGCGGGCGAGCTGCCCTTCCTGATGTCGGACGCCAAGGGCGGCTCGATGGCGCTGGATGAGTGGTATCGCAAGTACGCCGGCAAGGAGATGAAGGACGTCAAGTTCTGCCTCGCCTTCATCCATTCTCCGTCGTCGTTCCATTCCCGCGCCAAGAAAATCGTGGTGCCCGACGACGTCAAGGGCATGAAGATCCGCCCGGCGCATGCCACCATGGCGAACTTCGTGACGATGCTCGGCGGCACCAACGTGCAGTCCTCGGCGCCGGAAGTGCGCGACATCATCGAGCGCGGCGTCGCCGACGCCGTCACCTTCCCGTGGGGGTCGCTGCTGCTGTTCGGCATCGACAAGGTCACCAAGTACGACATGGAGGCGCCGCTCTACGTCACGACCTTCGCCTTCGTGATGAACAAGGACAAATACAACCAGATGTCCGACAAGCAGAAGAAGGCGGTCGACAACAACTGCAACACCGAGACCGCAGGCAGGGTCGGCGAGCACTGGGGCAAGATGGAGGATGCCGGCATCGCGAAGATCAAGGCGGAGCCGAGTCACGAAGTCTACAAGCTCACGCCGGAGCAGATCGCGCTGTGGAAGAAGGCGTCGGAGCCGCTGGCCAAGACCTGGGGCGAGGGCGTCAAGAAGAACGGCGTCGATCCGGACCCGGCAATGGCCGAGCTGCGCGCCGCGCTGAAGAAGCACAAGGCACTGGCAGACTGACCTGATCCCCTGGCGCGGCGCGGCGGATCGTCCGCCGCGCCTTTTCCTTACCCTGGTCAGCCTTCGGAGCGGACATGAATCGCGTATGGATGGACCGGTTCATCGACACCATCGAATGGATCGCGGCCGCCTTTGTCGGCATCGTTGCGCTGAACATCTTCCTTGCCGTGATGCTGCGCAACACGCTCAGCTACAACATCCCGGATTCCTTCGATATCGGGCGTATGCTGCTCGGCATCCTGATCTTCTGGGGCATCGCCGCCACCTCCTATCGCGGCGGACACATCACGGTTGACCTCGTCTGGGCCAATGTCGGCCCGACCTACAAGCGCATGATCGACGTGTTCGCCACCCTCGTGCTGCTTTTCGTGGTGGCGGCGCAGACCTGGACGCTGTTCGACAAGGTGCGCGGCACCTACAACGACAACGTGCTCACCTTCGACCTGCACATGCCGACCTGGCCGTTCTTCGCGCTGGCCTGGGCCGGCGATTTCGCCGCGGTGCTGCTGATCGCGATCCGCACCTATCGCCTGATCTTCCATCCCGAGGAGATGCAGGAAGAGCCCAAGATCAAGGCCGTGGAGTAGGCGATGAGCACGGATGCGGTCGCGGTGCTGGGATTCGTCGCGCTGTTTGCGCTGATGCTGCTGCGCGTGCCGGTCGGCATGGCGATGGGCCTCGTCGGCGTCTGCGGGTTCGGTTACCTCGTCGGCTTCACGCCGGCGCTGAAGCTGGTCGGCCAGACCTCGATGCGGACCGTCACCGACTACACCTTCGGCGTCATTCCGATGTTCCTGCTGATGGGAGCGTTCGTCAGCAATTCGGGCATGAGCCGCGAGCTGTTCCGCGCCGCCAACGGTTTTGTCGGCCATCTACGCGGCGGACTTGGGATAGCCACGGTCGGCGCCTGCGGCGGCTTTGCCGCGATCTGCGGCTCCTCGGTCGCGACCGCCGCGACGTTCTCTGCGGTCGCCTATCCGGAGATGCGTCGTTTCGGCTATCCGCAGTCCTTCGCCACCGGTGTGATCGCCGCCGGCGGCACGCTGGGGGCCATGCTGCCGCCGTCCACCGTGCTCGCGGTTTACGGCATCATCACCGAGCAGGACATCGGCAAGCTCTTCATGGCCGGCATCGTTCCCGGCCTGCTCGCCATAGCCATGTACATGCTGACGATTGCGCTGATCGGCTGGCTTCGCCCCGGCTTCCTGCCGACCGGCAAGCAAACCAGCTGGCGCGAGCGTTTCGCCGGCCTGAGGAATATCTGGGCGCCGGTGCTGCTGTTCGTCTTCGTCATCGGAGGACTGTACGGTTTGCCGTTCCTGCCGCGCTTCACCCCGACCGAGGCCGGCGGCGTCGGCGCCACCGGAGCATTCCTCATCGGCGTCCTCACCGGACGGCTCGACAAGCAGAAAATCCTCGGTTCGCTGCTGCAGGCGACCCGCACCGCCGCCGCGGTCTTTACCATCCTGATCGGCGCGTTGATCTTCGGGTACTTCCTCACCGTGACGCAGACGCCGCAAAAGGTCACGGAGCTTCTCACCGGCCTCGGGCTCGGGCCCTACGGCGTTCTCGCACTCATCATGGTGATGTATCTGGTGCTCGGCTGCCTGATGGACGCGATGGCGATGATCATCCTCACGGTACCGATCATCTTTCCTGTCATCACTCACCTCGGATTCGACCCGATCTGGTTCGGCGTCATCATCGTGATGACGGTAGAGCTCGGATTGATCTCGCCGCCGGTCGGCATGAACGTCTTCGTCATCAAGAGCGTGATCCACGACGCATCGTTCGCTACGATCTTCCGGGGCGTCATGCCCTTTGTGGTGACCGACCTGATCCGGCTCGTCATCCTGATCGCATTTCCGATGCTGGCGCTATGGCTGCCCGCGCGCATGATGGCGCACTAGGAGCACGCGCGATGGCTCCGACGCTGGAAACAAAATACGTCTTCACCATCACCGCACGCATCGCCGAGGTGACGACCGTCGGCGACATCGGCCACGGCGTCCGCCGTATCATTCCCATCATCGGCGGAGAGGTGAGGGGCGAGGTCAACGGCAAGGTGCTGCCGTTCGGCGCCGACTTCCAGATCATCCGCCCCGACGAGTTGATCGACCTCGAAGCCAAATACGCCTTCGAGACCGACGACGGCGCGGTAGTCTATGTCGAGAACAGGGGCATCCGCTTCGGGCCGGTCGAGCTGCTGCAGAAGCTGAAGCGGGGCGAGCCGGTCGACCCCAAGCTGATCTATTTCCGCACGTTGCCGAAATTCGAGACCGGCGCCGAAAAATACCGCTGGCTCATGCACCACATCTTCGTCGCCTCCGCCGCCCGCCACGCGGACCGGGTGGTGATCGACGTTTTTCAGGTGATGTAGGGATTCCAGCCAGCGTTCCCCGGATGCCGCGCAGCACGGAAAGCGCGTTCACGCGCGTCTTTGACGCGCTATGGTGATGCGCCGCTGATCCGGGGTCCATCGCTCCCATCCATGGGCCCCGGCTCTGCGGCGCAGCGTTTCACGCTGCACCGCGTCCGGGGCGCGAGAACTGGCCTTGTTGACTCCCGCGTCATTCGTTATAAAGTATAACTATTCTGAAACGGAAGCAATGAACCCATGGGAAACGCCGCCCCCGCCCAGCCAGCGGGTCAATCCGAACTGCTGAAGATCGAGCAGAAAGGCGCGGTGCTGACCGTGGGCCTCAACCGCCCCGCCAAGCGCAATGCGCTCAATGACGGCATCATCCTCGAGATCGGCGATTGCTTCGCCAGGCTCCCCGACGGCGTCGGCGCCGTCGTGATCCATGGCGTCGGCGACCATTTCTCCTCCGGTCTCGACCTTTCCGAGCTCACCGACCATGACGCCACCGGCGGCCTGCTGCATTCGCAGATGTGGCACCGCGTGTTCGACCGCATCCAGTACAGCCGCGTGCCCGTCATCGCAGCGTTGAAGGGCGCCGTCATCGGCGGCGGGCTGGAGCTGGCCTGTGCCGCGCATATTCGCGTCGCCGAGCCGTCGGCCTATTTCGCGCTGCCCGAGGGCCAGCGCGGCATCTTTGTCGGCGGCGGCGGATCGGTACGGCTGCCGCGGCTGATCGGCGTGCCGCGCATGGTCGACATGATGCTGACGGGGCGCGTCTACTCCGCGACCGAAGGCTCGTCCTACGGCTTCTCGCAATACCTGACCGAGCCCGATGGCGCGCTGCCCAAGGCGCTGGAGCTCGCCGCGCGCGTCGCCGCCAACGCGCCGCTGACCAACTTCGCCGTGTTGCAGGCGCTGCCGATGATCGCGGAGGCCAACCCGCAGACCGGCCTTCTGATGGAGTCGCTAATGGCGACGGTGGCGCAAAGCGACAAAGAGGCAAAACGCCGCATCCGTGCCTTCCTCGATCACAAGACCGCCAAGGTGAAACCGGGCAAATGAGCGCCAAGGCCAACACGTCAGCCTCTCACGGTTCAGGCCGCGGCGCCGCCGGCCATCCGCTGCGCGCGATCTCGTTCGGCACGCCCGCCGTCAATGTCGAGCGGCGCCCCGACGGCACCATCTACCTGCGGCCGAAGGCGCCGCTCGGCGACTATCCCGTGCGCATCACCGACCGCTTGCATCACTGGGCCAATGCCGAGCCGAACCGCGTGTTCATGGCCGAGCGCAACAAGAGCGGCGGCTGGCGCGAGATCACCTATGCGGAGCTGCTGGTCTCGAGCCGGCACATTGCATCTGCCTTGCTGGCGCGCGGGCTCTCGGCGGAGCGGCCGGTCGTCATCCTCTCCGGCAATTCCATCGACCACGCGCTGCTCGCCTTCGGTGCACTTTATGCCGGCATTCCCTTCTGCCCGGTATCCCCGGCCTATTCACTGGTCTCCAGGGATTACGGCAAGCTCGGCTATGTCATCGGGCTCCTGACGCCCGGCCTCGTGTTCGCCGACGACGCCGACAGGTTCGCCGATGCGCTGAAGGTCAATGTGTCCCTGGGGACGGAGATCGCAGCGTCCTTTGGCGCGGTGCCCGGCCGCACCGTGACCAGGCTCGCCGATCTCATGGCAGCGCCCATCCACCCCAAGCTCGATGCGGCGCATGCCGCGATCGGGCCGGATACGATTGCGAAATTCCTGCTCACCTCCGGCTCGACCGGCAATCCCAAGGCCGTCATCAACACCCAGCGCATGATCTGCGCCAACCAGGTGATGCTGCGCGAGACGCTGGCCTTCCTGAAGGACGAGCCGCCCGTGATCGTCGACTGGCTGCCGTGGAATCACACCTTTGGCGGCAACCACAATATCGGGCTGACGCTGTACAACGGCGGCTCGATGTATCTCGACGAGGGCAAGCCGATGCCCGGCGGCATCGAGGAGACCGTGCGCAATCTGCGCGAGATTTCGCCGACGGTCTATTTCAACGTACCCAAGGGCTATGAATCGCTGCTGCCCTATCTGCGCGACGATGCGGGCTTGCGGGAAAAATTCTTCGGCCGGCTGCATGCGATGTTCTTCTCGGGCGCGGCGCTTTCGCCTTTCGTCTGGAACAGACTCGACGAGCTCGCGGTACAGGCCAAGGGCTATCGCGTGCCGATGCTGACGGGCCTTGGCGCCACCGAAACCGCGCCGTTCTTCATGTCGGTCAATCCCGTTACCAGCCGCTCCGGCCATGTCGGCCTGCCGGTGTCGGGCAACGACGCAAAACTGCTGCCGAACAACGGCAAGCTCGAGGTCCGCGCCAGGGGGCCGAACGTGATGCCGGGCTATTGGCGCAAGCCGGATCTGACCGCGGCTGCCTTCGACGAGGAAGGCTTCTACAAGCTCGGCGATGCGCTCAAGCCTGCCGATCCGGACGACTTCAACGCGGGCTTCGATTTCGACGGCCGCATCGGCGAGGACTTCAAGCTCGCCAGCGGCACCTGGGTTTCGGTAGGTCCGTTGCGCGCGCGGTTCGTTGCGGCTTGTGCGCCGCTGGTGCGCGACGTCGTCATCGCCGGCATCAACCGCGACGAGATTTCGGCCCTCGTCGTGCTCGATCTCGACGGCTGCCGGCTGATCAATCCGGCGCTGCCGCACGACGATCTCGCAGCGGTCGCCGCCGATCCCCTGGTGCGCGCCGCCTTCCGCGAGCGCTTCGTGAAATTCCTCGCCACCGCTACCGGATCCTCGACCCGCATCACCCGCGCGGTGCTGCTCGATACGCCGCTGTCGATCGACCGCGGCGAGGTCACCGACAAGGGATCGATCAACCAGCGTGCGGTGCTGGAGCATCGCAGCGGCCTGATCGAGGCGCTCTACGCAGAACAACCGCCGGCGCAAGTCATCGCGCTCGGCTAGCTCAGGATTTTCAAGGAGAAAAAAACATGCAATTGAAGGATCAGGCCGCCATCGTCACCGGAGGCGCATCGGGATTGGGCGCCGCCACCGCGCGGCGGCTGGCCTCGCTTGGCGCAAAGGTCGCGGTGTGCGACCTCAACACCAAGCTTGCAGAGGCCGTCGCTGCCGAGATCAAGGGCGTTGCCGTCACCTGCAACGTCGCCGATGCCGCTTCCGCCGAAGCCGCGGTCGCCGCGGCCGAGAAAGCGCACGGCCCGGCGCGGGTGCTGGTGAACTGCGCCGGCATCGGCGTTGCCAAGCGCGTGATCGGCAAGGAAGGCCCGATGCCGTTCGCCGATTTCGACAGGGTGATCCAGGTCAACCTCAACGGCACCTTCAACATGATCCGGCTTGCCACGGCAGCGATGGCGAAGCTCGAGCCGCTCGCGACCGGCGAGCGCGGCGTCGTCATCAACACCGCTTCCGTCGCCGCCTATGACGGCCAGATCGGCCAGGCGGCCTATTCCGCGTCCACGGGCGGCATCGTCGGCATGACCCTGCCGATCGCGCGCGAGCTCGCGCAGTTCGGCATCCGCGTGCTCACCATCGCGCCGGGCCTTTTCCTCACGCCGCTGCTCGCCAACCTGCCGCAGGAAGCGCAGGACTCGCTCGCAGCCGCGATCCCGTTCCCGCGCCGGCTGGGTGCGGCCGACGAGTTCGCCTCGCTCGCCGCGCACATGATCGACAATCCATATCTGAACGGCGAAGTGGTGCGGCTTGATGGCGCACTCCGCATGGCGCCGCGCTGACTATGGTTGCGAGATGATGCGAGATCGTACGGCAGGTTCAATTCCACCTCTCCCTATGGGAGAGGTGGCGTACTGCCATTTCCGAACGATTGGGGATATCTAGCAACCATGTTCGTCAACCGGCGCGACGTACAGATCCAGTGGGGCGATTGCGACCCCGCCAACATCGTGTACTACCC
The DNA here is from genome assembly GCF_052389815.1 of Bradyrhizobium sp. GTDB lineage: Bacteria > Pseudomonadota > Alphaproteobacteria > Rhizobiales > Xanthobacteraceae > Bradyrhizobium. The sequence goes on along the minus strand of NZ_JBQTHN010000130.1, from coordinate 34,309 downwards.
GCGCTATTTCGCGATGTTCGACGACTCGACCTCGATCATGTTCGAGGCCGCCGGTTACTCGAAGCAGGACCTGGTGCACAAATATGGCCTGGTCGGCATCCCCATGGTGGACACGCGGGCGAAATTCTACGTCCCCTCCACCCATGGCGACTGGATCGCCATCGAAAGCCGGATCGAGAGCTTCAAGCGTTCGAGCTTCGAGGTGATGCACAAGGTGTTCAAGAAGGATGCGCTGGCGATCGAAGCGTGGGAGACCCGCGTCCTCGTCGGCAAGCACCCCGACGATCCCGACAAGCTGAAATCCGCACCCATACCGCAGGAGATCGTCGACAAGTTCGTGCGGGGCTGACAATCGCCCCGCATCACCACCAAAGGAGGGGCTGAACCCTCTTTCGCTATCTGGTTTAACGAAGTCAACGTCCAAGGGAGGAGTTAATGAAGAAGTTCCTGCTGTCTGCTGCCGTTGTCGCAGCGCTGGCGCTGCCTGGTGCAGCTCTCGCGCAAAGCAACGAAATCGTCATCGGCATCTCGATTTCCACAACGGGTCCAGCCGCGGCGCTCGGCATTCCCGAGCGCAACTCGCTGGAGTTCGTCGCCAAGCAAATCGGCGGCGTACCGCTCAAGGTCATCGTGCTCGACGACGCCGGCGATCCCACCACCGCCACCACCAACACCCGCCGCTTCGTGACGGAGTCCAAGGCCGACATCATCATGGGCTCGTCGACCACGCCGTCGACCATTGCGGTGGCCAACGTCGCCAACGAGGCGGGCATTCCGCACCTCGGCCTGGCGCCATTGCCGATCACGCCGGAACGCGCCAAGTGGTCGGTCGCGATGCCGCAGCCGATCCCGATCGTCGGTAAGGTCATGTACGACCACATGAAGAAGAACAACGTCAAGAACCTCGGCTTCATCGGCTTCGGCGATTCATACGGCGATCTCTGGCGCAACGATCTCAAAAACCAGGCCGAGCCGATGGGAATCAAGGTCGTCGCCGAGGAGCGCTTTGCGCGTCCGGATACCTCGGTCGCCGGTCAGGCGCTGAAACTCGTCGCCGCCAATCCCGACGCGATCCTGGTCGTCGCCTCCGGCACCGCCGCCGCGCTGCCGCAGTCCACGCTGCGCGAGCGCGGCTACAAGGGCCTGATCTATCAGACCCACGGTGCCGCCAGCATGGACTTCATCCGCATCGCCGGCCCTGCGGCTGAGGGCGTGCTGATGGCCTCCGGTCCGGTGATGGATCCGGAAGACCAGCCGGATACGGCGCTGACCAAGAAGCCGGGCCTTGCACTCAACAAGGCCTATGAAGGTAAGTACGGGGCGAACAGCCGCAGCCAGTTCGCCGGCCACTCCTACGACGCCTTCCTCGTGCTCGAGCGGATCGTTCCAGTGGCGTTGAAGAAGGCAAAGCCGGGAACGCCGGAATTCCGCGAGGCTCTTCGCCAGGCCATGCTGACCGAGCGCGAGATCGCCGCGAGCCAAGGCGTCTACAACTTCACCGAAAAGGACCGCTACGGCGTCGACGAGCGCTCCCGCATCCTGCTGACGGTGAAGGGCGGGAAGTACCAGCTGGTGAAGTGAGGCACACTGTCATCGCCCGCGAAGGCGGGCGATCCAGTACGCCGCGGCCCCTGAAACAAGCTTCGACGTCTCGGCGTACTGGATGCCCCGCTTTCGCGGGGCATGACATTTTGAGCGGGGAATTCGTGGGGTGGGCAAAGGCGCTTCGCGCCGTGCCCACCTTCCTTGCACCGTGCCGGAGAAGGTGGGCACGGCGCACGCGCGCCTTTGCCCACCCTACAGCATCCGGACTGGGATCACACCGCGCTCGCGCCTTCGTGCGTAAAGCCGAGATAGCTGGCGGCGACGCGGCTGTTGGCGGCGATCTCCTGTGCCGAGCCTGACAGCACGAACTCGCCGAGCTCCATGACATAGGCGCGGCCGGCGATCTTCAGCGCGGCTTGCGCGTTCTGCTCGACCAGCAGCACGGAGACGCCGCTCGCGCGCAATTCGCCGATGGTGCGGAAGATATCGGCGACGATGATCGGGGCGAGGCCGAGGCTCGGCTCGTCCAGCATCAGCAGGCGCGGCGCGCCCATCAGGGCGCGGCCCATGGCGAGCATCTGCTGCTCGCCGCCGGACAGCGTGCCGGCAAGCTGCTTGCGCCGCTCCTTCAGCCGCGGGAACAGCGTATAGACGCGCTCGAAGGATTGCGCGGCGGTCGCCTTCGGGATTCGGAAGGCGCCGAGCTGCAGATTGTCCTCGACATTCATGGTCGCGAACAGGCCGCGGTGCTCCGGCACGAGACTGAGGCCCAGCGCGACGCGGTCCTCGATCTCGAGCCGCGCCATGTTTTCGCCGGCGAAATCGACGCGGCCCTTCAGCGGCAGCACGCCCATGATGGCATTGAGCAGCGTGCTTTTTCCGGCGCCATTGGCGCCGATGATGGTGACGATCTCGTTGCTCCCAACCTCGAGCGAGACGCCGCGGACGGCCTCGACCTTGCCGTAGGCGATATGGACGTCGGTGACCCCCAACAGCGCGCTCATGCCGCCGCTCCGAGATAGGCCTTGATGACTTCGGGATTGGTCTTGATCGCCGCGGGCGTGCCTTCGGCGATCTTGGTGCCGAAATCGAGCACCACGACGCGGTCGGCGAGATCCATCACGAATCCCATGTCGTGCTCGACCAACAGCACGGACATGCCGCCATCGCGCAGTTGCCGGAGCAACGCGGCGAGCCTTTGCTTCTCCATATGGCGCAGGCCGGCGGCCGGCTCGTCGAGCAGCAGCAGCACGGGGTCGACGCAGAGCGCGCGCGCGATCTCGACGATGCGCTGCTGGCCGAGCGAAAGCGAGCCCGCGAGCTGGTCGATCTGGTCGCCGAGCCCGACGCGCTCGATCTGCCGGGTGGCTTCCGCCAGTAGCCTTGCCTCGTCGGCACGGTCGAGCCGCAGCATGCTGGAGATCGCGCCGGAAGTCCCGCGCAGATGCGCGCCGATCGCGACGTTCTCCAGCACGGTCATATCGGGCACCAGCTTGACGTGCTGGAAGGTCCTGCTGATGCCGAGCTTGACGATCTCCTGCGGGGCGGCGTTGTCGACGTGCTTGCCGAGGAAGGAGATGGCGCCGCCGGTGGTGGGCAGCACGCCCGTGATCAGGTTGAAGGTCGTGCTCTTGCCGGCGCCGTTGGGGCCGATCAGGGCGACGATCTCGCGCGCCTGCACGTCGAAGGAGACGTCGTTGACCGCGATCACGCCGCCGAACTGCTTGCGGGCCTTGTCGATCTGCAGCAGCACGGCGGGCTCGGCCGGCGAGCGCACGCGGGAGGGCAGGGTAAGCGCCTTGTCCGCGTGCTTGCGGCCCGATTTGAACGGCAGCCACGACATCAGCCAGGGCCAGACGCCGGTCGGTGCGAGCTGCAGCAGCAGCACCAGCAGGATGCCGAACACGATGGTCTCGAGCTGCGCCTTGCCGCCGAAGACGTAGGGCAGGTAGCTCTGCAGCACTTCCTTCAAAATCACGACGATGCCGGCGCCGAGCACGGCACCCCAGACATAGCCGGCGCCGCCGACCACGGCGATGAAGAGATACTCGATGCCGGCATGCGCACTGAACGGCGTCGGCGTGACCGCGCGCTGGAAATGGGCGTAGAGCCAGCCAGAGAGTCCGGCGAGCACGGCGGCATAGATGAACACCAGCAGCTTTGCACGCGGCGTCTGCACGCCGAAGGCCTCGGCCGCGACATGCCCGCGGCGCAGCGCGCGGATGGCGCGGCCGGTGCGGGAATCCAGCAGGTTCATCGACAGCACCGCCGAAATCAGCACCGCGACCCAGATTACGAAATAGATGCTGCCCGGATCGAGCATTCGCAGCGTGCCGATCGACAGCGGCGGGATGTTGGAGATGCCGTCGTTGCGGCCGATGAATTCGAGCTTGCTGAAGAGATAATACAGGCCGATGCCCCAGGCGATGGTGCCGAGCGGCAAATAGTGGCCGGAGAGGCGCACGGTGATGATGCCGAGGATGACGGCGGCAATGCCGCTGACGATCAGCGAGGCCGGCAGGGTCAGCCAGGGCGAAACGCCATAGGTGGTGGCGAGCACCGCCGTGGTGTAGGCGCCAAAGCCGCAGAACGCAGCCTGGCCGAAGGAAGTGAGACCACCCAGGCCCGTGAGCAGCACGAGCCCCATCGCGACCAGCGCGGCGAGACCGATATTGTCGAGCAGCACGATCCAGAACGGCGGCACGCCGGGAAGCAGCGGGATCGCCGCCATCACGGCGGCAAAGACGAAGAAAGGCCAGCGGTTCATCATCGCTTCAGTCTCCCTCTTCCTCGACCGCGGGCGCGGCAAGCGAGCGCAGCACCAGCACGGGGATGATCAGGGTGAATACGATGACTTCCTTGAAATTGGAGGCATAGAACGAGGAGAACGCTTCCACCGTGCCGACGACCAGCGCGGCGATTGCGGTCAGGGGATAGCTGACCAGGCCGCCGATGATCGCGGCAATGAAGCCCTTGAGGCCGATCAGGAAGCCGGTGTCGTAATAGAGCGTGGTGATCGGCACGATCAGGATGCCGGAGATGGCCCCGATCACCGCTGCCAGCAGGAAGGCGATCTGCCCGGACAGCGTGGTGCGGATACCGACGAGGCGCGCGCCGAGGCGGTTGACGGCGGTGGCGCGCAGCGCCTTGCCCATCAGCGTGGCGCCGAAGAACAGCCACAGCGCGACGATGAAGGCGACGGTGACGACATAGACCGCGATGCTCTGGCCGGTGAAGCGCAGGTCGCCGACGGTGAAGGCGGCATTCGACAGCGGCGGGCCGCGCAGGCCCTCCGCACCGAAGAAGACGAGGCCGAGGCCCTGCAGCGCCAGATGACAGCCGACCGAGGCAATCAGCAGCACCAGCACCGAGGTGTGCGCCAGCGGCTGGAAGGCGAGGCGATAGAGATACAGTGAGATCGCCGCCACGGTCAGCAGCGCGAGCACGATGTTGACCGCGATCGGGGTCTTGGGGCCGACGAGCAGATAGGTCGCCGCCAGCAGGGCGGCGGGGAAGACGATGTTGAGGGCGAGGCTGCGGGCGAGCTTCCGCAGATGCAGCCCGCGGCGGGCGGCGAACAGGTCGAAGGCGAAGGCACCGGCCCCCATCGCCATCGCCAGCCACACCGTGCCGGGCACGTTGCCGGCGCACAGCATGGCGTAGCTCAGCGCGCCATAGGTGACGAATTCGCCTTGCGGAATCAGGATGACGCGGGTGACGGCGAACACCAGCACCAGCGCCAGACCGAGCAGCGCGTAGATCGCGCCGTTGGTAATGCCGTCCTGGATCAGGAACAGCATGATTGTCGTATTCAACCGGACGCTCCCCCTCGACGCCAGCGGACCGGGCCTTGGATGGTCGCCGGGCCGCCCCAACTCGCCGGTTGAAAATTACCGGCATTTGATATACTGGATAACAATTATCGAGTATAACCTCAAGGCCCGACCGGCCCAACGGGCGCATCGCGTGTCCCCCGGGCTTTTTAGCGGGATTGCGAGCTTGGAGCGATGACTGTTTCAAAGACCGCCGGCGCCGACGCCAGCAAGCCGACCCGCCCGCCTCGCAAGGAGAACGGCCAGGGCGATGAGCCGGCCGCGCTGCAGCTCGGCGAGCTTTCGGAACTGCTCGGCTATTCGCTGAAGCGAGCCCAGCTCAGGGTGTTCGAGGATTTCCTCAATTGCGTGGCGCCGCTGCAGCTGACGCCGGCGCAGTTTTCCGTGCTGCTGCTGCTCGACCGCAACCCCGGCCGCAACCAGACCGAGATCGCCAATACGCTCGGCATCCTCAGGCCGAATTTCGTATCGATGCTGGACGGGCTCGAGAGCCGCGACCTCTGCGCGCGGATGCGCTCGACCAATGACCGCCGCTCGCACATTCTGGTCCTGACCGACAAGGGCCGTGCCGTGCTGGCCCGCGCCAAGAAGCTGGTCGCCACCAAGCACGAGGCGCGGCTCAACGAAGTCCTCGGCCCCGCCAACCGCGCCGCGCTGCTCGAGATGCTGGCAAAACTCGCGCGGGAGTTTTGATTCGGATCCACAACACTTGTAGGGTGGGCAAAGGCGCGCACGCGCCGTGCCCACCTTTCAATCCTGCTCGAGATGGTGGGCACGCTTCGCTTTGCCCACGCTACAATTTTGGAAGTGGTCGCCAGGGTCGCGCGGAAGTTTCAACGGCGGCTCAAGCGACCGCCGCGGTCTTGCTATCGTCTCGCCCCGGCAGCCGCGACAGGAACAGCCGCTCGATCTCGGCAACGGGCAGCGGTTTGGAGAACAGGTATCCCTGCATCTCCGTGCAGCCGACGGCCGCGATGTTGTCGCGTTGCTCGGTCGTCTCGACGCCCTCGGCGGTCGCCGTCATGCCCATGCCTTTCGCCAGCGCCGCCACGGCGCGCACGATGTAGAGCGAGCCGGCATTCTCCGCGATGTCCTGCACGAAGGAGCGGTCGATCTTGATCTTGTCGAATGGGAACGATTGCAGGTAGGTCAGCGAGGAATAGCCGGTGCCGAAATCGTCCATGGCGATGCGGACGCCGAGCGCGCGCAGCTGGTGCAGCACAGCCAGCGTCGCTTCGCGATCCCGCAGCAGCACTGTTTCGGTGATCTCGATCTCGAGCCGCGTCGGCTGCAGGCCGGATGCCGCCAGCGCATTGACGATGACGGGCAGCAGGCTGGTGCCGCGGAACTGCACGGCCGAAATATTGACGGCGACCTTGAGATGCTCCGGCCATCGCGCCGCGGCGAGGCAAGCCTCGCGGATCACCCATTCGCCGAGCGGCACGATGAAGCCGATCTCCTCGGCCAGCGGAATGAAGATCGAGGGCGGCACCTGGCCGGCGTCCGGACGATTCCAGCGGATCAGGGCCTCAAGGCTCGAGATATCGTTGCTTTCCAGGTTCACCACCGGCTGGTAGTAGAGCTCGAACTCGCCCGCCGGCAGCGCCTTGCGCAGGTCCTGCTCCATGATGCGGCGGGCCTGCATCTGCTCGTCCATGTCAGGCTCGAAGAAGCGGAAGGTACTGCGGCCGTCGCCCTTGGCGCGGTACAGCGCCAGGTCCGCATTGCGCAGCAGCTTGTCGGGCGCATTGCCGTCGCCGGGGCTGACGGCGATGCCGACGCTGGTGCCGACGATCGCCTGCTGGCCTTCGATGTCATAGGGCTCGCTGATCCAGCCGATGATCTGCTGCGCCAGCGTGGTTGCCTCGGTGGGGTCCGATATCGGCGCCTGGACGATGACGAACTCGTCGCCGCCGGTCCGCGCAATGGTGTCCGTCTCGCGCACCAGGGCGCGCAGGCGGTCAGCCACCGTCTTGAGCAGCTTGTCGCCCGTGGGGTGGCCGAAAGTGTCGTTGACCGCCTTGAACTGATCGAGGTCGAGGTGATGCACCGCAACTTTCTGGGCGCCGTGGCAGCGATTCAGCACCTGCTCCAGCCGCTCGTTCAAGAGCGCCCGGTTGGCCAGATCGGTCAGCGCGTCGTGGTGCGCCATGTGCTCGATCTTGACTTCGGCCTGCCGCTGCTCGGTGATGTCCTCGTGGGTGGCGACCCAGCCGAGATCGGGCATCGGCCGATGGCGGATCTTGAACGTCTTGCCGTTCTTCAGCTCGACGATGCTGTCCCTGGCCTCGTTGGACATCCCGATGTTGGTGCGCCACCGTACGTATTCGTCGCGGGGCATCGCCGGACAGCTGCCGGCCTCGTAGCGAAGGTCGACGATTTCGCTCAGCGTGGTGCCCGGCCCGACCTTGTCGGCTGGAATGTCGTAAAGTTCGAGAAAGCGGTCGTTGCAGATGATCAGCTTGTGGTCTGCGTTGAAGAAGCACAGGCCCTGCGACATGTTGTTGACCGCGGCGTCGAACTGGAAATTGCGGACGCGTAGCGCGTCTTCCTGCTCCTTGCGGCGCTCGCACTCCTGCTTGAGACGCGCCTGGAGCTCTTCGCGCTCGGTGATGTCCTCGTGCGTCGCGATGCCGCCGCCGTCGGGCAGCGGGCGGACCGTGTAGGCGATGATCCGGCCGTCGGTGAATTCCTGCACGGTGGTGTCGAGCGCGATGTCGCGGCCGATCCGCTCGCGGATGTATGCGTCGTGCGATCCCCCGACCTTCAGGCCGAGGTCGAGCCGGCGCCGGATCAGTTCGCTGGTCGGCGTGCCCGGCTTCACCTGTTCGGGCGTAAGCCCGTACATCTCCACGTAGCGCCGGTTGCAGAAGACGACCTTGCGGTCCCTGTCGAAGATGACGATTCCAAGGGACAGGCTATGGATGGCTTCCTCGAGCCGCGTCTGCAGGCCGGCAGGCCCGGCCTCGGCGGCTGGTTGCTCGCTATCTGTCATATGGCGTTTCCCGTCGCCATTTGCGGCGTCCCTTATCGCAGGTCGTCGCCATTACAAACCAGCGCGGGTGAATTGCATCCTAGAAGCATCGCAAATTGCGGCGGGTTCCTGCGAACGCGCTGAACAAAGCGTTAATGGTCCGGTAATTCTCCGGATGCGGGGAGAGGGTCTGCTAGACTAATCCACCAGGATCACTCTGACGTCGTTGACGTTGGTCAGCGTCGGGCCGGTGAGCAGGAGATCACCGGTCTGCGAAAAGAATCCGGTCGCATCGTTGTCGGCGAGATACGCCACGGGATCGAGGCCGAGCGATTTCATCTTCGAAAACGTCGCCGCATCGATGACGGCGCCGGCCGGATCGGATGCGCTGCCGCCGCCGCCGTCGGCGCCGTCGGTGTCGGCTGCTAGCGCTGCGACGCCGCCCGTGTCCTGGAGCAGCCCGGCCAGCGCCAGCGCATATTCCTGGTTGGGCCCGCCGCGGCCGTTGCCGCGCACGGTCACGGTGAGCTCGCCGCCGGAAACGATCGCGGTGCGCTTGCCCTCGGCTCGCGCCTCGATCGCCATGCGCGCGTGACCGGCGGCGACCTCGCGGGCCTCGCCTTCGAGATCGGCGCCGAGCGCGATGGTGCGGTAGCCGGCATCCCGCGCAACCTTCGCCGCCGCTTCCAGCGCGACCTTCGGCCTTGCAATCAGCTCGAACGTCGCGCGGGCGAAGGCGGGATCGCCCGGTTTGCAGCTTTCGTTGGCGGGATCGTCGAGCGCGCGGCGCACGGCGTCGTCGACGGCGAGATCGTACTTGGCGACGATGGCGCGCGCATCCGCAAGCGTGGACGGATCGGGCACCGTCGGGCCCGACGCGATCGCCGAGGGATCGTCATGCGGCACGTCCGAGATCGCGAGCGTCACGATGGCGGCGGCGCGCTGGCCGGCGCGCGCCAGCCGCCCGCCCTTGATGCGCGACAGATGTTTTCGAACGATGTTCATCTCGCCGATCGGCGCGCCCGAGCGCAGCAATGCGCGGTTGACCTGCTGCTTCTGCGCGAAGGAAACACCCTCGGCCGGCGCCAGCCAGTTGGCCGAGCCGCCGCCGGTGATCAGCACCAGCAGCAGATCGTCCGCGGTCGCTTCCGCGGCCAGGCGCAGCGTGTCGTCGGCGGCCTTCAGTCCGGCTTCGTCGGGCACGGGATGGCCGGCTTCGATCACCTTGATCCGCCGCGTCGGCAGGCCATGGCCGTGGCGGGTGGTGGCGATGCCGAGCAGTCGCTGTGGTTCGAGCTTCAGCGCGTCGAGGTAATGCCGCTCGCAGCTCGCGGCCATCGCCGCTGCGCCCTTGCCGGCGGCAAGGCAGATCACCCGGCCCTTCGGCGGCGGCGGCAGGTGCCGGCCGAGCACCACATCGGGATGGGCCGCCGCGACCGCCGCATCGAAAATCGCGCGCAGGAGAGGGCGTCGGTCGGTCATCGCGGTCACGGGTCCATGCTTTGAAAGGCAGGAGGCCGTTATCCGATTTCTCCGCGCAAAAGAAAACCCCCGCGGGACGACGTCCCGCGGGGGCTCCGGTTTTTCCTCCTATCGGCCGATAGGATCCGGCAATCAGCCGCCGGCGGCCTGGCCGTCCATGACCTCGCCGAAGCGCTCCCAGGTCTCGCCCTTGAACTTCACCAGCTGCAGCTGCGAGATCGGCGCGAAGTCGGTCGCCGAGGTGTTGACCTTGACGCCGGGCAAGAGGCCGCCGAGCTCGAGATCCTTGATGCTGGCCGCCTGCTTCATCACGTTGGCGCGGGTGAGGTCGTCGCCGCACTGCTTGAGTACCTGCACGAGGCCCTGAGCCACCGTGTAGCCGTACATCACCGAGCCGTCGGCGCGGTTGGCTTCCGGATAGTATTTATCCAGGAATTCGTTCCACGCCTTCATGCCGGCATCGCTCTTCCACTGCGCGTCGGTCGGATCCTTCAGATACGCCGAGGAGATGATGTCCTGGCCGTTCTCGAATCCGGCCGGCTTCATCACGCTGCCGACGGAGGCCGAGACGTTGTTGAGGAAGTGCACGGGCTTCCAGCCGATCTCGGCGTTCTTCTTGATCGCCTGCGCCGCGAATTTCGGCGTGGTGATGTTGACGAAGACGTCGGCGCCGGAGGCCTTGAGCTTGACGATGTGGCTGTCGATGGTCGGTGCGGAGACCTCGAAGCTCTCCTCCAGCACGATCATCGAGGTCTTGGAGCCGAGGCCGTCCTTGAGACCCTTGAGGTAGTCCTTGCCGTAGTCGTCGTTCTGGTAGAGCACGCCGATCTTGGCGTTCGGATGGTTCTTCAGGATGTACTTGGCGTAGATCTGCGATTCACTCTGGTAGTTGGGCTGCCAGCCCATGGTCCAGGGGAAGCCCTTCGGATCGTTCCACTTGGTGGCGCCGGTGGCGACGAACAGCTGCGGCACCTTCTTGGAATTCAGGTATTTCTGGATCGCCGTGTTCGGCGGCGTGCCGAGCGGATTGAAGACCAGCAGCACTTCGTCGCTCTCGACCAGCTTGCGCGCCTGCTCCACCGTCTTCGGCGGAGAATAGCCGTCGTCATAGCTGACGAAGTTGATCTTGCGGCCGTTGATGCCGCCTTCGGCGTTGATCTTCTTGAAGTAGGCTTCCTCGGTCTTCCCGATCACGCCGTAGGCGGATGCGGGGCCCGAGTAGGGCATGATGTTGCCGATCTTGATCTCGGTATCGGTTGCGCCGGTATCGTATTTCTTTTGCGCCAGCGCGCCGCTCGAAGAAGCGGCGATCACGGCGAGTGCGGTAGAAAGCACCGCGAGTTTGGTCGTAACGGACATTAACGTCTCTCTCCCTTCAAGTTGAAGTCACGTTTGCCCGGCTTGTGGCGCAGGGCTGTTCTTGACATGTGGTAACTACCATTTCGCCCGCGACATCACAAATTAAAAGCCCCCGCGCTGGTCGCGCGAGGGGCTGCGTCGCTCAGACAGCAGGGGTCGGCGGCTAGCCGCCGACGTCGCCGCTCAGGATTTCGCCGAACAGCTCCCAGGTCTCGCCCTTGAAGCGCATGAGTTGCAGTTGCGAGATCGGGGCGAAGTCGGTCGGCGAGGTGTTGGCCTTGACGCCCGGGAGGACGCCGCCGGGTACGAAGTTCTTGAGGCTCGCCGCCTGCCGCATCACGTTCTCGCGGGTCAGGTCGTCGCCGCACTGCTTGAGCACCTGCACCAGCGCCTGGGCAACGTTGTAGGCGTACACCACCGCGCCGTCGGCCCGGTTGGCTTCCGGGTAGTATTTGTCCAGGAACTCGTTCCAGGCCTTAAGGCCCGGATCGTTCTTCCATTGCGCGTCGGTCGGGTCCTTCATGTAGCTCGAGGAGATGATGCCTTGCGAATTCTCGAACCCGGCGGGCTTCATCACCGTGCCGACCGAGGCCGCGACGTTGTTGAGGATGTGCATCGGCTTCCAGCCGACCTCGGCCATCTTCTTGATCGACTGCGCCGCGAATTTCGGCGTGGTGACGTTGAAGAACACGTCGGCGTCCGTCGCCTTCATCTTGACGATGCTGGAGTCGATGGTGGGCTGCGACACCTCGTAGCTCTCCTCCAGCACGATCATCGAGGCCGCCTTGGCGCCGAGACCGTCCTTGAGGCCCTTGACGTAGTCTTTGCCGTAGTCGTCGTTCTGGTAAAGGATCGCGATCTTGGCGTTCGGTTTCTCCTTCAGGATGTACTTGGCGTAGATCTGCGATTCGCTCTGGTAGTTGGGCTGCCAGCCCATCGTCCAGGGGAAGTTCTTCGGGTCGTTCCACTTGGTGGCGCCGGTGGCGACGAGCAGCTGCGGCACCTTCTTCTGGTTCAGATATTTCTGGATCGCCGTGTTGGGCGGCGTGCCAAGCGGGTTGAAGATCAAAAGGACCTCGTCGCTCTCCACCAGCTTGCGCGCCTGCTCCACCGTCTTCGGCGGGCTGTAGCCGTCGTCATAGCTGATGAAGTTGATCTTGCGGCCGTTGATGCCGCCCTCGGCGTTGATCTTGTTGAAGTAGGCGGCTTCGGTTTTGCCGATCACGCCATAGGCGGATGCGGGGCCCGAGTAGGGCATGATGTTGCCGATCTTGATTTCGGTGTCGGACGCACCGGTGTCGTATTTCTTCTGTGCGAAAGAGGGGCTGCTGGTCGCGGCAAGCAATGCGAGGGATGCCGCAACGGCTCCCAGTCGCAGGTGGTTGATGGGCATTCTGGTCTCCCTGGATCCGGTTTCGTGTTTCTTGTTGTTATCGACAGGCACTTCGCGGCCTTTGATGGTATTCAATACCTTCTGCCGCCCGCCAGCAACAAAAAGCCCCCGGCGACGGGGTCGCAGGGGGCTTCTTTTTTGGTCGAATGCGCTGCGTGGTTAACCGCGCAGCGGAATATTTCGCCGGTCAGCTCATTTCCTGAACTTGCCGATCAGCTGCTGGGCAACGATCGCCACCTGCCTAGCGCCGTGCGGCACGAGGAAGATCACGATGAACAGCAGCACGCCGAACACGGCGCCGGAGAGCCCCTTGTTGATGCTCTCGGCGATGTTGGGCACGTAGATGATGAAGGCGGCGCCGACGAACGATCCCGGCAGCCAGCCGACGCCGCCGACCACCATGCCGAGGAACAGCGCGATCGCGAGGTTGATCGTGTAGCTGTCGGGCGCCACGAACGCCACCACGATGGCGCTGAGCCCGCCGGCGATGCCGGTGATGCCTGCGGAGACGCCGAAGGCAAGCGTCTTGTACTTGGCGACGTCGACACCCATGGCGGAGGCGGCGATCTCGTTGTCGCGGATCGACATGAAGGCGCGGCCCGAGCGCGAGCGCAACAGGTTGACCGACCCGAGATAGATCGCAACTGTGATGGCCAGGGTGAAGTAATAGAGCCACTTGTCCTGGCTGATCGGCAGGCCGAACGGCGCATCGGGCTTCACGACGACGAGGCCCTGCACGCCGCCGGTCCAGGACTCGAAGAAATGCAGCTTGAGGAACTGCGGCATGGCGACCGCGAGCGCGAAGGTGGCCAGTGCCAGATAGATGCCGGAAAGCCGCAGCGCCGGCTTGCCGAACAGATAGCCGGCGCCGAACGAGACCAGCCCGGCGATCGGCAGCGTCAGCGCATAGTTCACGTTGGCGTTTTCCATCAGGACCGCCGACGTGTAGGCGCCAAGCGCGTAGAACGCGCTCTGGCCCAGCGAGAACTGGCCGGAGCCGCCGGTCAGGATGTTGAGCGCCAGCACCGCGATCCCGTAGATCATGACCATCGTCATCTGGAAGGCGATGAAGTTCTTCACGAACATCGGGAGGATGAGCAAGACCCCCAGGATCACCAGCGAGGTGCCGGTGCCAAGCGTCATGGCGCGCTTCGGAACGGCCTCGACGGCCGGGGCTTCTGTGACGGCGTCTTCTGCAGCTGCGCTCATGATCAGACTCGCTTGACGATGGCTCGGCCGAACAGACCGGCAGGTTTGAAGACCAGGACGATGATGATCAGCGCAAGCGCGATCGGCAGTTTCAGCTCATTGCCCACGACGGGGATGTAGGTGCCGGCGAGGTTCTCGAAGACACCCATCAGGAAGCCGCCGACGACGGCGCCGAGCGGCGAGGTGAGGCCGCCGAGCACCGCGGCGGCGAAGCCGTAGACCAGCACGCCGCCCATCATGTTCGGCTCGAGGAAGACGACGGGGGCGATCAGGATGCCGGCGACGGCGCCGATCGCGGAGGCCATGCCCCAGCCGAGCGCGATCATCCAGCTGGTGTTGATGCCGACGAGGCGCGCCGATTCCGGCAGCGCGGCGGCGGCGCGCATTGCAAGGCCGATCCGGGTGAACTGGAAGAAGACATAGAGACCGACCAGCATCAGAAGCGTGACGCCGATCATGCCGGCCTGGTGGGTCGAGATCAGCTGGCTGCCGAGGAACGCCGAGGAGCCGAACGGGGTCGGGTATTGCTTGATGGTGAAATCCCAGATCAGGCCGGCCACCGAGTTGACGATGGCGAACAGCGCGATGAAGCCGGCGACGTTGGTCAGCACCGGCGCCTTCGCCAGCGGCTTGAACAGCAGCCGCTCGATCAGGATGCCGCCGGCGAACGAAACCGCGATCGTGATCAGGAACGCCCACCAGTACGGTATGCCCCACTGCATCAACTGCCAGGAGATGAAGGTCGAGAACATCGCCATCTCGCCCTGGGCGAAGTTCAGATGGTCGATGGCCTGGTAGATCATCACTACCGCGAGCGCCATGCAGGCGTAGATCGCGCCGGTGGAGACGCCGGCCAGGACCTGATTGACAAAGAGTTCCATCGTCCCGGCTCCTCAGTAACCCAGATAGGATTTGCGGACGTCTTCGTTGTTGGCGATCTCTTTGGCGTCGCCCGACATCACGATGCGTCCGGTTTCGATGACGTAGGCCTTGTCGGCGAGCTCGAGCGCGAGTTGGGCGTTCTGCTCGACGACCAGGATGGTGACCTTGTCCTCGCGGTTGATCTTGCCGAGGATCTTGAAGAGGTCACGAACCACCAGCGGCGCCAGGCCGAACGACGGCTCGTCCAGCAGCATCAGGCGCGGCCGCAGCATCAGCGCGCGGGCCACCGCGAGCATCTGCTGCTCGCCGCCCGACAGCGTGCCGGCCTGCTGGGAGTAGCGTTCCTTCAGCACCGGAAAGTGCGCGTACATGCGCTCGATGTCGGAGACGATGCCGGCCTTGTCCTTGCGCGAGATCGCGCCGAGCTGCAGGTTTTCCTCCACCGTCATGGTGGTGAAGGTGCCGCGGCCCTGCGGCACGTGCGCGATGCCGAGGCGGACGATGTTCTCGGTGGACTTGCTTGCCAGCGGCGCGCCCTCGAACTCGATGGCGCCGGTCGAGCGCACCATGTTGCAGATCGCCCGCAGCGTCGTGGTCTTGCCGGCGCCGTTGGCGCCGAGCAGCGTGGTCAGCGAGCCTTCGTTGAGCGAGAAGGAGAGGCCGTGCAAGGCCTGGACCTGGCCGTAATAGGCGCGCAGGTCCTTGACGTTGAGCATCGCGGTCATTGGTCCTTGCTCCCGAGATAGGCCTTGATCACGTCAGGGTTGGCCTGGACCTGGGCCGGGGTTCCCTCGGCCAGCTTGCGGCCGAAATTCAGCGCCACGACATGGTCGGCGATCGACATCACGAGGCCCATGTGGTGCTCGACCAAGAGCACGGTCATGTGCCGCTCGTTGCGGATGCGGCGGATCAGGTCGCCGAGCACATGGACTTCCTCGTGGTTGAGGCCGCCGGCCGGCTCGTCGAGCAGAAGGATCTTCGGATCGGCGGCGAGCGCACGCGCCAGCTCGACGCGCTTCTGGGTGCCGAAGGGCAGGCCCGACACCGTGGTGTGGGCGACGCTCCCCAGATCGAGATAGGCGAGGATCTCCTCGACCTTGCCGTTGATGCCGTCCTCGCTTCTGCGGACCCAGGCGAGCTTGAGCGAGTCGCTGATGATGTCGCTGGATGTTCGGGCGTGGCAGCCGACGCGGACATTGTCCATCACGGACAGGTTGGGAAACAGCGCGACGTTCTGGAAGGTGCGGCCGATGCCGATCTCGGCGATCTTGTGCGCCGGCCGCGTCAGGATGCTCGAGCCTTCCATCAGGATGTCGCCGGACGACGGCTGATAGAGCCGCGACAGGCAGTTGAACAGCGTGGTCTTGCCGGCGCCGTTCGGGCCGATCAGGCCGAGGATCGCGCCCTTGTGCATGTCGAAGGTGACGCCGTTAAGCGCGATGATGCCGCCGAACACGACGCTGACGTCGCGAACCGCTAGCAGGGGGGCATTGCCCTGCGCGAGCTGTGCCTGCGTCATATTGCTGCGCCCGCCAAGATCGGGCTGACGCGACCTCGTGAGTGCATGCGCCGGTCGCTCGCGCGACGGCTATCGGATCCCCTCGACAACACGCGTTCTCCCTCCTCTTGCCTTCTTGCTTTCATCTTTTTTTGCTGTGGCAACGACACCGCCCAGCGCCGTTTCGATGTTCCTTACCATCGCAACCATGCGAGGTCCAATGTCGTTGACCAGGCGATCTTCCGTGAAACGGAATGCGGGCGCGCCGCAATTGAATGCATAGGGCCCGGTTCCGTCATTCAGCTTCAAGGCTACGCCAACCGCGTGGACGTCGTCCTGCCACTCACCTGCAGAAATCGCGAAACCACGGCGCGCCACCATCTCGCCCGACCGCTCGATGCCGTCGCGCATCTTGGGCCACCGGCTGCCATAATGTTCGCGCAGCTCGCGGAGCAGTGCGGCACGATCCTCCGGCGGCAGTGCCCAGATATACGCACGACCCATCGCCGTGGTTGCAATTGGTATCCGCGAACCGACGTCGAGCTGGACGCCGAGCGTCAGCCCGTTACGGCTCTGCCCGAAATAGATCATGCTGAGACGGTCGCGCGCGCCGACGGCCACCGCACCGCCGGTCTCGCGCATGACTTCTTCGCGGAAGGCTTCCGACAGATGCCGGACCCCCAAATTCGCCAGGGCGGCATACCCCAGCGCCATGGCTGACGGGGCGAGCTGATACTTCTCGAAACGGGGGACGGGTGTAAGGTAGCCGAGCTTCGTCAGGGTGTAGGTGAGCCGGGAAACGGTCGGCTTCGGCAATTTGGTACGTGCGGCAAGCTCTTGATTGCCCAAGAGGCCATCATTGGGATGGAATGCGCGCAATACATCGAGGCCGCGGGAAAGCGCGACGACGAAGCTGCGGTCGGCCGCCGGTTTCTTGGCTGGACGTTTCATTCCCTGCTTGGTTTTCTGTCCTCGTTGACAACGGACGTGCTTCAAAATAACCCTCCGTGTCAAGATGTGGAATTTAATTTCGCAGTGCGAAACTAACTTCCGGCGCAGCTCCTGAACGCAAGTTCGGCAGCTGCTCAACGCAAGTTAAGCAAACGAAGAAAAGATCTGAGGGAGAGTCTCGTGAACGCAGTGGTCAAGCTCGAACGTCATGACGTCATCGGCATCGTCACGGTGGACAGCCCTCCCGTGAACGCGCTGAGCGCAGCGGTGCGCGGCGGCATTTTCGACTGCATGAAGGAGGCGATCGCCGATGGCGGCATCCAGGCCATCGTGCTGACTTGCGGCGGCCGCACCTTCATTGCCGGCGCCGACATCACCGAATTCGGCAAGCCGCCGAAGCCGCCGGGCCTCGCCGAAGTGCTGACGCTGATGGAGAATTCGCCGAAACCGATCGTTGCCGCCATTCACGGCACCGCGCTCGGCGGCGGCCTCGAGGTGGCGCTGGCATGCCACTTTCGCGTGGCGGTGAAGGAAGCCAAGCTCGGCCTGCCCGAGGTGAAGCTCGGCCTTCTGCCGGGCGCCGGGGGCACGCAGCGCCTGCCGCGCGCGGTGGGTCCGGAGCTTGCCGTGAAGATGATCGTCAGCGGCGATCCGATCGGCGCGGCCGAGGCGCTGAAGAGCGGCCTGATCGAGGAAATCGTCGAGGGGCCTGCTTCCGGCGGCGAAGCCTTCGCCCGCAAGCTGATCGCGGAAAAGCGCCCGCTGCGCAAGCTGCGCGACGACGACAGCAAGCTGGCCGCGGCCAAGGCCGACATCTCGATCTTCACCAATGCGGTAGCAGCACTGACCAAGAAGGCGAGGGGGCTGGAAGCGCCGTTCGCCGCGGCCGACGCCGTGCGCGCCGCCATCGAGCTGCCCTTCGACGAGGGCCTGAAGAAGGAGCGCGAGGGCTTCATGAAGCTCCTCACCAGCGACCAGTCCAAGGCGCAGCGTTACGCTTTCTTCGCCGAGCGCGAGGCCTCCAAGATCGCGGGCGTCCCTGATGGCACCAAGCCGCGCAAGGTCGAGCGCGTCGCCATCATCGGCGCCGGCACCATGGGCGGCGGCATCGCGATGTCCTTTGCCAATGCCGGCATTCCGGTCACGCTGATCGAGACCGGCGAGGAGGCGCTGAAGCGCGGCATGGGCGTGATGCAGAAGAACTGGGAAGCCACCGCCGCCCGCGGCGGCATCCCCGCGGACGCGCCGGCCAAGCGCATGGCGCTGATCGACGGCAAGGTCGGCCTCGAAAACGTCAAGGACGCTGACCTTGTGATCGAGGCCGTGTTCGAGACCATGGCGGTGAAGAAGGACGTGTTCGGTGCGCTCGACCAGCACGCCAAGCCGGGCGCCGTGCTCGCCTCCAATACCTCGTATCTCAACATCGACGAGATCGCGAAAGTGACCAAGCGTCCGCAGGACGTTCTCGGTATGCACTTCTTCTCGCCCGCCAACGTCATGAAGCTGTGCGAGATCGTCCGCGCCGACAAGACCGCGCCCGATGCGCTGACCACCGCGGTGTCGATCGCGCGCAAGATCGCCAAGGTGCCGGCGGTGGTCGGCGTCTGCGACGGTTTTGTGGGCAATCGCATGCTGGCCCAGCGCGGCAAGCAGTCGGAGAAGCTGCTGTTCGAAGGCGCGCTGCCGCAGCAGGTCGATGCGGTGGTGACAAAATTCGGCATGCCGATGGGTCCGTTCGCGATGGGCGATCTGGCCGGCCTCGACATCGGCTGGCGCTCGCGCAAGGACCGCGGCATCAAGTCGGAGATCGCGGACGCGCTCTGCGAAGCCGGCCGCTTCGGCCAGAAGACCGGCAAGGGCTACTACAAGTACGAAGGCGGCTCGCGCTCGCCGCTGCCCGATCCCGACGTCGAGAAGCTGATCGAGGAAACCTTGCAGAAGCTCGGCAAGAAGCGCCGCGTCGTCAGCGACGAGGAGATTCTCGAGCGCATGATGTATCCGATGATCAACGAGGGGGCGCGCATCCTCGAGGAGGGCATCGCGGCGCGTCCGAGCGACATCGACGTGATCTGGCTCTATGGCTATGGCTGGCCGATCTACCGCGGCGGCCCGATGTTCTGGGCCGACACGATGGGGCTCAAGCACATCGCCGATCGCCTCTCCTACTACGCCAAGGAGACCAACGATCCCTCGCTGGAGCCGGCGCCGCTGCTCAAGCGCCTTGCGGCGTCAGGCGGCACCTTCGCCTCGCTCGCCGCGCCGTCGAAGGCGGCTTGATGCCCAACTCTAGCCACTCGTCATTCTCCGATGCGCAATTGCGCATCGGAGATGCGCCGCAAGGCACAGGCCCGGAATCCATAACCACCATCGTGAGTATGGATTCGCGGCGCCCTGGAATGACGAATTCAATCTGATGCACTGAAATCCCCATGACCCATCCCGGCGAGCAACATTATCCGCAAGGCGTCCGCTGGGACGATACGATCGAGCGCGGCACGCTGCCCGACCTGCTGTCGCAGGCGGCCTCCGATTACGGCGCGCGCCCCGCCATCGAATTCCGCGACCGGCCGATCGGCTATGCCGAGCTGGAAGACAGGGTCGAGACCGCGGCCGCCGCCTTCCTGCGCGCCGGCTACGGCCGCGACAAGTCCGTCGCGCTGTTCCTCGGCAACACGCCGGACCATCCGGTCAATTTCTTCGGCGCGCTGAAGGCAGGCGCGCGCATCGTGCACCTGTCACCGCTCGACGGCGAGATCGCGCTGTCGCACAAGCTCACCGATTCCGGCGCGCGCGTGCTCGTCACCAGCAATCTTTCCGCGCTATTGCCGACCGCGCTGAAATTCCTCGACAAGGGCCTGCTCGACAGGCTCATCGTTTGCGAGGACGACGACTGGGGCAAGGCGGGCACGCCGCAGACGGCGCTGCCGGAGAATCCGGCCATCGTCACCTACAGGCAATTCGTCGACGGCGTAACGAAGCCCGCCACCTGGCCCGCCATCGACGTCGATGACGTCGCGCTGCTGCAATATACCGGCGGCACGACTGGTTTGCCCAAGGGCGCCATGCTCAGCCATGGCAATCTGACGGCATCCGTGTCCATCTACGACGTCTGGGGCCGGCCGGAGCGGCTCAAGCGCAACGCGATCGAGCGCGTGATCTGCGTCTTGCCGCTATTCCACATCTTCGCGCTGACGGTGGTGCTGCTGTCCTCGCTCCGCCGCGGCAACCTCATTTCGCTGCACCAGCGCTTCGACGTCGAAGCGGTGATGCGCGACATCGAGGCCAAGCGCGCCACGGTTTTCCCCGGCGTGCCGACCATGTGGATCGCGATCGCCGCGCTGCCCGATCTCGACAAGCGCGATTTCTCCTCGCTGGTCGTCGCCGGCTCCGGCGGCGCGCCGCTGCCGGTGGAAGTGGCGAAGATCTTCGAGCGCAAGGTCGGCATGAAGCTGAAGAGCGGCTGGGGCATGACCGAGACCTGCTCGCCCGGCACCGGCCACCCGAAGGAAGGCCCGGACAAGCCCGGCTCCATCGGCCTGATGCTGCCCGGCATCGAGCTTGACGTCGTCTCGCTGGATGACCCGACGAAGGTGCTGCCGGTCGGCGAAACCGGCGAAATCCGCATCAGGGGGCCGAACGTCACCAAGGGCTACTGGAACAAGCCGAAGGAGAGCGCGGAGTCCTTCGTCGGCGACCGCTTCCTCACCGGCGACATCGGCTACATGGACGCCGACGGCTATTTCCACCTGGTCGACCGCAAGAAGGACATGATCATCTCCGGCGGCTTCAACGTCTATCCGCAGATGATCGAGCAGGCGATCTACACCCACCCGTCCGTACAGGAAGTGATCGTGATCGGCATTGCCGACGATTACCGCGGCGAGGCGGCAAAGGCCTTCGTCACGCTGCGCGCAGGCGCTGCGCCGTTCACCGCCGAGGAGCTGCGCGCCTTCCTCGCCGGCAAGCTCGGCAAGCACGAGCTGCCCGCCGCGGTCGAGTTCGTCAGGGAATTGCCGCGCACGCCGGTCGGCAAGCTGTCACGCCACGAACTGCGCAAGGCGCAGCCGGCGGCGGAGAAGCAGCAGCAAGTCGCGGGAGGCCGTTCTTGAAGTCGCTCCGCCAACTCCGCGTCGTCCCGGCGAAGGCCGGGACCCATACGCCGCGGCTTTGCTTGAGGCACTCGGAGAGACGGCTTTCGCAGTAACTGAGTTCGGTGGTTATGGATCCCAGCTTTTCGCCGGGACGACAATTGAGAGAAGGAGGATCCGATGGATCTCGCTTTTACCAAGGAAGAAATCGCGTTTCGCGAGGAAGTGCGGCAGTTCTTCAAGGACAACGTGCCGCCGGAGACGCGGCGCAAGCTGGTCGAGGGCCGTCATCTGTCCAAGGACGAGATGGTCATCTGGTGGCGCATCCTCAACAAGAAGGGCTGGGGCGTCTCGCACTGGCCGAAGGAATATGGCGGCACGGGGTGGTCCTCGGTGCAGCACTACATCTTCAACGAGGAGCTGCAGGCCTATCCGGCGCCGGCGCCGCTCGCCTTCGGCGTCAGCATGGTCGGTCCGGTCATCTACACCTTCGGCAACGAAGAGCAGAAGAAGAAGTATCTGCCGCGCATCGCCAATGTCGACGACTGGTGGTGCCAGGGCTTCTCGGAGCCCGGCTCCGGCTCGGACCTCGCCTCGCTGAAGACCAAGGCCGAGCGCAAGGGCGACAAGTGGATCATCAACGGCCAGAAGACCTGGACCACGCTCGCCCAGCACGCCGACATGATCTTCTGCCTCTGCCGCACCGACCCCTCGGCGAAGAAGCAGACCGGCATCTCCTTCATCGTGTTCAGCATGAAGAGCAAGGGCGTCACCGTGCGCCCGATCCAGACCATCGACGGCAGCCACGAGGTCAACGAGGTCTTCTTCGACGACGTCGAGGTGCCTTACGAGAACATCATCGGCGAGGAGAACAAGGGCTGGGACTACGCCAAGTTCCTGCTCGGCAACGAGCGCACCGGCATCGCCCGCGTCGGCGTCTCCAAGGAGCGCATCCGCCGCATCAAGGAACTGGCCGGCAAGGTCGAGTCGGGCGGCAAGCCGATCCTGCTCGACCCCGCCTTCCGCGAGAAGCTCGCGGCCTGCGAGATCGAGCTCAAGGCGCTCGAGTTGACGCAGCTCCGCGTCGTCGCCGACGAGAGCAAGCACGGCAAGGGCAAGCCCAATCCGGCGTCGTCCGTGCTGAAGATCAAGGGCTCGGAGATCCAGCAGACCACCACCGAGCTGCTGATGGAAGTGATCGGCCCGCTCGCCGCGCCCTACGACGTCCATGGCGACGACGGCTCCAACGAGGCGATGGAGTGGACCGCGCAGATCGCGCCGAGCTACTTCAACAACCGCAAGGTCTCGATCTACGGCGGCTCCAACGAGATCCAGCGCAACATCATCGCCAAGGCGGTGCTGGGGCTGTGAGCAGTTCATACACACGTGTCGTCATGGCCGGGCTTGACCCGGCCATCCACGTGTTGACGCACAAAGAACGTGGATGCCCGGGACAAGCCCGGGCATGACGATGAAAAAGAATAGCCTGAGAGAGTAAGCAAGATGGATTTTGATTTGTCCGAGGAGCAGCGGCTTCTCAAGGAAAGCGTCGACGGTCTGCTGACCGACTCCTACGACTTCGATGCCCGCAAAAAGTACATGAAGGAGAAGGGCGGCTGGAGCAAGGCCGTATGGGGCAAGCTCGCCGAGCAGGGCCTGCTCGGCCTTCCCTTTGCGGAAAAGGATGGCGGCTTCGGTGCCGGCGGCGTCGAAACCATGATCGTGATGGAAGCGCTCGGCAAGGCGCTGGTGCTGGAGCCGTATCTGGCGACCGTGGTGATCGGCGGCGGCTTCCTGCGCCATGGCGGCACCGACACGCAGAAGGCCGCTTATGTGCCTGCCATCATCGACGGCAGCAAGACCTTTGCCTTCGCCCAGCTCGAGAAGAACTCGCGCTACGACCTGCACGATGTCACCACGACGGCCAAGAAGAAGGGCGATGCTTACGTGATCGACGGCGAGAAATTCGTCGTCCTCAACGGCGAGAATGCGGACACGCTGATCGTCACCGCGCGCACCAAGGGCGAGCGCCGCGACGAGACCGGCGTTGGCGTCTTCCTGGTGCCGGCCAGTGCCAAGGGCGTCACCAAGAAATCCTATCCGACCCAGGACGGTCTGCACGCCGCCGACATCACCTTCACCGGCGTCGAGGTCGGCGCGGATGCGGCGATCGGCAATCCCGAGGACGGCCTCGCCTTGATCGAGCGCGTGGTCGACGACGCCCGCGGCGCGCTGTGCGCGGAAGCGGTCGGGCTGATGGACGAGTCGCTCAAGACCACCGTCGAGTACATCAAGACCCGAAAGCAGTTCGGCGTGCCGATCGGCACCTTCCAGAGCCTGCAGCATCGTGCCTCCGACATGTTCGTCGCGGTCGAGCAGGCGCGCAGCATGTCGATGTTCGCCACCATGGCGTCCGACTTCGACGATGCGAAGGAGCGTGCCAAAGCGATCGCAGCGGCCAAGGTGCAGATCGGCAAGTCGCTGAAGTTCGTCGGCCAGCAGGCGATCCAGCTCCATGGCGGCATCGGCATGACCATGGAGGCCAAGATCGGCCACTATTTCAAGCGGCTGACCATGATCGAGAACACCTTCGGCGACACCGACTATCACCTGCGCCGCGTCACCGACGCGGGCGGATTGGTGTAGGTCTCTCTCCCGCCAGCCCGTGGCGCGCATTCGCGCGCCTCGGCCACACGCCATCCGCGTCATGGCCGGGCTTCGTCCCGGCCATCCACGTCTTGGCGGCAGCAAAGGAAGAACGTGGATGCCCGGGACAAGCCCGGGCATGACGAGAAATAATGGACATGAACCTATCGGAGCAGACGCCGTGAAATCCACCCCGTTCGATCTCACCGGCTCCGTCGCCGTCATCACCGGCTCCAGCCGCGGCATCGGACGCTCCGCCGCGGAGTTGCTGGCGAAGCTCGGCGCCAAGGTCGTGATTTCCTCCCGCAAGGCCGATGCCTGTCACGCGGTCGCCGAAGGCATCAGGAAGTCCGGCGGCGACGCCCACGTCATCCCCTGCAACATCTCGCGCCATGACGAGGTGAAGGCGCTGATCGCGGGCACTACGAAGCATTACGGCAAGGTCGACATCCTCGTCTGCAACGCCGCGGTCAACCCCTATTACGGCCCGCTGCTCGACATCTCGGACGAGGCCTTCGACAAGATCATGGGGAGCAACGTCAAGAGCAACATCTGGCTCTGCGCCGAGGCGATCCCGCAGATGGCCGCGCGCGGCAAAGGCTCGGTCGTCATTATCTCCTCGATCGGAGGCATGCGCGGCTCCACCGTGATCGGCGCCTACGGCATTTCGAAAGCCGCCGACTTCGCGCTGTGCCGCAGCCTCGCCGGCGAATGGGGCCCGAGCGGCGTGCGCGTCAATTGCGTTGCGCCCGGCCTCATCAAGACCGATTTCGCCCGCGCGCTGTGGGAGAACGAGGAGATGCTGAAGCACCGCACCGCCACCACGCCGCTCCGCCGCATCGGCGAGCCCGACGAGATCGCCGGCGCGGTGGCGTATCTGGCCTCGGATGCCTCCACCTTCATGACCGGCCAGACCATCGTCGTCGACGGCGGCGTGACGACGGCGGCGGCGTGAGTTGTCGCCCCGGCGTAGGCCGGGGCCCAAAACCACCGGGCTCTGTTGTTGCGAAGGCTGTGGCTCCAGCGAGCCCGGCAACGAACAGCTGTGGCTATGGGTCCCGGCCTTCGCCGGGACGACATTCGAATTTGTCGCGCCACCTCCTGCAACCTTGACCTTCCCCTCCCAATCCGCTGTCTTTGGCGCGACACGTCACAACAATCCTCCCGGGAAGAAACACCCCAATGTCCTTCGTCCTCGCCATCGATCAGGGCACCACGTCCTCGCGCGCCATCGTGTTCCGCAAGGACATCTCCATCGCCGCCGTGGCGCAGCAGGAGTTTCCGCAGCATTTCCCGGCTTCCGGCTGGGTCGAGCATGAGCCGGAGGACATCTGGACCTCCACCGTGATGACCTGCCGCGACGCGCTGGAGAAGGCGGGCCTGAAGGCCAAGGACATCGCCGCCATCGGCATCACCAACCAGCGCGAGACCACCGTGGTGTGGGATCGCGCCACCGGCAAGGCGATCCACCGCGCCATCGTCTGGCAGGACCGGCGCACCGCCGACGTCTGCGCGAAGCTCAAGAG
The DNA here is from genome assembly GCF_052389815.1 of Bradyrhizobium sp. Classification (GTDB taxonomy): domain Bacteria; phylum Pseudomonadota; class Alphaproteobacteria; order Rhizobiales; family Xanthobacteraceae; genus Bradyrhizobium. Next base: position 8,923 of record NZ_JBQTHN010000130.1, on the reverse strand, counting down.
CGAAGGCCACGAGCCCACGATCTCCAAAAAGACCGGCCTGATCGTCGACCCCTATTTCTCCGGCACCAAGGTCGCCTGGATCCTCGACCACGTCCCCGGCGCGCGCCAACGCGCCGAGCGCGGCGAGCTCGTATTCGGCACCGTCGACTGCTACCTGATGTGGCGGCTGACCGGCGGCAAGGCCCACGTCACCGACGCCACCAACGCATCGCGCACGCTGCTGTTCAACATTCACAGCGGCGAGTGGGACGACGAGCTCCTGAAGATCATCCGCGTGCCGCGCTCGATGCTCCCCGAGGTGAAGGATTCTTCCGCCAGATTCGGCGAGACCGATCCGGCCCTGTTCGGCGGCCCCATCGTCATATCAGGCATCGCCGGCGACCAGCAGGCCGCCACCATCGGCCAGGCCTGCTTCGAGCCCGGCATGATCAAGTCGACCTACGGCACCGGCTGCTTCGCTTTGCTCAACACCGGCACCACGCCGGTCGCCTCGAAGAACAAGCTGCTCACCACCATCGCCTACCAGCTCGACGGCAAGCGCACCTACGCGCTGGAAGGCTCGATCTTCGTCGCCGGAAGCGCCGTGCAATGGCTGCGCGACGGGCTCGGCATCATCAAGCAGGCGTCCGAGACCGGGCCGCTGGCGGACAAATCCGATTCCATGCAGAGCGTCTATCTCGTGCCGGCCTTCGTCGGCATGGGCGCGCCCTACTGGAATCCGAACGTGCGCGGCGCGCTGTTCGGCTTGACCCGCAACACCGGCCCCGCCGAGCTTGCCCACGCGGCCCTTGAAAGCGTCTGCTACCAGACCTACGACCTCTGGGCCGCGATGCGCGCCGACTGGCCGGAATCGAGCGCGGCGAAAACCGTGCTGCGCGTCGACGGCGGCATGACCGCCTCCGACTGGACCATGCAGCGCCTCGCCGATCTGCTCGACGCCCCGGTCGACCGCCCGTCGATCCTCGAAACCACCGCGCTCGGCGCCGCCTATCTCGCCGGCCTCCATGCGGGGGTTTATCCCGAGCCGAAAAAATTCGCCGACAACTGGCGCCTCGAACACCGCTTCAAGCCCGCGATGAGCGCGGCGACTCGCGAGCGGAAGCTGAAGGGCTGGGCGCGCGCAGTGAAGGGCGTGCTGGCGAGCGACGAGGGGGAGGGGTGATGCCGGCCGCCTCCCCTCGTCATCGCCGGGCTTGACCCGGCGATCCACGTCTTACTTTCTTTCCGCAGAGACGCGTGGATGGCCGGGACATCCAGCGCGAAGACGCGCTTCGCGCTTTTGCCCGGCCATGACGAATAGAGAGACCGCGCCATGATCCTCCCAGACGGTTACTCCGACGTCCCCGCAGGCAAGATCGCCGCGGTCGTCACGCATCTCGAAATGACCGAGCGTCCGGCGGCTTCGCCAAATCCGCCCGGCCTGTGGACACTGCGCAAGGTCACGCGGCCCAATCTCGCCTGGTACCGCGATCTCTATCGCCGCGTCGGCGAGGAGTGGCTGTGGTTCTCGCGCATCCGCATGACCGACGCCGAGCTTGCAGCGCGGCTGCATCATCCGCTGGTCGAAACTTTCGCACTCGCCGCCGACGGGAGCGACGAGGGGTTGCTGGAGCTGGACTTCCGCGAGCCCGGCGCCTGCGAGATCGGCATGTTCGGCGTCACCGCCAGGCTGGTCGGCAAGGGCGCCGGCGGCTTTCTGATGCATCACGCCTTGCAGCTGGCCTGGTCGCAGCCGATCAAGCGCCTTTGGCTGCACACCTGCACCTTCGATCATCCGGCCGCATTGCCGTTCTACCAGCGCGCCGGCTTCCGCCCGTTCCGGCGCCAGGTCGAGGTCGCCGACGACCCCCGCCTCGACGGCACCGCGCCGCGTGGTGTGGCGAGGCATGTGCCGGTGATCGAGTAGCGGAATGATGGGGCGTCTCTACGCCGCCCGCGCGCTCTCGAAATTCACCGCCGTGGTATTGGCGCCGCAGATCAGCACGCCGACGCGTTCGCCAGGTGCGGGACGATAGCGGCCGGAGAGCAATGCTGCGAACGCGGCCGCGCCGCCGGGTTCGGTCACCACGCGCAAGCTCGACCACAGCGCCGCCTGCGCCTGCCGGATCGCATCGTCGCTGACCAGCAGCACCTGCTCCACATGCGTGCGCGCGATCGGAAACATCAGCTCGCCGACACGGCGCGGTGCCAGCGAGTCGGCGGCGATGCCGCCCGCGGGCGCATCGACCGGCGCGCCTGCTGCGAATGCGGCGTGCAGGGTCGGCGATTGCTCCGGCTCGACCGCGACGATGCGCTTTCGCCCCGAGAACCACGCCGCGATGCCGCCGATCAATCCGCCGCCGCCGACCGCGACCAGCAGCGTGTCGAAGTCGGGCGCGTCCTGCTCCAGCTCCATCCCGACCGTGCCCTGGCCGAGCAGCGTCTCCGCCTGGTCGTATGCATGAACCGCCAGTGCGCCGGTGCGCGCGACATGCGCTTCACTCGCGTCCAGCGCGTCGGCATAGCGCGCGCCGCCGATGACAAGTTGTGCGCCATAGCTCCGGATGCGCTCGGCCTTGGCGGGCGAGGTGATGTCGGGCACAAAAATGGTGGCGGGTACGCCGAGCCGCTGCGCCGCATAGGCGACGGCCGCGCCGTGATTGCCGCCAGAGGCGGCCACCACGCCGGCCGCTTGCGGCTTGCGCAACAAGAGGTTGGCGAAGGCGCCGCGGGCCTTGAACGAGCCGGAATGCTGCAGCATCTCCAGCTTGAAGGCCACATGCGATGGCGGCAGGCCGAAATCGGCGAGATCGGTCCGCAGCATCGGCGTGCGGCGGACATATGGACGGATCACAGCCTCGGTCGCCGCAATGCGCTCGCGCGAAATTTCTTTTGTTGCTGCCATGGCGGTGCCCTTGTTAGCGCGTCCGGGACTTGACATCAATTAGTTAATTAGCAAAATAACTAAATGAATATTGCGATCGTTCTGCGGGCGCTGGCAAATGAGCGGCGGCTGCAGATCCTGGAATGGCTGCGCGAGCCGCGGAAACATTTTCGCGAGCAGATCGACGGCGATCTGGTCGAGGATGGCGTCTGCGGCCTGTTGATCGCCGAGAAGCTCGGGGTCAGCGCGCCCACGGTGAGCGAGCATATGCGCGTGCTCACCGCAGCCAAGCTGGTGCGCGTCAAGCGTATCAAGCAATGGACCATGTACCGGCGCAACGAGGCGGCGATCGCGATGGTGAAGCGCGCGATTGAAGAGAAAGTGTAGGGTTTCCTACGGGCGGCGTTGCCGAAAAATTGGGCGTCATCATCGGGCTTGTCGCGGTGGTCCACGTCCTTAATCTATCCTCGTTGATACAAAGACGTGGATGGCCGGGCATAGGCGAGCGGAAGCGACGCCGTCCTTCGGACGGCTATGCCCGGCCATGACGAAGAAGAGAGGCAATCGAATTCCATGTTCCTCATCGGCCAATACGACTCCCCCTTCGTCCGCCGTGTCGCGATCGCGATGCGGCTCTATGGCATCGGCTTCGAGCATAGGCCGTGGTCGACCTTCGGCGATGCCGACAAGATCGCTCCGTATAATCCGCTGCGGCGGGTGCCGACGCTGGTGCTGGATTCGGGCGAAGCGCTGATCGAGAGCACGGCGATCCTGGACTATCTCGACGAAACCGTCGGGCCTGACAGGGCGATGCTGCCCCCGCGCGGCGAAGCGCGGCGCAGGCAGCTGCGGCTTTGTGCGCTGGCGACCGGGCTCGGCGACAAGGCGGTCAGCCTCGTCTACGAGCGCGTACTCCGCAAGGAGCAGCTGAAGCTGTGGGTCGAGCGCTGCGAGGCGCAGATCGGCGGCGTGCTTGATGTGCTGGAGAAGGAGCGCGCCGGCGTCAAGACGCCGTATCTGTTCGGCGAGCGCATCGGCCATGCCGACGTCGCGGTCGCCTGCGTGCTGCGCTTCACGGGCGAGGCGCATGCTGCGCTGTTCAATGCCGCACGCTATCCGGCGCTGGCGGCGCATGCCGCGCATTGCGAGCAGCTGGCCCCGTTCAGGGAAATCGTGCAGCCGCTGGCGCCGCCGAGCGGCGATTGACATTACGCCTGCCGCTCAGGCGTAGATGCGCAGGACGCCGTAGAGGACGGTGCCGAGCAGAAGCGCGGACGCGACCAGCGTCAGCGCGGCGTATTGGGCGCGGGTCATGTGATCGCCCCCTGTGCCACGGTGGATCGCGGAACCCAGAGCTTCTGCACCAGCAGGACGACGGCAAGCACCACCAGTCCGATCACAGAGGTCACCAGATTGGGATCGATCAGCAGCAGGGCGGCCACCAGGAACAGCGCGCGCTCGAACCATGTCGCGACGCGCAGGCAGTATCCTTCCAGCGCGGCAGCGAGCGCAATCACGCCGATCGAGCCACTCACCACCGCACCCAGGATCGGGAGCCACGGACCCTGGAACAGCAGCGCCGGATTGTAGACGAAGAAGAACGGCACGATGAAGCCGGCGGCCGCGAACTTCACCGCCTGCACGCCGGAGCCCCATAGCCCGGCGCCGCCGATCGAGGCGGCGGCGTATACGGCCAGCGCCACCGGCGGGGTCACCGCCGACAGGCACGAGAAGTAGAAGGCGAACATGTGGGCCGCCATCGGTTCGACGCCGAGCTTCATGATCGCGGGCACCAGCAGCGCCGCCTGCATGATGTAGGCGGGGGTAGTCGGCATGCCCATGCCCAGAACGATGCCGGCGACCATGGTGATGAGCAGCGCCAGCAGCAGCGAGCCATAGGTGAAATCGATGAGGAACGCCGTGAACCGCAGCGCCAGCCCGGTTTGCAGCACGATACCGATCACGATCCCTGCGGATGCGCACGCCATCGCTACCGGCACAGTTTGCACGGCGCCGTCGCGCAGGCCGTCGAGGCACGCGCGCCAGCCGAGCCCGGTCGCAGGACGCAGCCACGAGATCGCGATCAGCGCGGCGGTGGCGATGATCGCGCCGTAGGTCGGCGTGAAGCCGAACAGCAGCAGCGCCAGCAGCACGATCACCGGAAGGAACAGATGCCCCTGGCGCACGATGATATAGCCGAGGATCGGCAGTTCCTCGCGCGGCAGGCCCTTCAGCCCGGAACGGACGGCGTTGAAGTGGATCGCCGCGAACAGCGCGCCGTAATAGAACAGCGCGGGGATGACCGCGGCGATCATCACCTTGGTGTAGCTGACGCCCTGGAACTCGGCCATCACGAAGGCTGCCGCGCCCATGATCGGCGGCATGATCTGCCCGCCGGTGGAGGCGACCGCCTCGATGGCAGCGGCGGCCTCCGGCTTGAAGCCGGTCTTCTTCATCATGGGAATGGTGAGCCAGCCGTCGACCATGACGTTGGCGACGGCGGAGCCGGAGATCGTGCCGAACAGGCTGGAGGAGACGACCGAGACCTTGCCGGGCCCGCCGCGCGCGCCGCCTGCAATCGCGTTGGCGAAGTTCATGAAGAACTCGCCGGCCCCGGATCGTTCGAGAAACGATCCGAAGATGATGAAGAGAATGACGTAGGTCGCGGCCACCGTCATCGGCACGCCGAAAATGCCCTCGGTCGTGAAGTAGGTCTGGTCGATCGCGATCTCGAGGCTCAGCCCCTTGTGGTAGGTCCAGCCGTAGAGCCAGGGGCCGGCGAAGGCGTAGAGTAGGAACACGATCGCGACGATCGGCAGGGCCGCGCCGATGGTGCGCCGCGTCGCCTCCAGCACCAGCAGCGTGGCGACGATGCCGACCGCCATGTCCGTTCGACTGAGCGAATCCGCGGTCGGGAAGCGGTTCACCACGTAGTCGTAGTTCACGAACATGTAGCCGATGCAGGCGAGCGAAAGGCCGGCCAGGACGAGATCCACCCATGGCACGCGATCGGGCGTCGTGCCCTTGCGCATCGGCCATAGCAGGAACGACAGCACCAGGCTGAAGGCGAGCGTGATGTAGAGCAGGGCCTGCTGATCGGGTGCGTATGTCGTCAGGCGCGCGTAGATATGGTACACGGACATCGCGACCGCGACCGTGCCGACGACGAGCCCCGCGTAACCTACGAGCTTGCGCATGCCGCCCGCTCTACTTCTTCAGCAGCCCCGCCTCCTTGTAATATTTCTCCGCGCCGGGATGCATGGGCATGCCGAAATTCTCCGCCATGTTCGCCCCCGTCACACCCTTCATGACGCTGGTGACGTTGCCGAACTCGTCGCGGCCTTCGACGATGGCCTTGGTGATCTTGTAGATCACGTCGGCTGACGTCTTGGAGGAGGCGATCAGCACGGTCGGCGACTGGAAGGTCTTGACCGCTTCGGTGACGCCCTGCTCCTTGTAGATGCCGGCCGGAAGCGTGTAGGGCACGAAGCCCGGATTGATCTTCTGCAGCGCGGCGATTTCCTCGTCGGTCACCCCGAGCACCCGCACCGGCATCGCCGAGCCGAGATCCATGATGAAGGACGCCGGCACCACCGTGAACCAACCGGCCGCCATCGCCTGCCGGTTCTTGATCGCCTCGGCATTGGATGACACCGGACCGTAGCTCTTGGCGCCGAGGTCGTTGAGCGTCATGCCGTTGACCTTGAGCAGGTACTCCCAGCCGGCCGCAAGGCTGGTATTGCCGCGCGATGGCAATGCCACCGGCTGACCCTTCAGGTCCTTGACGCTCTTGATCTCGCTGTTGGCGGGAACCACCAGCTGCCAGACGTTGGGGTAGAAGTTGGCGACGAACAGGCCCTTGTCGGTCTGCTTGCCCGCGAACTGACCTTCGCCTTTCTGCGCATCGGACATCACGGTCGTCATCGACCAGCCGATATCGGCCTTGTCGTTGCGGATCTTCTCCATGTTGACGAGCGCCGCACCCGGCTCGACCTGTACGTTCAACTCGGGATACCGCTTGTTGACGACCTGGGATGCCGCCGCCGCCATCGGCGTCCAGCTGCCGCCGGTCGGTCCGGCGCTGAAGATGACGTCGGTCTTCTGCTGGGCATGGGCGGCGCCGGTGACGGCAATGGTCATGGCTGCAGCAGCGGCCAGGCACAGGACTCGTCGTGAATCGCGAATCTGGACGAACCGAATCTGGACGAACATTGTCATCCCCTCCCTTGTGTTATTAGTTCTTCCTCTTGGCGCGCGGCTTGTTCGTGCTCTTTCGTTCGCAGATCGTCAGGAGCGTCTTCGTGCGCTCTCGTCGCATGCGATTTTCCGGCACTTGGCGCAGCGGGAACGCTACATTCACGCCGCTGCGGCTGTCAATGAATGAACCGAACCGGCTTGCTTGCATTGCACAAGACCGGGCCGCGGCTTGCGAAGCTCAACGCCGGCGCGGATACGCCTCGACGCGTCCTTGCCGCAGGCATAAGGTTGGGCGGCAAGACCGCTCCGCGAGGGCATGAGCATGAAGTCACGCCACACGCTTGCCGCCGCAGCCCTGACGTTCATCGGCACAATCTCCGCTGCGCCCACCCAGGCCCAGACCTACGATCCCAGATATCCGGTTTGCCTGCAGGTCTATAAGGGCTTCATGGACTACTATTACGAGTGCGCCTACACGTCGATACCGCAGTGCCAGATGTCCGCCTCCGGCCGCGCCGCCTCCTGCCTGGTCAATCCCTACTACGCCGGGCCGAAGGGCAAGCGCAGCAAGCAGCGGCCGCCGGGGTATTGAGCGCGTCCGGGGCGAGACGGCCGTAGGATGGGTAGAGCGAAGCCGTAAACACAACTGTCGTCCCGGACAAGCGAGCGTAAGCGAGCGCCGATCCGGGACCCATAACCACAGGAAATAGTTTTGCGGAAGCTGGAGCTCCAGCTCGCTCAAACAACATCTCCCTGTGGTTATGGGCCCCGGCCTGCACCGGGGCGACGCTTGGAGCGTTCCTCGCGCTACTACCCCGCCTTGGGCCGCATCGCCTCCGGCGTGTCCGGCTGCGCCAGCGGATGCGCGCGGGAAAATTCCGGCAGCGCCATTGCGGTGTCGAAGATGCGCTTCGCCGTCGGCCAGCGGTCGAGGCTCATCTGCAGCGTCCCGGCCTGGGTGCAATGACCGACCATGCAGATGTCGGCCATGGTCGGCGCATCGCCGTGGCAGAATTTTCCCGTCTGCTTGCTTCCGGCCAGATGCCCCTCCAGCGCCGTCAGCGTCTCGATCACCCAGTGCCGCCGCCAGGCCGTCTGCTGCTCGTCGCGCAAATTGAGCTCGCGGTCGAGATAGCGCCGCACCCGCGGCGTCAGCAGCGGGTGTCCCTCGCAGGCCACCATCAGCGCCAGCGCCCGCACCCGCGCGCGGCCTTTTGGGTCGGCGGGAAGGATCGGCGGGGCGGGATACTTCTCCTCGAGATATTCGAGGATCGCCACCGACTGGAACAGCACGGTGCCGTCGTCCTCCACCAGCGCCGGCAGCGCCATCTGCGGATTGATGCGGCGGTATTCATCGCTGCGATGCGCATCGGCATCGATGTCGACGAAAACGATTTCGGCCGGCAGCTTCTTCAGGTTGAGCGCAATGCGCACCCGAAAACTCGCCAGCGATCGCCAGAAGGAGAAGAATTTCATGAGGGAGGACTCACAACTCGTCGTGCCCGGGCTTGACCCGGGCATCCATCATCTTCGCGAAAAGCTTCTTGGAGATGGATCGCCGGGTCAAGCCCGGCGATGACGCGTACGCGAGCCTACCCCGCTCCCACAGCCTTCTTGCGCCACGCCAGATGCACGGCGCAGGTGCAGCCGGGCGGATGCGAGGCGACATCGTTGGCGGGCACGGCGGCCGGCGGTTCCTTCGGCATCGCCACCTTCACCGCGCGGTCGGCGGCGGACTGGTCCTGCGCGGGGATGTAGTTGAGGATCGGCGCCAGCCAGCGCTCGACCTCGGCCACCGTCATGCCCTTGCGCGCGGCATAGTCCTCGACCTGGTCGCGCTCGATCTTGCCGACGCCGAAATAG
>NZ_JBQTHN010000129.1:0-46949 GCF_052389815.1 Bradyrhizobium sp. | reverse complement strand
TGTTGCGTTGCCCACACCGGCCCCGCCGCCCGCCACCCGGCCCGCGCGCTCCCCCCCCGGCGTGGGGGGTTGGGTGGGGGGGGGGGCGCTTCCACGTCGGGATTCCCTGCGTGGAGAGAGCCCCCACCCGCCGCGCTCTTCGAGCGCGTCGGCCTCCCCCGCAAGCGGGAGAGGCGAAGCGAGCCAGCCGATAAAACTCGTGAACATCATATGCGATTGCCCTGCCGCGGCCGGGAACCGGATTGCACCAACGATGTCCGGGCATAAAAAAAGCCGGGGCGATCCCCGGCAGCTGGAACGAGGGCGTCGGCGAACACGTCAGGACCATATCTCGGCCCGTGGCCGATGAGGCCCTGGGGGAAACCGCGGAACGAAGACCGCTCCGCACCGAACGAAGAAAGACCGTTTCTTCTGCCGTACCGATCCTCAGGCTTGAGGAAGTTTCGATCCGGCCGTTGACCTGATGTCTCGCCGACACCCTCTTTCGTCGACCAGAGCGCTTCAGGGAGAAACCGGCTTTCGCAGGTCAGTCGCTGGGAGGCTCTCGTGACGCGCCGGCATCAAGGACACCGGCATCCTCTCGAAGACGAGAGTTACTTCTTCTTCTTGGCGACCTTGCGGGTCTTCTTCGCAGTCTTCTTCACTGCGCTCTTCGCCTTCTTCGCCTTCTTTGCCTTCTTAGCCATGTTGCCCTCCTGATGTAGTGAGATGGCTTTGTCGCTGTTGTGCACTCGGGAATCGAGATGCACGTCATTCGAAATACAGCAACAACGTCAAAAAAAACAGCGTCCCGCTTAAGGAAGTGTTGACGCGCGGCTGCGCGAGCGCATCGCGCGCATCATGCGACGACGCGACGATGCGTGCGCATCGCGATGCGCGAAACGCTCGCGCCGCCCGCGTCCGCATTCGTCGGCATCGCAGGAAATGCCTGTGCCGCAGTGATTTCCTTGATTCACGCTCGACGCATTTCTTGCGCGATGAAAGCGCGCGCGAGCGGGCCAACGTAGTTAACGGCTCCGTTCGCGGACTCCGAGTCGCGAATTTTGGCAAGAAAAATATTTTCGTGCTCACCGGCATGTTCGCTCGCTCGCGCGCATCGAACGTCGCCGTTCTTGCGAATCATCGTCCGTCGATTCGCAACACGCGCGTCGCCTCGCGCACGTCATGCGCGATCGCTTTGCGACGAAAAAGGAAGATGCGAGGCGACGAAGCGGTGGCGGCGCGCGACGTTCGCGCACGCCGCCGTCAAAGACCGAGCTTCGTCTTCAGGAGATCGTTGACGGCTTGCGGGTTCGCCTTGCCGCCGGACGACTTCATCACCTGGCCGACGAACCAGCCGAGCGCCTGGGGCTTCGCTTTCGCCTGCGCCACCTTGTCAGGATTGGCGGCGACGATCTCGTCGACCACCTTTTCGATCGCCGACAGGTCGGTGACCTGCTTCAAGCCGCGCGCCTCGACGATCGCGCGGGGGTCGCCGCCCTCCTGCCAGACGATCTCGAACAGGTCCTTGGCGATTTTGCCGGAGATGGTGCCCTCGCCGATCAGGTCAACGATCGTGCCCAATTGAGCGGCCGACACCGGCGAGCCCGCAATATCCCGGCCTTCCTTGTTGAGCCGGCCGAACAGCTCGTTGATCACCCAGTTCGCGGCCACCTTGCCGTCGCGCTTCTGGTCGGAGAGCTTCGCCAACACCGCCTCGTAGAAATCGGCGCTCTCGCGCTCGGCGACCAGCACGCCGGCGTCATAGGCCGACAGTGCAAAGTCGGCGACGAAGCGCGCCTTCTTCTGGTCCGGCAGCTCCGGCAGGTGCGCCCTGAGGCCGTCGACGAAGGCCTGGCTGAATTCCAGCGGCAGCAGGTCGGGATCGGGGAAGTAACGGTAGTCGTGCGCCTCCTCTTTGGAGCGCAGTGAGCGCGTCTCGCCCTTGTTGGGGTCGAACAGACGGGTCTCTTGCTCGATCTGCCCGCCCTCCTCGACGATCTCGATCTGGCGCCGCGCCTCGACCTCAACCGCCTGTCCGATGAAGTTGATCGAGTTCAGGTTCTTGATCTCGCAGCGGGTGCCGAGCGGCCCGCCCGGCTTGCGCACGGACACGTTGACGTCGGCGCGCAGGGATCCCTTCTCCATGTCGCCATCGCAGGTGCCGAGATAACGCAGGATCGAGCGCAGCTTGGTCACATAGGCCTTGGCCTGCTCGGCATCGCGGATGTCCGGTTTCGAGACAATCTCCATCAGCGCGACGCCGCAGCGGTTGAGATCGACAAGGGACTGCGACGGCAACTTGTCGTGCAGCATTTTTGCCGGGTCCTGCTCCAGATGCAGCCGCTCGATGCCGATGGCGGCGGTCCTGCCGCCCTCGAGCTCGACGGTCACCTCGCCTTCGCCGACGATCGGCGACTTGTACTGGCTGATCTGGTAGCCCTGCGGCAGATCGGGATAGAAATAGTTCTTGCGGTCGAACACCGAGCGAAGGTTGATCTTTGCGTTGAGGCCAAGTCCGGTCCTGACAGCCTGCCTGACGCATTCCTCGTTGATCACGGGCAGCATGCCCGGCATCGCGGCATCGACCAGCGAGACCTGGCTGTTGGGCTCGCCGCCGAATGCGGTGGAGGCGCCGGAAAACAGCTTTGAGTTCGAGGTGACCTGGGCATGGATTTCCACGCCGATCACGACCTCCCAGTCGCCGGTTGAGCCCTTGATCAGCTTGCCGCCGGTCGCCGTCATTTCCGTTCTCCTCCGCCGAGCGTAGCGGCGATCCGCTCCCACTCGGCATCCAACGAGTCCTTTGCCACCGGCTGGCCCGCCTGGCGGTACCAATAGCCGGCGTTGCCAAGATCGCCCTCGACGCGGTGCAGATAGGCGTGCACCCAGGCGGCGTCCCTGGTGTCTTCGTCCTGGACGATCTTGTGCGCAGCGTCCCAGTCGCCCTTGGCGGCCCACCACAGCGCGGCCAGCGGCGGGCTCAGCGTCGGCGCCGGCAGTGCGTCTGAAAGGCTGGCTTTCAGATCGGCCATGCTCACCACCACTTGGGCGCGGGGAACCGGCCGGCGGCCTGCTCGATCACCTCGCCGAGCGCGAACAGCGTCTCCTCGTCGAAGGGACGGCCGATCAGCTGCAAGCCGAGCGGCAGGCCCTGGCTGTCCTTGCCGGCGGGCACCGCGATGCCCGGCAGGCCCGCCATGTTCACGGTCACCGTGAAGATGTCGTTGAGATACATCTCGACGGGATCGGCGCCGCCCTTCTCGCCGACGCCGAACGCCGCCGACGGCGTCGCGGGCGTCAGGATCGCGGTGACGCCCTTGGCAAAGCAGTCCTCGAAGTCCTTCTTGATCAGCGTGCGAACCTTCTGGGCACGCAGATAATAGGCGTCGTAATAGCCTGCCGAGAGCACATAGGTGCCGATCATGACGCGGCGGCGCACTTCGGCGCCAAAGCCGCTCGCGCGGGTGTTCTCGTACATGTCGATGACGTTGCGGCCCTGCTCGCGCAGGCCGTAGCGCACACCGTCGTAGCGCGCGAGGTTGGAGGAAGCCTCCGCCGGCGCCACGATGTAGTAGGCCGGCAGCGCGTATTTCGTGTGCGGCAGCGACACCTCGACCAGCTCGGCGCCGGCCGCCTTCAGCCAGGCCGCGCCCTCGCTCCAGAGCCTTTCGATCTCGTTCGGCATGCCATCGAGGCGATACTCCTTGGGGATGCCGATCTTCATGCCCTTCACGGACCTGCCGATCGCAGCCTCATAGTCCGGCACATCAATGTTGACCGAGGTCGTGTCCTTCGGATCGTGGCCGGCCATCGAGCGGAGCAGGATTGCAGCGTCGCGGTTGGTGCGTGCGATCGGACCTGCCTGGTCGAGCGAGGAGGCAAAGGCGACGATGCCCCAGCGCGAGCAGCGGCCATAGGTCGGTTTCACGCCGACGGTGGCGGTGAACGCCGCAGGCTGGCGGATCGAGCCGCCGGTGTCGGTTGCGGTCGCGCCCATGCAAAGCAGCGCCGCCACGGCGGAAGCCGATCCGCCGGACGAGCCACCCGGCACCAGCGCGGTGTTGGAGCCCTCGCGCCGCCAGGGATTGACCACCGGACCGAAGCACGAAGTCTCGTTCGACGAGCCCATCGCGAACTCGTCGTTGTTGAGCTTGCCGAGCATCACCGCGCCGTCGCGCCAGAGCTGCGAGGTGACGGTGGACTCGTAGGTCGGCACGAAATTGCCGAGGATCTTCGAGCACGCGGTGGTGCGCACGTCCCTGGTGGCGAACAAATCCTTGATGCCGAGCGGAATGCCGGCGAGCGGCCCGCCCTCGCCCCTGGCGATGCTGGCGTCGGCGGCCTGCGCCATCTGGCGCGCCCTGTCGGGTGTCTCAAGAACGAAGGCATTGAGCGAACGCGCGGCTTCCATGGCCGCCAGATGCGCCTCGGTCAGCTCGCGCGACGAGAAAGACTTTTTCGCGAGGCCGTCGCGGGCCTCGGCGATCGTCATCGATGTCAACGTTGTCATTTATTGATCGGGCTGCAGAAGAACGGGGAGAGCGTCTTGTCGTTGGCGGGGTCGTCCTGCTTCGGGCGGGTCAGCTCGCTGGCCTCGAGCGCATCGAGCACGGCATCGATCGCCTTGTCGGGATCGGCCTGTTTGCCCTGCTTCTCCATGGCATCCAGGAAGTCCATATAGGCCTTGTAGGCCTTCTCATCGTCGCAGAGCAGACACATGCGTCACCTCTATTCCACGACCTTGGGCACCAGGAAGAAGTGATCCTCGGTCGCCGGCGCATTCTTCACGATGTCGTCGGCGATCTCGCCGTCATTGACGACATCGGCCCGCTTCTTCATCTCCATCGGCGTCACCGAGGTCATCGGCTCGACACCCTCGATGTTGACCTCCGACAACTGCTCGACAAAGGCCAGCATTGCGTTCAGCTCGCCCTGCAGATGGGGAACTTCGGCGTCGGTGACCGCGATCCGCGCCAGATGCGCGATACGGCGAACGGTCGTGGCGTCCACGGACATTATATAGGGCCTCAAGCGGGGGTTTCAGCCCGCCGTATAGCAGAGGCCGCTTTTGCGCCGCAACCGCGGGGGCTGCCCGCTTAACCGGCCATTTGCGCGAGCCGGGCCAGCGCCCCGCCGGCCAAGGCCCGGGTAAGCTCCGCCGCGGGCATTTCCTTGCCCATCCGCACCGCCTGCCCTGCCCAAAGATTGGTGAAATCGACCCTGCCGAGCTTTTCGGCCGCCGCCTTCAGGGGGCCGAGCGCGGTGGCGGCATGGGGGAATGCCGGGGCATCCGGCGAGATCGGGCCGACCTCGCGCATCACGCGGTTGGCGACGCCGCGCGCGGGGCGGCCGGTCATGACGTTGGTGATGACGGTGCTCTCGTCGGTAGCCTGCGCCAGCGCCACACGCGCCGGAGCTGTCACCTTCGATTCGGGGCAGCGCAGATAGGCGGTGCCGATCTGCACGCCGGAGGCACCGAGCGCAAAGGCCGCCGCGATGCCTCGCCCGTCGGCGATGCCGCCTGCTGCAATGACCGGAACTTTCACGGCATCGACGACCTGCGGCACCAGCGCGAAGGTGCCGGGCTGCTCGGCGATATTTTCCGTCATGAACATGCCGCGGTGGCCGCCCGCCTCGGCACCTTGCGCGATGACGACGTCGGCGCCGTTCTCCTCCAGCCAGATCGCTTCCTTCACGGTGGTTGCCGACGACATCACGATTGCGCCCGTTGCCTTGACGCGCTTCACGAGATCGGGCGACGGCAGCCCGAAATGGAAGCTCACCACCTCGGGCTTGAGCTCCTCGACCACGGCACAAAACGCCGCATCGAACGGCGCACGGTTGGCGGCATTGACGGGTGCGGCCGGATCGAGCCCGAACTCCCCGTAGTAGTCGCCCAGTCTCGCCCTCCAGCCGGCTTCGCGCACGGGATCGGCATCGACCGCCCTGTGGCAGAAGAAGTTCATGTTGACCGGCGCGGAGACGCGCTGACGGATGATGTTGACCTGCTCGCGCGCCTTCTCGGCGGAGATCATCGCGCAGGGCAGCGAGCCCAGCGCGCCGCCTTGGGCCGCGGCGATGACGAGTTCGGCATCCACCACCCCCGCCATCGGCGCGAGCACGATCGGAAATTCGGTCTTGAAGAGGTCGAGGAGACGGCGATCGGGCCACATGGCTTTTCTCATTGGGTTGGCGCTAGGCGGCGGCGGTGAAATTGCTGCGGCCAAGCAGCAACTGCCCGGCTTCGGCGACGATGCGTTCGACGATTTCGGCCGCGGGCGGAATATCATGGATCAGGCCGACGGACTCGCCGGCAATCACGGCGGCGACGTCGAAATTTGCGGCGGCCCTGGCGGCGGCATATTCGGCTGCCACCGCATTGACCTGCTGCAGCAGCTCGAGTTCGCGGCCCATCCAGCGGCGCGCATGATCGTTGATCAGGCAGCGGCCGGTGAACGGCGCGGGCCAGACGTTGTTGCGCGAGAGATCGAAGATGATGCCGCGAACGCTGCTGCCGCTGTCGGCCGCACAGATGCGCCGCTTTGCCTCCTCCGCGCCGTCGGCCTCCGCGCTGGCGTAGAAGCGCGTGCCCATCAGCACGCCCGAAGCACCCAGCATCATCATGGCCGCCAGCCCGCGTCCGTCAGCGATGCCGCCGGCGGCAGCGACGGGCACGCGGCCGGCCGCCAGATCGATGATCGTGGGCACGATGTCGATGGTGGTGCGCGAGGCGCCGTGCCCGCCGGCTTCGGTCCCCTGCGCGATCAGGATATCGGCGCCGGCATCCAGCGCCTGCTTCGCCATATCCTCGTTCTGCACCTGGCAGATCAGCAGCGCGCCGCCCCGCTTGATGCGCGGCGCAAAGACCGAGGGATCGCCGAATGACAGCATGACCGCGCGCGGCCTTGCCGCCAGCGCAATGTCGAGAAGTTCGGGCTGCCTGGCGAGACTCCAGGTAATGAAACCGATGCCGAAGGGACCTTCGAAACCCCTGAGCTTCGCGGTCTCCGCCTCCAGCCACTCCCGATCGCCATAGCCGCCGCCCAAAATGCCGAGACCACCGGCGCCGCTCACCGCCATGGTCAGCCGCGCACCCGAGATCACATCCATCGGGGCCAGCAATATCGGATGCTCGATGCCGAGAAGCGCGGTCAGTGGCGTTGCGATCGACATGAATCCCTCCTCGTCTGGACAGCGAACTTAGCGGCGTCTATCATTCTCCAAAAATGAATACTTCAGAATGCAGCCATCTCTAAATTGAAACGGAGATTTGCGGTGGAACTGACCGACCTCCTCACCTTCTCGGCCGTGGCCCGCACCGGCGGCATCACGCGCGCCGCCGAAGAACTCAACACCGTGCAGTCCAACGTGACTCAACGCGTCAAGGCGCTGGAAGCCGAGATCGGCACCGCCCTGTTCGAGCGGCACAGCCGCGGCATGACCCTGACCGGCGCCGGCCGCCGCCTGCTTCCCTATGCCCAGCGGATGGCGGCCTTGTCGCGCGAGGCCGTGATCGCTGCCCGCGACGATGGCGAAGTGAAGGGGCCGCTCGCCATCGGCTCGATGGAGACGACGGCAGCCGTGCGCCTGCCGGCCTTGCTTGCCGATTTCCACCGCCGCTTTCCCGCCGTGAAGCTCAGCCTGCGCACGGCAACCACCGCCGACCTCGTCACCGCCGTGCTCGACGGCAGTCTCGACGGTGCATTCGTCGCCGGGCCGATCGAGCATATGGACCTCGCCGCGACGGTCGCCTTCCGCGAGGAGCTGGTGCTGGTCACGGAGCGGCATCTGAAAAGCCTCGCCGAATTGCGCGCGGCGACGCCGGAGCCCGGTCCGACGGCGCTGGTGTTCCGCACCGGCTGCACCTACCGGCAACGCCTGGAGCAGGTTCTGGCCGAATTCGGCTGGCCGTCGGCCACGCGGTTCGAGCTCGGCACGCTCGACGGCATGGTCGGCTGCGTCGCGGCCGGCATGGGGGTCACGCTGCTGCCGCGCGCGGTGGTGGAACGAAACGACGCCGTCAGCGTCCACTCACTCGGGGCGGCGCAATCGCGGGTGGAGACGCTGTTCGTCACGCGCCGGGCCACGCACGAGTACAGCGCGCTTCGCGGTTTCGTCTCCTGTCTGCACGGGCAGGAGGCAGACATCGCGGCCTGAACGACGGCCGTTCTTCCACGCTGCGAAATTCTCGTGCCACATTTTCGCGACAAAGCCAAAGC
Organism: Bradyrhizobium sp.; assembly: GCF_052389815.1. Classification (GTDB taxonomy): domain Bacteria; phylum Pseudomonadota; class Alphaproteobacteria; order Rhizobiales; family Xanthobacteraceae; genus Bradyrhizobium. The sequence continues at coordinate 38,748 of NZ_JBQTHN010000129.1, read as the reverse complement.
GCGCTTCGCAAATGCGAATGTGCACCGCTCGGTCGGAATCCTCTGGCCGTTCGCTTCGCCTCCGTTAGTATGAGGCACTTGCTGCCAACAACCATAACGTCAACTCTGGGAGGACTGCGATGCGTCAAGCACTCGTTCTGTGCTGCTCTGCTGCCTTGTTGGGATCGGTCAGTGCGGCCAACGCGCAAGACTGGACGAAATCGAAATGGGGTCCGAACGACGAGATCGGCGCCGCCAACTACATGAAGCCCGAGCTCGTCGTCAAAGCCGCCCAGCTCGTGAAGACCGGCAAGACCTACGCGCTCGGTATCCCCGTCGATTCAAAGACGCCCGCCTACCCGCCGCGCAGTTTCAAGGTCACCATCGTGCAGCCCGGCCAGGCCGGCATCCCCGGCCTCGGACCGAGCAAGACCACCTACAATGACGACATCATCGAGGGCTGGGTCGGCGTCGGCAGCCAGATCGACGGGCTCGGCCATATCGGCGTCGAGCACGTCTACTACAACGGCAACAAACTGCTCGAATTCGCCGATCCCACGGGCCTGAAGAAGCTCGGCGTCGAAAAGATCCCGCCGATCGTGGCGCGCGGCGTGCTGCTCGACATGGCCGCCCATTACGGCATCGACGTGGTCAAGGAAGGCACCGCCTTCAACGTCAAGGAGATCGAGGAAGTCGCCAAGAAACAGGGCGTCGAGATCCGCCAGGGGGACGTCGTGCTCTTCCACACCGGCTGGCTCAGCCTGATCGGCAAGGACGACAAGCGCTACGGCGCGGCCGAGCCCGGGCTCGGCGTCGAAGGCGCCAAGTACCTGGTCGGCAAAGGCGTTGTCGCAATCGGCGCCGATACCTGGGGTCTCGAGGTCCTCCCCTTCGAGTCCAAGAACGTGTTCGAGGTGCACCAGATCCTGCTGCCGATGAACGGCACCTATATTCTGGAGAACATGGACACGGCCGAACTCGCCAAGGACAAGGCCTACGAGTTCCTGTTCGTGCTCGGCCAGCCCCGCTTCAAGGGCGCCGTGCAGAGCATGATCAACCCGATCGCGATCAGGTAAGGACGATCTCGCCAAGCGGCGTGGCGTCCGCGGGGATGCCATGCCGCTTCGACCTTTGCCTGCTCCGCCGCGCGCATGCTATGCGCTGCCCATGCCCGCCCCCATCCTTCCGCTGATCGAAGCCGCCGCACGCTGGCCCGAGCGCGGCGCCCTGATCGGCCTCGACCTCGGCACCAAGACCATTGGCGTAGCCGTCTCCGATCCGGACCGGCGGCTCGCGACCGGCGTGGAAACGATCCAGCGCAAGGCGTTCAAGGCGGACGCGGCGCGCCTGTTGGCGCTCGCCGCCGAGCGTAGCGCCACCGGCTTCGTGCTGGGCCTGCCCATCAACATGGACGGCAGTGAGGGCCCGCGCGCGCAATCGACCCGTGCCTTTGCGCGCAATCTGGCGAGCCTCACAGAGCTGCCGATCGGCCTCTGGGACGAGCGGCTCTCGACGTCGGCGGTGGAGCGCGAACTGATCGGCATGGATGTCAGCCGTGCCAAACGCGCGGCTGTGATCGACGAGCATGCAGCGATCTTCATCCTGCAGGGCGCGCTCGACCGGTTGAAGACCCGTCGCGGAGACGCCTAGGCATGGCGGTGGTGATCCCGGCGCTGCTGCCGGTCTTCCTGCTGATCGTGCTCGGCTTCGTCCTGAAGCGCAGCCTGATGCGGCTGGACACGCAATGGCACGGGCTGGAACGGCTGACCTACTACGTGCTGTTTCCGACGCTGCTGATCCAGACGCTGGTGAAAGCCGACCTGTCCAGCGTGCCGGTCGCCGGCGTCGGCGGCGCGCTGATGCTGTCGGCGCTCGCGATGTCGCTGCTGTGCCTGGCGCTGCGCCCCCTCCTGTCGCGCTGGAACATCGACGGGCCCGCCTTCACCTCGATCTTCCAGGGCGCGACGCGCTGGCAGACCTATGTGGCGCTGGCGGTCGCGAGCAATCTGTTCGGCAATGCCGGGCTGGCGCTGGCCTCGGTCGCCATGGTGGCCATCATTCCGCTGGTGAATGTGTTCAGCGTATCCGTGCTGGCACATTACGCCGCGCCGGAAAAGCAATCGGTCCGCGCGATCGCGATGACGGTGGTGAAGAACCCGCTGATCTGGGCCTGCGCGATCGGGCTGGCTGTAAATGTCACGCATCTGCAGCTGCCGAAGGTCTGGCACGACGTCGCCGAGGCGCTCGGCCGCTCCTCCCTCGGCATCGGGCTGCTCGTCACCGGCGCCGGCCTGCACCTCGAAGGCCTGCTGCGCCCACGCCTCGCCGCATCGATCACAGTGTTCCTCAAGCTGATCCTGATGCCGGTGTTTTGCATTGCGCTGGCGCTTTGGTTCGGCGTTTCCGGCCCAAGCCTGGTGATCGTGGCAGTCTGCTCGGCTGTGCCGACCTCGTCGTCCGCCTATGTGCTGGCGCGGCAGATGGGCGGCGACGCGCCACTGCTGGCGCAGATCATCACCCTGCAGACGATTCTGGCGGCGATCACGATGCCGGTCGTGATTGCGCTGGTGAGTTAGGCTCCGGCCTCTCGCCGTCATTGCGAGGAGCGTAGCGACGAAGCAATCCATCTCGCCGCAAGCGGAAAGGTGGATTGCTTCGCTGCGCCCGCAATGACGATCGGGTCTACGAACCCGTCAGATAAATCGTCTGCACCGTCGCCGCGAGGTTGTTGAGGCCGTGCAGGACGATGGTCAGCCAGGTCGAGCCGGTGCGATGGCGGATGTAGCCGAACAGGAGGCCGATGGAAAACACCTCGCAGAAGAAGAACCAATCGTATTGCAGGTGCAGCGAGGTCCAGGCGATCGACGACAGCAGGATGGCGCCCGTCGGCCCGAGGCGCGACTCCGACCAGCCGCGATAGAGGAAGCCGCGCGCGAACAGCTCTTCCGATATCGGCGCGGCGACGCAGAACGCGATCACCAGCAGCCACAGCGCGCCGTCGGCCTGCGCGGATTTCAGTACGTCGCCCATGAAACCCGGCGTGATCTCGCGTCCCAGCGCGCGCGACAGCAGGTCCCAGCATCCGACCAGCACGACCAGCGAAACGATGCCGAGCGCGGCATTCTTCCAGGAGGTCCAGCGCAACCCGAGATATTCGGCAAACGGCGTGCGCGACGGCTTGATGGCGATCCAGCAAGCCGCGGCGACCGCCGGCAGGCCCATGATCACGGAGAGCGCGATCGTCAGCCCGCCGCCGATCGCGCGGATGGAGGTGGCAAGGTCGACGTCCCCTTCCTGCCGCAGCACGAACCAGGCGACGACGGCGAGCTGCCCGGCGAACATCGCAGCAAAGATGAAGAGGCCCCACAGCGTGGTGCCCCAGAATTTCCAGATCCGCGGAGGCCGGGCGTCAGCCGCCAGGGGAGGAGTAGTCTGCGGGCTGATCGAATCCATCGAGTAGTTCCCGGTTTTCTCCACTCGTCATGCCCGGGCTCGTCCCGGGCATCCACGCCTTTGTCGCCGCATGGTTAGGAAGTCGTGGATGGCGGGGTCATTTTGCGTCAAGACGCGCTTCGCGCTTCTGCCCGGCCATGACGACGCGGTTAGGGCAGCGCCCGCTCCAGCAGTCGGCGGACGTCGTCGTTGGGAAGCTCCGTTGCGCCGTACATGCCGCTGTGATTGCCGGCAAGGCGGGTTTCGGCGAACAATTCGGCGCTGCGCGGCGCGACCGCATTGAGCGCCGCAGCTGCCGCCAGCAATGCCAGCTTCTCGACCGCGATCCGCGCGACGCGCTCGCCGTCGGGCCGGCGGAACGCCTTGCCGATGAAGGCTGCGGCTTCGGCGGCGCCGGTCAAGCCCTTGCTTTCGCCAGCGAGCTGCTGCAGCACCGGCACCGCAGCGTCCGGCTCGCGCGCCAGCGCGCGTAGCACGTCGAGGCACATGACATTGCCGGAACCTTCCCAGATCGCGTTGACCGGGCTCTCGCGGTAATGCCGCGCCAAAATCCCTTCCTCGACATAACCGTTGCCGCCGAGGCACTCCATGGCTTCATAGAGAAAGCCCGGCGCGCTCTTGCAGACCCAGTATTTGATCGCCGGCGTCAGCAATCGCATGTAGGCGGCCTCCCCCGCGTCGGCGGGCGCGCGGTCGAAGGCGCGGCAGAGCCGCATCACCAGCGCAATCGATGCCTCCACATGCAGCGCCATGTCGGACAGCACCGCCTGCATCAGCGGCTGGTCGGCGAGATGTTTCTGGAACACGCTGCGGTGCCGCGCATGATGCAGCGCGTGCGCCAGCCCCGAGCGCATCAGGCCGGCGGAGGCAATCGCGCAATCCTGCCGCGTCAGCTGCACCATCTGGATGATGGTGCGGATGCCCTTGCCCTCCTCGCCGACAAGCTCGGCATAGGCGCCGTGAAACTCAACCTCGCTCGAGGCGTTGGAGCGGTTGCCGAGCTTGTCCTTCAGGCGCTGGAAATGGATCGCGTTGATGGAACCGTCGGGCACAAAGCGCGGCATCAGGAAACAGCTCAGTCCCTCCTCGGCCTGCGCCAGCACCAGGAACGCGTCGCACATCGGCGCCGACATGAACCATTTGTGGCCGGTGATGCGATAGCCGTCGGCGGCGCGCTCGGCGCGCGTCATGTTGGAGCGCACGTCGGTGCCGCCCTGCTTTTCGGTCATGCCCATGCCGAGCGTCATGCCGCGCTTGGTCCACCACGGCGCAAAGGTTGGGTCGTAGTCGCGCCTCGACACCACCGGCATCACCTTCGCGAGCAAATCCGGCTGTGCGGCCAGCGCCGCAACGGAAGCGCGAGTCATGGTGATCGGGCAGAGATGGCCGGTTTCCACTTGCGCGGCGATATAGAACTTGGCCGCGCGCACCACTTCCGACGCGCCGCCGGCGGGCCTGCCCTCCGCGGTCCAGGTGGAATTGTGCACGCCGGCGCGGGCGCTCGCCGCCATCAGCTCGTGATAGGCCGGATGGAACTCGACCTCGTCGCGGCGGTTGCCGCGGGAATCGAAGGTGCGCAGCTTCGGCGTATTCTCGTTGGCGATGCGGCCGCGCTCGGCCATCGCGGCCGAACCCCAGTGCTTGCCGAACTCCGACAATTCCTTTTCGGCGCACGCCCCGCCATTGCCTGAAACCGCCTCGACCAGCGGACGATCGGCACTGAAGAGATCGACGTCGCAGAACGGCGGCGACTGGTTGAAGACCTCATGGGTCTGGAAGGCTGGCTTGTTCATGGCCGGTCCTGTCAGGGGCGACGCGGTGCAATCGGGAAATCATAGGCCTCGCCGCCCGCGCCGGGCAGCGAAAAGTGCCACCACTCCTTCGAATAGTTCACAAAGCCCTGCTTGCGCATCGCCGCCACCAGCGTGCTCCGCCATTTGCGCTGTTCCGGCGCGATCGCGGGCGAGGCCGTGTGCGACTTCACGTCGGAGCAGTCATAGCCAGTGCCCATGTCGATGCTGCCTTCGGGCGCGCGCGCCTCTACCGGAGCCGTGCAGTCGGCATAGACCTTAGCAGGATCGAATTTCGCGGAATTGTCCGCGGTCAAGTCGACCAGCGTCAGGTCGAGCGCGCTGCCGGTCGAATGGCCCGAATAGGCGGCGATATAGCCGAGGCGGAACAGATCGGCCTTGGGGATCTTGGGATTGTAGCGCCGCTCGGCCGGCGTTTCCTTGCCGCTGCGCGACCACTTCACCATATCGGCGACCGCCCGCTTCGGCCGGTAGCAGTCGAACATCTTCAGCGACAGCTTCTGCGTCGCAAGTTCCTGCTGGACGGCCTTCAGCCGAAGTCCCACCTCGCGCTTCACCACGCATTCCCCGGCCTGATAGCCGGAGAGCGGATGGCCGACGAAGTTGTTGGCCGTGGCGTAACGCATGTCCTGGATGATGGTGGGGTCGATGTCGCGCAGATAGACGAAGCCGCCGGGCAGTTGCTGCGCCTGCGCCGCCTCCGCAATCAGCGCAAGAGCAAGCACCATCGCCTGCCCGGCGCGGCCGGCGGTCGCCATAAGAAAAACCTTCATTGCACGAGATCCGAATTGACCCGCAGCTTCGTAACGGCGGTGTCCTTGTATTTGTTGCCGGCCCAGACCTCCTCGATGACGAACTTCACCCAGTAGGATTGCACCGGCTTTGCAAGCGTCAGGGATTGCACGGTGATGCGGTCTTCCAGCGTGAATGTGTGCGTCTCGCCGCCGGAAAAGACGACGCGAAGCTGCCGAACGCGGTTGTTCTTGCGAAAGATGTCGTTGTTCTTCTGGTAGCCGTTCTGAACCGTGAACGACTTGACGCTCCGCAGCGTGTCGAATTCCACCGTGATCCATTCGCCGACGCCGTTGCCCGCCTGGCCCTCGACCCAGGCGGTGCCGGTCGAAGCATCGAACAGGTTCGCCACCCCGTAGGAGTTGCCGAATTGCGGCCTCAATACGGAGCTGACGCAATAGGTCTCGAAGGCGTTGCGCGCGCAGCTCTCGCCCGCAGCCGACGGACGTTGCGGCCGCAGCACGGTACGCTGGGTTTCTGGCGGCCTCGGCGCCCGTTGCACCGGCATGGCCGCCAGCGCAGGCGCGCGGCCGTCGCCGGACGGCCTGGCGAGATAGATGCGGCCGCCGAGGGTCTGGTCGTAATAGGCCGGCGTCTGCTCGTGCGGAGCCGGTTGGCCGCCGTCATTGGTCGCCTTCAGTGCGAGTTCCGCCACGCGCTCGCGCACCTCGACCGCGAGATCGCCCAGATGCAGTTCCGGCCGCTTCATTTGCTCGGCGAACACGCGCGTGAACACCGAATTGTCCGAGCTGTCGTTATTGTTCAGCCGGTCCAGCGCAGTCTGGCCGATACCCGCCGAATAGAGCGTGAAGATGCCGCGCGCGGGTTTGGCGTCGGCGAGCCCCCGCGTATTGCCGATGGAGCGGCCGGCGGCGCGCGGGAACGGGTTGTCGCGGCAGGCGTCGATCACCAGGAGTGCAACCCGCACCGATTTCGCCTGCAACTCCGCAATCAGGTCGGGCTCGGCGAGCGCAGCACCGCGCACCCGCGCTTCCGCCCCCTCGCTCACCGCCGGCACGTCGCTCGGGATCAGATAATTGACCCCGGCGATCGCCACGCCATGGCCGGCAAAGAACACGGCGGCGGTATCGCCCGGCTCGAGCCGCGCGGTCAGCTCCGCGAGCCGGTCGATCATGGCTTGCCGGCCGAGATTGCTACCCAGGATGACTTCAAATCCGAGCGATCTGAGCGCATCCGCGATGGTGGCGGCGTCGTTGACGGCCTTCTTGAGCTGCCGGTCCGGCGGCAGGTTCGGATAGAGGTCGTTGCCGATGGCAAGCGCGATCCGCCTTTCGGCCCGGCCTGGCGTCGCAGGAGCTGCGCAGGCCAGCGCCGCCAGCAGCGCGGCACACAGGAATTGCGAAAAATGCCGGGTATTTGCCATCATGGCCTGACGGTTGCGCGCGGACCGCGCCAGACTAGCAAGCAAGCCGCGACCCGGGAACATCTCCGGCGGGCCCGGTTTACCCTGTCGCAGACGTGCTGGTGGATAAGTCCGGATCGGGGATTTGAAGCTTGCCCTGCCCCCCGGCCGCGCCTATAGCTCTCGCTTTAATGACCTCCTTATCGAAATCGACTTTCGTCCTCGGTCACCGGCATCTGCTGGGAATCGAGGGGCTTTCCGCTGCCGACATCACCGGCCTGCTCGACCTCTCCGAGGAATATGTCGAGCTCAACCGCCAGGTCGACAAGAAGCGCACCAGCTTGCGCGGACGCACCCAGGTCAACCTGTTCTTCGAGGCCTCGACGCGGACCCAATCCTCGTTCGAGATCGCCGGAAAACGGCTCGGCGCCGACGTCATGAACATGTCGGTGTCGTCTTCCTCGATGCGCAAGGGCGAGACGCTGATCGACACCGCGGTGACGCTCAACGCCATGCACCCGGACATCCTGGTGGTCCGCCACCACGCCTCGGGTGCGGTCGAGCTCCTGGCGCGCAAGGTCGACGGCTCCGTGATCAATGCCGGCGACGGTTCCCACGAGCATCCGACCCAGGCGCTGCTGGATGCGCTCACCATCCGCCGCAACAAAAGCCGGATCGAGGGCCTCGTCGTCGCGATCTGCGGCGACGTCATGCATTCGCGCGTCGCCCGCTCCAACATCCTCCTGCTCAACACCATGGGCGCCCGGGTGCGGGTGGTCGCACCGTCCACCCTGCTGCCGCAGGGCATCGAGCGGATGGGCGTGGAAGTCGCGCGCGACATGCGCCAGGGGCTCGACGGCGCCGACATCGTCATGATGCTGCGGCTGCAGCGCGAGCGCATGAACGGCTCCTTCGTGCCCTCCACCGGCGAATACTTTCACTATTTCGGGCTCGACCAGAAGAAGCTGTCCTATGCCAAGCCGGATGCGCTGGTGATGCATCCGGGGCCGATGAACCGCGGCGTCGAGATCGACTCGGCGGTCGCCGACGGGGCGCAGTCGCTGATCCGGGAACAGGTCGAAATGGGAGTGGCGGTGCGGATGGCGGTGCTCGAAGCGCTCGCCCGCAACCTGCCGAACGCGTGAGAACATGCTGACCGAACGCCGCCCGATCCTGCTCGCCAATGCCCGCGTCGTCGATCCCTCCCGCGATCTCGACGGTCCCGGCGACGTGCTGATTGCCGATGGCGTGATCCGCGATAGCCGCCGCGGCATTGGCGCGGCCGGCGTGCCCGAAGGCACCGACATCGTCAATTGCGCCGGCAAGGTGGTGGCCCCCGGCCTGATCGACATGCGCGCCTTTGTCGGCGAGCCCGGCGCGAGCCATCGCGAGACGTTTGCTTCCGCAAGCCAGGCGGCAGCCGCCGGCGGCATCACCACCATCATCTGCCAGCCGGACACCTCGCCGGTCATCGACAATTCGGCCACTGTCGACTTCGTGCTGCGCCGCGCCCGCGACACCGCGATCGTCAACATCCATCCGATGGCGGCGCTGACCAAGGGCATGCGCGGCGAGGAGATGACCGAGATCGGCCTGTTGAAGGCCGCGGGCGCCGTGGCGTTTACCGACTGCGACAAGAGCGTCGTCAATGCGCAGGTGATGCGCCGTGCGCTGACCTACGCCCGCGATTTCGACGCGCTGATCGTGCACCACACCGAGGACCCCGACCTCGTCGGCGAGGGCGTGATGCACGAAGGCGAGTTCGCCACGAGGCTCGGCCTCGTCGGCATTCCCTATGCCGCGGAATCGGTGATGCTGGAGCGCGACATGCGCCTTGCCGCACTGACCGGCGGTCGTTATCACGCGGCGTCGCTGACCTCGAACGAGTCGCTGGAAATCCTCAAACGCGCCCGCGATGCCGGTCTCGACGTCAGCGCCTCCGTCTCGATCAACCACGTGACGCTGAACGAGAACGATATCGGGCCCTACCGGACGTTCCTGAAGCTGTCGCCGCCGCTGCGCACCGAACAGGACCGCCAGGCGCTGGTCGCCGCGCTCTCCTCCGGCCTCCTCGACGTCATCATGTCCGATCACAACCCGCAGGACGTCGAGGTGAAGCGCCTGCCATTTGCGGAATCGGCGTCGGGCGCGGTCGGGTTGCAGACCATGCTGCCGGCGGGCCTGCGGCTGGTCCACAATGGCGATCTCGATTTCAAGACGCTGATCCGCGCGATGTCGACGCGCCCCGCCGAGCTGCTCGGGTTGCCCGGCGGTTCCCTGCGCGCGGGCTCGCCGGCCGACGTGATCGTGATCGATCCGGATACGCCATGGGTGCTCGATCCGGCCGACCTGAAGTCGCAATGCAAGAACACGCCGTTCGACGAAGCCCGCTTCTCCGGCCGCGCGGTGCGTACTATTGTCGGCGGACGCACCGTCTACGAGCACGTCTGAACTTCGAGGAGCGCCGCCGATGGCAGCCGAAACCTTCCTGCCCGTCGCCTTCGTCGTCGGCTATCTCTTGGGATCGATTCCGTTCGGGCTGATCCTGACGAGGCTCGCCGGCACCGAGGATCTGCGCTCGATCGGCTCCGGCAACATCGGCGCCACCAACGTGCTGCGCACCGGCAAGAAGAGCCTTGCCGCAGCAACGCTGCTCGGCGACATGCTGAAAGGTACGGTAGCCGTCGTCATAGCCGGTTATGTCTGGGGGCCAAACGCCGCGATGCTGGCAGGGCTCGGCGCCTTCCTCGGTCACCTCTTCCCGATCTGGCTCAAATTCAAGGGCGGCAAGGGCATCGCGACCTACATCGGCGTGCTGCTCGGCCTGTTCTGGCCGGCAGCCGCGATGTTCGGCGCGATCTGGATCGCCACCGCCTTCACCACGCGCTATTCGTCACTGTCGGCGCTGGTGGCATGCTTCGTAACGCCGATCTTCCTGTGGTTCTTCGGCCATCCGGCGCTCGCCTCATTGTTTGCCGTGATGACGCTGATCTCGTTCTGGACCCACCGCGAGAACATCAAGCGGCTGCAGGCCGGCACCGAGGGCAAGATCGGGCAGAAGTAACCGAAGTGACAGGCGGCCCGGGCAACTGAACGCGGAAGCGCTTGATCGCATCTTTCGGTTGAGCGAAGCTGTCCGCGCATGCACGACCGGACACCCAGTACAAATCTCTCCGACGTCGAACGGCTCAACCGGCTGCGGTTGATCCGTTCGGACAATATCGGGCCGCGCACGTTTGGCGCCTTGATCCGTCATTGCGGCGATGCGGCGGCCGCGCTCGAGCGGCTGCCAGAATTCTCGCGACGCGGCGGCGCGGCGCGGCCGGGACGCATCTGCAGCGAGGACGAGGCGCGTGCCGAGCTCGCCGCCTGCAAGAAGCTCGGCGTCAACCTGGTCGCGCCGGGCGAAGCATTTTACCCGCCGCGGCTGGCCGTGATCGACGACGCGCCTCCCCTGCTCGCCGTGCGCGGCGCGCTCGATGCCCTGATGCGGCCGATGATCGCGATCGTCGGCTCGCGCAATGCGTCCGGCGCAGGACTGAAATTCGCGCAGTCGCTGGCACGCGATCTCGGCCAGGCCGGTTTCGTCATCATCTCGGGCCTGGCGCGCGGCATCGACCAGGCCGCCCACCGCGCCAGCATCTCCGGCGGCACGGTCGCGGTGCTTGCCGGCGGCCAGGACCGAATCTATCCGCCGGAGCACGAGGACCTGCTGTTTGCGCTGCTGGAAACGGGCGCTGCGATCTCGGAAATGCCGCTCGGCCATGTCGCGCGGGCGCATGACTTTCCGCGCCGCAATCGCCTGATCTCCGGCGCCTCGCTCGGCGTGGTCGTGGTGGAGGCGGCGCAACGCTCGGGCTCGCTGATCACCGCGCGGATGGCCAATGAGCAGGGCCGCGAGGTGTTTGCCGTGCCGGGCTCGCCGATCGATCCGCGCGCCGGCGGCACCAACGATCTGATCAAGCAAGGCGCGACGCTGGTGACGGAAGCCGCCGACATCATCAATGCCGTGCAGCCGATCATGGCCCGTCCGCTCGCGCTGGAAGAGCCCGACGACGACTATTCCGAAGCCGAGCCCGATGCGGGCGAACGCGCGCGCATCGTCGCCCTGCTCGGCCCGACGCCGATTCTGCTTGACGATCTGATCCGCATGGCAGGCAGCTCGCCCGCCATCGTGCGCACGGTGCTGCTGGAGCTCGAACTCGCCGGCCGGCTCGAGCGCCATGGCGGCGGCATGGTGTCGCTGCTCTAAAGCATGATCCGGAAAAGTGTGAAGCGGTTTTCCGAAAAGATCATGCTCAAACAACAACCTAAAGCGCGATGACGATTCATCCCAATCTCATCGCGCTTTAACTCTCCCCGTTGCGCGCGTCGAACTTCGATCGCGCCCGCTCGATTTCGGGAATGTGCTCGAACGCCCATTGGCCGAGCGCCTTCACCGGATCGGCAAGGCCACGGCCAAGATCGGTCAGTTCATAATCGACCCGCGGTGGAATGGTCGGAAACACCGTGCGCGTCACCAAGCCGTCGCGCTCCAGCCCGCGCAGCGTCAAGGTCAGCATCCGCTGCGAGATGCCGTCGATCATGCGCTTGAGTTCGTTGAAGCGCCGCGGGCCGCCCATCAGCAGCATGATCACGAGCACCGTCCATTTGTCGCCAACACGCGCGAGCACCGAGGCCACCGCGCGACAATTGCTGTCCCGGGGGTTGGCCGGGACGGTCACATTGATGTTCTCGGGTCTCATTGGTGTGCTCGGGGCTCAAAAATGTGCGTTCTTGCGGCTTTTGCCAGGGTCACTCATGTAGTGCCAGTTACAAACCTATACCATGAGGCGATATCAGCCATGAAACTCCTGCATCTCGATTCCAGCGTGCTCGGCCCCCATTCCGTCAGCCGGCAAGTATCTGCCGCCATTGTCGACCGGCTGCGTCAGACCACTCCCAATCTCGACATCGCCTACCGCGACCTCACGGCGACGCCGCTCGGCCATCTCACCGGCCTGCACCTTGCCGCCGGCCAGGGTGCGCCGCCCGATGCATCGCTGCGCGAGGACATCGCGGCGGGACAGGCCATGCTCGATGAGTTTCTGGCGGCCGATATCGTCGTGATCGGCGCGCCCATGTACAATTTCACCATCCCGAGCCAGCTCAAGGCCTGGATCGACCGCATCCTCGTCGCAGGCAAGACGTTCAAATATGGCGCGCAGGGTGTCGAGGGCCTCGCCGGCAACAAGCGCGTCATCGTCGCGGTCTCCCGCGGCGGCCACTATGGACCAGATACTCCGATGGCCGCGCTCGAGCACCTCGAGACCTATTTGCGCTCGGTGTTTTCCTTCATCGGCATCAGCAATCCGGAATTCATTTCCGCCGACGGCATCCAGATCGGACCCGAGCATCGCGAGAAGGCAGTCGCCGGCGCGCTGAGGGCGGCGAGCGATCTGGCGGCTTGAGCTGGGAAAAAGCCGGTTGCCGCCGTCTGGCGGCAGCCGCTCTATTCAGAAGATGCCATAGACGCGGCAGACGACGACGAGCACCGAGACCAGAAGACCGGTGCAGGAAAACAGCGCAATCGAAACGAGTTCGTTGGCGTCGGCATTTTCCGCCGGAGTCGAGGAAATACCAGTCTTCGGCACAGCTGCCCTCACCGGTCCATGATTCCTGCGCTTGAATGTCCGGCAGTTGCCCCCTCCGATTCAATGCGCGTTCTGGCCCAGCGCCAATCGGCCGCAGGCCTGGCCAGCCGGCGGCTGACGTCCGCGCCGCCCGAATCTTCACCTATAAGAGAGTCCCCACTTAAGAGAGCCTGCGCTTGTTGCGACACCATTCCGCGGCCTCGAGCTGCGTCATGCTGCGCAGATGCCTGAGCATATCGAGGCCGTGCCGCTCGGCCACCCGGGAAAGATCGGCCACCATGTCCGCGATGAAGGTCGCGGCCTCCTCCCGGCCCGCGCGGGAACAGGCCTCGTCTCCCGGAATCTCTTCCCCCGAGTCTCCGCTCTTCCGATCGCCCCCGATCTTGCTCAATGCCCGTCCCAAATCGCGCCCATTGGCCCCGAATATACGGCCAAACGGCACAACTCTAGGGATGCATAATACAACTTTTTGGATAGGTATTTCTACGAGTCCGGACCCCCATCAATATCTGGCGATTTGACAGGGGCGGCCTCACCACCCATGTTCGGGGCAAATCGGCCGGCCGCGAGTCTCGCGGAACCGGCCTGATATTTTTCGCGTAAGCTATTGGAATGACATGAATATCGTCATTGTGGAGTCGCCGGCGAAAGCCAAGACGATCAATAAATATCTGGGCTCCTCCTACGAGGTCCTGGCCTCGTTTGGCCATGTCCGCGACCTTCCCGCCAAGAACGGATCGGTCGACCCCGAGGCCAATTTCCAGATGATCTGGGAGATCGATCCCAAGGCCAACAGCCGCCTCAACGACATTGCCAAGGCGCTGAAGGGCGCCAACCGCCTGATTCTCGCCACCGACCCTGATCGCGAGGGTGAGGCCATCTCCTGGCACGTGCTGGAGGTGATGAAGGAGAAGCGCGCGCTCAAGGACCAGAAGATCGAGCGCGTGGTGTTCAACGCCATCACCAAGCAGGCGGTGACGGAAGCCATGAAGGCGCCGCGCCAGATCGACGGTGCGCTGGTCGACGCCTATATGGCGCGCCGGGCGCTGGACTATCTGGTTGGCTTCACCCTCTCCCCCGTGCTCTGGCGCAAGCTGCCGGGCGCGCGTTCGGCCGGCCGGGTGCAGTCGGTGGCGCTACGCCTCGTCTGCGATCGCGAGCTCGAGATCGAGAAGTTCGTTCCCAGGGAATACTGGTCGCTGGTGGCGACGCTCACGACGCCGCGTGGCGAGGCTTTCGAAGCGCGCCTCGTCGGCGCCGATGGCAAGAAGATCCAACGACTCGACATCGGCTCGGGCGCGGAGGCGGAAGACTTCAGGAAGGCGATCGAAGCCGCGCTCTTCAAGGTCTCGACCGTCGAGGCGCGTCCGGCGCGGCGCAATCCACAGGCGCCTTTCACCACCTCCACGCTGCAGCAGGAAGCCAGCCGCAAGCTCGGCTTTGCGCCGGCGCATACCATGCGCATCGCGCAACGGCTCTACGAGGGCATCGACATCGGCGGCGAGACCACCGGTCTCATTACCTATATGCGTACCGACGGCGTGCAGATCGATGCTTCCGCCGTCACGCAGGCGCGCAAGGTGATCGGCGAGGACTATGGCAACGCCTATGTGCCGGACGCGCCGCGCCAGTACCAGGCCAAGGCCAAGAACGCCCAGGAAGCGCATGAAGCGATCCGCCCGACCGACCTGTCGCGCCGCCCCGCCGACATGCGCCGCAAGCTCGATAGCGACCAGGCGCGGCTCTACGAGCTGATCTGGACCCGCACCATCGCCAGCCAGATGGAATCGGCCGAACTGGAGCGCACCACCGTCGATATCGAGGCCAAGGCGGGCTCCCGCGTGCTGGAGCTGCGCGCCTCCGGGCAGGTCATCAAGTTCGACGGTTTCCTGGCGCTCTACCAGGAGGGCCGCGACGACGAGGAAGACGAAGACGGCCGCCGCCTGCCCGCGATGAGCGAGGGCGAAGCGCTGAAGCGGCAGGATCTCTCGGTCACCCAGCACTTCACCGAGCCGCCGCCGCGCTTCTCGGAGGCCTCGCTGGTCAAGCGCATGGAAGAGCTCGGCATCGGCCGGCCCTCGACCTATGCCTCGATCCTGCAGGTGCTGAAGGACCGCGGCTACGTCAAGCTCGAGAAGAAGCGCCTGCATGGCGAGGACAAGGGCCGCGTCGTGGTCGCGTTCCTGGAAAACTTCTTCGCCCGCTATGTCGAATACGACTTCACCGCCGATCTCGAGGAAAAACTCGACCGCATCTCCAACAACGAGATTTCCTGGCAGCAGGTTCTCCAGGATTTCTGGCACGGCTTCATCGGTGCGGTGAACGACATCAAGGACCTGCGGGTTGCCGAGGTGCTCGACGCGCTCGACGAGATGCTGGGCCCGCACATCTACCCCGCCCGCACCGACGGCGGCGACGTCAGGCAGTGCCCGACCTGCGGGACCGGCCGGCTCAACCTGAAGGCCGGCAAGTTCGGCGCCTTCGTCGGATGCTCGAACTATCCGGAATGCCGCTATACCCGCCCGCTCGCCGCCGATTCCGAGGCGAGCGCCGACCGTGTGCTCGGCAAGGATCCCGAGACCGATCGCGATGTCGTGGTGAAAGCCGGCCGCTTCGGGCCCTATATCCAGCTCGGCGAGCAGAAGGACTATGCCGAGGACGAGAAGCCGAAGCGCGCAGGGCTGCCGAAGAACACCTCGCCCGGCGATATCGATCTCGAGACGGCGCTGAAGCTGCTGTCGCTGCCGCGCGAAGTCGGCAAGCACCCGGAGACCGGCGAGCCGATCACGGCCGGCCTCGGCCGCTTCGGACCGTTCGTGAAGCATGAGAAGACCTATGCCAGCCTGGAAGCGGGCGACGACGTCTTCGGTATCGGGCTCAACCGCGCGGTGACGCTGATTGCCGAGAAAATCGCCAAGGGCCCGAGCGGCCGCCGCTTCGGCGCCGATCCCGGCAAGCCGCTGGGCGATCACCCGAGCCTCGGCGGCGTTGCGCTGAAGAACGGCCGCTATGGCGCCTACGTCACCGCGGGCGGCGTCAACGCCACCATCCCGAGCGACATCGCGCCGCCCGACACGATTACGCTCGCGCAGGCGATCGCGCTGATCGACGAGCGCGCTGCCAAGGGTGGCGGCAAGGCCAAGCGCACGCCCAAGAAGGCGGCGCCTGCGAAGGCCAAGGCCAAGCCCGAGGGCGAGGATGCCGCCGCAAAGCCGGCGAAGAAGGCCGTCGCCAAGAAGGCCGCGGCCAAGCCGAAGTCGGATGCGGCGAGCAAGGCGCGCGCACCGGTAGCCCCTGCGGCCAAGACGTCGGCGTCGAAACCGGCGGCTGAAAAGGCGCCCGCCAAGAAAAGCGCGGGCAAGGCACGCGGGTGAGCAAGCGGCGCGAGCAAGGCTTTCCGGGCCGCGACGCCGTCCTCGCCTTCATCCGCGCCCATCCCGGCAAGGTCGGCACCCGCGAGATTGCGCGCGAGTTCGGACTGAAGAACGCCGACCGCGCCGAGCTGAAGCGCATGTTGCGCGAGCTCGCCGACGAAGGCGCCGTCGCAAAGCGCCGCCGCAAGATGCACCAGCCGGCGGAACTGCCGCCCACGGTACTCGCCGACATTACCGGACGCGACAGCGACGGCGAGTTGCTCGCCACGCCCACGGAGTGGGACGCGGACGAGAGCGGCACGATTCCCAGGATCCGCGTGGTCTTTCCGCGGCGGCCGCAGCCCGGCACC
Organism: Bradyrhizobium sp.; assembly: GCF_052389815.1. Lineage (GTDB taxonomy): Bacteria > Pseudomonadota > Alphaproteobacteria > Rhizobiales > Xanthobacteraceae > Bradyrhizobium. Next base: position 21,993 of record NZ_JBQTHN010000129.1, on the reverse strand, counting down.
ACCGCCGGCGTCGGCGACCGCGCCTTGCTGCGGATCGAGCGAACGGATGAGGCCGACGGCACGCCCTATCGCGGCCGCGTCATCCGCGTCATCGCCCATGCCAGGACCCGCGCGCTCGGCATCTTCCGCAGGAATCCCGACGGCAGCGGGCGTCTCGTCCCCGTCGACAAGAAGCAGGCCGGCCGCGAGCTCAACATCGCCAAGGCCGACAGCATGGACGCCGAGGACGGCGATCTCGTCAGCGTCGACCTGATCCGCACCCGCGCCTATGGCCTCGCCTCAGGCCGCGTCAAGGAACGGCTCGGCTCGATGGCGACCGAAAAGGCGATCAGCCTGATCGCGATCCACGCCCACGAGATCCCGCAGGCCTTTACGCCCTCGGCGCTGAGCGAAGCGGAAGCCGCAAAGCCCCCCAGGCTCGAAGGGCGCGAGGACTGGCGCGACATCCCGCTCGTCACCATCGATCCGCCCGACGCGAAGGATCACGACGACGCGGTTCATGCCGAACCGGATCGCGATCCCAACAACAAGGGCGGCTATGTCGTCCATGTCGCCATCGCCGACGTCGCCTATTATGTGCGGTCGGGCTCGGCGCTGGATCGCGACGCGCTGACGCGCGGCAACTCCGTGTATTTCCCCGACCGCGTCGTGCCGATGCTGCCGGAGCGCATCTCCAACGACCTCTGCTCGCTGGTGCCGGGCGAGCCGCGCGGCGCGCTTGCGGTGCGATTGGTGATCGGCGCCGACGGCCACAAGCGCTCGCATTCCTTTCATCGCGTCCTGATGCGTTCGGCGGCGAAGCTTGCCTACGCGCAGGCCCAGGCCGCGATGCACGGCCGGACCGACGACGTCACCGGCCCGCTGCTCGACCCCATCATCAGGCCGCTATATGCCGCGCACGATCTGGTCAGGCTGGCCCGCGACGCGCGCGACCCGCTCGATCTCGACCTGCCCGAACGCAAGATTCTGCTCAAGCCCGACGGCACGGTCGATCGCGTCATCGTGCCCGAGCGACTCGAGGCCCACAGGCTGATCGAGGAGTTCATGATCCTCGCCAACGTCGCCGCCGCCGAGACGCTGGAAAAGAAGGGATTGCCGCTGATCTACCGCGTGCACGACCAGCCTACACAGGAAAAGGTCCACAACCTCCTGGAATTCCTGAAGACGCTCGACCTTTCCTTTGCCAAGGGCGGCGCGCTGCGCCCTGCCGTGTTCAACCGGGTGCTTTCGCAGGTGAAGGGCGGGGATGTCGAAGCGCTGGTCAACGAGGTCGTGCTGCGCTCGCAGGCACAGGCGGAATATTCCGCGGAGAACTACGGCCATTTCGGCCTCAACCTGCGCCGCTATGCGCATTTCACCTCGCCGATCCGGCGCTACGCCGACCTGATCGTTCACCGCGCGCTGATCCGTGCGCTCGGGCTTGGCGAAGGCGCACTGCCCGCAGACGAGACGCTGGAACACCTCGGCGAAGTCGCAGCCCAGATTTCCGCCACCGAGCGCCGCGCCATGAAGGCCGAGCGCGAGACCGCCGACCGGCTGATCGCGCATTTCCTCGCCGACCGCATCGGCGCGACGTTCCAGGGGCGCGTTTCCGGCGTCACTCGCGCCGGCCTGTTCGTGAAGCTGGACGACACTGGCGCCGACGGCATCGTCCCGATCCGCACGCTCGGCACGGAATATTTCAACTACGACGAGACCCGCCACGCGCTGGTCGGTTCGCGCAGCGGTGCCATGCACCGGCTGGGGGACGTCGTCGACGTCCGTCTGGTAGAAGCTGCTCCCGTAGCTGGCGCGCTGCGCTTCGAGTTACTATCTGAAGGTCAGGTCGTACCGCGAGGCCGCAAGCGCGATGGCGAGCGTGACGTCCTGAAATCCCAGCGCTCGGAAAAAGAACGTGCCAACCGCGCCTCGCGCAAGAAGGCGGGCACGCGCAGCAGGCAAGAGTCCGGAAAATCCGGGAAAGGCAAGTCATGGAGACGGTAGGAACCGCAACTGATGTGTGGACCCGCAAGACCGCCGTCGGCGAGAAGCGCGACCTCTGGAGCGCCATGAAGCGCGGCTTTCGCGGCCGCTGCCCGCGCTGCGGCGAGGGAAAACTGTTTCGTGCTTTCCTGAAGACCGCCAACGACTGCTCGGCCTGCGGGCTCGACTTCACGCCGCACCGCGCCGACGACCTGCCCGCCTATCTCGTCATCGTCATCGTCGGCCACATCATGGTGCCGCTGGCGCTGTCGATCGAGACCCATTTCTCGCCGCCGGTGTGGCTGCAGCTTGCGACTTACCTGCCGCTCACACTGGTCCTGTCGGTGCTGCTGTTGCAGCCGGTCAAGGGCGCGGTGGTCGGCCTGCAATGGGCGCTGCGCATGCACGGCTTTGACGAGAATCCGCCTGACGGCATTCCGCCGGTCTAAGAAACAAGAAGACGCTAACGGGGATGGAAATGACGCAAGCAGCAGTTGCCGCCAAGGAGCAGGCGAAGGAAGAAAAGGAGGCCGATCACCATCCTTATTTCCGCCCCAAGGACGCCGCGACGCTGATCCTGATCGATCGCTCCGGCGAAAAGCCGAAGGTGCTGGTCGGCCGCCGCCACGACAACGTGGTGTTCATGCCGGGCAAGTACGTTTTCCCCGGCGGCCGCGTCGACAAGTCGGATAATCGCGTTCCCGTCGCGGCTCCCATCACCAGGGAGCTGGAGGAAAACTTGCTCAAGGGCAGCCCGAAGATCACGCCGGGCCGCGCCCGGGCGCTCGCCAACGCCGCCATCCGCGAAGCCTGCGAGGAGACAGGCCTTTGTCTCGGCCGCAAGTGCGACGCGCCCGGCAAGCTCGAAGGCGCCTGGAAGCCGTTTTCGGAAGCGGGCCTGCTGCCCGACCCCTCCGGCCTGTTCCTGATCGCGCGCGCCATCACCCCGCCCGGCCGCGTGCGCCGCTTCGATACCCGCTTCTTCACGGCCGATGCTTCCGCCATCGCCCACCGCGTCGAGGGCGTGGTGCATGCCGATGCCGAGCTGGTGGAATTGGTCTGGGTCGAGATCGGCTCGAAGCCGCTGGCGGACGCGCACGCCATGACCAAGAACGTGCTGGCCGAACTCGACCGTCGCCTTGCCACCGGACCGCTGCGCCACGACGCGCCGGTGCCGTTCTTCCATTTCTACGGCGGCAGGATGCAAAAGGACGTGCTGGGGGCGTAGCTCGCGTTACTCTCCCACTCTACTTTGCATGGGGTTGTTTTCGCGATTTTGAGTCCAGGCGCTCCGTTGGCGCGCTTGGAATGACGACTGTTCTGCCAGTTCGCCCAAAATCAGAATAGTCTTCTGCGCGAGCATGCTGGCACCGTCGCGCCGCCTTCCTATCTCATCTCCAACAACAACCAGGACGGAATAGGCAATGGCGAAGCGTCAACTCAAGCTCGGCGCCTTCATGCGGCCGGTCAGCATCCACACCGGCGCCTGGCGCTATCCCGGGGCCTGGCCCGACGCCAACTTCAACTTCGCCCACCTGAAGCAGCTGATCCGAAAATTGGAAGCCGGCAAGTTCGACGCCTTCTTCATGGCCGATCACCTGGCCGTCTTGAACATGCCGATCGATGCGCTGAAGCGCAGCCACACGGTGACTTCATTCGAGCCGTTCACGCTGCTGTCGGCGCTGGCCGGCGCCACCGAGCGCATCGGGCTGATTGCGACGGGCTCGACCACCTTCGACGAGCCCTATCACGTCGCGCGCCGCTTCGCATCGCTCGACCACATCTCGGGCGGCCGCGCGGGCTGGAACATCGTCACCACGTCGAACCCGGATGCCGCGCTGAATTTCGGTCTCGACGATCACATGGAGCACGCCGAGCGCTACAAGCGGGCGCGCGAATTCTATGACGTGGTCACGGGCCTGTGGGACTCCTTCGCCGACGACGCTTTCGTGCGCGACGTCGAGGCGGGCCTGTACTTCGATCCCGCCAGGATGCACGTGCTCGACCACAAGGGCAAATATCTGAAGGTGCGCGGACCGCTGAATATCTCCCGCCCCGTGCAGGGCTGGCCCGTGATCGTGCAGGCCGGCGCATCGGAGGACGGCAAGCAGCTTGCGGCGGAGACCGCGGAAGCCGTGTTCACCGGCGGCGGCAGCCTTGCCGACGGGCAAAAACTCTACGCCGACATCAGGGGCCGTATGGACAAGCTCGGCCGCGACCGCGAGCATCTGAAGATCCTGCCCGGCGCCTTTGTCGTAGTCGGCGACAGCGTCGAGGAAGCCAGGGAGAAGCGGGCGAAACTCGACAGCATGGTGCACTACGACTCTGCGATCGCCTCGCTCTCGGTAGTCCTGGGCACCGATGCCTCCGGCTTCGATCCCGACGGGCAGCTACCGCCGATCCCGGAAACCAATGCCAGCAAGAGCGGCCGCCAGCGCCTCGTCGATGTTGCCGCACGCGACAAGCTGACCGTGCGCCAGCTTGCGCAGCGCGTCGGCGGTTACGGCGGCCTTTCGTTCGTCGGCACGCCCGTCACCATCGCCGACCAGATGGAGGAATGGCTGACGAGCTACGCGAGCGACGGCTTCAACATCATGTTCCCGTATCTGCCGGCCGGGCTCGATGATTTCGTCGACAAGGTGGTCCCGGAGCTGCAACGGCGCGGCATCTTCCGCACCGAGTATGAAGGCACGACGCTGCGCGAGAATCTCGGCCTGCCGCGGCCAAGGAACCGCTTCTTCGAGAGCTGATGAGGCGGCATTCCTGCCCTCAGGTCGGAGAAAATCGCCGGATTCAGGGCTAAGCGCCGGGAAATCATCCCAGATTCAGCCTTGAAAACCTTGACTTTGGGTCGTTTGCGGCTAGGTTGCCGGCCAAATGCGGGCCGGTTGGCCGGCGCCAGATTTTCCCATTTTTGAGGCTTCCACCATGGCCAAAGCGGTCACCATCAAGGTCAAGCTCGTTTCCTCGGCGGACACCGGCTTTTATTACGTCGCCAAGAAGAATTCGCGCACCATGACCGACAAGCTCGTCAAGAAGAAGTACGACCCGGTCGCGCGCAAGCACGTCGAGTTCCGTGAAGCCAAGATCAAGTAAGATCACGGAATGTTTCTGACTGAACGGGACCCTCGCGGTCCCGTTTTTCATTCTGCTGTCACGGCCCGAGCCTTTCGCGCCGATGCATATTCTCTTGCGGCCTTGCGCGCGCTGATGCCGCGCGCGGAGCTAGTCCTGACGGGCTAGTCAACAAGCTCCGGCAAAAAGACGCATTTCCACCTGCTTCGCCACACGATCATGCGCCGGAACCGAAGTTCCTGCTGGGGCGCGTTGGTGTTTGGTGGCAGGCATGATCGAAAACGGAAAGCTCGCGCACGAACCTCTGATCTACAACGGACGGCGGCGCTGCCCGCACTGCACAGGGTTCTCCCGCCTCACCCATTCGCTTCTCGATTCCCGGAGCGGCAACACCGTCCACGTGTACCAGTGTATCGCCTGCGGCAAACGCATCTGGGATGAGAGCCGAAAAATGCGTGCGAGGGTGCAATGACCTGGAGAAACGGCTGCACCCGGCATTTTCTGCAACCGGCCCACGAAGGGCGGTCAACCAGCACGTTGCATAGAAACATTCGCGAGATTGTCGGGTCGAAACGCGCCTTAACCCCAAGTCGCGTGGCCTGACGATGCACGAGCTGGCGGCTAAATTTCCAGCTCCGGAAGACGAGTTTTATTAGAGGAGTGAAGTTATGAGAGGACAGAGCGCGGTGGTGAAACCCTTCGATGCCTCCAGGCTCGAAGATGAGGTTCGCGAAGCAGTTCAACACAATCATCCCTACATTCAGGCGCTTGAACCCGTGCCGCGGACACCGGCGCCCCCCGTTCCGGATTACGTCAGCCATCGCGAGGACGTCAGCGAGATCGGCAAGCTCTCGGCCGAGGCGATCGTCAAGGAATACGAGGAGACCGCCAAAGAGATCGAAACCATGGGCAACGTGGTGAGGGAGATGGTGCAGCGCTGCGAGCAGCTCACCGCATCCGCCTCCGCGATGCTAAAGGACATCAAGTCGACAGCCGCACGCTACCGCAAGGAAGGCAAGCGGATGTTCACCGAGATTGAGTCCTGTTCCAGCGCGACGGATGAGGTCCGTCGGCTCTGCGAGTCCTTCCGCGACAAGCTCGCGGCCAGGGACTCCGAGGCGATCAAATGATCGCCTATTGGGCGGTGCCGTATCTGGTGGTTGCGGCACCGCCCGCCATCGTGCTGCTGACCATCCTGATCGGCGGCTGTACGATGACAAGAACCGCGGACGATCGAGCCGACCGTCCGCGACATTATTCGGATCCAGCCAGCCCGGCCGGCAAAGAGCTCACCAGCGAGCTGGACCGGCGCGCGGCCCGCGCGGAGCTCCGCCGCCTCATCGAGGAAGCACAGCGATGATCTGCGATTGCTGCCGCCGCGAAGTCGACTATGTCCGGGCATCATTCTGGCACGGCGACGCCAGGCTGTGCCGGGAATGTTTCGCTCAATGGTACAGCCCCGACTACGACCAGTTCGGATCTGCCGCGCCCATGAACGTCGGAAACTACGTCCGCCTCCGGCATGGTCTCCCGCCGCTCGCCTCAGTGATCGCCCTCCTGATGTTGGCCGGAACGACCGAGTCCTACGCCTCCCGCCATTGCCTCGACGAGGTTGAAGCGGCGCAGGTAAGGCCGACGCGGACAACCGTGCAAACCACATGGCGGCTGCAAGACGATCGGCCCGGCCGCTCGCCCAGCCGCGAACGCAGCTGGTGAAGCGGTCTGTTTCACCGCAGATTCGCAAACTCTCCCCGACCCGGCGCAGGACGTGTGCTCTTCGCGCCCTCAGTGGTCCGAGCTGCTGTCCAGCAAGATCGGCAGGTTCGAGACGCCATCCGTATTGTCGAACAGTCTGCGATTGACCGCCCAGATCGCCGCCTGGGTGCGATTGCTGGCTCCTATTTTCCTCAAGATCGCCTTTACATGCGCTTTGACGGTCGGCTCCGCGATGTTGAAGAAGCGCGCGACATGCTTGTTGGAATCGCCTCGCACGATGCGTTCCAGTATGGCAATCTCTCGTGAGGACAATTGCCTGGCCGCCTGGTCGGCAGACATCCAGGGGATTTCATCCTGCAGCGAGGGCGTCAGCCTCTCCTCGGCCTTTGGCTGGATTTCGAGCGACCACAGGCGCGCGTCGATCAGCACGAGCCGTTCATTGATCACCGCCTGAAGCGTGCTGAGGAGCGCGTCCGGGCTGACCGAACTGAACAGCGCCGCGCTCGCGCCGTCGTCAAGCGCGTTGGCGAGGGATTCGGGACTGCTTTCATCGCCAACGGCCACGACAAAGGCGAGCGGATACTGCTCGCGAATCCTGCTGCAGATCATCGCGTCGTTCGCGTCCAAACCGACGATGAACAGAACCGCCCTGTCGCAAGGGACTTCGCCAAGATCGTCCAATTCGATCGCGCAGCCCTGCGGGCAAAAACGAGTTTCTGAAAGTATTAGCCGCAGGCCTTCGCGGAAAAGGCCGTCCCTTTGCAAGATATACGTCGGTACGCCGGGGTCACTCGACATACTACAGCAGCTGCTCCGATGAATACGCTATGCATACTCGGCAGCCCCATCCACCCGACCGCAACATACAACAATATTAGGGCCCTGTGTTAACTTACGATAAGTGCAGGGGAACTTCGGAGAGACTGGCCCTCGTCAGGGAGCGGTCGGCAAAGGCCCGTGTCCTTCAAAGGAAGTATGGACGTCGGCAGCTGCAAATGCCCGCGCAGAATTGGTCAAACGAGCTACAAGTCCCCGTAAACATTGACTGAACGGGAGTTCCTTGCCCCTGCTCAGGCGTTGCGCACGAGTAGACGATCCCGCATGCCCGGTCGGGTTTAAAGCAGAGCCAACTACGTCGTAAGGACTAGTTCGAATGAGCAGGCCCGACGTTTCAGGCTGGCCGCATCATTGGCGGCTGGCTTGGCCTGATCAGTGCGAACGCCACCTGGACGATGCCGCCGGCAAGACCGAGCGCCACGCCGATGCGCCAGGCCATGGTGTATGAGCCGAGCGAGTCGTAGATCAGCCCGCCGCCATAGGCGCCGAGGAAGCTTCCGATCTGGTGGCTCATGAAGGCAAGGCCCTGGATCATTGCCTGCCATTTCAGGCCGAACATTTCGGCGACAGCGCCCGCGACCAGCGGGCCAACGCCCATCCAGAGGAAGCCCATGATCGCGCCAAACAGCAGCGTCGTTGCCGGCGTCGCCGGCAGCATGAAATACCAGGCCAGCGCCACCGAGCGCAGGATGTAGATCATCCCGAGCAGCGCCAGCTTGTTCCAGCGCTGGCCGGCCCATCCGAAGAACAGGCTGCCGATCACGTTGAATCCGCCGATCATGCCGAGCGTCTGGGCGCTCAGCATCGGATCGAGACCGCAGATCAGGAGATAAGATGGCAGATGCGTGGTGAGGAAGACGAGCTGCATGCCGCAGACGAAATAGGCCAGCGTCATCACCACGAATGACGCATTGCCGAAGGCAATCCTGGCAGCGGTCGCAGCCGAGGCGTCGCCGATGTCTTCAGGCGCCTTGGGCGGCAACGGAATCTTGTCCGCCCTGCCCGCGTACCAGGCGGCAGGCAGCATGAAGAGCGACAGGATGACAAAGCCGGCGACGCCAATGCGCCAGCCGTAACCTTCGTTGAGCAACTGTCCGATCGGTGCCGCCATCAGCGCGCCGAGCGATCCCGCCGCCGAGACAATGCCCATCACGGTGCTGCGCACGGTCGCGGGCACGGCGCGCGCGGCTACCGACATGGCGATCGCGTTGGCGGTGCAGGCGAGCGAAGCGCCGATCAGCACGCCCGCGCCGATCAGGATCGGGATCATCCCTTGCGCGGTCGCCATCAGCACGAGGCCCGCGATGTACAGCAGCGAGCCCACGATCATGATCGGCTTGAAACCCCAGCGCACGGACCAGGCGCCTGCGACCGGCTGCAGAAAACCCCAGGCGAGGTTCTGCACCGCAAGCGCCAGCGTGAACTGCGACACCGAGATGCCGATGTCGTGCGTCAGCGGCTGCATGAAGATGCCAAAACTCTGCCGCAGCCCCATGCTCAAGGTGAGCATCATCGACGCGCCGATCAGGATGGGGAGCGTGGGGCGCAGGGCTTGCAGCAGGGGCATTGTTCTTGTTCTCCCCGGAGGCCGCTCATCGACAAAATCGACCTGCGATTCCCGAAAATTTAGATTACACAGATCTGTGTAGTTGCGCTATGGTCGCACGTCAAGGAAAGCCCGGTCCGGGTCAACGCATGGCATCCCTGCAGAATAAGCCCGACATGAAGGAGCGGATCCTCAGGACCGCCGACAAGCTGTTCTATCTGCAGGGAATTCGCGCAATCGGCGTCGATACCATCGCCGCCGAGATCGGCATCTCCAAGCGCACGCTGTACAACCACTTCCCGTCCAAGGACGCGCTGATATCGGCCTATCTGGAGCGGCGCTTCGTGTTGCCGCCACCTTCCGACAAGCCGCCGGCCGAGCAGATTCTCGCAACCTTCGATTCGCTGGAGAAGCGCTTCTCATCGAAAGACTTTCGCGGCTGCCCGTTCGTCAACGCCGTGGCAGAGCTCGGGGCCGAGGACAAGTCGGTGCGCAAGATCGCGGTCGCCTTCAAGGAAAGCCGACGGCTGTGGTTTCGCGATCTGCTCAACCAACTCGGCGTTACCGACGCCGAGGCGCTCGCGACGCAACTCGCCGTCCTCGTGGACGGCTGCATCGCGCAGGATCTGGTGCGCAACGATCCCTCTATGGCGCGGGCGGCAAAGGAGGCCGCGCGGGTGCTGCTGAAGAACGCAGGCGTGAAAGTGAGCGGCTGACGACTTCCCTGCACATGGCCAAAACTGCTAGTCAGGCCTGATTCAGAACAAGCGTATTCCGTCCGGCGGCATGCCCGGCGGCGAAGGGGACAACGAGCATGGAAGGCATGAAGGTGACCGCCGCCGGTTACGATTTCAAACCGGCGCAAGCGGCCATGCAGCGCTACGTGGACAACGACCTCCTGTCCGGCATCTCCTGGGCCGTGCTCTCGGGGCGCGATCTGGTCGACGTCAACTGCGTCGGCTGGGCCGACAAGGAGGCGCAGACTCCACTGCGCGTCGATCATATCTTCCGCGTGTTCTCCAACACCAAGCTGATCACCTCCTGCGCCGCGCTGTTGCTGCACGAAGAGGGCAAGCTCAAGCTCGACGATCCCATCGAGAAATTCATCCCGCAGCTGGGCAACCGCAAGGTCCTGCGGCCCGGCGCGACGTCGATCGACGACACGGAGCCGGCGAAGAGCTCGATCACCGTCCGGCATTTGCTCAGCCACAGCTCGGGATTGAGCTACGGCTTCTTCGATCCCGGCACGGTGATCTTCAAGTCGCTCAACGAACGCGGCGTGCACGACATCAACAAGACGCTGGCGCAGATGGTGGACGTGCTGGCCGACCTGCCCCTGGTCTATCATCCCGGCACGTCCTGGGAATATTCGCTCGCCACCGACGTGACCGCGCGCCTGATCGAGGTCATCAGCGGGCAGAGCTTCGACCGGTTCATCAAGGCGCGCATCCTCGACCCGCTCGGCATGGTGGACACCGGTTTCGTCGTGCCGCAGAAGGATCAAGACCGCCTCGTCGCTTACTACGCCGGCGCCGACATCATGGAGCCGATGAAGCCCGGGTTGACGCGAACGGACAACGCGCCCTTCCCCGGCGCTTATTTGCGTCCGGTCGCACGGCTCAACGGCGGCGGCGGCCTGGTGTCGACGCTATCAGACATGGTGGCGCTGATCCGCAGCCTGCTGCCGGGCGGTCCGACGCTGCTCAAGCCCGAAACGATTGCGTTGATGATGAGCAACCAGTTGCCGGAAGGGCAATGGATCCGGTTTGCCAATCTTGGGGAACAGCCTGGCAAGGCATTCAGCCTTGCCGGCGGCCTCATTCTCAAGCCCGGACCGTTCGATCACGCCGATGCAGCGGGCGAACTCTATTGGGGCGGCGTCGCCGGCACGCAATGGTGGATTTCGCCGAAGCGCAACATGGCGGGCGTCATGATGGCGCAGCGGCAGATGGCCTTCGTCCACCCGTTCTCGTTCGAGTTCAAGCGGCTGGCCTATGACGCGCTCGGACAGGGGCGCAAGGCGGCCTGACCTTCACGCCGCGTCTGACACCACGCGGTTGCGGCCGTCGTGCTTGGCGCGATAGAGCGCCTTGTCGGCGCGCTTGAGCAGGTCGGCGACCGGCTCGCCCTTGCGCTCGAGGATCGAGAGCCCGATCGAGATCGTGACCTCGATGCGCTTGATGCCCTTGCTGATGGCGAAGCTCTCGCCCGCGATCGATCGGCGCAGCCGTTCCGCCACCATGCCGGCAACATGCAGGTCGGTTTCCGGCATCACGATCACGAACTCCTCGCCGCCATAGCGGCAGGCGAGATCAATGCCGCGGATCGACTTGCGGATGCGCACCGCGAACTCGCGCAGCACGTCGTCGCCGGCATCGTGGCCATGGCTGTCGTTGATCGCCTTGAAGAAGTCGATGTCGAGGATCATCAACGCCAGCGGCTTGCCGCGGGCCGAGGCCTGCTCGGCCAGCGTCGCCAGATGGCTTTCCATATAGCGGCGGTTATGCAAGCCCGTCAGCGCATCCGTGATCGCCATCTCGATCGAGTTCTGCACGTTGTCGCGCAAATGATCGGTGTAACGGCGCTTCCTGATCTGGGTGCGGGCCCGCGCCAGCAGCTCGTTCCTGTCGACCGGACGCAGCAGATAATCGTTGACGCCGATCTCGAGGCCGCGCAGCAGCCGCGCATTGTTGTCGGCGTCGGAAATGGCGAGGATCGGCACCTGCCGCGTACGCTCCAGCGAGCGCGCCTGGCTGCATAGTCTGAGGCCGTCGAAATTCTCGAGGCTGAGCGAGACGATCAGGAGGTCGTAGCTGCCCTCGGCGGCATGGAACAGCGCCTGCGACGGATCGGGCTCGACGTCTACGTGGTGCTCGGTCGCCAGCATCGGCGCCAGCCGCTCGTAGGAGGCTGGACGGTCATCCACCAGGAGGATGCGACCGCCCTTGCCGGTGTCGGCGACCGCGCTGCGCTCCGGGGCCTCCATGCCCATCTCCAGCGAGGTGATGGCGCGCATGCGCAGCTCGTCGGTCATCATCTTCAGCCGTGTCAGCGAGCGCACGCGCGCCAGCAGCACGACATCGGACACCGGCTTGGTCAGGAAGTCGTCGGCGCCCGCCTCCAGGCCGCGCACGCGGTCCGCGGGGCTATCGAGCGCGGTGACCATCACGACCGGGATGTAATGCGTGGCCGGATTGGACTTCAGCCGCCGGCATACCTCGAAGCCGTCCATGTCGGGCATCATGATGTCGAGCAGGACGATGTCGCATTCGGCGCGCGCACAGATCGCCAGCGCATCGGCGCCGTTGGAAGCGGTGATGACGTCGAAATACTCGGCCGACAGGCGCGCTTCCAGCAGCTTCACGTTGGCGGGAACATCGTCGACGACCAGGATACGCGCGGTCATGGAAACTTACCTTCACCCGATAAAACGACGCACAGTCTCAATAAACTTGCCGACCGAAATCGGCTTCGACAAATAGGCCTCGCAGCCGCCTTCGCGAATCCGCTCCTCATCGCCCTTCATGGCAAAGGCCGTGACGGCCACCACGGGAATGGCGCGCAATTCCGGATCATCCTTGATCCATTTCGTGACCTCGAGGCCGGACACCTGCGGCAGCTGGATGTCCATCAGGATCAGGTCCGGACGCATCTTGCGGACGAGATCGAGCGCCTCGTAACCATTGCTGGTGCCCGAGGTCTGATAGCCATGAGCTTCCAACAGGTCGCGAAAGAGCTTCATGTTGAGCTCGTTGTCCTCCACGATCAGGACGGTCTTGGCCATCCCGTCCCTCCCCGTTCCCTAAGGAGACATGCCCGGAATGCGGCGCGCTGGCCGCCCCCACCGGGCGTGTCGAAAAGTGAATTCAAACTAGCGTCAGATTCGCTCTAAGCCGTTAAGTCCGAGGGTCGTGTTTCCTTGATTGGGTTTGCAGTTCTTGAACACCTTCCGCAGACTCGGGCATGATTAGACCCCAGAAGTTAACGGAAAGGCAAACGGGTCGGTTGAAAAAGCCTGTTCAAAACCCCCGCGAAGTCGCTGAAATCGTTGCGATTCAGGCCCTGTCCTTCATCGCCGGCGATCCCGCGCGGCTGGGCCGATTTTTGGCCGAAACCGGCATCGGCCCGGATACCCTCAGAAAGTCCGCTTCCGACCCGAAGTTTCTCGCCAGCGTGCTGGATTTCGTGATGCGCGATGACGCGACCGTGAAGGCGTTTGCGCAAGCCTCCGAACTGCACCCGACCAACGTCGCGGCCGCCCACCAGGCGCTGTGCGATCCAGCCTGGGAGCGCGACGTGCCGTGAGCGCGGCGCCGCAAGCGGTGGTCGGACCGCGCGCCTTTTGCCGCGACTGTCTCGCCGACCTCGACTTCTCCGCCCGGCGCTGCGGCCAATGCGGCTCGCCTCGCCTGGTGCGGCACCGTACGCTGGCCTCGCTCGCGCTCGCCCATATCGACTGCGACGCCTTCTATGCGACCGTCGAGAAGCGCGACAATCCCGATATCGCCGACAAGCCGGTGATCATCGGCGGCGGCAAGCGCGGCGTGGTCTCGGCCGCCTGCTATATTTCCCGCACCTTCGGCGTGCGCTCGGCTATGCCGATGTTCAAGGCGCTGGCGCTTTGCCCGCAGGCGGTGGTAATCCGGCCGGATATGGCGAAATACGTCCGGGTCGGGCGCGAGGTACGGCAGGCCATGCAGGCGCTGACGCCGTTGGTCGAGCCGCTGTCGATCGACGAAGCCTTTCTCGATCTTGCCGGCACGCAGCGCGTCCACGGCATGATTCCGGCCAAAGTGCTGGCGCGCTTTGCCCGCGAGGTCGAGCGCGACATCGGCATCACCGTGTCGGTGGGCCTTTCCGTCAACAAGTTCCTCGCCAAGATCGCCTCCGACCTCGACAAGCCCCGCGGCTTTGCCTTGCTCGACCGGGACGAGGCGCGCGAAATGCTGGCGGAGCGGCCGGTCGGCTTCATCTATGGCGTCGGTCCCGCCTCGCAGGAAAAGCTGATCCAGCGCGGCTACCGCCTGATCGCCGACCTGCAGCGCGCCGACGAGCACGAGCTGATGAAGCAGTTCGGCGGCGAAGGCCAGCGGCTTTGGCGGCTGGCGCGCGGCATCGACGACCGCCTCGTGGTGCCCGATCGCGGCGCCAAGAACATCTCCGCCGAGACCACGTTCGAGACCGACATCCGCGATTTCGCCACGCTGGAGCGCCTCTTGTGGAAACTTTCGGAAAAGGTTTCGGCGCGCTTGAAGAGCAGCAATCTCGCCGGAAGCACCGTCACGCTGAAACTGAAGACCGCCGATTTCCGCCAGCGCACCCGCTCGCAGTCGATCCAGTCGCCGACGCAGCTCGCTGCCAAGATTTTCGCCATCTCCCGCGAGATGCTGGCGAGGGAAATCGACGGCACCGCTTTCCGCCTGATGGGCACCGGCGTCAGCGCGCTGAAGCCCGGCTCGGCGGCAGACGATTCCGACATGCTCGACCGCCGCTCGGCCCATGCCGAGCGCGCGATGGACGATTTGAGGAAGAAGTTCGGCAGCGCCGCGGTGATCCGCGGGATTGCGTATGAGGGGCCGGAGAAAACGGGGGAGGATATTTAGCTCCGTCGTTCCGGGATGGTGCGTTAGCACCAGACCCGGAACCTCGAGATTCAGGGTCTGGTCCTTCGGACCATCCCGGAATGACGCGTGAGCGCTTCGCGCTCCCGCGTCATTTACACGGCTTCGAATCCTTCACGTCGAACTTGCCAAGCGCGCCGGAAATGACGAAGTCATTGTAATCCAGCACCAGCGCGCGGGAGACGCCGTTCTCGAACAGCTCGAAAGACATCGCGTAGACCGGGGTCTGCTCGCCGTCCTTGGCGCGCGCGTCGCGGTCGTAATAGCTCACCGTCACCGGCCAGCGGGTCAGCGTTTTCATCTTGTCGTTGGCGGTGGACGGATCGGGCGAGGCAATGCTGCGATCGCCTGATATCGGTTGGCCGATCACCGAGAGCGTGTTGTAGACCTTCTCGCCATCGTCGGAGCCGTCATAGACCATCAATTCCAGGATCGATTTGCCTGATCGCGCGGCGTCGATGATCCGGTGGATCTGCTCGGTCGGAAACACGACGCTGCCTTCGAGATTGAAGGTCTTCGCCGCCGGCTGCTTCAGCTTGACCCTGATCCGGTCGCCGATCCGCTCGGCAAAACCGTCGACCGACGGCGCGTCGGAATCGTTCATCCGTGTGTCGATCTTGAAGCGGTAGCTCTTGCCCTCGCCGTCTTCCCAGGAGGTCGAGCGCAGATCGCTCAGCGTCGATTTGCCCTCTCCGCTGTTGAGCTCGGACACCTGGCGGAATTCAGAGGTATAGCCCTCGCAGGCACTGCCGGTGAAATTGTAGAGAATGCGGCCGCGGGCGGCGTTGACGGCCTTGGCGCCGCGCGACTTGAGCAGGCTCAGCTCATAGAGCGCCTGGTGGGAGAGGAAGCCCGGACCTGTGGCCTGTGCAGACCCGATCGTTAGACCCGTTCCGACCGCAACCGCGGCAATTGTCGTGAGTACGGCGCGCGGCGGCTTCAGGCAGGCCATGGCATTCCCTTGTTTGTGGAAGATTCGCAACAATACTGGCGGTCCTTTTGCGCCGCAACTGGGGCGGCACCACGAAAATGCAGCTTTTGCAGGCAAAAACACCTGCCGGCGCGCGCCGCGCCTCGCTTGCATGTCGTGGCGGCATGCGCGAAACAAGGTGCCCTTGCGAAGCTGAACGTTCGGATAACGGCGCATTCATTTTGGGGACGGAACATGGCGGGTACGGTCGAGCAGAAACTGGCGGCGGAAGGCATCACCTTGGCTGAACCGCGAAGCCCCATCGCCAATTACGTCCCCTTCGTGCGCTCCGGCAACCTGCTGTTCGTTTCGGGCCAGGTCTGCATGAATCCCGACGGCACGCTGATCGCCAAGGGCAAGTGTGGTGCCGGCGTGACCGTCGAGCAAGGCTATGCCGCGGCAAAGGGTTGCGCCGTCAACCTGCTGGCGCAGGTGAAGGCCGCGCTCGGCGATCTCGACAAGGTCGCGCGCGTGGTCAGGCTCGGCGGGTTCGTCAATTCCGCGCCCGATTTCCTCGACGGGCCGAAGGTGCTGAACGGCGCTTCCGACCTGATGGTTGCCGCCTTCGGCGACAAGGGCCGCCATGCCCGGACCACCGTCGGCGTGTCCTCGCTTCCGGCTGACGCCGCGGTCGAGGTCGAGGCCGTCTTCGAGGTCGCTTGACCGGCATGCGTGCCCCCGCATGGCTGACGGCGCGGCCGGTCGCCCATCGCGGCCTGCATGACATTTCTCGCGGTATCGTGGAGAACATGCCGGGCGCGGTGCAGGCGGCGATCGCGGGCAATTTTGCCATCGAGGTGGACACCCAGCTCACGGCCGACGGCGAGGCAATGGTGCATCACGACGATGCGCTTGGCCGGCTGAACGAAGGATCCGGCGCTCTGCTGCAGAAGAGCGCTGCGGAGCTGAAAACGGTCAAATTCAGGGACACCGGCGAGCGCATGATGTCGCTTGCCGACCTCTGCACGCTCGTCGCAGGGCGCGTCCCGCTGGTCATCGAGGTCAAGAGCCATTTCGACGGAGACCGCAAGCTCGTCACACGGATGGCGGAAGTGCTCTCCTCCTATTCCGGCCCCGCCGTCGGCATGTCCTTCGATCCCGACCAGGTGCTGGCGCTGCGCGAGCTTGCCCCCAATTTGCCGCGCGGCATCGTCGCCCAGCGCGACTATGACGACGACTACTGGAAGAAGCTCACGAAAGAGCAGCGCGACAGCATGCTCTTTCTGCGCCACGGCTTTCGCACCGAGCCGCACTTCGTCGCCTATTGGGTGAACCAGCTGCCGGCGCCCGCGCCATGGATCGCGCGCAACATCTTCGGCTGCCCGCTATTAACCTGGACTGTGCGCACGCCCGAACAGCGCGAGCGCGCGACACGCTACGCCGACCAGATGATTTTTGAGGGTTTCGTACCGGGAACCTGACATACCGCGTGCGGCCTTGAAGTGGCACGGCGGATGCACGATGTTTGGGGTGTCGATGGCCTCATCCGAAATCACCCTCGAAGCAGTCTCCTCGATCAGCGCGATTCCCGCCGCTGAATGGGATGCCTGCGCCAATCCCGGCGGGGATTGCGGCCCCGGTTCAAAGCCTTATTATAACCCCTTCGTATCCCACGCCTTTTTTGCGGCGGCCGAAACCTCCGGCTCGGCCAGTCCGCGCACCGGTTGGGGCGCACGGCACCTGATCGCCAGGCTCGACGACAGAATCGTCGGCGTCGTGCCCTGCTACCTGAAATCGCATTCGCAAGGCGAATATGTCTTCGACCGCGGCTGGGCCGACGCCTATGAGCGCGCCGGCGGGCGCTATTACCCGAAGCTGCAGTGCTCCGTGCCATTTACGCCGGCGAGCGGACCGCGTCTGTTGATCCGCGACGGCGTCGACCGCGAGCGCATTGCCCACGCGCTCGCCGCCGGGCTGATGGCGCTGTGCAACGCAACCACTGCGTCATCCGTGCATGTCACCTTCGCGCGCGAGGCGGACGCGAAATGCCTCGCGCAGCACGGCTTCCTGATCCGCAACGACCAGCAGTTCCACTGGCACAACGAAGGCTACAAGAGCTTCGACGATTTCCTCGCCACGCTGAATTCGCGCCACCGCAAGGCGATCAAGCGCGAGCGGCGCGAGGTGCTATCCGCCGGGATCACCATCCACTGGCTCACCGGCAGCGAGATCGACGAGGACGCGTGGGACGCGTTCTTCACCTTCTACATGGAGACCGGCTCGCGCAAATGGGGCCGCCCGTACCTCACGCGAACGTTCTTCTCAGAGATCGGCGAGAGCATGGCCGCGGACGTGCTGCTGGTCATGGCCAAACGCAACGGCCGCTGGATCGCGGGCGCGATCAACTTCGTCGGCTCCGACACGCTGTTCGGCCGCAACTGGGGCGCCATCGAGCATCACAACTTCCTGCATTTCGAGGTCTGCTATTATCAGGCGATCGATTTCGCCATTCAGCGCGGACTGGCGGTCGTCGAAGCCGGCGCGCAGGGCGAGCACAAGCTGGCGCGCGGATACCTGCCGCAGACGACGTGGTCGGCGCATTTCATCGCCGACCCCGATCTGCGCCGGGCCATTGCCGACTACCTCAAGCGCGAGCGCGCCTATGTCGCCGAGGCCGGCCGCGAGCTTGCCGCCGCCGGCCCATTCCGCAAAAGCGCTGATGACGCGCCTTAGGATTTCTGGCTAAGAAGCTGAACCGAAGTTGATTTCGAGGAGCCCGCCGCCATGCCCGCCTACGACCCGCAAAACCCCTTCGCAAAGATCCTGCGCGGCGAATTCCCCTGCTACAAGGTCTACGAGAACGAGCATGCGATGGCCTTCCTCGACATCATGCCGCGTTCGCCCGGCCATACGCTTGTCATCCCGAAGGCCCCTGCCCGCAACATCCTCGACATCACCGCCGAGGACTATGCCCATGTCGCCCGCGCCGCGCACAAGATCGCCTCCGCCGCGATGAAGGCTTTTCAGGCCGACGGCATCACCGTGCAACAGTTCAACGAGCCCGCCGGCGGACAGGTCGTCTTCCACCTGCACATGCACGTGATGCCGCGCCACAACGGCGTAGCGCTGCTGCCGCCCGCCAGCCGCAAGGAAGATGTGAAAGTGCTCGAGGACAATGCGACCAGGCTGATCGCGGCGTTGGCCGATTAGCTTCAACCGTCATTGCGAGGAGCGAAGCGACGAAGCAATCCAGTTTTCCTTCCTGCGGCAACAGCTGGATTGCTTCGCTTCGCTCGCAATGACGGAGTTGGCCACATCACTCCGTCTCGAAATCCCCCGCCTGAGCAGCGGCGAGCGGACTGAATTCGCAGCGGTCGGGCTTCACGTCCAAGAGCGGCGTGCCGTCGAGGCAGTCGAGCCCGCGTACCAAAATGGTGTTGCCCTCGACGCCGACCAGTTTGACGATCGAGGTGCCGATCGGATTGGGCCGCACCGGCGAGCGCAGCGAGAAGGTGCCGCGGGTCTTCTGGTTGTTCTTCGGGCTCTGCAGCACGAGGTCGCGGCGCGACTGGTGCAGCCAGTAGATCACCTCGAGATTCTCGTAGAAGTCGACGCCCTTGATGGCGGGCACGAACGGCTCGAAGATTTCCAGCCGGCAGATCGGGCCGTCCTGCCGCCCCTGCCGCGGCGTCTCCAGCCGCGAGGTCCAGGGCGTGCGAATACGGCCGATAAAGACCAGGCGGGCATCGTTCGGTGCCGGCATGTCGATGGCGACCTCGCCCTCGCGCAGTTCTTGTACCATTGTCTCGATCCATCTCGTTTGGCGCCGACACTAGCCGATTGTGCAGCCCCTGCAATCCGATTGCACACCTGCAATCCGATTGCATCTGCAATCAGCCGAGCCACCATTTGCCGGCGATCATGACGATCTCGCCGCAGACCACGCCGGCGAAGATCGATCGTTTGGCAACGAGGAACACCGCAAACCCTGCGACCACCGCGCCATAGCGCAAGCCATCCGGCACGCCGGCGAGCGCGCCCGGGGGCTGCACCAGGATCTGCGCGATCACTCCGGCAAGGATGGCGGTCGCCACCGCCCTCACCCACACCAGCACTTCCGAGCCCTCGTCGATGCCGCTGACGAACCACAGCCCGGCCATGCGCCAGACCTCGTTGGGCAGGAAGCCCGCGACGATGAGGAGAAGCAGCGCGTGCCAGTCGCCGACAAAGCCGCTCATGCCGGCCTCCGCCACCAATGCACGCCATAGCCGATCGTGCCCGCCACCACGCCGGAGATGAGGATATCGACGCCGGTGTGAAGCATGGCCACCAGCGGAAACAGCGCGAGCCCGAGCGCCAGCGCCACGATATCGGGAAGCTGCGTGCAATTGCGAGCGGTCGACAGCAGGAACGCGAGCGGCGTCAGCAGCAGGATGGCGGCGGCAAACAGCGGCGGCAGTTTGGCCGCGAGCTCATAGCCCACCGTGGTCGCGATCAGGCACACCGCGACGAGGCCGCAGCCGAGCCCATGCACAAAGGCGACGCGGCGCTCGCGCGGCACCTGCGGCAGCAGGCGATAGCACTCCACCCACAGCGTCACCGCAACGAAATGCGCCGCCAGCACGAGATGGCGCCGTTTTGTCTGCGGCGTGCGCAGCATCGGCAGCACCGACACCACCATCGGAAACAGCCGGATCGCGCTCAAGGTCACGGCAATTGCCGCCTGCACCGCGGTGGCCCCGGAGCCGAGCGTCGAGATCAGGATGATCTGCGCGGGCCCCGCCCACACCAGCAGCGTGCTCAACAGCACCCAGAGCAGGCTGAACTGCGTGTCATGCGCCAGCGCGCCGATGCCCAGATAGGTCGCAAACAGTACCAGCGTCAGCACGGTCGAGACGACCGCGCTCATCCCCCACGCAAAGGCGCGGATGGGACTTTGCCAGTGGGCTGAGTCGGGTGGCGGCAGCCGCATGGATTGCTTAACGCTGATGGGGGAAGCTGCGTCAAGCGAGGGCGGCATCGGGGCTGGCATGCAAGTCCGCCAGCGATTACTACCGTCATTGCGAGCGAAGCGAAGCAATCCATCTATGCCGCGAGAAGAGCATGGATTGCTTCGTCGCTATCGCTCCTCGCAATGACGGGGTTGGGTCGGTACGTCCCTCACCCCCTGTTCCTCAGCACAAAGCACGCGCCGCCCGCCTTGCGTATGCGGTTGCAGACATCATCCGCCTCGCCGCGCGTATCGGCGCCGAACCGCACCTGGTAGAACGTCGCGGGCCCGCGGCTGCGCAGGCGCGAGGTGAGGATCGAGGGGTCGCGGTCGCCGATCACGCTCGAGAGGCGCGAGACCGCTCGGCCATACATCGCCAGCGCCCTGTCGCGGCTAAAACCCGCAGCAAGCTGCACGCCCCATGGCTTGGCGGCCGCGAGCGTCACGCGCTGTTCGAGGCCTTCGATGAAGGGATTGGGCGCCTGCTTGAGCAGCGCCATCAATTCGCGGCAGCTCGAGGCTGGCATGCGCTCCGGCTGCTTGCCGCCCTTTCCCGCCTTGGCCCAGTCCTCCACCGACGAGCCGGTGATCGCGTACACATAGTTGCGTGTCTCCTGCGGCATCCCGCCGATGCCGTCGAGCCATTCCTGCACGCGGCGCGGGCCGGCATTGTAGGCGGCGGCCGCCAGCCCGAGATTGCCGAACTGCGCGCGCAGCTCGGCAAGAAACTCCGCCGATTTCGGCAGCGCCTGCACGGGACTGAAGGGATCGAGCAGGCCGCGCTCGCTGGCCGTGCCCGGCATGAACTGCGCGATGCCCTGCGCACGCTGTCCGCTTCGCGTCATCGGTCCCACCGCATCGGAGCGGAAACGGCTCTCCTGCCAGATCACGCGGGCGAAGAATTCCAGCGGCAGGCTGGATTGCCGCGCCGCAGACTCGATCATCAGGCAGATCGCCTCGCGGGTGTCGGATTCCCGCTCGGTCGGCTTCGGCGGCGCGGCGGCCGGCTCCTCGAAGCCCACCTGCGCGAGGCGCAGCGGATCCTGCGCCGATGCGAGCGGACCCGGCAGCACCACCATCAAGCAAAGAAAGGCGCAGAGCCGCCGGCCTGCTTGCATCGCTATCCCGTTGAAAGCCGTTACGGATGGCTCCCGGAAATGATGTACCGGCACCATTCGGGGTTGCAACACGCCACGTGAACCGCCGGCGTCCCCGCCGGTTCCCGAACCGGCCGGTTTACGTTAACGCGACAAATCGCTGCCGTCGTCCCTCGTCTGCCCGCGGAACCGTCGTACAGTCGCCCTTCCATAGCGGGAGACGCCGACCATGCAGGACC
>NZ_JBQTHN010000128.1:0-2757 GCF_052389815.1 Bradyrhizobium sp. | reverse complement strand
ATCCTGATGGGTTTCGTCTGCGATCAGGCCGGCCTGATGGAACGGCTGTTCAAGGCGTTTCGCGATCTGTTCGCGCCGATGAACGGTGCGCTTTACGTGGTGGTCATCGTCACCGCGACGCTGTTCGGCATCGCCGCCGGAACCGTGGGCGCGACGGTGGCGCTGCTCGGCATCATGGCCGGGCCCATGATGATCCGCGCAGGATACGACGTGCGGATGTCGGCGGGCGCGATCGCGGCCGGCGGCACGCTGGGTATCCTGATTCCGCCGTCGGTGATGCTGGTGGTGATGGCGCCGGTGCTCGACATCTCCATCATCGATCTCTACGCGGCGGCGTTCGGCCCGGGCTTTCTGCTGTCCGCCATGTTCATCGCCTACACCCTGATCCGCTGCTACTTCAATCCAAAGCTCGGTCCGCCCGTGCCCGTCCAAGAGCGGCCGGAATCGATGAAGATCGTGCTGTGGGAGTGCCTGGTCGGCCTCGTTCCGGTCACCGTGCTCACCGTCCTCACGCTGGGCGCAATTCTCGCCGGCATCACGACGGCTGCGGAGGCCGCGGCACTCGGCGCGCTCGGTGCCATCCTGCTGGTGATCGGCTACGGCAAGTTCACCTGGAGCGGCCTGCTGCAGGCCTGCTACAGCACGCTGGCGACCACCAGCATGGTGCTGCTGCTCGCGGTTGCCTCCAACGTGTTCGGAGCGGTGTTCGCCTGGCTCGGCACGGCCTCGTGGATGACCAATGCCCTGCTTGCCTCGCCGCTGCCGCCATGGGGCACGATGAGCCTGCTCCTGACCCTGATCTTCCTGCTCGGCTGGCCGTTCGAGTGGCCGGCAATCGTGTTCATCTTCATGCCGATGCTGGCGCCGGTGGCGAAGGGCCTCGGCTACGACATGGTGTGGTTCGGTTGCATCGTCGCGGTGGTCCTGCAGACCGCCTTCCTGTCGCCGCCGGTTGCCATGTCGGCCTACTATCTGAAGCAGGTCGTGCGGGAGTGGAACCTGCGGTTGATCTACCGCGGCATGGCCGACTTCATGGTCATCCAGGTGGGTTGCGTGATCCTGGTGCTCGTCTTCCCCGCGATCGCGATGTGGTTCCCGCACTGGCTGCAGGCCCGCCGGGACGCGGAGCGCAAGGTGAAGGTGCAGATCGAGCACGTGGTGCCGCAAACGCTCGCCACTGCGCCTGCGGCTGTCCTGTGGAAATGACCGCGCGGAGCCATCGCCGAAGGTGGCGCTAGCGCACGGCTGCACGGTCGCGCCGCTGGATGGTGCGCGGCGGCGCTGAATGATTGCAATCATTCCGGACCGGAAGACCGGTCAGCAGTCCTGCCGTATGGTCGATAGCGTGCGTTAAATTGGCGCTGAAAGCGGGCCGGGCACGTCACGTCCTTGGCCTCGATCGTGCATGGAGCCGAAGGCCATGAGTGACGAACTGTGTTTCCTCTCTGCCCGCGAGCTCCGCGCCAGGATCATCAACAAGGAAATCTCGCCCGTTGAAATCACGCGTGCCGTTCTCGCGCGCGCCGAGCGCATGCAGCCCGAGCTGAACTGCTTCATCACCCTGTGCGGCGATGAGGCGATGGCCGAGGCGCGGAGTGCGGAGCGGGAGGTCATGACCGGAGCGCCGCCCGGCCTGCTTCACGGCATTCCCTACACGGTGAAGGACATCGTCAACACCGCCGGCGTGCGCACGACGTTCGGCGCGGTGCCCTACAGGGACAACGTGCCCGACCGCGATGCCGTCGCCGTGGCGCGCATGCGGGCAGCGGGTGCCATCCTCATAGGCAAGACCACGACGCCGGAGTTCGGCACCAAGTGCCTGACCGATTCACCCCTGTTCGGCCGCACGCGCAATGCCTGGAGCGCCCTGCGATCGAGCGGCGGCTCGAGCGGGGGCGCCGCGGTGGCGGTGGCGAGCGGCATCGCGCCGCTTGCGATCGCGACCGATGGCGGCGGCTCGACGCGGATTCCGGCAGCCTGCAACGGCGTGGTCGGCTTGAAGCAGAGCAACGGCGTCATTCCCCACAGCCAGGTGCAGGACGCCTTCGGCAACCAGACCTATGTGACGCCGACGACGCGCACCGTCGCCGACACCGCCCTGATGATGCAGGCGATGGCGGGCGAGGACGCGTCCGATCCCTGGTCGATCGGATTGCCGGCGGGCGATTACGTCGAGGGATCGGCCGCTCGCGGCGATCTGCGCGGACGCAGGATCGGATTTTGCCTCGCGCCATCGGGCCGGCCCGTTGCGGCCGACGTCGCCGCTTCGTTCAGATCCGCGCTGGCGAAGCTCGAAACGCTTGGCGCCGAGGTCGAGGAAATCTCCGGCGAGGGATTTGAAGTGGAGCCGATCTGGCGCGCCATCAATCACACCGCCTGGCGGGCGCGGTTCGAGAAGCTTGCCGCCGATCATGGCGACGTCTTGAGCGAGACCTTCCTGAAACAGCTGGCGCTCGCCACCAAGGTGAGCGGCGTCGACTACCAGCAGGCGATGTTCGAGCGCACCGCGCTGTTCCGCGGGGTGCAGGCGTTGCTGCAGAAGTTCGATATTCTCGCCATGCCGACCATCACCCGCACCGCGCTACCGATCGATCAGGACCTGTTCGGCACCATCGAGATCGACGGCAAGGTATTGAACGACGTCCGCCCGAACTGGTTTCCCTGGACCATGCCGTTCAACATGACCGGCCATCCCGCGGTCAGCCTGCCTTGCGGCTTCGGGACCGATGGCCTGCCGATCGGCATCCAGCTCGTCGG
>NZ_JBQTHN010000127.1:0-11072 GCF_052389815.1 Bradyrhizobium sp. | reverse complement strand
GTCAGCGGCGGCAGGATGATGCGGAACGCCATCGGCAGCAGCACGTAGCGATAGGTCTGCACCGTGGTGAGGCCAAGCGCGGTCGCCGCCTGCTTTTGTCCGCGCGGCAGCGAGGCGATGCCGGCTCCGAGTTGCACGGCGACGCGCGCCGACATGAAGAGGCCGACGCCGATCGCCGCCGTCCAGAACGGCGCGTTCGGCAGTTGCTTCAGCCACAGACCTGCCGCACGCGGCAGCAGCTCCGGCAGCACGAAGAACCACAGGAACAGCTGCACCAGCAGCGGCATGTTGCGGAAGAATTCGACATAGAGGAAGCCGATCCACTGCGCCGTCCTCGAGGGCAGCGTGCGCAACACGCCGACGATCGACCCGGTGACCAGCGCGATGATCCAGGCCAGCAGCGCCGTCTTGATGGTCAGCACCAGCCCCGACAGCAGCATGTCGAGATAGGTGCCGGTCCCCATCGGGTTCGGCTCGAAGAAGATGTGCCAGTTCCAGCTATAGTTCACGGGTCCCCCGCACCGCAGCGCCGCTCATGTAACGACCGTGTTTGCAAATATCCGGCCATTCCTCCAATGGCCGGACACCGCATCCCCGCGACCCTCATCCTGAGAGGCTGTGAATCTTTCGATTCCGGCAATTTTCGACATGAGTCAAATCAAAGACTTAGAGTCGTCGAAAATCGCGAAAGTCGAATAGATTCACATTCTCTGAGGAGCGGCGCGTGCGCCGCGTCTCGAAGGATGAAGGCCCGTCTGGTGGCCTCATGGTTCTCCCGGCGATGTGAAGCATCGTCCGGAGACGCACGGCTTGGCCGCGCTCCTCACCATGAGGGTTTGGCACCTTACTTGTACGCGTCCGGGTCCGGCGAGTCCGACGGCTTGGCGAACTCGTTCTTCAGCTCCTTGCTGATCGGCGTGGCGAGGTTCAGACCCTTCGGCGGGACCTTCTGGGTGAACCACTTGTCGTAGATCTTCTGGCCTTCGCCGCTGGTGTATACGGCGGCGGTGGCGGCGTCGACGACCTTCTTGAACGCAGTATCGTCCTTGCGCAGCATGATGCCATAGGGCTCGGGCTTGGAGAACGCGTCGCTCGAGATCACGTAGTCTCCCGGCGCTTTCGAGCCGGCAACCAGGCTCGACAGCAGGATGTCGTCCATCACGAACGCCACCGCGCGGTCGGTCTCGACCATCAGGAAGGCCTCGGCATGGTCCTTGGCCGGGATGATGTTGACGTTGAGGCCGCGCGCGGCGTTGGCCTCGGTGAGCTGCTTGATGTTGGTGGTGCCGGCGGTGGAGACCACCGATTTACCCTTGAGGTCGTCGATCTTGCCGATCTTGCTCGACTTCTTGGAAACGTAGCGGCTCGCGGTCAGGAAGTGGGTGTTGGTGAACCAGACCTGCTTCTGCCGCTCGGCATTGTTGGTGGTCGAGCCGCATTCGAGATCGATGGTGCCGTTCGCCATCAGCGGGATGCGCGTCGCCGACGTCACCGGGTTGAGCTTGACCTCGAGCTTGTCGAGCTTGAGCTCCTTCTTCACGGCATCGACGATCTTGTAGCAGATGTCCATCGCGTAGCCGATCGGCTTCTGGTTGTCGTCGAGATAGGAGAAGGGGATCGACGAATCGCGATGGCCGAGCGTAATCGTGCCGGTGTCCTTGATGTTCTTCAACGTTCCCGTGAGGCCTTGCGCCATCGCCGGCCCGGTGCTCAGCGCGCCAGCAAGCAGACAGAAGATGATCCGACGGTGTTTCACG
Source organism: Bradyrhizobium sp. (assembly GCF_052389815.1). Lineage (GTDB taxonomy): Bacteria > Pseudomonadota > Alphaproteobacteria > Rhizobiales > Xanthobacteraceae > Bradyrhizobium. The sequence continues at coordinate 9,315 of NZ_JBQTHN010000127.1, read as the reverse complement.
TAATTCTCCCTCTATTGGTTCTCAACTAACGATACTTCAGCGGCCCGATCGCGAAGGCCTGGCCGATGATTTGGCCGGTGTTCTCGAAACCGACCCGGTACGCCCGCCTCCGGCGTGAACCGCACTATACCTGCACAATTCGGACCAAAACAGATTAACCGAGCGCTGGCCATTCGTCCGGTCCTTGAATGCGACTAAAGACAGAGGCAGCGTCCATTTATTGCCTCCGATCGCCGTCAGACCCTTGCGGCCGTGCGCGGCAGCGGTGCTTTCCGCGAGCCAGGCGACGCCGCGGCCGGCCAATGCCATCTCGCACAGCACGTCCGACATGTCGCTCTCGATCATGCGCTGGCCGGCGATGGGGGCATTTTCCAGGATGAGGTCGACCAGGCGCGCGAAATAGACGCCGGGCGAATACATCAGGAGCGGCACCGGGTGCGACGCCTTGCCCGGCAGCGATATGCCGCCCTTGGCGGCCAGCGCCTCACTGACATAGGGCCGCAACAATTCGGTGCCGAGACTGGCGCGCTCATAGCGATCCGGATCGAGATGGATCGGCTGCTGGGCATGGTGGTAGCAGATCATCAGGTCCGCATTGCCAGACACCAGTGAGGTGACGAGATCGTGGATATTGCCGACGACCACCGAACAGCTCAGGCGCCGTTCGGCTGACCAGGCCTGCCACCACTGCGGCAGCTGCGCCGTCGCCATGGCGAATGGCAACGCGATCCGGATGTGCTCGTGAGCGCGTAGCGGCTTGCCGCCGAGCTCGTCGCGGCTATCGAGCATCTGCCGCAGCAATTCGCCGGCATGTTCGCGAAAGCGTTCTCCCTGCGGCGTCAGCTGCGTCGGGTAGACGCTGCGGTCGATCAGGTCGAAGCCGAGCCAGGCCTCCAGCGATTTGATGCGCCGGCTGAACGCCGCCTGCGACGTGTTGCGCCGCTCGGCGGCACGGGTGAAGTTGCCGGTCTCGGCCACCATCAGGAAGTCCTGCAGCCAGCGTAGCTCCATCACGCGACCCATCTCGATGCGGGACATGGCGGCAACGTACCCGCAACGCGCCGCCGACAGCGCGAGGCGGCGAGCGTCGAGCGGCATTGGCTGCTGGCACGGTATTGATTGCCCCATGGCGCCGAACCTAACCGAGGCGCGTGCGGCCTGACCAATGCAAGATTTGCATCATGGCCTCGCGCCGCCGGCCGCCGGGCAGTCCGCTGCAATTCCCGCCCACTCATGTGCCGATCCAGAACCCGCCCGATAAGGTCGCGCTCCCGCCAGCGTGCTACGGCGGGGCCGGCGATGCAAGTTTTGCATTATGCAGACTTGGCATCGGCGATGGCGGTCGCGGCGCCCTAGGCTGGCCGCGTTCACGCCACCTACGTCCCGATCGGCTTCCCTGCTCGGCCGGACAATAGCCAAGAACGAGTCCTGCAATGAAGATCTGTGTCCTGGGCGCCGGCGTCATCGGACTGACGACCGCATGGTATCTCTCGGAGGCCGGGCACGACGTCGTCATCGTCGACCGCCATGCCGCGACCGGCGCCGACGCCAGCGCCGCCAACGGCGGCCAGCTCTCTTATGCGTTCGTGACGCCGCTGGCTTCGCCCGCGACGCTGCTGAAGCTGCCCTCGCTCCTGATCGCAAGGGGCTCGCCGATGCGCATCCGCCCCGGCCTCGATCCGCGCCTGATCTCCTGGGGCGTGCGCTTCCTGCTCGCCTGCCGCTCCGCCGCCGTGCGCGACACTGTCGCCGCGCAGCTCGAGCTCGCCGCCTTGAGCCGGGCCGAGCTGGCGCGGTTGACGCAAACCCTCGGTCTTGCCTTTGGACTGCGGACCGCCGGCAAGCTGGTGCTGTTCCGCTCGCAAGGCGAGTTCGACACGGCGCGCAGCGCGGTCATCGACGACACCGCCGCGGGCGACGCCCAGCAGGTGCTGACGCCGGCCGAATGTCTAGCACTGGAGCCCGCGCTCAAGCTCGGCGAACGCGAACTTGCCGGCGGCATCTTCACCGCCTCCGAGCAGGTCGGCGATTGCGCCGCATTCTGCGCCGCGCTGGCCGACCGGCTGAAGCACCGCATTAACGTCGAATGGCAGCTCGGCACGCCCGTCACCCGCCCGGTACGATCGGGCGGACATCTCGTTGCCGTGGACACCGGAAGCGGGCACGTCCGGGCCGACCGGTTCGTTCTCTGCATGGGCGCATCGTCGAGCGACTTTGCCAGCGCCTGCGGTTTCTACCTGCCGATCTACCCGGTCAAGGGCTACAGCATCACGTTGCAGCCCGCCCGCCAGGCCGGCACGCTTCGCCACAGCGTCACCGATTTCGAGCGCAAGCTGGTGTTTGCGCCGCTGGCGCGCGAGGCGGGCACGGCAATCCGGGTCGCGGGCATCGCCGATCTCGACGGCAACGACCGGAGCATCGATCCCGCCCGCGTCGACGTCCTGCGCCGCGCGTCGGGCGAGCTGCTCGGCATCGAGGCTGACGGTGACGTCCAGCCATGGTGCGGCCTTCGCCCCATGACGCCCGACAGCCGGCCGATCATCGCCTGGTCGCCGCTTCCCGAACTGTTCGTCAATTCGGGCCACGGCATGCTCGGCTGGACGCTCGCCTGCGGCAGCGCCCGGCTGGCCGCCGACCTGATCGACGGCAGGCCGGCTGCCATCGCAGCCGGCGCGTTCAATCTGCGCCGCGCGGCGTAGCCATATTCCGCCTCCCGGCACGGCGCGCTGACTATTTGTCGCATGGGCCCACCCGTGCAGCTGCGGCAACAGGCTATGCGCTTTCCTTCGCCATCGATTTCGGGGAAGATCGCAGGCCATGGAAGACAACAACATCGGTCCGGCGCCAACCGGACCGCACGGGAGAGCCTCGATATGTTGCAACATCATATGTTCCAACGACGCCGCCTGAAAATTGCGCTCGCCGCCGTCGGCATGCTGGTGTCGGCTGCGGCCGGCGCGCAGGACTATCCGACCAAGCCGATCACCCTGATCGTGCCCTGGCCTGCCGGCGGATCGACCGACCTCGTGATGCGCGCGATGGCCGAGAGCGCCTCCAAGGTGCTGGGCCAGCCGATCGTCGTCGACAACAAGGCCGGCGGCAGCGGAACGGTCGGCCCCGCCACGATGGCGGTCTCCGCCAAGCCCGACGGCTATACCATCGCGCAAATCCCGATCACGGTGTTCCGCCTGCCGCTGATGCAGGAAGTGTCGTGGGACCCGTCCAAGGACTTCACCTACATCGTCCACCTCACCGGCTACACTTTCGGCGTCACCACCAGCGCGGAAGGGCCGTTCAAGAAGTGGCAGGACGTGGTCGAGTTTGCCAAGGCGAACCCCGGCAAGGTCACTTATGCGACTCCGGGTGCGGGCACCTCGCTGCACATCGGCATGGAGCAGATCGCGACGATGGCTGGAATCAAGCTCACCCAGGTTCCGTTCAAGGGCGGGGCGGAGACCAACGCCGCCGTGCTCGGCCAGCACACCATGCTGCAGGCGGATTCCACCGGCTGGCGGCCGCTGGTCGATGCCGGCAAGCTGCGCCTGCTGATGGTGTGGACCGGCGTCCGTTCGCCGAACTACAAGGACGTGCCGACGCTGAAGGAGCTCGGCTATCCCATGGTCTACGATTCGCCGTTCGGCATCGCCGGTCCGAAGGGCATGGACCCAAAGATCGTCGCCAAGCTGCACGACGCCTTCAAGAAGGCGCTTGACGATCCGGCCGTGATCGCGACGCTCGCCAAATTCGACATGGTGCCGAACTACAAGAACACCGAGGACTACAAGAAGGCCGTCGTCGAGGTGACGGAGTCCGAACGCAAGGTAGTCGAGAAACTCGGGCTCGCGAAGAAAAACTGACAACGCTCGCGTCCCGGCCCTGCGGTGCAGCGCTCTCCCGGCGATGCGAAGCATCGTCCGGTGCGATGCACCGCAGGGCCGGGACCCACGCCGAGATGGACCCCGGATCTGCAGCGCCCCGCTTCGCGCTGCGCCGCGTCCGGGGAACGACCCAGAGAGAATCAATGAACGATCAAGGCAACGTCAAATTCCGCCTCAACAATTCCGAGCTCTGGGGCGGTCTGATCGGCCTTGCGCTCGGCATCTTCGTGATCCGGTCCGGCCTCAAGCTCAAGCTCGGCACTGTCAACGATCCCGGCTCCGGCTATGTGCTGTTTTACACGGGCATCCTGATGTGCCTGTTCGCCGCGACCATCATCGTCGCTGCGCTCAGCGAAGGCGGGCCGACCTTCGGCTCGCGCTGGCAGAATGCGCGCTGGAGCAAGCCTGCCATCGTGATTGCCTGCCTCATCGCCTTTGCCTTTGCGCTCGATCCCTTCGGCTTCCTCTTGTCCTCCATACCGCTGGTGCTGCTGCTGATGCGGCTGATCGATCCGGTGCGCTGGGAGCTCGCGCTGCCGGTTTCCGTCCTCGTCCCTGGCGGCATGTGGTGGTTGCTCAAGAAGATGCTTGGCATCCAGCTGCCGTCCGGCATGTTCGAAATAGGCTAGAGCGCGCGCCATGGATACATTGATCAATGTCGCGCACGGGCTCGGTGTCGCGCTGGCGCCGATCAACCTGCTCTATTGCTTCATCGGCGTCTTCATCGGCACGCTGGTGGGCGTATTGCCTGGCATCGGCCCGATCTCGGCAATGTCGCTGCTCCTGCCCGTCACACTGTCGGGCACGCCGGAATCCGGCATCATCATGATGGCCGGCATCTATTACGGCTCGATGTATGGCGGCTCCACCACCTCGATCCTGGTCAACATTCCCGGCGAGGCCGCCTCCGTCGTTACCTGCATCGACGGGCATCAGATGGCCAAGCGCGGCCGCGCCGGCCCTGCCCTCGGCATCTCCGCCTTCGGTTCCTTCATCGCCGGCACTTTTGCGCTGATCGCCCTGATGCTGGTGGCGCCGAAGCTCGCCAGCGTCGCCATCGCCTTCGGACCGGCCGAATATTTCAGCCTGATGGTGCTGGGCCTGGTGGTGCTGACCTTCCTGACGCAGGGATCGATGGCCAAGGCGCTGTTGATGGCCTGCATAGGCATCGTGCTCGGCCTGATCGGGCTCGACAGCATCACCGCGCAGCCGCGCCTGACCTTCGGCCGCCTGGAGCTGATCGACGGCATCGGCCTCGTGCCGGTCGTGATGGGCCTGTTCGGCGTTGCCGAGGTGCTGATCAACACCGAGCACGTGATCCGGCGCGACGTCATCAATACGAAGATCAACCACTTGCTTCCCAGCAAGGAAGACTGGAAGGCCAGCGCCGGACCGATGGGCCGCGGCACTCTCCTCGGCTTCTTTCTCGGCATCCTGCCCGGTGGCGGGGCGGTGGTGGCTTCCTTTGCCTCCTATGCGCTCGAGAAGCGGTTGTCGAAGACGCCCGAGCGTTTCGGCAATGGCGCGATCGAGGGCGTCGCGGGGCCGGAGGCGGCGAACAACGCAGCGGCCGGCGGCGCCTTCATCCCGCTGATGACGCTCGGCATCCCGCCGAACGTGGTGATGGCGCTCCTGCTCGGCGCCTTCGTGATTCACGGTCTGCAACCCGGGCCGCTGATGATCACGCAGAACCCCGGGCTGTTCTGGGGCATCGTCGCCAGCATGTATATCGGCAACCTAATGCTGCTGGTGCTCAACCTGCCGATGATCGGGATGTGGGTGCAGCTGCTCAAGCTGCCGTACAACATCCTGTTCCCGCTCATCATCCTCTTCACCATCATCGGCGTCTATTGCTCGAGCAACAACGTGTTCGACGTCTACGTCATGATCGCCTTCGGCGTGATCGGCTACTTCATGCGCAAGCTCGGCTATGAGCCGGCGCCGCTGGTGCTGGCCTTCGTGCTCGGACCGATGATGGAGAACAACCTGCGCAAGTCGCTGATCCTCTCGCAGGGCGATCTCTCCACCTTCGTGACGCGGCCGATTTCGGCGGCGTGCCTATTGTTCGCCGTGGCGCTGCTGATCGGGCCGCTGCTGCCGGCGCTGCGCAGGAAGCGCGAGCTGGTGGCGCTCGACGAGGGGGTTTGACGCTCAGGCTCTCTTGTTTTTTGCGCATGATCTTGTCGGAAAACCGGTGCCCACTTTTCCGGATCATGCGCGTGCTCCCTTCTCGCCGAGATCCCAGAACAGGCCGGCCATGATCGCGAGCGCTTCTTCCGTCACCGGCATCAGGATGTGCTCGTTCGGCGCATGCTGCGAGCAGCCGGGATAGGAATGCGGTACCCAGATCGTCGGCAGCCCCAGCCCTTCCGAGAACACGTCGTTGGGCAGCGAACCGCCGAAGTTGGGCAGGATCGCCGGTGCCTTTCCCGTGGTCCGCCGGATCGATTCCGCGGCCCAGTTGATCCAGGGGCTGTCGAAGTCGGTGCGCGAGGCGGCAAAGCTCTGCGCCGCGCTCACCTCGACCATGGGGAAGCCCCGGGCGTGGAGGTGTTTTCGGACGGCATCGACGGCCTGCTCGATCCTTGTGCCGACCACGAAACGCAACTGCAGCACCGCATGTGCCTCGCCCGGAATGGCGTTGGCCGGGCTTGCGATGTTGCCGGACGTCATCGCCAGCACCTCCAGCGTGTTCCAGGCGTAGAGCCGCTCGGCCGCCGATAGCCCGTCTTCGCCCCAGTTCGGCGACAGCTGCGGCTCGTCCGCCGTCGGCTCGACCTTGACGTCGGCGAGCGCGTTGCGGATCGCATTGGAGATGCGCGGCGGCTTCAGCGCCTCGAGCTGCATCTGCCCCTTTTCATTGACGAGACAGGCAATGGCGTTGGACAGGATCGTCGCAGCATTGGCGAGCACGCCGCCCCAATTGCCGGAATGGTGCCCGCCATCGCGCAAATTCACGTCAAGATGGATACGCAGGCCGCCGCGGCAGCCGAGAAAAATCGTCGGCCGCTCCGCGGACAACCGCGGCCCGTCGGAGGCGACGAAGAGATCGGCCTTGAGTTCCTCGCGATGACTCTCGCAGACCTTGCGCAGGTCGGGCGAGCCGATCTCCTCTCCGGTCTCGATCAGAAACTTGGCGTTGAAGCCGAGCTTGCCGCCGCGCGCCGCGCGCACCATGGAGAGCGCCGACATGTTGATGCTGTGCTGGCCCTTGTTGTCGGCGGTGCCGCGGCCATAGACGCGCTCACCCTTGACGGTGGTGCGCCAGGGATCGAGATTGTCGCGCCACTCGCCCGCCATGCCGTCGACGACGTCGCCATGGCCGTACGTCAGCACGGTCGGCAGCGAGGCGTCCTCGCGATAGTCGGCCAGCAGATACGGCCCCTTGCCGCTGGGCGACTCCACCAGCCGCGTCGTGAATCCGAGTTCGGTAAAGGCCGGCTGCAAATCCTCGACCAGATAGGCGCGCAGCGCGGCGCCGGAGTCCGGCTGCTGGCTCTCGGTGCGGTAGCCGACCCGGCGATCCAATATCTTCAGGAACTCGCCGGAACGAAAATGTTCTCGCGCCCGGTCAATCGCGTCGGCTCTGCTCATTCGCTTCTTTCCATTTCGCAACAGGCGATCTTCCTCGAGCCTAGCAGAGCCGATTTGGCCTTGCTAATCCCCGTCCACATGCAACAATTTCCATCCCAGCCGGAAGCGTTGCACCAATGACGAAACAGATCCGCCTCAACGCCTTCGCCATGAACTGCGTGGCGCACCAGTCGCCGGGATTGTGGACGCATCCGCGCGACCGCACGGCCGAATATAACCGCCTGCCCTACTGGATCGACCTGGCGAAGACGCTGGAGCGCGGCCGCTTCGACGGGCTGTTCCTCGCCGACGTGCTCGGCGTCTACGACGTCTATGGCAACAGCCCCGATGCCGCCTTGCGCCACGCGACGCAGACGCCGGCCAACGAGCCGTTGATGCTGATCCCTGCGATGGCGGCGGTGACGAAGCATCTCGGCTTCGGCGTCACCTCCAATCTCTCCTTCGAACCGCCCTACCCGTTCGCGCGGCGGATGTCGACGCTCGATCATCTCACCGACGGGCGCGTAGGGTGGAACGTCGTCACCGGCTATCTCGACAGCGCCGCGCGCGGCGCCGGCAGGGACAAGCAGACCGCCCATGACGACCGCTACGACATCGCGGACGAATATATGGAGCTGGTCTACAAGCTCTGGGAGGGCAGCTGGCGGGACGATGCAGTGCTGCGCGACCGTGCCCGCGGCGTCTTTGCCGATCCAGCGAAGGTGCACCGCATCGCGCATGAGGGGAAGAACTATCGCCTCGATGCGATTCACCTCAGCGAGCCCTCGCCGCAGAGGACGCCCGTGCTGTACCAGGCCGGCACCTCGCCGCGCGGCCGGCAGTTTGCCGCGCAACATGCCGAATGCGTGTTCATGTCGGGACCGTCGGCGAAGGTGATTGCGCCGCGCGTTGCCGCCATTCGCGAGCTGGCCGCGGCAGCCGGGCGCAATCCCGAGGAAGTCTTGATGTTCTCCATGTTCACGGTGATCCTGGGACGGACCGAGGCCGAGGCGAAAGCGAAATACGAGGACTATCGCCGCCACATCAGCCCGGAGGGCGCGCTGACGCTGATGTCGGGCTGGACCGGCGTCGACTTCTCGCAGATGGCCCTCGACCAGGAAGTGCGCCACGTCACCAACGATGCCGGCCGCAGCGCGATGGACAACATCACCCGCGCCGATCCCGATCGTATATGGACCGTCCGCGAGGTGGCGCAGCATGTCGGTATCGGCGGCATCGGGCCGGTGATCGTGGGTACGCCGGAGAAAGTCGCCGACGAGATGGAAGCGTGGTTCGAGGCCACCGACGTCGACGGGCTAAACATGCCCTTTGCCGTCTCGCCGGGCGATTTCGAGGATATTGCCGACATGCTGGTTCCGGAGCTGACGCGGCGCGGGCGCTACAAGGCAGAATATGCGCCGGGCACCTTGCGGGAGAAATTGTTCGGTGCGGGCCGTGCGCGCCTCGACGAGCGGCATCCGGCGGCGCGGCATCGGCCGGCCGTGGCGGAGAAGGCGGCAGAGTAGCGGGATTACCGCGCTGCCAACGCACCGTCCTTGCGAGCCACCCGGTCGGCGCGAAGCGCCGCCGGATGACAGGCTCCGCGAAGCATTCCACCTTATCTGCGCCGGCGGAAAGCTGGATTGCTTCGCTTCGCTCGCAATGACGTGGAAACATGAGCGCTCATTCCCGCGGCTCGTTCTCGCCCGGGTTCTGCAATTTCGTTTGCTCCCTCTTGAGTAGAGGGCGCGGAGAAGGCCGGGCGCCGGCTGCGCCCGCAGCACCGTGTGCAACGGTAGTAAGAAAACGCACACGGATTTGACAGGTACAGCCAGGACATCCCGACCTTCCCCGCGCAATGGTT